>CAVXAG010000016.1:0-85395 GCA_963759655.1 uncultured Actinomycetota bacterium | reverse complement strand
TAACGTCATGTGCGTCGCTGCTTACTTTGACAGGGGCACCTGTCACGTCCCCGTAGGGTTCTAAGTGGGACGCGAACGTGCATGTGACGCCACCGGTTTCGCGGATGCCTTCCTGGATGCGGCGCGCGGCGGCGTCGGCCCCGCGACGCGATGTTGCCAGCAGTCTGGTGACGAAACCCCGTGCGGGGAGGTACGCCATGAGGGCGTGTGCGGCGTGGCCGGCCCCGACGACGCACACGTTGACCTGTGCAGGCGCGGCGTCCACGACGGCCGCAATCGCGTTGACGCCAGGCAGGACGGAATTGGTGACCTTCACGGACCCAAGGTCCCGAAGCGCGTGGATCGTTGGATGCCACTGCTCCACTGTGGCTGCCCCAGATAGCGGTACAGTGAGGTCTTCGGAATGCCGGTCTTGGCGGCGATCTCGCCGAGGCTGCGGCCCTGTTCGGGCAGCAGGCCGGCGTAGTCGATCTTGTTGGCGGAGTGCGCCCGGGGGCGACCGACCTGGCGGCCGCCCGCCTCGGCGACCGCACGGGCGGGCGCCGCCCGTTCTGCGGTGAACGTGCGCTCCATCTCCGCAAATAGTGCGAGCAACAGAAATGCGATGCGTCCCATGCCTTCCCGGGTATTGTTGATTGGTAGTGAGTCGGCCAACGACCGCACCCCGATGCCGTGTTCGGCGAGTTCGTGGACCAGGTACGGCACCTCTCGCAGGGTGCGGCCCAGCCGGTCCAACGTGTGCACGACGGCAATGTCACCGTTGCGGGCGTAGCCGAGCAGCTTGGTCAGACCTGGGCGGTCGACGGTGGCGCCGGTCTTCTTGTCGTTGTAGATCCGATCCGGCGGGATGCCCGCTGCAGCCAACGCGGCGACTTGCCAGTACAGGCTCTTCTTTATGGTCGAGACCCGTGCGTAGCCGAGTTCCAGTCCACCCGGCAAGCGTCGGCGTTCGTCGCCCACACCCGCCACCGTACCGGAAGTCATGCCCGTACGGCAGTTTCGGAACCGAATATGTGGGACGATTTCCGGAACTGTCTAGGAGGCTGGTGTTTAACGGGGCTCGTGGGATAGGTGATCACCGGTTTTGTGTTTGAGCTTGTTGTGAGGCTGTGGCTTGTTCAGTTGGTTGACGTGGGTGCTGGCTGATCGTATGGTCTGGTCTGCCGCGGAACCTGCTGTCCGGTAAGGTTTTTGCCCTCATGCGGGTACGACCTGCCGGCTTGGGCCGGTGGCTTGGCGCAGTCCGAGCGCACCGAAGCGCGCCAGGTTGACCGCGGCGGCCAGGAGGGAGAAGTCGCCGGCGACCTTGGTCATGCCGCGTACTCGCGCGCGGCGCCCGCCGTGGCGTTGGCGCATCAGGTGAGCGATCTTGCGTTCCACTTTCGGGCGGGTCGCCCTGTAGTCGGCGGCCCAGGCGGGATCGGCCTGGGCGGTGCGGGCGCGGGTCAGTTCCCCGGACGACCGTTCGCTGTTGATGCCAGCCTTCTTAAAGGCCCGCAGGATCCGGTACTGCCGCGCTCCGCGTGCGATCCGCTCTCCGTCTCCCCCAAAACAGCTGGGGCCGTGGGCGACCAGCTCCTGAGCACGTCCGCGCCCCTATTTGGTCCGCAGTCCGGAAAGTGGGAGGCACGCCGCCTTGGATGGTGCTACCGTTTTCCTGACGACCGTGCCGGCATCAAGACAAGCCGCCACGCACGAGGACCTAACTGCCTGATGAAGCTTCACCTGACCGCTGGCGTCGGCTACGCATCCACGGAGTTGGCTGCATTTGATCGCGCGCTGTTTCGTGCCGGCATCGCCAACTTCAATCTGATCAAGCTCAGTTCCGTTATCCCGGAGGGAAGCGAGATCGTAACTGCCGACGAGGGTTCCTACATCGCAGCGGGTAACTGGGGTGACCGCCTCTACGTCGTCTTAGCTGACGGTCGGACATCGGTGCCGAACGAAAGCGCCTGGGCAGGAATCGGATGGGTAGTCGACGCTGTCGGAAAAGGGCTCTTCGTTGAGTTCGCCGGCAGCTCGGAAAAGTATGTGCGAGAGAGCATCACCCATAGCCTGAAGGACGTCATGGAGACCCGCGCCATGGATGCAGCGACCACCGGAATAGTTGTTAAGGGGATCCCCTGTGACGATGCACCTGTCTGCGCACTGGTCGCTGCGGTCTTTCAGAGCGCACGTTGGTGAATCTCGGCGCGGCGGTCCCGCACGTAAAGCGTTCTAGCACAAAGATTTCGAGCGCAGAAGAGACGTGCAAGGAATTTGACTCCGTGAAATGAAGCTCGGGCCAGGAATTTAGTGACTGACATCGGATTTCAGCCACTAACGCTGGACGACAAACACGTTATCGATGCCCACAACGCTTTGCTGCAGCCATACGCGACTGGATATTCGGGACACTCTACGCATGGTGGAACTTCTCTGGCGATCTGAAATATTCATTCATCGCGGGAACCTGCTAATCCGTTCGTCGTACCTTTCGGCTGGCGAGAGGCCATTGATCACCGTGGTGGGTACGGGTCAACTCTCAGTGCCGGCAGCGCAGGATGTGCGCGCCTCGTTCATCCGCTCTCGCCTCGAAGAGGCGATCAAGAAGTTAGTCACTGCACGCCCCTTCGCCAGCAGTGCCAGAGGATCACAGTAGTGTCACAGGATGACGCACCGTGACGATCGTCCGGGGCGTGAGCTGCCACCGGGGATGGCTGAACAGCTCGATTTGCCGCATTCGGGAATTGTCTCGTTTGGACAGCGACCGATCCTGACCGAGACCGAGCAGCTCGAGGCATGGCGGCCGGACGTGGCGATCGTCGGCGCGCCCTTCGACGTCGCGACCACCAACCGCCCCGGCGCCCGTTTCGGTCCCCGGGCGATCCGCGCTAACGCCTACGAGCCCGGCACGTATCACATGGACCTCGGGCTGGAGATTTTCGACTGGCTGGAGGTCGTCGACTTCGGCGACGCGTTTTCCGCATGGTCTGACCGAGGTCTCGCACGCAAACATCCGTGAGCGCGTCCACCGGGTCGCATCGCGCGGCATCGTCCCGGTCATCCTCGGCGGTGACCACTCGATCACTTGGCCGGCGGCCACCGCCGTCGCCGATGTCCACGGTTACGGCAACGTCGGCATCGTCCATTTCGACGCCCACGCTGACACCGCCGACATCATAGAAGGCAACCTGGCCAGTCATGGCACCCCGATGCGCAGGCTCATCGAGTCCGGAGCTGTCCCCGGGACGCACTTCGTCCAGGTGGGGTTGCGCGGCTACTGGCCGCCGCAGGACGTCTTCGAATGGATGGTCAAGCAGGGCATGACGTGGCACACCATCCAGGAGATCTGGGACCGAGGATTCAAAGAGGTGATGCGCGACGCTGTCGGCGAAGCACTGGCCAAGGCCGAAAAGCTCTATCTGTCAGTCGATATCGACGTGCTCGACCGGCACACGCGCCCGGCACCGGGACTCCGGGGCCGGGCGGGATCACCACCGCCGACCTGCTGCGGATGGTGCGCCAGCTGTGCCACGAGCATGACGTGGCCGGTGTCGACATCGTGGAGGTGGCACCGCCCTACGACCATGCCGAGCTGACCGTCAACGCGGCGCACCGTGTGGTGCTCGAGGCACTGGCCGGGATGGCCGCCCGTCGCCGCGATGCCGCCGGCGCCAAGGCGGGGCCGCCATCACGACCGCATTCGATCGGGGCGAGCTCGATTTGAGCGGTCGGCCTAACGCTCCGCACCCTGGATGGGCAAGCATGCCGAAGTGGTCGTCGCCGACCGGCTATGCGAGGCCGGTATGTCGTCAGTGCGACTACGATGTTTCATCACCTTTGCCGCCGCGCGGATCATCTCGCCCCTGACCTACTCGATGCGAACGAGTGGACTTGGGCGTTTGGGTTGTTAGACCGCGTTGGCTACGACAGAAAGCCGCACGTCACGGCGTTGGAACAGTTTGGGCGGTTGAGGCTGTTATCGAATCTACTGCGGACTGACTGCGGACCAGAGGACTGGCCCGTTGACAATACGCACGAGCATCAACCGCCGCGATTCTGAAGTCCGCCTGCGGGGTCGGCGTGTTTCATGACGCGCTGGATGTGATCGCGCAGGTGGGTAAGAACGGCGTCGGGGGCTTCGATCTGCGGCCAGTGCCCGATGTCCTCGTCGAGCATCACCACGTCCGGGTCCGGGATGAGTTGCAGGTATCGGTCGGCCATGTGCCTTCCGGAGTTCGGATCGGCGGGCCCGTCGATGAAACGCATCGGCACCTTCGTCTGTCGCATGGCGCGGACCCACCGATTGCGGTGCACGTAACGGTCGTTGATGAACCGGCCGACCTTGGGGCTCACCCGCTTGCCGTCGTTGAACTCCAGGATCTGCTGGAACAGCTCGCGCATGCGCGGGGACGGCTTCGTATTCGGTCCGAACAACTCATCGATCGCACGCTCGAGGACTCGCCGTGGCAGCAGGACGTTCGGCCACCGGCTCGCGAGTTCGCCGAGTGGGGTCCGCGACAACAGCGTCTGTACTCGCCGCGGTGCGTACGCCTCGTTGAACAGCCCGCCGTTGAGCCAGGTCACCGAGTCGATGCCGAACCGTCCGTGGGACTGCTGTCCACCGTCGTGTCGGGTCAACATCTCCTGGGCCACTGAGACGCCAATGTCGTGGGCCATGATATGGCAGCTGCCGACCCCGAGATGAGCGAGCAGCGCCTCGTGCATGTCGGCGTGATCGGGCACCGAGTACTCGTAACGGACAGGCTTGTCGGAAAATCCCATGCCGAGCATGTCAGGGGCGATCACGGTGAACCGCTTCGTCAGCGTCGGCCAGATCGGTGCCCAATCCCACGAATTGAACGGGTAGCCGTGGATCAGCAGCAGTCGCGGCCCACTGCCCTCGAGGCGATAGAAGACGTCGAACCCCACGTAGTCGAAATACTGCCCACGGGCTTTCCAGTCTTCGAGTTCGGCGTCCACCCCACCACCCTGTCACCCCGTTTCGGGGTTGGGGTCTGCTTCGCCGCGTGGGATCTGCGTGGGCTGCGCGGCAGCTTTGCGGATCACCACCCGACTCGGTCGCGTCGCACGGTGTATGTAACTGCTGCCGTTGAGTCAGTCGCTGTTGGTCTGATCCGGCGACCATGCGCCCCGAGGCGTTCGACGTGTCGATGAGGCTTTCGAGTTCGTCGAGGGCCTCCCACAGGGGGCTGACCCTGCCGGACCGCTGAGCATCCGCCGCGTGAGGATGCTACGTCGTCATGTCAGGCGCGGTATAACCTCGGCCGCGAGCAGCTCCAGCTGGTCGATGTCGGCGATGTCGAACAGTTGCGCGTATGCCCGCTCGACGCCCAGCTCTGACCACGCGCCAATGCGATCGATGATCTCCGCCGGTTTGCCCACCAGCGGGCTGCTGCCAAGAAAGTCGCCCAATTGGGCAAAGGCATCCTTGTGCTTCGCCACTTCGGCCTCGTCGCGGCCGATGCACATCGGGAACATCGCCGAATAGGTCATCGAATCGCCGGTCCGGCCAGCGGCGGCCAGCGCTTCGGACACCCGGCCGATCTGCGCGGCGACCGCGTCGAGCGGCATGGGCGGCAGGTTGTATTCGGCGGCGAACCGTGCGGCCAGCGCCGGAGTGCGCTTTGCGCCGGACCCACCGATAATGATCGGCGGGTGCGGTCGCTGCGCGGGTTTGGGCAACGCGGGGCTGTCGGTGACGGTGTAGTGGGCACCGTGAAAGTCGAAGTGTTCTCCCGGCGGAGTCGTCCACAACCCGGTGATGATCTGCAGCTGTTCGTCGAGCCGGTCGAACCGTTCGCGCAGCGGCGGGAATGGGATGCCGTAGGCGGTGTGTTCTTCCTCGAACCACCCGGTGCCGAGCCCCAATTCGATCCGGCCGGCACTCATTTCATCGACCTGGGCCACGGCGATGGCCAGCGCCCCGGGCCACCGAAACGTCGCTGAGGTGACCAGCGTACCCAGCCGGATGGTGCTCGTTTCGCGAGCCAGCGCGCCCAGCGTGACCCAGGAATCCGTGGGTCCGGGCAGCCCGTCGCCGTTGATGGCGAGGAAGTGATCGGACCGGAAAAGCGCTGAGAAGCCAAGCCCCTCAGCGGCTTTCGCGAGGGCCAGTTGGTCGGCGTAGGTGGCACCCTGCTGGGGCTCGATCATGACACGGAAGTCCACGCCAACAGCGTAGTGGGTTCGGACGGCAGCAACGTGGCGGCCACATCTCGAGGTGCGGCAGCGACGCTCATTGCCCCACCTAGGTGAGCATTTGATGATCGTCTTCCCATCCGCGGCGGGCACGTGGCGCGACCCCAACAACTTCGGAAGGGAATGGCGCAGGGTCGCGACGAACTCGGAGTACCCGACGTCACCACGCACGGCTTCCGCAAGAGCGTTGCCACGTTGATTGACGACCGCGGCCTATCGGCGCGGGTCGGGGCCGATCACTTGGGGCACTCCAAGGTGTCCATGACGCAGGACGTGTACGTGGCGCGCGGCAAAGTACACATCCAGGTCGCCGACGTGCTCGATGACGCAATAAACGACGCATAAACGACGCGCCGCAATGGGCGACGCCTCGAAAATATGCTTTGTGGTGCGCCGTCAGGGTTTCGAACCCCGGACCCGCTGATTAAGAGTCAGCTGCTCTACCAACTGAGCTAACGGCGCGTCGCCGAGCGACAATAACAGGCTAGCGCCCGCCGGCGAAACCTGGCACCCGTCAAGCCGACGGGGAAACGGCCGGGTGGCGCGCTACATGCCCGCATTGCCCTTAGAATCTTGCCAATAACGCCAACGAGTTAGCTGCGGCAGTGAGGTGGAGCAAAGTATGTGGCAGGTCCGTCCTGTGACTCGTCCGCGTCGGTATCGGACCTGGTTGACGGTTCTCGCGGTGCTGCCGGCTCTCGTCATCGTGGCCGGTGGCTGCAGCAGCAACTCGACACCTGCGCCACCGAAGGTGATTACCGACAAGGCCACGCCATACGCCGATCTGCTGGTTCCCAAATTGCAGGCTTCGGTCACCGACGGCGCGGTCGGCGTTGCGGTGGATCAGCCGGTGACTGTCACGGCCGGCGATGGTGTGCTGGGCGCGGTAAGTGTGGTCCGCCCGGACGGCACGCCGGTCGCAGGCCAGCTCAGCCCTGACGGCCTCACGTGGTCGACAACCGAACAACTCGGCTACAACAAGCAGTACACGTTGACCGCCGAAGCTCTCGGGCTCAGCGGCGTCGCGCGCCAGCACATGACTTTCCGGACGCACTCGCCGGCGAACCTGACGTCGGCCTACGTGCTGCCGAACGACGGCGAGGTGGTCGGCGTCGGCCAGCCGGTCGCGATCCGCTTCGACGAGAACATCCCGAACCGGCTCGCGGCCCAGCGCGCCATAAAGATCACCGCAAATCCACCGGTGGACGGGGCGTTCTACTGGTTGAACAACCGGGAAATGCGCTGGCGCCCAGAGAGGTACTGGCAGCCAGGTACTCAGGTGGACGTGGCGGTCAACATCTACGGCGTCGACATGGGCGATGGCCTTTTCGGCCAGGAGAACGCCGATACGCACTTCACCATCGGCGACGAGGTGATCACGACCGCCGACGACAACACGAAGATGGTCACCGTTCGCCGCAACGGCGAGGTGGTCAAGACGATGCCCACCTCGATGGGCAAGAACAGCACGCCGACGAACAACGGTATCTATATCGTCGGCGACCGGTTCACACACATCATCATGGACTCGTCGACATTTGGCATTCCGGTCAACTCGCCCAACGGATATCGCACCGACGTGGACTGGGCGACGCAGATCTCCTACAGCGGGATCTTCGTCCACTCGGCGCCGTGGTCGGTGGGCGCGCAGGGCAACACGAACACCAGCCACGGCTGCCTCAATGTCAGCCCCAGCAACGCGATCTGGTTCTACAACAACAGCAAGCGCGGCGACATCGTCGAGGTGATCAACACGGTCGGCGCGATTTTGCCGGGCACCGACGGGCTCGGCGACTGGAACATTCCATGGGACCAGTGGAAGGCCGGTAACGCCAACGTGTAATCGCGGCCGATGCCGCTGATCGCTCGCCGAAGAGCACCAGCCATGGGATCGCGTCAGCGCCGCCATGCTATCGGGAAGTGGTTGCGCGACAACAACGCCGACGCCTGGCGACGCTGTGCGTGGGTAGTGACTGCGCCGTTGATTGGTTGCTGATTGAGTGTCCCCGATGTCGGGGACGTGGGTGTTATTCCACGCCCCCGCTCGGGTCCATCGCGAGATGTCTGTCTTGACGTTGATGCCCGTGGGGATCTGGGTGATGACAGGCAGGGTGACACCGTCGTGGTTGCTCGTGCCGATGGCGCCGGCGATCGCGAACGGGCCGCCCTCGGGCTGGAACGTCATAGGGTCCAAGAACCCTGCGGTTACCTGGTTGTTGTTACCGAAGACGTTGAAACGCCGAGTTCAGGCCGGGGCTGGTCACGCCGGTGCCGCCGATCGCCTCCACGGTGTTCCCGTTGCCGCCGATCTGAGTGGCGGTGTTCGCGGCGCCGATGGTAAATACGCCGTTGTCGCTGCCCCCAATATTGAACGCGCCGTTGAGACCACCGGCTGCGCCTACTGAGTTGTCGTTGCCCACATCGATCGCGGCGTTCAACTGGCCTCCCATTCCCAAAATGCTGCCTGCCGACGCACCCGTGCCGAAGACACTCCCGGGCGCGCTGTTGTTGCCGAGGTTGATGGCGACGTTGCCGAAGTCAGCCCCGTTGCCGCCCAAGACACCCGCCGGCGTGCCTGCCTGTGCAAAGGCATTCGTGCCCTGCGCGACGGCCAGGTTGAGACTGCCCGCCGCGCCCGCCTGCGCACCGGGGCCGCCGGCATAGGCGAGGTTGAAGGCGCCGACCGCGGACGCACTCGTGGTGTCGGCGGCACCGTTGCTGATGCCATTCGCAATCGCGCCGTTGAATAGCCCCTCGGCGTCCGCCGTCGTGCCGGTGCCCAGCCCGACCGCGAAACTGGTCGGGCTACTGGTGCAGCCGTTGCCGTTGCCGATGCCGCTGATCGACGCGCAGGTCGCGCTGGCCGTACCGGCCCCGCCCAGCGCTGCGGCGGCCAACCTGACGCCACCGCGCCCAGAAGTACGCCGCCCGCCAGCTTCTCTCTTGAAGTACCGCTATGCATGGCCACTTTGTGTGCCTCCTCTGCCCCGGTATTGACGATGGACATCCACGGCTACCCGGGGGTCGCGACATGAAACAGCTGCAGCAAAATTAGCGCCGGAGCAAATTTAACGCCCGGAACATGGCCCCGCCTGCCGCGAATCGCCTGGGCCAGGAGCTGGGAAATCTGCGGATGATGCAGTTCAAGCGAGCGCCGGTGGATCGATCTGGCAAAGATGGTGCCGAGTCCAGCGCTGTTATCCCAGTTCAACATGGGTGGAGAGGGTAGCTAACAATCAGAGGCGTTTTTGCCCATCCAGACCCTGAGCGGAGCGGCTCTCCGCGGATCATCGAACCGCGACGTATTTTTGGTCAGCGGTCGGCAATCATTCTGAGGGAGATCAGCAAACATTTAGGGCCGGTTTCCACTGCCCGGGCAGCTGTCCTTAGCCGCCCGGAGGATGTGGGACGCCCACGCCAAGCGGATCCACACTGGCGGCCGCTGGTCGACAGTGGATCAGGGCCATGCTCCGCCCGTACGCGGAGACGACAGAACCTCTATTTCCGCTTCAAGGCGGGCGTCGATGAACACCGCACCTTAGTCACTGGGCGAAGTGGCCAGGAAACAAGCTTCAGGGACATTCACTCCCAGCACTACCTGAATGGACCCCAACGCACGTCGGGCAAGAGAGGTAGCTGCCACTCGGGGTTCCTTGACGCGTCGAACCGTCGCGCTGGCGCTCCGTTCTGCGACCGGTGGGGTGAGTGACGGGACTCGAACCCGCGACTTCCAGGACCACAACCCGGGACTCGAACCCGCGACTTCCAGGACCACAACCTGGTGCTCTACCAGCTGAACTACACTCACCATCGCCGCCGAAGTGTGTCCGGCGGCGATCGCGATATTAGCCGCTCGTGGCCTCTGGAGCCGAATCCATATCCGTCGATGCGTCGGTCCCGCCGTTGATCTCGTCGGCGATCGCCGCGATCTCGCTGGTCGACGGCCCAGGGGGCGGCACGAACGCGGTCCTGCGGTAAAACCGCAGCTCGCGGATCGACTCCTGGATGTCTGCGAGCGCGCGGTGGGCGAGGCCTTTCTCGGGCTGTCCGAAGTAAATCCGCGGATACCACCGTCGGCACAGCTCCTTGATCGAGCTGACGTCGACCATCCGGTAGTGCAGGTAGTCGTCGAGCGCCGGCATGTCGCGGGCAATGAAACCGCGGTCGGTGCCAATCGAATTACCCGCCAGCGGAACCGTTTTCGCCTGCGGCACGTGCGCCTTGATGTAGTCGAGCACCATCGCCTCGGCCTGGGCGAGGTCGATCGTCGACGATCGGACCTCGTCGATCAGGCCGGACCGGGTGTGCATCTGGGTGACCACCTCGACCATCCCGGACAGGGCGTCCTCATCGGTGTGGATCACCACGTCGACGCCGTCGCCGAGCACGTTCAAGTCGCCGTCGGTGACCAGCGCGGCGATCTCGATGAGCCGGTCCTTGGCCAGGTCGAGTCCGGTCATCTCGCAGTCGATCCAGACCAGTTCTTCCCGCACAGCGCTCAACAGTAGGCGCAACCGGATCTGGTGACTTCCGCTGGCGGATTCTGGCAGTAGTGTCTGGGGACGATGAGCACTCAATCCGCCGCCCAACAGATCGCCGCCGGCTATACGGTCCAGGGCCAAGCGCTTGAACTCGGAACCGTGGTCGTCAACGGCACCGCCGATGCCACTGCGCGCATCCGCATTCCGCTGGCGACCGTCAACCGGCACGGCCTGGTCGCCGGGGCCACCGGCACCGGCAAGACCAAGTCGCTGCAGGTGATGGCCGAGCAGCTCAGCGCCGCGGGCGTGCCGGTGATGATGGCCGACGTCAAGGGCGACCTGTCCGGGCTGTCGCGGCCGGGTGTCAGCAACGACAAGATCGTCGCCCGCGCCAAGGACACCGGCGACGATTGGACCCCGACGGCCTTCCCGGTCGAGTTCCTGTCGCTGGGCACCGACGGCATCGGCGTTCCGGTGCGCGCCACGATCTCCAGCTTCGGTCCCATTCTGTTGTCGAAGGTGTTGGGGCTCAACCAGACCCAGGAGTCGACGCTCGGGCTGATCTTTCACTGGGCCGACCAGAAGGGGCTGCCGCTGCTCGACCTGAAAGACCTGCGTGCGGTCATCACGTTCCTGACCGGCGACGCGGGCAAGCCCGAACTGGCGGCGCTGGGCGCGGTGTCGCCGACGACCGCCGGGGTGATCCTGCGTGCACTGGTCAACCTCGAGGCCGAGGGTGCCGACACGTTTTTCGGGGAGCCGGAGCTCGACCCGAAGGATCTGATGCGCCTCGACGCGCAGGGCCGCGGCGTCATCACCCTGCTCGAGATCGGCAACCAGGCCACCCGCCCGGTGATGTTCTCGACGTTTTTGATGTGGGTGCTCGCCGACCTGTTCACGTTCCTGCCCGAGATCGGCGATGTGGACAAGCCCAAGCTGGTGTTCTTCTTCGACGAGGCGCACCTGCTGTTCAACGACGCGTCCAAGGCGTTCCTCGAACAGGTGGAGCAGACCGTCAAGCTGATCCGCTCCAAGGGTGTGGGCGTGTTCTTCTGCACGCAGCTGCCCACCGACGTCCCCAACAACGTGCTCTCGCAGCTGGGCGCGCGGATTCAGCATGCGCTGCGGGCGTTCACCCCGGACGACCAGAAGGCGCTGGCCAGGACCGTTCGCACCTACCCGAAGACCGATGTGTACGACCTCGAGTCGGCGCTGACGTCGCTGGGTACCGGCGAGGCGATCGTCACTGTGCTCTCCGAGACCGGCGCGCCGACCCCGGTGGCGTGGACGCGAATGCGGTCGCCGCGCTCGCTGATGGACACCATCGGACCGGATGCGATCGCGGCGGCTGCCAAAGCCAGCCCGCTGCAAGCCGAATACGGCCAGACCATCGACCGCGACTCGGCCTACGAGCGGCTGCAGGCCAAGCTGGCGCCACCACCCGAGGCCACCCCACCACCCCAGGCCGGCGCCGCCACCGCCTCAGGCCAAGTCGTGGCGAAGAAGGCGGCCGAGCCGGGCATGGTGCAGGAAGTCCTGGAGAGCACGGCATTCAAGAGCATTCTCCGGTCGGCGGCCACCGCGGCCGGCCGCGAGATCACCCGCAGCATCTTGGGCACCGGAACCCGCAGGCGCTGACAACAAAACGCGCGAATCAGCCGTCGCCGAGTTTCTTGTAGAACGCACCGACGATCGGCGCGACGATCGCGCGGGGCGCGTAGCCGCTGGCCACCGACATTGCCTTCGACGTCACGCCGGGCACGACCCGCATCTTGTTGCGCTGCAACCCGTCCAGCGACAACTTCGCGGTGTGTTCCGTTGAGATCCAGAGGAAATCGGGCACCAGCTTCTCGACCAGTGATTGCTCCGAGGCGTCGGGCAGCGCGGTTCGCACCGGGCCCGGTGCCAGCACGGTGACGTGCACGCCCGCCTTCTTCACCTCGCCGCGCAGCGACTCGCTGAAGGTGTTGACGAACGCCTTCGTGGCCGCATAGGTGGCGTTGTTCGGGATCGGCGAATTGCCTGCCGCCGAACCCGAAATCAGGATGCCGCCCGCCCGGCGCTCCACCATCCCGGCCAACACGGCCAGCGTAAGGTCATGCACGCCAAGGACGTTCAGCGCAACCTGCGCTTTCTCCTCGGCCGGGTCAAGCGACGCAACCGGTCCGAATGTCGCGGTTCCCGCGTTCGCGCACAGGATCGAGATGTTGCGTGAGCTGAGCTCGTCGCAGAACTTGGCGCGTTCGCCGGGGTCGGCGAGGTCGACAGGCCGCACCTCGACCGTCACGCCGTGCCGATCGGCGAGCTTCGCCGCGAGTGCGTTCAGCACATCTTCGCGACGCGCCGTGATGATCAGATGGTGCCCGCGGGCGGCCAGCTCGGTGGCCAGGGCTTCGCCGATGTTCTGCGAAGCGCCGGTGACAACGGCGCGCGCGTCCGGGCTGGGAGCGGGAACTGGCATGCCGACGATCGTAGACAGTTGGTCGATAGGCTCAGCCACCATGGCCAGTCCCCGGCGCGTGCTCGCCTGGGCCCTGTGGGACTGCGGGTCGACGGGTTTGAACGCGATCGTCGTCACGTTCGTGTTTTCGGTCTACCTCACCAAGACCGTCGGCGCCGACCTGCCGGGCGCGACCACGCCAACGAGTTGGCTCGGCCGTGCCCTCACGATCGCAGGCGTCATCGTCGCGTTGTTCGCACCGGTCACCGGGGTGTGGGTGGATGTTCCACGGCGGCGGCGGCGCACGCTGGGCGCGCTCACCGCCACGTTGGTGCTGCTGACCTCGGGGATGAGCCTGATCCGCGCCGACCCGAGCTACCTGGTGGCCGGCCTGGCGTTGCTCGCTTGCACGGCGGCGTGCAGCGACCTGGCCAGTGTTCCGTACAACGCGATGCTGCGGCAGTTGGCGACCCCCGAGACGTCCGGCCGGGTGTCCGGATTCGGTTGGGCTGCAGGCTATATCGGCAGCGTGGTGCTGCTGCTCATGGTGTACGCCGGGTTCATCTCCGGCCACGGGCCGACCCGCGGGCTGCTGCACATCCCGGCCGCCGAAGGGCAGAACGTGCGGGCGGCGATGCTGATGACCGCGGCGTGGATGGCGGTGTTCGCGCTGCCGGTGCTGATCGCGCCGCCGCCGCCGGCCGACATCGTCCCCGAGACCAACGCCGAGTCTGATGTCGCCGCCCGGGCGTCTCCGATGACCGCCGTGCTCGGCGCCTACCGCAAGCTGTGGTCAGACGTGGCCGCCGAGTGGCGCCGCGACCGCAACGTCGTCTACTTCCTGATGGCCAGCGCCGTGTTCCGCGACGGGTTGAGCGGGGTGTTCACCTTCGGCGCGGTGCTCGGCGTCACCGTGTACGGGATCTCGCAAGCCACCGTGCTGCTGTTCGGGGTGACCGCCTGCGCGGTGGCCGCGGTCGGCGCGGTCATCGGAGGACTGCTCGACGACCATCTCGGGTCAAAGACGGTCATCCTGTTCTCGCTGGCGTCGATGATTGCGGCGGGCCTGACATTGCTGATGTTGTCGGGTTCGACGGCCTTCTGGGTGTGCGGCCTGCTGCTGGCCCTGTTCATCGGTCCGACGCAGTCGTCGTCGCGCACGTTGCTTCTGCGGATGACCGCGCACGGCAAGGAGGGGGTCGCATTCGGCCTGTACACCATGACGGGTCGAGCCGTGGCATTCCTGGCGCCGTGGATGTTCTTCACGTTCGTCGACGCGTTCAACACCGACCGTGCCGGCATGGGCGGCTTGCTCGTGGTGCTGGCCGCGGGATTGGTGGCGATGTTGCTGGTGCGGGCGCCGGCGGCGGCGAGGCGCTAACCGGCCGGGCTGCAGATTGTCAGCACCGCCCCGCTGCGCTGCTGCACCTGGACACCGCCGATCGAGATCGTGCACGTGATGTCGCGGCCGGCGTTGATCACGGTGACGCTGGCGGCGTCCTTCGCGGGCTTGGGCAGGCTCACTTCTTTGTGCCACGGCAGCAGCACATTGAATTCCGTCTGCATCACTCCACCGGTGTCGATGTAGGTGATGTTGATCGCCCGGCCCGAGCCCGTCACCTCGTAGGTGACCGGCTCGGTCTCTCCGGAGGGGGCACTGGACGGGGCGGTCGGGAGCGTGAACGTCGGCAGCGGAATCGGCAGCGGAAACATCGGCGGCGACGGCGTCCTGCTCGGGCTGACGGTCCGCGGGATCGTGCTCGACGGCATCGCCGGAATGGACGTCGTCTGTGTCGCGGGGTTGGTGACCACGTAGACCATCCACACCACCAAACCCAGGACGACGGCGACCGCGAAACCCGCTGCTGCCCACAGCCAGGGCCGCGGACCGCGGGGTGGTTCGGGCGGCTGATCGCCGGTGTACGGGATGGGCCCGCTTTGCGGATAGGTCTGCGTCCAGTACTGGGGGAGCGGTTCGGTCGACGGCGGATTCGGCGGCATCGACGTGGGGGCGTAGCTGGGGCCGGCGGGCGCGCTGCCCGCGTAGGCCGGGTCGGAGTAGCCCTGATAAGGGCCTCCGTAGGGATCGGTGGGGTCCGACCCTAAACCGGGCCGCGGTGAATCCGTCATATCCACCTCATGGCTGCGAGGGTACCTGCGGAACAGGTGCCCGGGTCCACGCGCACGCGATCGGCCCGTGCGCGCGTTGCTCGGCAGGATTGACGCGGGTCACGGGCGTAGGGTCGCGGATCATGTGCGGTATCTGCGGAGAGATCCGATTCGACGGGCAATCGGCGGACCTGGCGGCGGTGGCGCGGATGACCGGCGCGATGGTGGCGCGCGGCCCGGACTCGGACGGGGTCGTTGCGCACGGTCCGGTGGCGTTCGGGCATCGGAGGCTGTCGATCATCGACCTGTCCGCGCACGGTGCTCAGCCGATGGTCGACAGCGACCTCGGCCTGACGCTGGTGTTCAACGGCTGCATCTACAACTACAAGGAGCTGCGTGCCGAACTGCAGGCGCAGGGTTACCGCTTCTTCTCCACCGCCGACAGCGAGGTCCTCATCAAGGCGTTCCACAAGTGGGGCGCCCGCTGCGTCGAGCGCTTCAAGGGCATGTTCGCGTTCGCGATCGCGGACCGCGACTCCGGGGTGGTGACCTTGGGCCGCGATCGGCTCGGCATCAAGCCGCTCTACATGGCGGCCTCGCCGGGCAAGCTGCGGTTCGCCTCCACGGTGCGTGCCCTGCTCGACGGTGGCGATGTGGACACCGAACTGGATCGCCATGCGCTGCACCAGTACATGAGTTTTCACGCGGTGGTGCCCGCCCCGCGCACGATCTACCGGGGCGTGCGCAAATTACCACCGGCGACCGTGCGGGTGATCCAGCCGGACGGAAGCTTCACCGACACGGTGTACTGGACGCCGGGGTTCCGCCGCGACCCCGACCGTCAGGCGTGGTCGAAACAGGACTGGCAGCACGCGCTGATCGACGCGTTGCGGGTGGCGGTGTCGCGCCGGATGGTGGCCGACGTGCCCGTCGGGGTGCTGCTGTCGGGCGGTATCGACTCGTCGGTGGTGGTCGCGCTGCTGGCCGAGCAGGGGCAGCACGGTCTGGCCACGTTCAGTATCGGATTCGACTCCGCCGGAGGCCAGTCGGGCGACGAGTACTACTACTCGGACATGGTCGCCAAGGCGTTTGACACCGACCATCACAAGATCCACATCGACAATTCGCGGCTGCTGCCCGCGCTGCCGAAAACCATTGCGGCGATGAGCGAACCGATGGTCAGCCATGACTGCGTCGCGTTCTATCTGCTTTCCGAGGAAGTGAGCAAGTCGATCAAGGTGGTGCAGTCGGGTCAGGGCGCCGACGAGATCCTCGCCGGCTACGACTGGTACCCGCCGCTGGCCAACGTCGCGCGCGAGCAGACCACCGACGTCTACGCGAAGGTGTTCTTCGACCGCGCCCACTCCGACGTGGTGTCGATCTTCGCCCCCGAGTACTGCCTCGATGTCGACGCCAGCCGCGAGTTCGTCACCCGCCATCAAGCCGGTCCGGGCGCCGACACGGCACTGGACGCCGCGCTGCGGTTGGACACCGAGGTGATGCTGGTGGACGACCCGGTCAAGCGCGTCGATACGATGACGATGGCGTGGGGCCTGGAGGCCAGGGTGCCGTTCCTCGACCACGACTTCGTCGAACTGGCCGCTTCCTGCCCGCCCGAGCTGAAGCTCGCATCCGGCGGCAAGGGCGTGCTGAAGGACGCGTCGCGGTCGCTGCTGCCCGCCGAGATCATCGATCGGACAAAGGGCTACTTCCCGGTGCCGGGCATCCGTCACCTCGACGGGCAGGTGCTCGACCTCGTCCGCGACGCGTTGACGAACGACGCGGCGCGCTCACGCGGCCTGTACCGGCGGGAAGCTCTCGATGCGCTGTTGACTGCGCCGAACAAAGGCCGCACCACCCTCGGCGCCAACTCGTTGTGGCAGCTTGCGGTGCTCGAGATGTGGCTGCAGAGCATGGAGGGCTGAGTCGGTATGCACGGCGGGGTGCGCGCGACTTACGGCGCGTCGATGTCCCCTGATGCGACCGCATTCGCCCACATCGTCGATGACGGCGGCTATCCCCGTGCAGTGCAACGGTTCCTGCGCGGCTGGCGGGCGAGTTCGTCGCGCGATGTGGTGTTGCCGGTCGACGGGCCGGTTAAACGGGTGATCCATTCGGCGGACGGTTATTGGCTGGCCTGCCAGGTGGCACCAGAGGGGAGCACCCGATCGCAGATTTGGGTCGTTACGACAGATCCCGATGATCGGATGGCCCGGCGGATTGATTTCGAGGACAACGGCACCGCCGAGTTGGTCGGCTGGGACGGCCCCCGCGTGTCGGCGGTCCTGCTGGGGGAAGACGGCGTCGGACAGTCCTGCCTGATCGACCCGGCGGACGGCGCCCGCGTCGTCCTGGACCGCCGGTCCGGCGGCCGGCTGGTCGACACATGGGCCGGGGCGTCGCTGGTGCGTGTCGGCCCACGCGGCTACCAGGAGCTGATCCTGCTGCACGGGTTGACTGAAATCGCTTTGCTGCCGTCCGATCCGGGATCGGTCACAGACATCGGCTTCATTCTTGACGATCAGCAACCGCGCCGGATCCGGTCCGGTCTCACCGGCGATGAGATGCGCCTGTACTACCCGGCGAACGCGTATGACGTGAACAGTCCCGAAGGCTATGTCCGCGCGCTGATTCGCAGCGACAATGGCTGCGAGCACGCGCGACTGCTCGAGGTGACGGCCACCGCCGACGGCGTCTCGTATCACGTGGTGGCCGAACGGCTCGATTGCGACCTGCAGGAATTCGTGGTCAGCGACGACCTCAGCACGGTGGCGCTCTTGTGGAACATCCATGGCCGCAGCGAGTTACAGATACTTGAATACACCGACCAAACACTGCTGGATCCGATTCCGTTGCCCGGCGCGGTCGCCAGCGAGCCATCGATCAGCGCGGGCGGATCGATGGTCGCCGTGACCGTTGAGGGCCCGTCGCTGCCGCGCACCGTCGAACTCGTCGATCCGCGCTCCCGGGAGTGGCAGCGCATCGATCGTGAGCCGAGCCGGGGCCCGGTGGTCACCGGGTTCGCGGTGGAATCGACGCTGGAGACGATCACCTCCGCCGATGGGCTGACCTTCTCCGCGTGGCTGCACCGGCCGCCGGCCGGTGCCTCAGCGGCCGGCGCGTTGGTGTATCTGCACGGCGGACCCGAGGGGCAGTCCAGGCCCGGTTACAGCGACATTTTTCCGGAGCTGCTCAACGCCGGAATCACCGTGCTCACGCCCAATGTGCGCGGCTCGGGTGGATTCGGTCGCAGCTTCATGCACGCCGACGACAAGGAGAATCGGTTCGCGGCGATCGACGACGTCGCCCAGTGTGTGCGCTTCCTGGTCGACACCGGGCTGGCCGACCCGAGGCGCATCGCGTGCGCGGGGTGGTCCTATGGCGGCTACCTGACGTTGGCGGCGCTGACCTTTCATCCGGCGCTGTTCGCCGCAGGCATCAGCATCTGCGGCATGAGCGACCTGTGCACCTTCTACCGCAACACCGAGCCGTGGATTGCGGCGGCCGCGTACCCGAAATACGGCCACCCGGTTCGGGACCGGGAGCTGCTCGAGGAGCTGTCACCGTTGCGCCGCGTCGGCGCGCTGGCCGCGCCCCTGCTCGTGGTACACGGTGCCCACGACACCAATGTGCCCTTCAGCGAATCGGAGCAGATCGTCGCGGCGTTGCTCGAAGCCGGCAGGCCGGTCCGCTTCCTGCCGTTCGACGACGACGGCCACGGGATCGACAAGCGGGAGAACCGCGCGGTCATGACCGCCGCGATCGCCGATTGGCTGAACCAATCATTCTCGAACGCGCGTGCGGCATCGTAGATACGCTGACGTTTGGAAGATTTGACGGTCGGGTAACCGCAATGCACCGGAAGGTGCGGATGGAGGCACGAACATGGGACGTGGTAGCGGACTTCTCGGCACGATTGTGCTGATTTGGCTGATTATCGGCGCTGTTGCCGCCTATCAGCGCGACTACTTCAAAACGGGCGCGGATAACTGTGCCTCAGCCGGCACGATCGCGCTGACCGTGATCGCCGGGCCGCTGAACTACTTCGGTGTCAATCCGAAGGTCACGAATTGCAAACTGCCGCAACCCAGCAGCAGTGGCCTTCTGAACAACTGGCAGGAAGTGGCCTAGAGATTGGAGTGACATGATCGTCCTTGGAATCGTTCTCTTGCTCATCGGATGGTTCGTTCCGAGCACAATCAGCAGTCTGCTCACCACGATCGGCGTCATCTTGATAGTGATCGGGGCAGTCCTGTGGCTCATGGGCCGGGTCGGCCGTCCGGTTGGCGGCCGCAGGTACTGGTACTAGCGGCTAGCCACGGCGGTCGCCTGACAGCGCGGCCACCGTCATTGCCCGCAACACCTCGCGCGACCGCGACGCGTCGGTGCCCTTGGCGCCTAGCGCTTTTAGGCTGTAGGGCGTCGAGTTCAACAGTCCGAAGGCGGCATGTGCCATCACCCGGGCGTCGGCTTCGTCAACGGCGTCGCGTTGCCGCAACAGGTCGACCCAGATCTCCACGTACTGACGCTGCGCTTTACGCACCTGCCGCTTGGCCCGTTCCGGCAGGTGCGCCAAATCCCGGTCCTGGATGCGGATGAGATCTGGCTCGCCGAGCGCAAAGTCGAGGTGAAAGTCGACGAGTCCGTCGAAGGCCATGTCGATGTCGTTCGCCTCGGAGACGACCGCCTGCGCGCCGGACAACAGCCGGGTGCTGACGCCGACCAGCAGTTCGACGAGCAACGCCTCCTTGTTCGGGAAGTGCCGGTAGATGGCCGGCCCGCTGACGCCGGCGGCCGCCCCGATGTCCTCCAACCGCACCGCGAGATATCCGCGCTCCGCAACGAGGCGCTCGGCGGCCGCGAGCAGCTTCGACCGGCGGTCGGACTTGAGCCTGCTGCGGCGGGTCTGGGTACCGGCGGAAGTGGACATTTCGGTTAATCGTAACTAACATTAATCCGGTTAGTCGACATTAACTGGTCTGCTGGGTATTCAACGTGGCTTCTCAGGCTTCCCATCGCGACGAGCACCTCGCGCTCGTCGCTGAGCTGCGCGACAAACTCGCCGCGGCCGCGCTCGGCGGGTCGCAGCACGCCCGCGAGCGCCACGTCAGCCGGGGCAAGCTGTTGCCGCGTGACCGTGTCGACGGCCTGCTCGACCCCGGCAGCCCGTTTTTGGAGCTGTCGCCACTGGCCGCGGACGGACTGTACGACGACGAATCCCCGGGTGCGGGCATCATCACCGGTGTCGGACGGGTGTCCGGGCGCGAATGCGTGATCGTCGCGAACGACGCGACGGTCAAGGGCGGCACCTACTACCCGATCACCGTGAAAAAACACCTTCGCGCCCAGGAGGTCGCCCGGCAGAACCGGCTGCCATGCATCTATCTGGTCGACTCCGGTGGCGCGTTCCTGCCCAGGCAGGACGAGGTGTTTCCGGACCGGGAGCACTTCGGCCGGATCTTCTACAACCAGGCCACGATGAGCGCCGAAGGCATCCCGCAGATCGCCGCGGTGTTGGGCTCGTGCACCGCGGGCGGCGCGTATGTGCCCGCCATGAGCGATGAGGCCGTGATCGTGCGCGATCAGGGCACGATCTTTCTGGGCGGCCCGCCGCTGGTGAAGGCGGCGACCGGGGAGGTGGTCACCGCAGAGGAACTCGGCGGCGGCGACCTGCACTCCAAGACATCGGGTGTCACCGACCATCTGGCGCACGACGACCGCGACGCGCTGCGGATCGTGCGCCGCATCGTCTCCACACTGGGTCCACGGCAGCCGTATCTGTGGGACGTCGCGCCTTCGGTCGAGGCGACCGCCGATCAAAACGAGCTTTATGACGTCGTGCCGATCGACTCGCGCATTCCCTACGACGTACACGACGTCGTCACGCGCATTGTTGATGGCGGCGAATTCGCCGAGTTCAAGGCGGATTACGGCACAACGCTAGTCACCGGGTTTGCTCGCATCCACGGCCATCCGGTGGGAGTGATCGCCAATAACGGCGTCTTGTTCAGCGAATCAGCGCTCAAGGGAGCGCATTTCATCGAGCTGTGCGACAAGCGCGTCGTGCCGCTGCTGTTCCTGCAGAACATCGCGGGATTCATGGTGGGCCGCGACTACGAGGCGGGCGGCATCGCCAAACACGGTGCCAAGATGGTGACCGCGGTGGCGTGCGCTCGCGTGCCGAAGCTGACCGTGGTGATCGGCGGCTCTTACGGCGCCGGCAACTACTCGATGTGCGGCCGGGCATATTCGCCCCGCTTCCTGTGGATGTGGCCCAATGCCCGCATCTCGGTGATGGGCGGCGAGCAGGCGGCGTCGGTGCTCGCCACCGTCCGCGCCGACACGCTCGAGGCGGCCGGCACGCCATGGTCGGCCGACGAGCAGGAGGCGTTCAAAGCGCCGATCCGCACGCAGTACGAACAGCAGGGCAACCCGTACTACTCCACGGCGCGGCTCTGGGACGACGGCGTCATCGATCCGGCCGACACCAGAACCGTGCTCGGCCTTGCGCTTTCGGTGGCAGGGCAGGCACCGGTCGAGTCGGTCTCCTACGGCGTGTTCCGGATGTGACCGCATGACGTTTAACACTGTGCTGGTGGCCAACCGCGGCGAGATCGCGGTCCGGGTGATCCGAACCCTGAAGACGATGGGCATCCGATCGGTGGCCGTGTACAGCGACGCGGACGCGGGCGCGCTCCATGTCAGGCAAGCCGACGTGGCCGTGCGCATCGGGCCCGCCCCCGCCCGGCAGAGCTACCTGGACATCGAGGCTGTCGTCGAGGCGGCGCGACGCACCGGTGCGCAGGCCGTCCATCCCGGATACGGGTTCCTGTCGGAGAACGCCCGGTTCGCCGCCGCCCTGGACACCGCGGGCATCACGTTCATCGGGCCGCCGGCCGCGGCGATCAAGACGATGGGCGACAAGATCGCGGCCAAGGCCGCCGTCGCCCAGTACGGCGTGCCGGTGGTCCCCGGCATCGCACGGCCCGGGCTGACCGACGCCGAGCTGGTCGACGCGGCCGGCGCGGTCGGCTATCCGCTGCTTGTGAAGCCTTCGGCCGGCGGAGGCGGCAAGGGGATGCGGGTGGTGGCCGATCCCTCGGAGCTGGAAGGCGCGCTGGTGTCCGCACGGCGCGAATCGGCCGCCGCCTTCGGTGACGACACACTGTTCCTTGAGCGATTTGTGCTGCAGCCCAGGCACATCGAAGTGCAGGTGCTGGCCGACAGCTACGGCAGCGTCGTGCATTTCGGGGAACGCGAGTGCAGCCTTCAGCGACGGCACCAGAAGGTCATCGAAGAGGCGCCCTCCCCGTTGCTTGACGCCGCCACCCGGGCCCGGATCGGCGGCGCGGCCTGTGACACCGCCCGCAGCGTCGACTACACCGGCGCCGGCACAGTCGAGTTCATCGTCTCCGCCGATCGGCCCGACGAGTTCTTCTTCCTGGAGATGAATACCCGGCTGCAGGTCGAGCACCCCGTGACCGAGATGGTCACCGGCACCGACCTTGTCGAGTGGCAGGTCCGGATCGCCGCCGGCGAGAAGCTGCCCGTCACCCCGGACGACATCGTGCTGCGCGGCCATGCGATCGAGGCGCGGGTGTACGCCGAAGACCCCGCCCGCGGGTTCCTTCCCACCGGCGGCGCCGTGCTCCATCTGCGGGAGCCCGTCGACATCCCGGGCGTCCGCGTCGATTCCGGCCTCGCTGCCGGCACGCAGATCGGCAGCGACTACGACCCCATGCTCTCGAAGATCATCGCGCACGGCGCCGACCGCGCATCTGCGCTGCGACTCCTGGACCGTGCGTTGGCCAACACGGCCGTGCTCGGGGTGGTGACCAACCTTGACTTCCTGCGCTTCACGCTGGCCGATCCGGACGTGGTCGCAGGCCGGCTGGACACCGGCCTGCTGGATCGCCGGGTCGGCGACTTCGCAGCCACGACACCGACCGACGACCTGCTGATCGCGGCTGCCGCGTACCGCTGGCTGTGTGCGTGGGACAACGCGACGAACGATCTCTGGACGCAACCGTCGGGTTGGCGCGTTGGCGGTGATGCCCCGACGAGCATCCGGTTGCAGGCTGGTGAGCGCACCGATCACGTCCGCATCACCGGACGCCCCGACGACGCCGTCGCGTGCGTGGAAGACGGCGAAAACCATTCGCTTGCGGCGAGTGTGGCCGGATCAAGCCTCGCGGTCACGTTGGACGGTCTGCGCACCGAGTATGTTGTCGCCGCAGGCGACGGCCATATCTGGTTGGCCGGGACGGCAGGCACCGCCGTGCTGACCGAGAGGCAGGAGGCCGCCGTGCGGCCGGCCGACGAGCACCGCGGTGACGCGGAGCTGACCAGCCCGATGCCGGGCACTGTGGTCGCGGTCGGCGTGGATTCCCCGGGGCCAGTCGTCGCAGGCACCGTGGTCGTCACCGTCGAGGCGATGAAGATGGAACACGCGTTGAGCGCGCCCATCGACGGCACCGCTGAGCTGCTCGTCGATGTCGGCGACCAAGTCAAAGTGGGCCAGCTGCTGGCCCGCATCACCGCACACCCGAACGAAGAGGAACCGATGAGCGCGAAGCGGAGGAACCGATGACCGATTTTGTGTCCACCGGCACGCTGCCGGACCATTACGAGCAACTCGCCAAGACGGTGCGCGACTTCGCCCGCACCGCCGTCGCGCCGGTGGCCGCCCAACACGACGCCGAGCACTCGTTTCCCTACCAGGTGGTCGCGGGCATGGCCGACATGGGTCTGTTCGGGCTGCCGTTTCCCGAAGAGTACGGCGGCATGGGTGGCGACTACTTCGCGCTGTGCCTTGCGCTTGAGGAACTCGCGAAGGTGGATCAGAGCGTGGCGATCACCCTGGAGGCGGGTGTGGGGCTGGGGGCGATGCCGGTCTATCGGTTCGGAAACGAGGCGCAGAAGCAAGAGTGGCTGCCGCAGTTGACAAGCGGCCGTGCGCTTGCGGCGTTCGGTCTGACCGAAGCCGCAGGTGGCTCAGACGCGGGCGCGACCAAGACCACCGCCCGGCTCGACGACGGGCACTGGGTGATCAACGGCAGCAAGCAGTTCATCACGAACTCCGGCACCGACATCACCAAGCTCGTCTCCGTCACCGCGGTGACCGGCAATACCGGTGGCCGGAAAGAGATTTCATCAATCCTAGTGCCGGTGCCCACGCCGGGGTTCACGGCCGAGCCGGCGTACAACAAGGTCGGGTGGAACGCGTCGGACACCCATCCGCTCAGTTTTGACGATGTGCGGGTGCCGGAAAAGAACCTGCTCGGCGAGCGCGGGCGCGGCTACGCGAACTTTTTGGGGATCCTCGACGAAGGTCGGATCGCGATCGCGGCGGTGGCCGTTGGCGCCGCGCAAGGCTGTGTCGACGAGAGCATCACATACGCCAAGCAACGTGAGGCGTTCGGCCGGCCGATCGGTCGCAACCAGGCGATCGCGTTCAAGATTGCCCGGATGGAAGCGCGTGCTCATGCGGCCCGGACCGCGTACTACGACGCCGCCGCGCTGATGCTGTCCGGTAAGCCGTTCAAGAAGCAAGCCGCCATCGCAAAACTCGTGGCCAGCGAGGCGGCGATGGACAACGCGCGCGACGGCACGCAAATTTTCGGCGGGTACGGGTTCATGAACGAGTTTGCTGTGGCCCGGCACTACCGGGACAGCAAGATCCTTGAGATCGGTGAGGGCACCACCGAGGTGCAGTTGATGGTGATCGCCCGCGATGTCGGTCTGTAACGAACCGGTTGCGGTCCGGTAAACGCCGCAGGCTGCAGTATCCCCTCGTCGCGACACGTTCTCCCGGCGCGTCCTGCTACGGCGAACTAGCCCATTTCGAGCGCATAATGGCGGCAGCGCCAGTGCTACGGCGGGTTCCGGCAGACAGGCCGCCGAGACCCCACGTGGGCCCGTGTGCGGGTTTGCTGAGCCTGTCGAGCAGTGACGCCGACTCGAAGAAGGAGGCGGTGTGCCCACGAGTGCGACGACGGTCGATCCCGAACCGATCAGGTTGATCGGTCCGGATGGCCTGCCGACGGCCGAGGACAGATACGGCCGCGCGCTGCCCGTTGAGACCCTGGCCTGGCTGTACGAAATGATGGTCGTCACCCGCGAGCTCGACACCGAATTGATCAACTTGCAGCGCCAAGGCGAGATGGCATTGGTCGCGTCGTGCCGCGGTCAGGAAGCCGCGCAGATCGGGTCGGCAGCCTGTCTTCGCAAGACCGACTGGCTGTTTCCGCAATACCGGGAGCTCGGCGTGTTCCTGGTGCGCGGTATCGCGCCCGGCAAGATCGGGGCGGTCTGGCGCGGAACGTGGCATGGCGGGCTGGAATTCACCAGGAAGAACTGCGCCCCGATCGCGATTGCGATCGGCACTCACGGCCTGCACGCGGTCGGCGCCGCAATGGCCGCGCAGCGGCTCGGCGAGGATTCGGTGACGGTGGCCTACCTCGGCGACGGCGCCACCAGCGAGGGCGACGTGCACGAAGCGCTCAACCTCGCGTCGGTTTTCGCCGCCCCGTGCATCTTCTTCGTGCAAAACAACCACTGGGCGATTTCGATGCCGGTGAGCCGTCAGCTGGCGGGGCCGTCGATCGCCCACCGCGCGATCGGCTACGGCATGCCCGGAATTCGGGTCGACGGCAACGATCCGCTGGCCTGCTATGCGGTGACGGTCGAAGCGGCCGAACGTGCCCGAGCCGGTGCGGGTCCCACGCTGATCGAGGCGGTCACCTACCGGATGGGACCGCACACCACGTCGGACGACCCGAGGCGATACCGGTCGCAGGCCGAGGTGGCACACTGGGCTGCCCTTGACCCGATTCCGCGGTACCGCAATTACCTTCGCCATGTCGGCGTGTGGAACGAACGACTGGATGAGCGCGTGCGGGCGAGATCCGCGCGGATGCGAACGGAGCTGCGCGACGCCGTCGTCGGGGCGCCGGACATGGCGATCACGGAGATGTTCGACACCACCTATGCCGACATCACGCCTGAGCTCGTCGAGCAGCGACAGCAACTCCTGACCGAGTTGGCGAAGGAGGGCTGACATGACGCAGATGATGGATCGGCCCACGGCCACGCCCGAACCGGGCGGCCCGATGCTGACCGGGGTGGCGCCGGCGGCGAACGTAACCATGGTCGCTGCCATCAACCGGGCGTTGCACGACGCGATGGCCGCCGACGACCGGGTGCTGGTGTTCGGGGAGGACGTCGCGACGCTGGGCGGGGTGTTCCGGGTGACCGAGGGCCTATCGGAAACCTTCGGCGAAATGCGGTGTTTCGATACGCCGCTGGCCGAGTCGGCGTTGATCGGCGTCGCCGTCGGGCTGGCGCTGCGCGGCTTCGTGCCGGTGCCGGAAATCCAGTTCGACGGGTTCAGCTATCCCGCGTTCGATCAGATCGTCAGCCATCTGGCGAAATACCGCATGCGCACCCACGGCGAGATCGAGATGCCGGTCACCGTGCGGATACCGTCGTTCGGCGGAATAGGTGCCGTCGAAAACCATTCGGAGTCCACTGAGACCTACTGGGTGCACACCGCCGGCCTGAAGGTCGTGGTGCCCTCGACCCCCGGTGACGCGTATTGGCTGTTACGCCATGCGATTTCGAGCCGCGACCCGGTCATCTACCTGGAGCCGAAGCGTCGTTATTGGGCTCGTGGAGACATCGACACCAGCACGCCGGCACCGCCGATCGGGCGCGCCGCTGTTCGCCGCAGCGGCGACGACGTCACCGTGCTGACCTACGGTGGGCTGGTGCAGACGGCGCTGTCGGCCGCCGACACCGCCGCGGCCGACTATGGCTGGCAGCTCGAGGTCATCGACCTGCGATCGCTGAGCCCTCTGGACTTCGACGCCGTCGCCGCGTCGGTCCGCAAGACTGGCCGGGCGGTGGTGCTGCACGAGGGTGCGCGCACGCTGGGCTTCGGAGCCGAACTCGCGGCGCGTATTCAGGAGGAGCTGTTCTACGACCTGGAGGCGCCGGTGTTGCGCGCCACCGGCTTTGACACCCCGTACCCCCCGGCGCGGCTGGAGAAGTTCTGGCTCCCGGGTCCCGACCGGCTGCTGGACTGCGTCGGAAAGGTGCTGGGGGGACCGTGAGCGTGCAGCCGTTCCTGGTGCCGGATCTCGGCGAGGGCCTCGAGGACGCGACGCTGACGAGCTGGAGCGTCGAAGTGGGCGATGTGGTGGAGCTCAACCAGACGTTGTGCTCGCTCGAGACGGCCAAGGCCGAAGTCGAGATCCCAAGCCCGCACGCCGGGCGCATCGTCGAACGCTGCGGCAACGTCGGCGATGTGCTGCCGGTCGGCTCGGTGCTGGTGCGCTTCGAGACCGAAGGCGCCCAGCCCCAAGGCCGTAACCCGGTGCTGGTGGGCTACGGCGCCGACGACGCGATGGACACGAGCAGGCGGCCGCCCGGCAGTCGGCCGCGCGCGGCGCCCGCCGTCCGCAAGCTCGCCAAGGATCTGGATGTCGATCTCGCGGCGCTGCAGCCCGGGTCCGGCAGCAACGGCGTGATCACCCGCGAGGACGTGTTGGCGTCGACGGGACCGTCGGACGAGATCACCCGGGTGTCGGGTGTCCGCGCTCGGATGGCCGAACGAATGACGCTGTCCCGAAAGCACATTCCAGATGCTCATGCCGTCATCGAGGTCGACGGCACGCGACTGCTGCAACTGCACGATCGGTTCTCGGCGATCGGTGCCGACGTGTCGCCGTTCGTGCTGACGCTGCGACTGCTTGCGATCACGTTGAACCGGCACCCGGTGCTGAACTCGACATGGGTCGACGGTGACGACGGACCGCAGGTGCACGTGCACCGCACCGTGAACCTGGGTATCGCGGTGGCCACCGATCGTGGGCTGCTGGTCCCCGTCGTCACGGGCGCGCAGCGCACGTCGACGCGGGAGTTGGCCGCCCGGGTGGCCGAAGCGGTTAGTGCTGCCCGCGACGGCAGCATCACACCGGCTGAGCTGCAGGGCTCGACGTTCACGGTGTCGAACTTCGGTGCGCTCGGCCTCGACGACGGAGTGCCTGCGATCAACTACCCGGAGGCTGCGATCCTCGGGATGGGCTCGCTCAAGGCGCGCCCGGTGGTGATCGACAACGAGGTAGTGGCGCGGCCCACCATGCGGCTGACGTGTGCGTTCGACCATCGCGTCGCGGACGGCGCGCAGGTGGCCGGATTCCTCTGTGACCTAAGACAACTCATCGAGTCGCCGGAAATGGCGCTGCTGGACCTGTAGCGGGCTAGCGGCGACGCGCCGCGGCAAGGCGCTCGGCGAACTCGGGGGACCGGATCGACTCCACCTGCGGACCGACCTCGGCGCCGACCGCGAACGCATGCTGCTCGGTGTCGACCGAGCCGGGGCTGATGGTGCGACGCATCGTCGCTTTGGTGGCGACAACGACTTCGCGCGGTGCCGACCCCGGACCGGCGGCCAACTCCAACGCAGCCTGGACCGGGTCGTCGGCCACGCTGAGGGCGAGCCCATGCCGTACGGCGGCCTGCGCATCGAACCGCATGCCGAACAGCAGCGCCGCCCGGGCCACCTCTGGTCCTGCGGCCCGCTGAAACATCCAGGTCGCACCGCCGCCAGGGTGAATACCGAGCTTCTGAAACCTCGGATCGAACAGCGCCGCGGGACCCGCGATCCGCACGTCGCAGGCCAGCGCCAGGTTGAGCCCGGCGCCGACCGCGGGACCATTGACCGCGGCGACCGTCGGCAGGATGCAGTCCGCGACAGCCAGGAATCCGTCGTAGATCTGATGCAGGCCGTCCGGGGCCGGGGCGCTGCCCAGGTCGGACAGGTCGGCCCCGGCGCAGAATGCGCTGCCGGCGCCGGTGACGATCACGGCGTGCACATTCGTGTCGGCCTCGGCACGGGCCACCGCGGCCCGCATCGCCGCCGAGGCGGCTGCGGTCATGATGTTGCGGCGGTCGGGGTCGTTGACGGTGATGAGCGCAACGCGATCGCGCACGTCGAACAAGACCGGATCAGGCATCCGTCAACAGTAGCGGCGCAGCCAGGGGCTAGATTCGTCGACGTCGCACCGATGCGCAAAGGAGCGGGCATGGCATTACGGGTGATCCAGTGGGCCACCGGCTCGGTCGGCAAGGCCGCAATCGACTGCATTCTGCAACATCCGGAGTTGGAACTGGCCGGCTGCTGGGTGCACTCAAAAGACAAGCACGGCAAGGACGTCGGCGACATCATCGGCGGGCCGCCGCTGGGGGTCACGGCCACCACCAGCATCGACGACGTACTGGCCATCGACGCCGACGCGGTGATGTACGCGCCGCTGATGTGGAACGCCGACGAGGTGGCCGCGCTGCTGCGGTCCGGCAAGAATGTCGTCAGCCCGGTCGGGCCGATCTTTCCCTCCGAGCGTCAAGCGGCACCGTTGGCCGCGGCGTGCGCAGAAGGCGACGCCAGCTTTCACGGCACCGGCATTCATCCCGGCGGTGTCACCGAGATCTTCCCGCTGATGCTGTCGGCCATGTCCTCAGCGGTCACTTACGTTCGGGCTGAAGAGTTTTCGGACATCAGAACATACGCCGCCCCCGACGTCGTCCGCGACATCATGTGCTTTGGGGGGACACCGGACGAGGCCGGGAAGGGCCTGATGATCAAGGCGTTGGGCAGTGGCTTCAAGCAGTCGATTCACATGGTGCTGCAGGCCTTGGGTCTGGCGGGAAGGGCGCAGATCCGGACTGTGCACGGCGTCGCGGTGGCCACTGCCCCGATCGAATCGCCGATCGGAACGATCGAGCCGGGTCGGGTGGCAGGGCAGCAGTTCCACTGGGAAGCGGTCGTCGACGGCGAGGTGGTGATGCGGACCGGCGTCACCTGGCTGATGGGTGAGCAAAATCTGGACCCGCCATTGACATTCGGCAGTCAGGGTGAGCGCTACGAGATCGAGGTGAAGGGGAATCCCGACGTGTCGGTGACGCTCAAGGGTTGGCAGCCGGAAACCGTCGAGGAAGGCTTGCTGAGCAACCCGGGAATCGTGGCGACGGCCGCACATTGCGTGAATGCCATTCCCTACGCCTGCGCGGCGTCACCGGGCATCGTCACGTCGTTGGAGCTACCACTGGTGGCCGGCCGTGCACATCCCAAGTTGCTCCAGCAGCCGCGATGACACCAGACGTCGATTTGGAAGCTTCGGGTCTGCTTGACGGTCTCGACGGTCAGGCACGCCGGGAGCGCGCCGAGCTGGTCACCTGGTTGCTCGAACACGGATTCACCGTCGAGCAGATTCACAGTTCGCTCACGCCGGTTCTGTTGGCCGCCAACCGCATCATCGGGGACGACGGGACCTGCGTCTGTCTGCAGGAACTGGCCGAGTCCACCGGCGTGAGCGTAGAGCTGCTGCAGCGACTGCATCGCGCCGTGGGCCTGGCCCGGGTTGATGATCCCGCGCGGGCGGTTCTGCCCCGCGCCGACGCGGAATCGGTGTTGCCTGCGGCCGACCTGGTCGGTTTCGGCCTGGATACCGAGCAGATCGTGATGATCCTGCGGCTGCTGATGGACGGGTTCACCCACGCCGCGGTCGTGATGCGCCAGACCGCGCTGCAGCATGTCCTGCGTCCGGGCACCACCGAACTCGAGCTGGCGCAGGCGACCGAGGACTTGGCGTGTCAAACACAACCGCTGCTCGGTCCGCTGGTCTACGACCTGCTGCGCCTGGCGCTGCGGCACGGGTTCCAAACAGAGGCCGTCAACGCCGCGGAGCGTGCGGCCGGTGCGCTGCCCGACTCCCGCGACGTGGCGGTCGCGTTCGCCGACCTGGTCGGGTTCACCCGGCTGGGGGAGGCCCTGCCTCCCGAAGACTTGGCCCACCTGGCCAGCGGACTCGCTGATCGCGCCCGCGGCGTCGCACGTGAACCCGTTCAGTTCGTCAAGACGATCGGCGACGCCGTCATGTTCGTCAGCCCGGACCCGGTGGCCCTGCTGACCGCGGTCCTCGACCTGGTCGACGAGGTGGCGGCGGACGCCCTGCCGCGCCTGCGGGTCGGCATCGCGTACGGCCCGGCGGCCAGCTATGGGGGAGACTGGTACGGCAGCCCCGTCAACGTGGCCAGCCGCGTGACCGCGGTGGCACCGCCGTGGACGGTGTTCGCCGAACAATCCGCCCGTGCTGCGATCGGGGACGCAGAAGGCATCACCTGGGAAGAGGTCGGCCCGCGTCATCTCAAAGGCATCCGCGGTGAGGTGCGGCTTTTCCGGGCGAATCGCTGAAGCAGTTGTGCACCGACGGGGACAAGACACTACGGTTGTCTCAAAGCCGAGGAGCGGCCCGACGATTTACCCGGGATCTTGACTGCCATGCCTGACGAGAGCGTTTCGCCCACCATCACCATCGTGGATACGACCGAAACCCGCCCGGCCACCCGACGGCAAGCAATGCACGACCTGGACGTCCGCGAGGCCGTGCTCAGCGTGGCGGGAATGGCCGCGGGGCAACCGTCAACCCCTGGCCGGCCCGACAGCGACACCGCTTGGTTGGGCGGACGTCGTCAGACGCGGTTTCCCGACTGGAGCCTGGTGGTCTTCGGCGGCGGGATGGGGATCGTGGCCCTGATCGTGCTCGTGGTCAGCGTCCTCACGGTGTCGGACGACTCCACCCACCAGCCCGCACCGCCCCGGTCGTCGGTGTCGCCGACGGCGCCGTCACCGACTGCGATCGCGCCGTCACCGACCACGGTGGCGCCGATGCCAAGCGCCGCGCTGCCCTCCACGCAGGCGACACCGACGTCCTCGGCGCAGCCCACCCAGACCGCCTCCACTGCACCCGCCGCGCCTCCTGTGCCCCCGGGGCCCGTGCCTCGCCGGCTGCACCGCCTGTTCCCGCGTCTGTTCCCGGCGAACTAACCGGCTCGCTCCAAACCAATGACCGACGATTCGGCGGTCACCCAAAGCGCGCTGGGCGCCTCACCTTCACCAAACGCTTCGTCTGATATTGGCTGTCGCCGGCGGATTCCCCCCGCACGGGGGAGGTGCGTAGCCGCCGATAAGCGCTATCATCAAACCAGGGTTGAAGAGCCAGCCTAAGACAATCCCCCGGGGGGTTGCGTTCAGAGGCTCGCTGGCCCGCCCGGTTCGTGTTGTCGACCGCTCATCAACTGCCGTCTGAAACGGAACCGGTCAATGACAGCTCCAACCCACCAATTGCCCTTCGCGCGCCGGTCTACCACGTCAGTCGTGGGTTGCCGAGGCGCCCGAATCACCGCGTTCTCCGACCGCGAGTTCACCACCATCAAGATCACCGGAGACATCGACGCGTGCAATGTCGACGATCTGACCAACCTGGCGCGCGACGCTGTGCCCGACGGCGCCGCGTTGATTCTCGACCTGGCCGGCGTCGACTTCATCGCGGTCGCCGGGCTGCGCACCCTGCTGGCGGTGAACATCGAATGCGCCCGGTGCGGCTCGTCCTGGGCGCTGATCGTTAGCCCCGCCGTCACCCGGCTGCTTCGGGTCGGCGACCGCGACCACACCTTGCCGGTGGTGGGCTCGCCGGTCGAGGCGCTGCTGCAAATCCGCCGCGCTCGGCGCGAGCACCGACACCTGCTCGCCGTGACCGGCCACCCGGTCTCAGGCTTGCCCGTGCGCTTCTAGTAGGACGACACGTCGTCGGCGGGGATGCGCTGGTGCGCGGTCAATAGCAGGTGATCGAATTCGCCTCGCAACCCTGAGGATGCCGGCGTGAGGGTGTCGAGTTCGGCGACCAGCTGAGCTGCCAGTGCGCGCAGTTTGGTGTTGGTCTGCTGCGATCGCCACCGCAGCAGACTGAACGCCTGCTCATCGTTGATGCCGTAAACGAGCCTCAGCGCTCCCTTGGCCTGCTCGATGACCGCACGCGCCTCGATGACCTTGGGCAAGGTCTCGTCGAGGACCTCTCGCCGGTCTTCGTCCAGAGAGTCGGTGATGTCGATGTAGTAACCCGTGGTCCCCACCACCGCGCCGGCGTCATCGAACATCCGATCGGCCACCACGATCACGGTGTGCTCGTTGCCGGCGGTGTCGTACAACCGGTGCCGACTGGAAAACGACGCGCCGGAATACAGCGCCCGGTCGAGAATGTCCTGCACAGCCGCTCGATCATCAGGATGTTTGTGCGAAAGCACCAGCTCAGTTGTCGGCACGACCGAGCCCGGCTCATAGCCGTGCATCCGGCACACTTCGTCGGACCACTCCCAGCGCTGACCAACAAACCAGAAGCAGTAACTCCCCACCCGGGAGATGGCGCCGCCACCGGCGGCAACCGTCGCATCGCCGTGCCCGTTCATGGCTGCGTCCACGGGTTTCTCGGAGGTCGCCGTCATGACCGTTGTCGGACCCGCGGCGTGGTGAGCATGCCCGTAGTCCCTGCGTCGGGTCAGCATCGTCGGCACCTCCGTCCCTCGATTGTCACTATCGGCAGACATAGACAATCTATGTCTCTAGCGACATATTTATATATAGCACCGCGCCCACATATGCAATACTTCAGCCATATGTTTTGGTATAGTCGCCGCATACATCCATCGACGCCCTTAGGACGCCCACCCCGATGACCGATGACGAAAACGACGTCACCGAGGGCGGCAAGGTCGGGCCGCCCGCACCCGACCGCGGGGTGTACGGAATTTCGGTGGCCGCCGAGCTCTCCGGGGTCAGCGAGCAGTCGCTGCGCCTGTATGAACGCCAGGGCCTGCTCAGCCCGGCCCGCAGCGCCGGCGGTACCCGCCGCTACAGCGCCGATGACCTGGCTCGGCTGCAGCGCATCAGCGAACTTGTTGCCGCCGGGGTCAACCTCGCCGGAGTCGCCCGCATCCTTTCGCTGGAAGACCGCAACATCGCCCTCGACGATCGCAACGTCACCCTGGAAGCCGACAACGCCGAGCTGCGCCGCGCGAATCCCCGCCGCAAGACCTAACGCCGCCGAGGAGGTGGCTGCCCGATTCTGCGCCGGTCCAGGTCACCGGGCTCATAGGAATTTCAAAACTGGCACATAGGGTGTGCCCACGGTGGGGCGCGTTAATGGTGGGGTGACCACGACCTTCGTAGCGCCGCCTGCCGCGGCCACCACCATCCCGCCAATCCGTCCCCGCGTCCACCGCGACTCCCCCTGGCGGCAGCGTGCCGCCCTGGCGGTGCTGCTGGTGGCCACCGCGGCGATGTACCTGTGGAACATCACGATCAACGGGATGGGCAATCAGTTCTACGCGGGCGCCGCCTGGGCGGGCTCGCAGAACTGGGAGGCGCTGCTGTTCGGCTCGCTGGACCCCCACAACGTCATCACCGTCGACAAGCCGCCGGTGTCGCAGTGGGTGATGGGCCTGTCCGGGCAGCTGTTCGGGTTCAGCAGCGCAAGCATGCTGATCCCCCAGGCGCTGATGGCCGTCGCGGCGGTCGCGCTGCTCTACGGCGCGGTGCGCCGCCTCACCGGGCCGCGCGCGGCGCTGCTGGCCGGCGCTGCGCTGGCGCTCACCCCGGTGGCCGCCCTGATGTTCCGCTACAACAACCCCGACGCGGTGATGGTGCTGCTGATGACCGCGGCCGCCTACTGCACGGTGCGCGCGCTGCAGCGCGCCAGCGCGGCGTGGATCGCGCTGGCCGGGGTGGCGCTGGGTTTCGCGTTTCTGGCCAAGATGCTCGAGGGGCTGATGGTGATGCCCGCGATCGCGCTGGTGTATCTGATCGTCGCGCCCACCGGGCTGCGCCGGCGGCTGGCCCACCTGCTGGGCGCGCTGGCCGCGTTCATCGCGTCGGCGGGCTGGTTCGTGGCGCTGACCCTGCTCTGGCCGGCCTCGTCGCGGCCCTATATCGCCGGCTCCACCGACAACAACTTCATGAACCTGGTGCTGGGCTACAACGGCTTCGCCCGTGTCCTGGGCCGTAACCACCCCGGCGACGGTCCGGGCGGGGCCCCCCACCCCGGCCCCGGCGGCCCCCCGTGGGGAGCCGGTACGCCCGGCGGGCGCGGCGAATTCAGCGGATTCGGCAACCAGGTGCGCGGGCTGCCGCGGCTGTTCACCGGCGAATTCGGCTTCGAGATCGGCTGGCTGCTGCCCGCCGCGCTGCTGGCCGTCGTGCTGGTGCTGATCTCGCGGCGGGGTACGCCGCGCACCGACCTGACCCGCGCGGCCGCCATCCTGTTCGGCGGCTGGCTGCTGGTCGACGGGCTGGTGCTGAGTTTCATGCAAGGCATGGCCCACCCCTATTACTGCTTGTCGCTGGTGCCCGCGGTCGCCGCCATGTTCGCGATCGGCATCCATGAAATGTGGCGAAACCGGGCGTCGCTGCTGCACCGAATCGGTTTGGCGGCAATGCTTCTCATCACGGGCGCGTGGAGCGCGGTGATCCTGGGCCGAGACCCGAACTGGCCGCCGGCGCTGCGCTACCTGATCCTGGGGCTCACCGTGATCGCGGTCGCCGCGCTGCTGTGGGCGCTGAGCAAGAACCGCCGCCGACTGGCCGCGGCGGCGCTGGTGCTGGCCGTCAGCGGCGCGCTGGCCGGGTCGACCGCCTACGCGATCGCGACGATCGGCCGCTCCCACGACGGCGGCGGCGCCTCGGTGGGACCCGCCACCGCCCAGCATGGCGGGCCCGGCGGCGGCTTCGCATCCGACTCCGACAATCCGCAATTGGACGCGATACTGGCCGCCACGAATACCGAGTGGTCGGCGGCGATCAACCGGTCATCGGCGGCGGCCGGGTTGGAGCTGTCCACCCACACCGCGGTAATGGCGATCGGCGGATTCACCGGCTCCGACCCGGTTCCCACGCTGAGCCAGTTCCAGGCCGACGTCGCCGCCCACCAGATCGGCTACTACGTCGCGCCGAACAACAACGGACATGGCCCCGGCTTCGGCGCCAACTCCCACACCGACATCACCAACTGGGTGACGGCCAACTTCACGCCCATCAAGGTGGGCTCCGATACCGTCTACAACCTCGACGCCCCCACCACCGCGGCGAGTGGTTGAGCGCGACGCGAACCGTCGAGGTGTGATACCTGCTGAGCGCGAATCCTAGGTAGCGGCTCACCGCGCTGCGCGCGGGATGCCCGCCTGCCGGCGGCCAGATCGATCCGTAGCCCCTCACCATTTTTACTGTCAGCAGCTCGCCCAGTGTGGCCGACGGGGACCCGTCGCGGTCAACCCACGCCCGGCGGGCTCGCCCGTCTGCGCTCTCGCCGCGCTCACGCGCGGCTGCCGCTGCGCCGCGCGGCTCCGGCGGCATTTGTCGCCCTTACCGTGCTCGCCAGGGCGCTGTGCGCCGGCTCGCGGGCCGAAAATCCGCCTCCAGCTTCCGCCGGACTCTTCGGGGTTGACCGCGCCACCCCGCCGGCCCCCAGCACCGGGCGCTGACCAGCGCACTTCAATCACACGAACGGAGACCACCATGAGCAAGACCCCGATCACCGAAGCCCAGCTCGGCATGCCGGCCGCGGTCATCGCGCACACCTACATCCGGCTGCGCGGCACCCAAACGGCCGACCTCACCGTGCTGCACGCCGCCACCGCAAGCGCCAGAGTGAACCTGCTGTGGGGCGGGATCCTCTGGGAATTCCTCAACGCCGAGGCCGCTCAAGGCGTTCTGGAAGCCATGTCCGCGGCCCGGACCACGCTGATGTACCTGCCGGCCGACGCCGCACCGGCTCCCCAAGAGGACTACGACCGGCCCACCATCGCCCTGCAGTGGCGGCGGCGCCCAACGTTCGCCGTGATGAACCGTTCCACGCTCACCGGCGATCGGCGGGCGACGGTGCGTTGGACCGACATCTTCCTGGGTCCGTTGACGATTCAGCTCCTCGACCGGGCCGCCTTCCACAGCGCCGTCGAAGTCCTGCAGCTCGCCCACAATGTCGCGATCGCGGTCTGCCCGGACGGGCAGCGCTTCGCCGCCGATCCCACCGACGAGGACTACCGCCCGGCGCAGTGATCCGCGCGCGCCCAGGGGCCGCACCTGTCCACCAGCGGGTGCGGCCCCAGGCGCCAAACCTCATCTAAATCTCGGCCCCCACAGTCGGTTTCATCAAAACCACGGATTGCCCACCCGAGTCTAACGCCCCACCGGCTGCCCACCCGCACCAAATCGAGTCGCCTCCTTGCCTGCCGGCCCCACCCTCAAAAATAGTGCGGCACATTGGCACAAGGGTGTGCAATGCTGGTTTCGGCGCGCGTGCGCGCCTGAAACCCCGCCGCCGGCGGCGGCCGGTGGGTCCGGTTGTGGTAGTAGGTGGCCGCGGTGCTGACGATTTCCCGGTTGTCGCGCTGGAGCATTCGCTACTACAACGAAACCGCCGACGAGGCCGGGCAATCCGCGAAGGATCGGCCGTCATCCGGTGGTGGGTTGGGTGAGTACTGCGCTAAGGATGATACCCGGGTCCCGACGTGGATCGTGGTGGGCGACACCGCAATCATCGGCGCGGCCACCGGCCTCGGCGGCGCGGCGCTGGACGGCGGATACGCCGACACGTCAGCGGCCGCAAGGTGGCTCGACGACGGAATCGCCCCAAGCGGGATGCGCGGTCGGGCGTTTTCCGACACGAGTGTGCACGGGTTCGACCTGGTCTTCGCCGCGCCCAAGAGTGTGTCGCTGCTGCGCGCGCTCACCGACGATGTCGCGGAAAAGGTCATGGCAATCGCGCACACGCGGGCCATCAAAGCGGCGATGACGTACTTACATCAGCACGCGGGCTATACACGCGTGCACAACGCTGTCACCGGCGAGAAGGACATGCAGCGGTTGCCTGGCCTGGTCGCCGTCGCGTATCAGCACGAGACGTCGCGCTGCGGGGATCCGCATCTGCACACCCACGTGATCCTGCCGAACCGGCAGCCCCGCGCCGACGGGGCGCTGGTCTCGATCGACTCGAAATCGCTGCACCACGAGGCGAAGGCCGCCGGGATCGTCTACCAGGCGGTGCTGCGCCACGAACTGCACGCCGAGCGCGGCTTCGAGTGGAATCGCGTCGACGAGCACTCCGGGATGGCCGAGATCGCCGGCGTGGACACGGACTCCATCAAGGCGTGGTCGCGGCGCTCCACCCGCCTGCGGGAATGGGCGAGGGACAATTTGGTGGTCGTCGACGGCGAGCCGACGCCGGCCCAGAAGGCCGCCGCCCAGAAAGCCACTCGCCCTGCCAAACCCGAGTCGCTGGCGTGGTCAGCGCTCAAAGACCAGTGGCGCGGTGATGCCCGCGGCCTGCTGCTTGATCGGGACGCGCACTTTGCGGCGCGCGCTGCGCGCCGCGCCGAGGCGCGCACCGCGGCAGACCGCACGCGCATCGCGCAGATGGCCGCGGGCATCGACAAGGCGGCCTTCACGCGCGCCGACATGGTCGAACTGGTCGGTGCGCAGCTGCCCGTCGATGCGCCCGGAGACCCGCGCGAACTCATCGAGCAGATCGTCGACGAGGTCAGTGTGCGGATCAGCGCGCCGCGCGAGGCACACCACCGGGAGGGCCATGAGATGTTCACCGTCGACGCGATTATCACCGAGGAGCAACGTGTCTTGGGCATGGTCGATGAGGCCGACAACCGCAGTCGCCTGGATCTGCGTGCCGAAGACCTCGGCGATCTGTCGGCCGACCAGCAGGGCGCCATCCGCGACATCGCGTTCTCACCGTTCTTGGTGCAGCCGCTACAGGCCCCCGCCGGTGCCGGTAAGACCCATTCGCTCAAGGCGTTACGTGCGGCCGCGCGCCGCGCCCGCAAGGAGGTGCTGGTGCTGGCGTCGACTGGCAAAGCGGTCGACGCGGCGCTGCAGGAAGGCGCCGGCGACAGAGGGTTGACGGTGGCCAAGGCGCTGCACCTCATCGTCGGGGGAAAGCTGAAGGTGGATCGGCACACCGTCGTGATCGTCGATGAAGCCTCCATGGTCGGCACCCCTGAGCTCGAGAAGCTGCTGTCGTGCGCGGTGGTCGGGCGCGCGAAGATCGTGCTCGTCGGTGACTGCTATCAGTTGGCCCCGGTGCTCGCCCGCGGCGGCATGTTCGAGCAGCTGTGCGATGAGCTGCCCTGGTCGCAACGCCTCGTTGAGGTGCGCCGGATGCGCGATCCCGAAGAACGCGACGCGTCGCTCGCGCTGCGCCGCGGGCACGGCAACCGGCTGCGCAAGGCGGTCGGCTGGTATCGCACCCGCGGCCGGCTGCACACCGGTGATCCCGTCGCGATGGCCGCCGACGCGCTGCAGGCGTATCACGACGACCGTGCCGCCGGGAAGGACTCGTTGCTGTTGTGCGACACCTGGGAGATCGTCGATGCGCTCAACAGGCGCCTGCACGACGCCGGGGCCGCGGCGACCGGACCCACCGTGGCCGCCGGGCGCGATCAGGTCATCGGCGTCGGTGATCTGATCATGAGCCGCAACAACGACGCCACGATCAGCGTGCAGCCCGGCGCGCACCATCGCGGCGGCCGCGTTGACCAGATCCGCAACGGGAACCGTTGGCGCGTGGCCGGCGTCGACCCCGCGACGAATCGCGTCGCCGCGGAACGCATCACCGACAGGGCGCGGGTGGTGTTCGAGGGCGAGTATCTGCGCGAGCACGTCACCCTGGGCTACGCCGTCACGGTGCACTCGGCCCAAGGTGTCACCGCCGACTGCTGCCATGCGATCGTCGGTGAGGGCGCCACCCGCGCGATGCTGTATGTGGCGATGACCCGGGGCCGCGAGAACAACCAGGCCTACATCTATCGACGCCTGAACGGCGAGAACGATCACGAACACACCGCCCCGGTCTCACGTCCTCAGATCCACCGGCTGCAACGCGGCGACAAGTATTCCGCCGCCCACGTGTTCCGGTCGATCCTGGGCAACGACGACCGCCCGCGGACCATGCACGCAGAGGCCGAACGGACGCAGCGTCATCTGCTTCCCGGCACGGTCGCCGACGTGCTGGCGCATCACGACCAGCGCCGCGCGGCGCGCCGCGCTGTCTGGCGGGAACACACCGCCACCGCCCACCGCGCCCAGCGCAGCGTCGACCTCGACGTCGACGGACTGGATCTTTGACCCGCACCGATCGGCGGGCTGTCACGGGCACTTCCCGCCGGTGACCGGGCAAACGCGCGGGTCGTACGGGCTTTGCAGCCGGCCCTCGATGAACCGGGCGTTGTCAGCGTATCCGGGCCCCAGCCAGCGCCCGATGACCATGATGCTGACCCGTTGCGCTCCGGCGCGCCGCAAGGTGAGTGCGGCGGAGTGAGCGCTTGCGCCGGTGGTCCAGGTGTCGTCGAGCAGCATGACGTGCCGTCGCGTGAGGTCGATGCCGGGCGTCAGCAGGAAGTGGCGCGCAGAGATGCTGTGGTCGTGCATCGTCGCGAACCGCGGTGCCAGTCGGGGGGATTGGCTGATCGCATTCATCCTCAGTGCGATGGCGGCGAACGGGTGCGGGCCGAGTCTGTCCTTCAGGGACGGGATCGTGAGCCGCAGATCGATGGGCTGTCCTGTTTGTCTCTCCACGCACCTCTCGTGCAGTGTGAGGCCCAGGTAGAGCAGCCGGCCGACGATGCGGGCATATCGGGCGCGCGCGCCGGGCTGCGGGTCATCCTTGTATCCGCGCAGCAAGTCCGACGACTCGCTGCCCTTGATGCCGTAGATCAGCGGCACCACAATGTCACCGGGAGCTGCCGCCGCGTATGTCCTTTCACAGGTCAGGCACCGGTGACGCCCGCTGACCGGTGTGGCGCAGATTCGGCAGGTGACGCCGGCACCGCGGACGGTGTTGTGCAGGCAGCTGCCGGCCACCTCGGCGAGTTCGTGCTCGGCGCGCCGCACGGGATCCTCGCGCACGGCTGGTCGGTCCATGCCCGCACCGTACGGTCGGCGATCGACAGTTATCGCGCTGCGATCCCGTGCTCGCGGGGATGTGCACAGACACCGATCCGTTGACAGGCCCGTTCCGTCCGCATTCGCTGACGACGCCGTAACGTTGGCAGGCGTGACCGAGCGCGACGACTTCCAGCAGGAAAACCTCAAGCCGGCGCCCGAGGAACCGTCCGCGGGCGCGGCCGAGGACACACCGCCGCAGTCGTGGTCAGCGACCCCGCGGCCCCAGCCGCCGGTGTCGCGCGGCACCGGATACAGCGATGAGACCCGCGCGTTTCCCGTCACCCGGCCCGACCAACCGGCGTGGCAGCGCGGTGTGCCGCCGGAACCGGCAGCGCCAAGGCCGCGTCCGCCCGAGCCCGGGCCGCGTCCGCCGGAGCCCTGGCGGCCGGCTCGACCGGGCCCGCCGCCCGGCGCACCTGCCGCGGGCTGGGGCAACTATGTGGAGTCGATACGGACCAGCGAGCTGGTGCCCAGCCGGCGGATCCCGCCTGCGCGCGGGTGGCGGCTGGCGATGTTCAAGGCGACGTTCGGGATGGTTAACCCCGGGCAGTCACTCGATGAGCTGCGCCAGGCCCAGCTGGAGGCCAAGGTCCGCACCCACCTGCGCGGCAATTACAAGATCGGTGTGCTGGGCAAGGGCGGGGTCGGCAAGACCAGCGTCGCGGTCAGTGTCGGGTCGATCCTGGCCGAGCAACGTCAGGACGACCGGGTGGTGGCCATCGACGCCGACACCGCGTTCGGCAAGCTGGGTGCGCGGGTGGATCCGCACGCGGCCGGTTCGTACTGGGATCTGGCCGCCGACGAGCACCTGGACAGCTTCGCCGATGTTCGTGCGCGCGTCGGCAACAACGCCGCCGGGCTGTTCGTGCTGGCGGGGGAGTCGTCGACGTTGCGCCGCCGGGTGCTGGATCCGGCGATTTACCGGGAGGCCACCTCGCGGTTGGACCGCCATTTCACGATCTCGATCGTGGACTGCGGATCGACCATAGACGCCGCGGTCACCCAGGAGGTGCTGCGCGATCTGGACGCGTTGATCGTGGTGTCCTCGCCGTGGGTGGACGGCGCGTCGGCGGCCGGGCAGACCCTGGAGTATCTGCACAACCGCGGGATGGCCGGGTTGCTGCACCGCACCGTGATCGTGCTCAACGACTCCGATGGGCACGCCAACAGGCGGACCCGCGCGATTCTGGCGCAGCAGTTTGCCAGCCGCGGCCAGCCGGTGTTCGAGGTGCCGTTCGATGCGCATCTGCGCCCCGGCGGGGTGATCGATGTGGCGCAGGAGATGAACCCGAAGACGCGGCGAAAGTTCCTGGAGATCACCGCCGCCCTCGCCGAGCATTTCGCCGCCACCGCCGACCGGCCGCGTGATCCGCGGGGCCGCTAGCTACGGGGCCGCTAGCTACAGGCCCACAATCTCGGGTGACCGCGCCCGGCGGGCCAGGCTCGCGGCGTCGGCGACGAGCAGGCCGCGATCGCCCATGTGGATCCAGCCCCGGTCGGTGAAGTCGGCCAGGACGCGGTGCACCGGCGGACGGCCGGCTCCGGCCAGCTGGGCCAGGTCGGTCTGGCTGAGCGGCGCCGTCACCCGGATGCCGTCGCCCTCGCTGGTCCCGAACCGCTGCGCCAAATCCACTAGCCGCGTGGCGACCTGGGCGGTGAGGTCTGCGTGCAGCAGGTCGCACAGCTCAGCGGTGACGCGCCGGTGCCGCCGGGCCAACAGGGCCAGCAGCGCGTCAACTGCGGCGGGGTGTTCGGCGATCCAATGGCGCATCGCGGTGCGGCTCAGCGACACCGCCTTCACGTCGGTCAACGCCGTCGCGTTTGATCCGCGGGGCCCTGGGTCGAACACCGCGAGCTCGCCGAACATGTCGGGCGTGCCGAGCACGGCAATCAGTGTCGGGGCGCCGCCGTCGGGGCAGCGGCGGGTGATCGTTACGTGGCCCGACGTGATGATGTAGAGCGTCTCGCCGGGTTCGCCTTCAGAAAACACCGTGTCCCCTTGGCAGAAACTCTCCCTGCTGAGACGTCGCGCCAGCGCCTTGGCCGCGGCCGGGTCCAGATCGTCGAAGATCGCTGCGCGCCGCAGGCTCGCATCCACAGTTTCCAGCTTTCATCGGTCATGAATGACGTCGGGCACGACGGTGGTGGCGCTGATTGCGCGGACACCGACTTCCCGGTGAGGGTGGCTGGGTGCACCCGGCGACGACGCTCGGGCGCACCATTAGTGTACCCGAAATCTGTTGCGCCGTGGCAGGACTCGTTTGACCTTCGGTGTGGGTTAGCTGGCAATTACACAGTTCAGACTGTACAGTTTCAACTTAATGATCTATTCTGGTGATGTGGAGGCGATCAGCGAGTCCGCGGCCCGGGCGGCGCAGGAGCTGCGGGTGGCGGTCGGCCGGCTGCGGCGCCGGCTGAAAGACTTCGCGACCGGCGAGGACCTCACACCGTCGCAGACCGCGGTGCTCATCCGGCTGTGGAAGGACGGCGCCTCCTCAACCAGCGCGCTGGCCGGGGCCGAACGGGTCAGGCCGCAGTCGATGGCCACCATCGTGGCCGCCCTCGACGGGCACGGCCTGATTCGCCGCGCCCCCGATCCCGACGACGGCCGCCGTCAGGTGCTCACCCTGACCGACGCGGGGCGCAAGCGCGCAGAAAGCGACCGCCAGGCCCGTGAGGAATGGCTGGCGCGCTCGCTGCAGGACCAGTTCTCAGAGCGGGAGCGCCGCGTCATCGTCGAAGCGCTGGTGCTGCTGCAACGGCTGACTGATTAATGAAAGGACAATCAGGACAATGGAATTAGGCGTGCACTTCATCGACTTTCTGCCCGACGGCCCGGCCGAGCTGGCCCCGACGCTGACAGGCGCGGCCCAGGCGGCGGAGGACGGCGGCATCACGATGTTCACCCTTGCCGACCACTTCTTCCAGATGGAGGGGGTCGGTCGTGCCGAGGATCCGTTCCTCGAGTGCTACACGTCGCTGGGGTTCCTTGCGGGGCAGACCCAACAGATCACGCTGACCGCTCTGGTCACCGGCGTCACCTACCGCCCTCCCGGCGTGCTGGCCAAGATCGTCACCACGCTGGACGTGCTCTCGGGAGGCCGGTCCACGTTGGGTATCGGGGCGGCATGGTACGAGCGCGAACATGTCGGCCTCGGCATCCCCTACCCGCCGGTGCGCGAGAGGTTCGAGATGCTCGAGGAGACGATCCAGATCTGCCAACAGATGTGGAGTGACAACGACGGTGCCTACGACGGCAAGCACTACCGGCTGGCCGAGACGATCTGTGTGCCGCAGCCCCTTCGGCGTCCGCCGATCCTGATCGGCGGCGACGGAGAGAAGAAGACGCTGCGGCTCGTCGCGCAGTACGCCGACGTGTGGAACAGCACCGTCCAGACCGTCGACGAACTCGAGCACAAGATCGGCGTGCTGCACCGGCACTGCGACACGGTGGGGCGAGACCCCAGCCAGATCCGTATGACGGCGGCCTTGTTGGGTGATCCGTTCGAGGACCTCGACGCCTACGTCAAGACGATGGACAGCTATGCCGCACTGGGCATCGATTTGATCAACGTCGGTCCGCTGCCGGGTGTTGCGGACCCGGTCGGTTTCATCCGGCGCCTGGGCGACGAGGTGGTGCCCAAAGCCGCTGAGATCGGCTGAGGTTCATCGCCAGTCAACCCCCGTTCGGCGTGTCGCAGCCGATGAGCACCGACCACGCCACCGGGCGCAGGCCAAGGAATCCAGCACCCTTGACCGGCCGGGCCAGCCGGGCGCCGTGCGCCCACACCCAGTGGTAGAGCTGGGTGCGCCGCCGTGGGTGCGGGTGAGTGCCCGACGCGCAGCAGTCGGCCGCGGCGCGGTGCACGTTGACGAGGACCCCGACGCCCAGCCAGCCGCGCTGACGAGCGTGCCACGCGGCGTCGAAGCCGGCGGCGGCCGCGGCGGTGACACCGTGCTCGTCGAGGCGCCGCGATGCGATGACGCACAACGCGCCGCGGTAGTCGGTGCACCAGCTTCGGGTGTGAATCATTCCGCCCGACAGCGTTTCTGGCACCACGATCAGCGAGGCCCACGGCCGGGGCAGGGTCACCGCGAGGCCGTGGCCGCCGCGGTACGGGTCGGCGGGCGGTTGGGCGATGTCGAGCAGGATGTCGCGGTGACATGGCACACCGGGCGCGCACCTGCACGCGAGGTCGTAGCCGGCCAGCTCGGTACCGGCCCCCTCGATCAGGTCGGGCCGGCTGGCGAGGCGCACGGCGTAATCGGCGAGCGCGCCGGCGCGCTGTGCCTGGCTCGCCGCCTCACATGCCGGGCCGGCCCAACGGCTGGGGTGGGCCACCGAGATGGTGCGCCCGTCGCCGGTGGCGCCGTCGAGGGCCTGCACGGCGCGCGGGTCAAGGGCGGTGGGTTCGGCCGCGGCCCAGCGCGGCGCGGGGATCACGGCTCGCGCACGGGGTGGCCGCCGTGGCTGGCCAGCGAGCGCAGCTGGCGCAGCGCGAAGGTCCGCCCGCGGCCCTCGGCGGGCAGGTGCACCCCCGACCACATGCCTTCGGCGCCGGGGGTTTCGACGGCTTCCTTGGCGCATAGCCAGCGCCGGGGGCAACCCCGGCACAGGGCTTTGAGTTCGGGATCGTCCCCGCCGGCAGCCCACCGGTCCGGATCGGTGCGGCAGGGCGTCGCGGTGGTTCGGCGCGGGCCGTCGTCGAGCATCACGGTCATCGACTGCTCCTCCCGGGCTGGGCATGGGACGCGATGACCATAACTTTAGCATCTTCCTTTAGCGTCGCAATAGTTGATGCTTAAGTTCTTGGGGAACCAGAGGGGTTGATTTGGGTCGTCCGATGGGCGTGTCGTTGCCGGGGGTGGGCGGTGATCTGCTGGCTACACTGAGCCCGTGGACGCAGGCGCCGCCGACCCCGATGTTGCCCGGGCGGGCACCGCTGTCGCAGCTCGGCGCAGGGAATTGGGCATCTCGCAGCGGGAGCTGGCCCGCCGCAAGGTCATCACCGCGCCCGCGCTGATCTCCTTCGAGAAGGGCCGGGCCTGGCCGCGGGAGCGGACCCGGCACACCTTGGAGGAACTTTTGCAGTGGCCGGCCGGAACCATAGCGCGTATCCGCGCGGGCGCGCCGCCGCCGCAGGCAGCCACGGGCTCGTCGGCGCGCGACGGCAGCGAGGTGGCGCTGGTGGCCGACGCCGTCGAGCTGGCGTTGGCCCGCTTCGACGACGCGATCGGGCACTGCCGTCACCGACGGGCACCGGGTTCGCTGCCCGCGCTTCTGTGATCCTGGCCGACCTGCACAAGCTGGAACGGCTCGCGGCGCGAGCGGTCCGCCACAGTGGCGGCTCGCCGGCGGTGATCAAGGCGCTGGGCGCGGTGCGCCACCGCTACGACGAGCTGATGATGCAGGTCGCGGGCTCGCCGGGGGCCACCCTGGGGCAGCGGCTGTATGCGGCGCGCCGGCGGGTCAACGTGACCGCCGCCGAGACCGCCGCGGCGCTGGGCGCGCCGGCCGAATTGATCGAGGGCCTCGAGGCCGGAAACGCGGTGGATGGTGGCACCGCCGCGCGCGTCGAGGCGCTGATCGAGCAGTGGACGGCGTGACGGCATAACGGTTTCGGCTGCCGATCGGCGCGGTGCGGCAATAATGGCATTGTGACGGTCGACGAGGTGGCGGCGCGGGTGGTGGACGTGCTGACCCGTGCCGAGACGCTGTTCGCACCGCCGGGCGAGTGGCAGCCCCCGGCGGACGTTGGTGCCGCCGCGCAGACGGCCGCCGCGATCGCCGCGCGCACCGCTGACCTGTCCGGGGCGACGGCGTCAGCGCACCGCGACATGATCGCCGCCGGGCATCTCGAGCGGGCCTCCGACGCGGATACTCGGCTGGCCGACGCGCTGCAGCGCAGCGCGCAACTGCACGGTCAGGGCGCATCGCAGGCCGCCGGACTGCGCGCCGCGGCCGCCGAGGTGCCCGCGCAGGTGTCGCGGTGGGCGGAGCTGCCGGCCGCACAGGCCGCCGGTCTGAATACGCTGCGCACCCAGCTGGTCGGGATGCAACGCCTGCTGGCCCGCCACCGCGCCGCCGCGGCTCGCACAGCCGCCGAGATCAGCGCGGTGCGCTACCGGCCCGAGTAGTCAGTGGCGGCGGGGTCCACGTCGGCCAGTCGGGTGAGCCGATGGTGTTGCCGCCGCTGAACTGGGCGACGATGCGCGGACCTTGCAGTCCGGAATTGTCGTACACGGTCGCAATGTCGGCGCGGGCGACGGCCTCGGCGACCAGGGTCCACAGCCGGCGGTAGCGCTGCCGGATCTTGGTGACCGGCACGCTGTGGCCGCCGGCGCGCACCCGGTGTTTGACGCGCTCGACGGCGAGGTCTTCGGGTACCAGCAGCACGTGCACGATCACGGTGTAATCGGCGGCGCGCGCCGCCCCGATCAGGTCGAGCTTGGAGACGTGGGAGAACACCGTTTCGGCGATGAACGGCCGCCGCAGCTCGATGAGCTTCGAGCGGGTGTCGGCGGCCACCTGTGCGGCGTCGTAGGCATGTGAGGCAGGGTCGTCGGGCCAGCGCTGTCGGGCGATCTCGTCGGCGTTGACGAACACACTGCCCGGCAGCAGCGGCGCCAGCGTCACAGCGACGAAGGTCGACTTGCCGGCTCCGTTGGGGCCGACCACCAGATCGAGGCGGATCATCGCGGGCGGCGCCGCCGGTGCGGGGCGGCGGTATTCAGCGCTTGGCTGCCAGCACGACCGCGCTGCCGTCGGGGCGGTGCTCGACGATGTCGCCGGCCTCGTTCAGCGCCACAGTGGTGATGCCTTGCGCGGCAAGCACGTCCCCGTAGTGGGTGCGCGCCAAGCTTTCCTCGATCGCGGCGGAGATTTCGGCGTTGAACACGACGCCTTCCTCGACGGTCAGTTCGCTGGTGGCCAGCTGCCCGGCGAGCGCGGCCTCCACCCGCCGTCGGGAGGCGGTGTGGGTGGCCGACACGGCTCGCCCGACGCGGGCCCAGTGATCGAGTTGTTGCTTGGCCGAGCGGCTCTGGCGGGCACCCTCTGCTGCCGCGCTGTCGACCAAGTCGGCGGCAAAGCGCGTGACACGATCAGCGACCCCGGACATGACCGCCTCCTCTGTAGCAAGTTGAAACAACTCGTAGCATAATGCTACACCAAACACTCGCCCAGATTTTGCGCGCCGACCGGCGTCGGCGGTGGCTGATACTGAATCGGTGAGCGTGGGCGCGCTGGTGCAATACGTGGGGGAGGTGCTGGGCCGCTCGCACGCATTGTTCGGCGATCCGCCCGACGCAGCGCCGGCAGCCGCGACCGGCGCCGGGGCTCGGCTCAGCGATGCAGGTCGGCTGCTGGCTGCGAACCGGCGGCGGTTCGCAGCCCTGTCAGGGGATTTCGCGACCGGCTACCAGGGCTTTACCCGCCGGGCGGGTCCCGCGCTGGACAGGCTGACCGGCCTGGAGGACCGAGTCGGCGGTGTGCTCACCGACGCCGCGGGCAGCGATCGCCGCGGGCGCGCCCAGTCGGGCGCGGTGACAACCGGCGCCGCCTCAGACACCGCGGCGCTGGCGGCGTGGTCGCACACCCCGGCCGGACAGCAGCTGCTGTTGACCCGGCTGCGCGGGCGACTGATCCGGCAACGGCAGATAATCACCGCGTACCGGGCCCGTGACGCCCAGCTTGCGGCGATGGTGCGGGCGATGCGCTACCGCGCCTGGGCGCGCGGGATGCCCAGGGGCGGTCCGTCTTTGGGAGCTGCGGGACCCACAGGACTGACGGGTCTTCCGTCGATGTCGGCGCTGACCCGCGCGGCGGCCGACCGCAACACCCACCGCATCCGTCTGGCCGCCCGCCACGATCCGCGCGACGTGCCGGCCGGGCCGGGCGCAGCGGCGGTGGCGGCGGCGCTGACCCGCCGGGGCGACCCTTATGTCTGGGGTGCCAAGGGCCCCAACCGGTTTGACTGTTCGGGGCTCACCCAGTGGGCGTGGCGGCAGGCCGGTGTGCAGCTGGGTGGCGACACCTACGCGCAGGTTCACGAGGGCGTGGCGGTGCCCCCCGGACAGGTCCGTCCCGGGGACCTGATTTTCCCGATGGACGCGTTCGACGGCCACGGTCCCGGCCATGTGCAGCTGGCGGTGTCGGCGAGCGAGGTCATCCATGCGCCGGAGTCCGGCGACGTGGTGCGGTTGGCGCCGATGCCGTCGTCGTATGTGGCGCGTCGGCCGGTGCCGTCGCAGTGAGCACGGTGCCCGAAAATTCGCGCACAGCGCAGGGTTCGGGCGGCGTTAGGCTCGATCCGTCACAGAGAGGATCAAGCCGTGGAACCAGCATCGTTGCAGCTCGAAGCCGCAAAGGTGCTCTCGCTGTTGTCGCGCGCGCAGGCGGTGTTCGGCGGCGACCAGGAGCCTGCCGCCGCGCCGGAGGTGAAGGCGGGCCGCCACCTGGAGGACAACCTTGGTCGCGGCTGGTTCTAAAAGCTCCGCGTCCGCACCGCTTCGGGAGACGTGAGTGGCGGCCGCCGAGCATTTCGATGACATCACCACCTGGGGCCCGTATCAGGGCGGGGCGGGGCTGTTCGGCGCCACCGGTTGGACGGTGCCCGGCGACGGGAATTACATCGAGGACGCCGACAAGTACTGGGGCTGGATCCTGGGCAAAGCCCGCGACCAGTACGGCGACCCGGGCATCCGGTTCAACACCGACGACACCTACCAGCAGCGCTACCTGGTGTTCGGCGACGGCACCCGGGTGCCGGTCGACCGCACATTGGTGTATCACGACGCGGCGGCCAAGAAGAACTGGATCCAGAACGACGACGGCACGGTCACTCCCGCCGACGAGAGCTTCAAACCTGTTGCGGCGCCGTTCCTCCCAGCGGGCTACCGGCGCTTGGACGGCAAGTTCGCGGCGGTCGACGCCCGCGGCGACCAGGTCTCGGCGCCGGTGGCGTCACCGCCCACCGATCGGGTGTGGCACACCGACCGCAACGGTGTGCTGACACCGACCAACGCCGGCGGCGACTACTACGAGATCGATCCCGCCACCGGGCTGTTCAACTATTTCGACAAGACCGGGCACCCGATCACCAAGGAGCAGTATTCAGCGCCGGGTGCCGCACCGCTGCCGACCGACGAGCAGCAGTCCGGCCGCACCGCCGAGGCGGTCAAGAAGCTGCAGGAGGAGCTCAAAGCGCGGTACTCCGACCTCAGCGACGCTGAGCAAAAGTTGGCGGAAAGTCTGCTCACCGCGCGGGCCACCACCGCCGACGGCCAGCGCAAGCTCAACGACATCCAGAAGAACATCGTCGGCGCGGTGAACAATCCGGATCTGTCGTTGGACACCCCGGCCGGGGAGGCGGCGTTTCTGAAGTTTCTGCGCGGCCAGGTGGCCGCGATCGGCGACGTGGTGGCCTCGGGCACATTGACCGCCGACGATCAGGCCAAGGCGATCGCGGCGCTGTCGAAGCTGTATTCGCTGCAGCCGGCGGATCAGCCCGCGGATCAGCCGGCGTCGACCCCTGCGCCGCTGCCACCCGGGGATGCCGCACCGGCCCCGGCGCCCGGGGAGCTGCCGGACCCTGAGGCGCCGGATCCGGCGCTGGGCGATCTGGGCGTGGACGCCGCGCCGGTCGGGCCGGACCCGCTGGCCTCGCTGGCGTCGATGCTGCCCGCCGCCGCGGGTTCGTTCCCGCCGCCCGGCCAGGGCGGCAGCCCATTGGACGCGCTCGGGTTGGCCGGGCCGCTGGCCGGGTTGGTGTCACAGCTCGCCGACCAGCCGCTCCGCGACAAGCCAGCCGAGCACGACGATGACGTCGCCGCCGACCACGACAACAAGGGCGACGACCAGCGCGCCGAGCGGCCCGGCGACCCACCGAAGCCGCAGCCGCCGGCACCCGACGTCAACGGCACACCGGGGCAGGGTGTCCCGCCCGCCGGGCCGGCGAGCCCGGCCGCGCCGTCTACCGCTGTGCTGCTCCCCGACGGGTCGACGGTGACCGCCCGCACCCCGGCGGTCGCGGCGGCGGTAAAGGCCTGCCTGGCCGGCACACCGCTGGACGCCGCCTTCCGGCAGGCCGGCATCGAGCTGCCGCCGCCGGGCACGCCGGTGACCAACCCGGTGGACCCCGCCGCGTTGACGGCCGGGGCGATCGGCATGTTCAAGGATCACTACGTGGTGGCGCTGAGCGCGGCCAAGGCGCTGCAGGACGGCCAGGTGGTGTCGCTGTCCGCGGCCGCGGCCGGGCCGGACTTCCTCGGCTGGATCGACCCGTCGGCGCTGGGCGCGCCGGCCACGACCGCGCCCCCGTTACCGGTGACAACCGGATGAGGCGGGAGGCGGCCTTGCACACCGCGTGCACGATTGCTCTGATACCGAGGTGAAGGGAGAGGTCATGGCGGATTCGGTGCGAATCGACGCTGATGTGCTGCGTGAGGTCGCCGGCCAGCACGACACGGTGGCCGACCAGATCAGCGCGGTGCGGGCGGCGGGCGAGGACATCCACGCCGCGGTGTCCAGCTACGGCCCGATCATGCACCAGGTGAAGGCCGCGGTGGGCGATCTTCTGGTCGACCGCGACGCCGCGCTGCTCGAGCATGACGCCGCTCACCGCGCCGCCGCCGCCGAGCTGCGCAGGCACGCCGACGCGGTGACCGAGGTGGAGGCCGACAACGCGAAACGGCTGGACCTTTGACCGACGACTCCTCACTGCCGCTGACCGAACAGTCCTTCACCGCGTCGACACCGGACGGCTCAGTGTTCGTGCGGGTGTCGGTGCGCGGCCACATCCTGGGCGTTCAGCTCGAATCCGGCGCCACCGCCAAACCCGGCGATCAGCTGGCCGAGCGGATCATGGCGTGCGCCGACGTCGCGTATCTTGAGGGCCAGGTGGCGGTGCGTACCGAGTGGGAGCGGGCGCGCATGGCGCCCGACACCCTGGAGGGTATGCCGACCGCAGACGATCTGGCTCAGGCCCGAGACCGATTGAAAAGGCTGTAGCGCGATGAAGGTCGATCCGTCGGGGCTCGCGGAAGCGGCGCGGCGGATCATGGCCGCGTTGGCGCGACTGCCCACCGCGGATCCGGTGCATCCCGCGCTGGCCCGCGACTTGATGTCGCAGGGCGCCGCGGCACGGCTGACCAGCGGCGGCGCAACGCTGGCGGCGCTGGTCGGTGAGCTGGCGTCCGGGCTGGTGGCCACCGCCGACGTGCTGGCCGGTGTCGCGACCGGCTTCGAGGGCATCGAGGCCGCCAGCACCACCAACCTGGCGACCTTGTCGAACGCGGCGTCCTCGGCCCCGTTCACCGGGTTCGCGCCGCCCCCGGCGCACGGTCCTGACGTCAGGCCGCCCCTGCCGCCGCCGGTTCCGGCTGCGGGAGAGGCGATTTCGCGCGCCACGCACGCCGGTGATCCGGGCGGCGGCGACGCATTCATCTCGGGGTGGTCCGCGGTGGCCGACGCCGTCGACGACGCCGCCCGCGTGCTGACAGCGGTGGTGGACAATCTGCCCGCCATCTGGAGCAGCGGCGTATCCACCCCGGTCGTGCGGACCCACCTGCTGAATTACCGCACCGCGCTGAACGATTCGGGTGCGCGGTCGCGCGGACTGGCCCGTCAGGCCGGTCAGCACGCCGCCGACCTGATCCAGGCGCGCCGCGACATTCCCGCACCCGAAGAGTTCGACCAGCTCAACAAGCAGCTGCGGCTGACGTGGGAGGCTAACCGCGCCAGCGGCGGAAAGTACGCCCCGGCGTTGGCGGCGCTCAACGCGCGCAAGGCCGACCTGTCCCAGCGCGCGGTGGCTGGCTATGGGACATATCAGCTGGTCACCGATGCCACAACGGCACCGACGCCCGATCCCGGCGGCGGGTCGCCGTTACCGGTGGCCGGTGATCCAGTCGCCGGCGGCCCGGGTGCCACGCCGCAGAGCGCCGACCAGCTGGCCTCGATGATGTCGACGATGCTGCCGGCGGTTCTGGGAGCGGTCGGTGGCGTGGCCGGCGCTGCGGTGTCGATGGTGTCCAAGGCGCCAGAAGCGTTGGCGCAGGCCGCGACTGAGGCGGTGCAGCAGATGTCGGGGGCGTTGGGGGGCAACGCCGGCGATGCGGGCCCCGCTGCGGGTGCCGATCCGGCGGCACCCGATCCCGTTCTGGGTGCGGCCGGCCCCGGCGGTGGCGAAACCACGCCTGCCTCCGGGGGGCCGGACTCACCGTCGGTAATGCCGTCGACCGGCCCGGCCCCGACCGCACCGACCATGCCCGCCGGGGCGTTGCCTGATCCGGTGCAGGGCAGCCCCGGCGCGAGCGGCGTGATGCCGATGGGGATGCCGATGGGCGCGATGGCGCCCGGTGCCGGTTCCGGCGCGGCCCAGCAGCGCGCGCTGCGGGCCAAGCACCTGGTGGTGCCGCGTACCCCGCACACCGAGGCGGTGACCGGCAAGGTCAGCGAGGACCGCATCGCGCGCTCGGCGAGTGTGCCGGGACCGCCCACGCCGCCCGACGACGACCCGCCATCTGCGTCCGGCCCGCAGCCGGTCGTTCGGCGCATCACGATGGCACCGCCCCAGGATGATTCGCCGTGACCGACGCCGCGGCGTTCGATGACCTCGGCGACGCCGAGAAGGTGAAATTCTGCGAGGCCGAGATCATTTCGGCGCTGGCCAAACTCGACGACGCGATCGCGCGGATGGCGGCGTTGCGCACCGAGGTGGAGGACCCCGACGGCTTGGTGCGGTTCACCCTCGGCGAGGACGGCCGGCTGCTGAGCCTGTTCATTCATGACGCGGCGATCGCATCGTTGACCAATCTGGCGTTGGAACAAAAGCTCAACGGCTTGTTCGAGGCGGGAAACGAGGCCATGTGGTTATCGCGCAAGGAGTTCTGGAGCGACTTCCAACAGGGGTGAATGGCGCGCTGATTGCGCTGTCCATGAACATCCCGTGCGACTCAGGTAAACCGTTGGTGTAGAGGCAGAGGCCCGTTGACGGACCGTTTGCAGTCAGCTCGGACTGCACCGACGTGCTGATTTAAGTTTCGGTATCTTCGGGTATTACCGCGCTCAGTGCTCGCACAGATGCCATTCAACAAGTGTGACGGCCCACAGGGTTGGGAGAAGGGTTCCGTTCAATGTCTGTCGGTGACGACGATCAGAAGGGCCACAGCACCCGGTTCTCCACCAAGTGGGCCGGCGTCGTCGCGGTTTCCGTGGGTGTGATGGCCGCCGTCGTGGCGGCAGTCGCTGTTGCTGCCGGGATCCCGGTTGTCAATTCCCCCATGGCGGTGGCGGACGACGGGACCACGGCCACTCCTTGGGTCCCCATCCCCGCCTTCGGGCCGCAGCCAGTGCCGCAAGCCCGCAGTTCGATCAATGCCCAGCAGCAGAAGCCCTCCACCGGGACGGGCGCCACCTGGGTGAACAGGGCCACCCCGCCGTTCAAGGCCATTGCCCAGGCGATGGGGCTTTTGGGCCCTGCCCTGCAGGGCTCGGACGCTAACGGTGTGCAGGCGGCGTGTCGGCAGTTGAGCACCGCTGGTGCGCAGTTCGGTGCTACCTTGCCCGCCTCGACGCCGGCGATCACGGATCAGGCCCAAGCCGCCGTCAATGAGATCAATGCCGCGACCAGCGCGTGCCTGGGCGACTCGCCCGACCCTGTCACGATCGCGGCGCATGCGAGGCAGGCCACTAGCGACTTGGCGGCCGTCGAAAAGATGGTGCAAGGCGGTTGATGCCTCACCGCCTACATATCGCCTCGCTGTCTACATAGCGGGCTCGGCTGCGATTGTGGCGCGTGCGCAGTAGTTGGCGAACTCATCGAAGACGGCGCGCGCTTGACTGCGGGCGATGGCCGGAAGGCCGGCGTGTAGTTGTTCCCGATAATCGGGGCCCAATGCCCGCTCGGCTTGCACCGCCATCGTCGGTTCGGCCAGCCAGACCTCAAGTAGCTCGTCGTCCACTTCGAGGTGGAAGAGCACGCCCCAGGCGTTGTCGCCCAGCCTGAACGCCTGCACCTCGGTCTGAGCGGAGTGTGCCAGCTTCACCGCGCCCCCGGGCAGGCTGAATTGTTCGCCGTGCCAATGCATGGCGTGGGCGCGCGGGCTCAGATGAGCGACGAGCTGATCGAACGGATCGGTGATCTCGACAGGGGCAACCCCGATTTCGAGGCGGGGCGCCGCCGTGATGGTCGCGCCGGCTGCCTTGGCCAGAAGTTGTGCGCCCAGGCAGATGCCGAGGATAGGAACCCGCTGGGCGGTCGCCCGCTGCAGCCAGGCGATCTCCTCGGCGAGGGGTTGCAGCGCGTCGGCATCGTTCACGCTCATCGGACCGCCCATGAAGACCGCGCCCCGAACCGTGGTCGGATCCGGCAGCCGGGCGCCGCTGGGCTCGTCGAGAATGTTGCGCACCACCACCGGAACGTCGCTGAACGAGTCGAGGACCAGGTGCGGGCCTTCCCAGGGCACATGCTGCACGACCAGCAAGGGCAGGCTGCGGTCCACGTCGGCTCGGCTTATGGCCGTCATTATGCCTGTGCCACTGAACTTTCAGCAGTCGTTTCAGCAGTCGTTTCAGCAGTCGATTCGGCAGTCGATTCGGCCGTGGGGTGGTAGTGGGTATCGACGGTTGCCTCCAGGTCGGCTTCCATGGCGGTGATGACGGTCCGGTCACGGCGGCTCACGATAGCCAGCCACGCGACGCCGACCAACATGTAGGCCACGAAGTAGTACGGGAAGTACCGGACCGGCACCGGGGGCAGCGGGTAGAAGCTGCCGATTAACGGAACCAGCAGACACAGCAGCGCGGCGACCATGACGGCGATGTTCTTGCCGGTCAGTTCTCCGAGGCGACGCAAGTACATCGGCGCCGCTACCGAGATCAGGTAGTAGGCCGTCAGGAAGCCGAAGGCGGCCAGGGTGCCCGCATCGCCGAACGTCGTGAGCGGGTCGGTGAACGCAGTCATGATGGCAGGGATCGCAAAAACGATGATGGTGTAGACGGCGATGGCGATATGCGGCGTCTTGTTGTGGTCGTGACTGTTGCCGATGGCGCGGTGGAGCATCCCGTGACGGGCCATCGGGTAGAAGATGCGGGCGCCGGCGTTGACGCACGACAGCGACAGGGCGAAGAAGCTGAACATCGCGCCCAGGGATATCGGGGCTTGCAGGTAGCTGACGTGGAAGGCGTCGGCCAGTGCGTTCACCGGCGTGGCGAGCTGGTCCAGGGCTAGTCCCGCGTGGGCAGAACCCAGGACTTCGACGTAGCTGACGAAGACGAACCACAGTCCGGCTATCGCCAGGCTCCAGGCGACCGCGCGTGGGATGTTGGTCAGCGGCTTCTTGGCTTCCCCGCCCAGCGCGGTGGCGCTTTCAAATCCCACCAGGCTGAAGATGGAGATGACCACCGCTAGGCCCATGCTTTTCACGCTCGTGCCGTGCAGGGAGAGTTGCGCGGTGTCGACCGGGCCGCCGTGGCCGAACAAGACGACCGCGCAGACGCACAGGATTACCGTGATGGACAGCGCCTCGAGGAACAGCGTCAGCAGCGAGGACACCCGGATGTCTTTATAGGCGACGAACCAGCAGACCAGGGCGCTGAAGGCAAAGCACACGATCGCGGGTGGATGATGGTGCATGCCGATCGCGTCGAGGAACTGGTTGACGAATATCGAGAATCCGGAGAACCCGGCGATCGCGATGAATGCGTAGCACCATAGCAATGTCCAGCCCGACAGCACCCCCATGCGAGGGCCCAGACCCCGACCGATGTAGGCGTACATCGAGCCGGGTAAGGCGGAGCGCTTGGCGAACTGGTTGAGGTTCATGACCACGAACGAGAGCATGATCGTGCCGAACAGGTAGGCCAGCCAGGTGAGGTTACCGGACAAGGCGAAGGCTATCGGGATGATCAGTACCGCAGTCATCGTGGGCGAGATGAGCGCGATCGATTGTGCGAGCAGCGTGGGGAATCCCAGCGCCCCCGCCCGTAACCCGTGCTGGTTGGGGCTCGCGGCTGGTGCGCCGGAAGGTGTCGTCGAGGTTGTCATCGCAATGTCCTTGAGGTAGAGGCTCCAGGCGATCTAGGTTTCTCGTGGGCAGCGTTGCGCCACAGGCGGATTCATACCGAGGCGACTAGTGCCTACACAGTCGTGAAGGAACTGGCCGTCCAGCAGTAGGTCTTCCTAGAAGCCACAGCCTAAGACCAAGTTGCCTCATAGGCGACTTCAGTTGCCTATGTTTACTTGCCGGTTACACCTGGCATCGAAAACAAGAACCTCCCTCTTGGCATCCGGCGACATAGCGGTGGCGCCGTGAAAAGATGTCCGTGCCAGGATAAATCGGTACAACAGCGACAGAGAAAAGATGGCGCAGGCGTGAGGTTCTGGCTCTGCCCGGCCCCGACTGGTGCGGTGGCCTCAGAGCGGGTGTAACCGGCAAGTTAAATATGGCAACTCAAGTTGCCTGATAGGCAAGCTCCGTCCTAGCGTCGAATCCGACAAGCATTTGTCGCCAGGGGTATTCCCTCCGCAGGTACGAAGGAGATCGGCCGTAATGGCAACTAGCATTGACATCGAGGCAACGGGAGCCAACTTCTCAGTCGCCAAGCAACTCGACGTCCGGGCTCGCACCCATAAAGCACTCCGCCAGATCGCGGCCAACATCACGCCCGGCATGGTCGAAGAGGACGCTGCAGCGATGGCACGCGACGTCCTCGGAACAATGGATATGCGCAAGGGGTGGCACCGGGTGATTGTCCGGTTCGGCCCGAACACCACCAAGGACTTCATGGCCAAGTCAGAGCCGGGCGTTGTCCTCGGTGAGCAGGACATTTTCTTCATCGACATCGGCCCCGTGTATGGGGACACCGAAGGTGATGCCGGCGAGACCTTTGTGTTCGGCGACGACCCGGAACACCACAAGGCTAAGCACGACGTTCGCGCGTTGTGGGACGACGTGCGAAACCTGTGGCGAGACGAGGGACTCACCGGGCACGAACTCTACGAGTACGCGATCAAGTCCACGGAGGAACGTGGCTGGCAGCTCAACCTGGATCTGTCCGGCCACCGGTTGTCGGAGTTTCCCCACGAAGCTCACTACGACGGTTCGCTCGCCGATGCGGATCTGTACCCCAAGCCCAATCTTTGGGTCCTGGAGATGGCCATCCGGCATCCGACTCGTGAGTTCGGTGCTTTCTACGAAGACTTGCTGCTTGACGACCAGTCCTTCGACGACTGAGCACGGGGGCGATCGAAGCGCTAGTGGTGAATCCGGCTCAGGTCGACGCGGTCGTCGGCAGTCACGAGCAGGACCTCGGCGGTGCGACGAGCGCTCAAGCGGTGCGGCCGGAGTGCGTCAAAGTGTGCTGTGGTGTCGGTGGACAGTTCGTAGATGACGCCGTCGTGTTCCAGTTCGATGGTGCCGCGCAAGACATAGAGGAACTCCTCACCGTGGTGTTGCACTGGCGGGCTGGCCGGGCGGCGCGCGGTGACCGTGACTCGCAACGCCTCGATGGCGCGCGAATCCAAGTACCCGCTGCAAGGTGCGATTTTCAATCCACCGGCCGAGTGCCGCGGCGCATCCGCTTCGAACGTCGCTAACGAGCCCCCCCGTGTGTCCTCGCCCAGCAGCGTGCTGATTCGCACGCCGAGCGCGGTTGCCAGGTCGACTAACGCGCCGATGGAGGCCTGTCGCTCACCTGATTCGAGTCGTGACAGGTGTGCTTTCGACAGACCCGCGAGCTCTGACACCTGATCGAGTGTGAGGCCCCGTGATTCGCGGGCGCCGCGCAAGCGTTGACCGAAGGCATCCAGATCGACGGACGAAGTCATGCGGCTACCTTATTCGATCGTTGCCTCAACGGCGACATAGGTTGTCAACGACACGATGTCACGCAAGACGTCGTTGTTAGTGGTGGCTTTCCGCGGCGGCGGAAAGCTTTACTTCGCGTTATCGGCGCATCTTCGTCGACGTCATCTCTGAGAGACCACTGAGCTCACGTTTTGCCAGCTGACAAATTACTCCGCAGAAAAGTGTCACCGATACGGTCGCGGGCCCTCCTACCTGTGACTGCTGCCCACCGAGGGCAGCAACAAACATATGGAGGAAGCCATGACCACCCGATCAACCCACCGCAACACCCCCGTCCGTCGGCACCGGATCACGGCGGCTGCCACACTGCTGCTCGCCGCCGGCGCGCTCGCGTTGGCGGCACCGGCCAATGCCGTGCACCCCGGACCGCCCACCCCGCCCCCGCCACGCGGCGCGGACTACGTGGCGATCGCCTTTTCGCCCGAAAACGGCGCCCACGGGTGGGAGAACAACCAGGGTCTTCTGTCGGTGGCTGACAACGATGCCGTAGCCAACTGCCAACACTTCGGCGGCAGCCAATGCCGGATTGTCGTGACGGCCCGTAACCAGTGCGCCGCGTTGTATGCATCCACCCCGGATCAAAACGGTCAATCAAATGGCTACAAATGGGGTCCGCCCCACGTCGGCACCGGTCCGACGCCCTACGCTGCCGAGCAAGCGGCCATCGATCCGGGGGGTGTGCCGGTCTATGACACCGGTCTGCCACTGATCATTCGCTGCGCGACCGGCGATGCGGGCCAGGGTTAACCCTGTCGTTCACGTCAGTGAAGTCGGCCCGTCATCCTCTTAGGGGTGGCGGGCCGATTTGGCTCGTTCAATGTCCGTAACACTCAAAATGCCTGCGACGCAGATGCTTCGTGCCTCTCAGTTTCGATCAGGTTTTAGAAACCGCATCTGACCTGCTTCACACGCCCTCGACGGTCAACTGAGCGATTGCCGCTGACGCCCATCTGGCGGGCGTTTACGCTGGGGCTATGACCTCGGGCGGGACCACTGGGGGCCGGGTGTGACATCACCAGAGCATCCTTCACACCCCGCGTCACCGCCGCCGACGGCGCCCTATGCAGCGCACGGCCCGTCTGCTCCGCGGCCACGCCAAGGCCGCGGACTACTGGCCGGAATCGGAATCACGGTCGCTATCGCCTTGGCCGCCGCGGCATTGGTGATCTCGCTGATCACCGCACACCACAACTCGTCGACACCGGCCGCACAGCCGACGTCACAACCGACGAATCAGCCTGCGTCGACCGCCGACTCGGACAAAGCTCTGTGTGAAGCGATCGCCCCGCTCATCAAGGAAAGCGACGGCAGAGGCAAAGGCGTTCGTCGCTCTGGGGCATTACGGCACGCCGGAACGTGATGCGGGCATACCTGCCTATATGGCTCAGACCACGGACTGGGTCAAGCGCGCTCAGGCTGTTGTCGATCAGCACGTGTCCGCCGGGCCGCCGGATTATTTGATGCGTTCACTGCAGCGGTTCATCGACGATGTGCGTGCGTATGCGAGCAATATCCGGCCGGGGCCAGCGACCGATGGTGACAACGCCGCGTGGAATGACAGTCTTGTCGCCTTGGCCGGACCATTTGAGGTTTGCGGCGATCTGGGCGTGCCGCTGTGGTAAATGTCGGCGCCCCGTCGGCAGTGCCGACGCGGCCGTTTTCGCCTCTGATCATCGGTGGGCTGTGGCCGACCACATCACCGGACGCGTGGTCGGAGGTCGGCGATGGGCTCGCCCAAAAGGCTGCCGCGCTTGAGCGGAACACCACCACAATTCGCCAGCTCGCAGACGGGCTGCCCGCTGACAACTCGGGCCGAACAATCGACGCCATGCATGAAATGTCTCTGCGGCAGGCGGTCTCAGTGCTCAAGCAGGCCGATACGTATCACTCGATGGCGAGGGTTGTCGGCGAGATCGCCCGCGTAATCTACGCTGCGCAAAGCAAACTGGACCAAATTGATGCACAGGCGAACGCGGAAATCGCGCGCCTCCGACAAGAGGCAGGGCATCTAGGTCAGTATTTCGCTGCGATGCAGAAGATTTCACAGGTGATCGCCGAAGCCCGAGCTCAAGCCATCGCGGAGAGCGGGAAGGCAGTGGCTGAAATCACCGGCCTTGCAGCAGATCGGTAGTGCCCAGCGCCCCCCGGCGGCCAACACCCAAGACTTGCAGGCGCTTCAGTATGGGTGGCCCAGGTCCCGGCCTTCGCGGCGTGCTCGGCAATCTTCCGCAGCAGGGCGGCCCCGATGGTTCTCCGCTGCCACAACGCCCGAGCTGCCGACGATGTAAGAGGCGACCAGCCGGGGCCGCCGTCCGTTCGGCGGACCCGGGAGCGCCGGGCGAAGAGCCGGGCGACGGTCCGACAAGGACGTCGCCAGAGGCATCCAAAGCACTCCTTCCGTGGATCAGCTTCTCGGCCCTGGCGTGCCCGACCCGAGCGCGGGACCACAGCCGATGCCGCCAGTCATGCCAACCTCGATGGGAGCCCCATCGAGCGGAACTGGCGCGGGACTGCCGTTGAGTCCACCGCAGGGTTTGTCGTCACCGTCGCTGCCGTCACCGTCGGGCTTGGGTTCGCCGTCGCCGCTTAGCGGACCAGGATTGGCGGGCTCACCGCCTCCGTTACCCGCAACCGCCGCGGGAGGCGGTGCTCCGCCGGCATCGACGGGAGCGGACTTTACGCGAGGTCTCAATGCCGGTCTGAATTCGAACCCGGTGCTCCCGCCTCCGGTGGCGGCGCCTCCGCCGTCGGCGTCGGCGGCGGCTTCCGGCGCCCCGGCGGCAGGTCCACCGCCCGTGGCCTCGGCCGCGCAGGCAACCCCCGCAGCCGCGTCGGCAGCGCCGATGGGCGCCCCGATGTTCGCGCCGGCACCGGCTGGTGCGGCAGGTCCGCTGCCGCCGTTCGGTTCGGATGTGACGCCGCGGCAGGTTGTTCCGGCTTCCGGACCGCCATCGGCGGCACCGACCGCTCCCTCCGCGCCGCCACCCCCGGCGAGCGCGGCGGTGGCGGCGCTTCCGCCTGGGGTGGCGGGTTCTGGTGTGGGCGGCGCGGCGGCGGGCGCCTATGCCGGAATGAAGACGAACAATCCCGATCCGCTGCTGAACGCGGCGTCGCAGCTGGTGTACCAACTGATGCACGCCTCACGGGTCTACGGCTGCGTGGACTGGTGTGTTGGAATCTTCAAGACCGGCTACGGGATTGACACGGTGGTGGTCAGCAACGAAGGCGCCGGCTATATTCCGCCTGGGGTGTTCTTGCCGCGCTCGGCGCGAATGTTGTTCTCCGACACAGGTTTGGCGACGGCGTTTCTGGCGCGTTGGTTCGGCTGGGTGAATCCTGCGCAGACGATGCTCGCCTATGCGGCGCTGATTGGTGACCACGATCCGAATGTGCAGTTGTATGCGTTGGCCGTATCGACCGATCATGGCGGTTCGGCGCTGCCCGCTCGCGACGCCGGTGTGCCGTTCTATGAGGATTGCGGGTTGTTGACCTCGCCGGTGCGCGCCGATGCCGAGCCGATGCCGCTGGACGAGGTGCACGTGCATCGTCTGCAGACGCTGGACGCGGCGGAGTATGCGCGGCTGATCCGGATGACGGTGCCCGAAGCGCAGCAACGCGACGCGTCGTGGGCGACGACGCGGGAGACGGTGCGGAACGCGTTGAGCCGGGCGTCGAGTCTGCTGGGTCTGGAGGTGCCACCGGTGATTCGTCACGTGCTGAGTGCCGTTGATCGGGGTGAACCGGTCAGCGGTGAGCAGTGGGATGAGTTGGAGTTCGCGCGGTTCAACGCCACCCTCGACAGCGCAAGCCAGCGTGCGGGCCGCCGCGGCGATGACGTGATGTCCCCGCATGCGCGCGCCTGCCACAGCCTGGCCCGCATCGCTGAGCTTCTGCTGATGTGGCGGGGGGCCCCGAACTACTGCGACATCGCTTACGAGGCAGCCCAGATCGCGATCGAGGCCCAGCTCTGGCCCGGCGATGAGGCGTAGCGGTCTTGGTGAAAGAGGAAGGAAACTCAGATGAGTGGTGGCGACGAGCCGGTCAAGATCGAACCGGGCGAGGTGCAACAGACCGCGCAGGGGGTTGCGGCCGCGCTTGATCAGGCCGCAGAGCCCGGCCCGGTCCCGGCCGCCACCGGCACATCGCCGATCGATCTCGCGGCGGGGGCGGCCGCGACGACGGTGATCGGCTACGTCGCGGCCGGGTCGGCGGATCTGGCGCCGCGCGGTGGCGAGGTGCTCGGCGCGGCCGACTCCGCGGTGGCGGGCTTGCAGTCCGCCGACGGCGGGAATGCCGCCGATCTTTCGGTTGTGGGGGAGCAGGCGGTGTCGAGCGCCGCGTCCATGGTCGGCTCGCCATTAGGTGGCTTGGGTTCGATGTCGCCGGGCGGCGCGCTGTCGGGCGCGCCGCTGTCATCGCTGGCCGGATCACCGAATCAGCTCGCCCACCAGAGCGCCCCGCCGACGCCGCCGGCCGAGTTAACGGCAACCGAGTCGACGCCGCCCGCGGAGCGTACGTAGCTGCAAACCTCGCGGCTGGGATGACTTCACGCCGCGTCAGCTTGGCTCATGGCACCACGACCGGCTGGTCAACTGAACAGTTCGGGGTGCTCGGTGATGTATTGCTCAACCGTCAAAGCTTTTTTGCCCGTGAGTTTCTCAACATCGTCAGTGGCGCGGTCGTAACGGCCTTCGCGGTGCAGCCGGGCCATCGTGGCGATGTGTTGCTGAAGATGGGCGGGCAGACCGAAGGGCACCAGAACCTCCTCGACCCAGGTGTCAAGCGCGACGTCGGTGCCCGTTATCGGCCGGTGCAATCCGCGGGCGTACTGCGCGGCCAGACCATCGATGTCAAGGCTCTCCGGGCCGGTCAACTCGTAGACGGCACCGATGCGATCCGCCGGATCAAGGAGCACGGCCGCAACGGCACCGGCGACATCACTGGCAGCGACTGGAGACGTGCGACCGGTCCCAAACGGTAGCGCTAACACGTTCTTGTCTCGCAGGGGCGGCAGCGCAAACCAGGTGAACATCGGATTGTCCAGAAATGTCGTCGGCCTGATGTGCACAACTGGCAGGCCCGACCAGTTCAACACGTGCTCGGCGAGAAAATGCAAATGGTGCTGGTGAGATTCTTCAGTGCTGGTCAGCGTCATCTGCGAAACAGTCATCTGCGACATGTTCACGATGACATCGAGGCGACCGTATTCCAACGCGGCATCGCACACCACCACCGTTGCCTCCAGGTAGTCCGGCACGACGCCCATGCTGAAAAACATGCGATCAACGCCGTTGATCGCATCGACGACGTTCTGTGGGTCGGTCAGGTCGCCGACTACGACTTCGGCCCCGAGGTCGCGCAGCGGATCCGCTCGCTCGTCGTCGTGGTGAACTAGTGCCCTGACCCGTTCGCCGCGCCGCCGCAATTGTTCGACCACCAGCCGGCTCACACCGCCGGCGCCTCCACCGGCACCGGTGATCAGATACAGCGGCCCCGTCACGATTGACAGCCGATGACGATAAATGGTTGGCAATTTGGCCGATCCATGCGTTGCTCCTGCCCGCACGCGACACGTGGGCTGGCACCGATTGTGAACCGATCGCCAGTGATCAAAGTGTATGCCGTCCTATCTGGACCCAGGGTGCGGTGCACGTTGCACACCAGGGGAGGTGAGTGGCGCGAGACGCGCACGCTATGCGCGACCCTGCGGCGATAATCGCGCAACCTGATCTCGAGCCCGGTTCGCCGTCCCAGGCGGCGGTCAATGGGCGAACTTGGCCAGGATCTTGTCGGCGATCTGGTTGGCCTGGCCGATGGTGTCGCCGTCGCCGGCGCAGACGCTCGTCTCGACGACGACATTGACCTGGGCGGCCATCACGTGCGAGCAGGTGCGCGGCGTCGGCTGCTGGCGCTGCGAAGTAGAGGTGATGCGCAGATCGGTGACCGTCACCGGACCGGCTGTCCACTGTTGGGTGCTGTTATCGCTGGTCACCGTGAACGGCTGGCCGTCCTTGCAGGTTTCCCAGTACTCAGCGGATATCGACAGCATCTGCTTGGCCGTCTTGGCCGACGCCCAGATGGAGACCACTTGCGCGGCGAGCTTGCCGCCGGCGCCGGTGTCGGCATTGCCGTCCATCGCCGCTCGGTCGTCGCTGGAGTAGGAGAAGGTGTTGTTCACCAGCACCCGCTGACCGCATTCGGGTGGGTCGATGCCTTCGGTGACGTAGGCGGGCTTGGAGTAGGTGTCTGTCTCTTTCAGCCCGCTGTCGCCGATGATGTCGGCGAGTTCGTTACGGGTGAGCAGCTTTCCGGTGATTGCCGAGGCAGGCACCACCGAGGTGGTGCTCGGGGTAATGGTGACTGGCCCCGGGTTCCCGGCCGGTGTCGGACTGCCATTGATCACGGTGCTGCAGGCCGCGACGACCGCGCAGGCGCCGATCAACGCCCCTCCTGCCCGCAGCCGTGTCGTCCAACGCGAGTGACGTGCCGGTGCAGGGCTCATGTGGGTAGTACAGCAGAAGCCCACCGGACAACCCCGCGGCGAACGGTGTGAACCAGGCACTGGTTCCCGGAGCACCAACCATTTCACTGCTACGTTTCGATAGCGTCCAAATCGACCTCAAGCCGCGCCTAGCGACGGGTCTCCGCTATAAGTCCGCACTGATCCCTACCGCCATATAACCATGTCAAGAGCAGTTTTCGCCCGCAAACCTGCCAACACCTACGTGCTACCGTTCACCTGTTGCAGTGCTACGGTTTGATGTGTTAGCGTTGCAGCAGTCGGCCCCCGTGGGGCCTGCACGAAAGGGAACCGTCACGATGACCGCGCTGATCAAAGCTTTGACATCCACCGCGCTGCTGACCGCCTGCGCGCAGGACCCCGACCGGTGGGCGTTGGCGACCGAGGTCGACGACGACACCAAAGCGCTGTGCCGCGCATGCCCGCGCCGCTGGGATTGCGCGCGGGAGGCCTGCAAACTGCCCGGCGTGCAGGGCATCTGGGCCGGCGTGTTCGTGCCGGAGTCCGGGCGCACGCGCACCACTGCGCTGCGGCAACTGCAGTCGTTGGCCGACCACGGCGCGCGTCAGGCGTCGCAGTGAACATCTCAAAAGCCTTTGCCTACGAACAGATCTCAGACCGATTCAGGAGGACCCGATGACCGGAGACGGATATCCCGCAAACGCCATGACGATGCCCGCGCCGCGCTATCGGCCGCCGGAGGCCGGCGTGCCCCTGAGCGTCGGCGCGCCTCCGCGAGTCGACACGCCACCCTCGGACCCGCGGGTGTATCCGCCGGTGCCGCGCAACGGATTCCCGCCGGCCGGCTACGGTCCGCCCCCGCCGCCCCCGGCCCCGGTGAGCCCGTTGGCGACGCTCTCGGTGGTGTTCGCCTTCGTGTTCGCCCCGGTCGGGATTGTGCTCGGACATGTCGCGCTCTCGCAGATCCGGTACCGCGGCCAGACCGGGCGCGACCGTGCGCTGACGGGGCTTACGTTGTCGTACATCTTCAGCGTGGTTGCGGTGATGACGCTGATCGTCATGGCGGCAACCGCCTCCACCGGCGACACCTCGCCATCGACAACCGACGCCTCGCCATCGACGACCACAACCACCTCGCCCACCACGACCGAAACGACTCCGCCGACGACGACCAGGCCGCGCCAGTCACCCCGGTCGATCCCCGCGCCGCCTGTGCCGCCTGTGCCGCCGGACGCTATGAACGTCGAGGACCTGCGGATCGGCGACTGCGTCGAGGTCCACAAGGACGGAACCGACCCGACCCGGCCGGACCTTGACGTACTCAGCATCTCCCGCGCAACCTGCGAAAACCGCGCCGACGTGTACCGCGTCGACCGATTCGGGACCCGCCCCGACGACTGCCCGGGCTCGTTCTTGCTGAGCAGCTCCGAGACCCTCTACGTCTGCATTTCCAAGGTCAGCGATACGTGACAGGTGCCGGCGGGCGCCGGGCTCACCGGGCCGCGAGCATGCCGATGAACGATTCCAGGGTGGCGGCCGTGCTCGGTCCGATCGGGCCGTCGGCTTCGGCCCCGGTGATCAGCTCCATCGACAACCCGGTGGCGTTGGCGACTTCTTCGACGGTCAGCTCGGCTCGCCGCCGCGCAGCGTAAAGCCGTTGCCCGAGTGTGGCTTCCGGTGAACGCGCCGCGCGCAGCATCAACTCGTCATAGCGCTTTCGCACGGTGGACAGCGCGATCGCGATCTCGGGTGCGCCGCGCGCGCTGCGGGCGGCGTTGGCGGCCATGCCTTCCAGCCGGCGCAGGTCGGCGAGCACCGCGCCCGCACGCGCGCTGAAGTCGGTGTCGGCCGGGTCGGGCAGCGCAGCGATGGTGCCGCTCAGGCTGCTCAGCGCGAGTTCGACGGTCTGGGCCATCAGCGGCGCCCGCACCGAGTTGGACAGCGCCTCGGTCGCCTGGTCGTCGGCGGGGGCGGCGCCGTAGCGGATGCGGCTGATCGTCCCGGGTGGCCATTGCAGGACGTCTTCCAACTTGGTCAGGGTGTGCTTGCGCGGCCAGCTGCGCCCCTTCTCGAACGCGATCAGGGCGCCGGCGTTCATGATCTTGTTGCGGGCCAGGCTGCGCTGGGCGATGCCGAGTTGCTCTCGGCGGGCCGCCACGGCGGCGCCGGCGCGGGCGATGCCCTCGTCGAATTCTCCCTCGGGCACCCAGTCGGTGCGCTCCTCGTCGCTGATCACCGCGTCGCTGGAGAGCTTCGCGGTGCGCTCGGCGGCGTCGTCGAAGGCGAACGTCACGGGGATGCCGTCGGTCTCGCCCAGCATGACGGTCATCCCGTCGGCGATGACGAAGCTGGCCTGCCGGGTGCCATCGAGGTAGGTGCCGTTGCGGCTGTTGTCGACGGCCACCCAGCCACCCCTGTCGGGTTGCAGGCGCAGATGCGTGCGGGAGATGCGCGGGTCGTTGACTACCAGCTGGGCCGGCGGTTCGCGCCCGATGGTGATGGCGCGGCCCTCGGCGCGGGCGGCATAGATGACATCCCCGCAGCGGATGATCAGATCCGGCGCCGGAGCTGGGGTCGGGATCGATGTGGGATCCTGCCGCCCGTCGATGACAACCACCCTTCCCGTGCTGCCGCTACATTTTCGCTACGCGCACGTTGCTTGCTGCGTTCTAGCTTACTTCGGGCCGCAACGCCGGATTGTCAGGTTTTCCCTGGCAGCGGCCGCCACTGACCAGCACAGCCCGGAGAACGTCCGGCCCGCAACCGCGTCGCGATGCAACACTTCGGCAGTTGCAGCGCTATATCCGACCCGCGACTCAGCTGGTCAGCATCAGGTACTGGGCGGCGATCTGCTGGCGCACATCGCGCGCCTGCTGGGACCACGCCTCGAACTGGTAGCGGTCGGCGGTGGCGAAGCAGCCGAACCGGGGGGTCTGTGATTCCTCGGGTTGGGTGAACTCGAAGCATTTCGCGGACGGCAGGCCGTCGACCCCTGCGGTGGGTTGGGCGCCCGGCTTGGCCTGCGCCGAGGTGGCGGTTGAGTCGAGCAGGTGTCGGGCGCCGGCGGCGTCGCGGGCGCGGTACACGACGGTGCTCAGCACCGCCACCGCGTCGACACCGGCGGCGGTGAAGTCGGCCTGGGCCTGCAGCGGGTCGTCCTGGAAATGCAGCGCCGCGTATGGTGCGAATCCGCCGAAGTTGACGCTGCCCGGGGCGTCCTTGTCGGGGGGCAGCACCCGGTTCAGGAAGCCGAACGGGTCGACGGGTAGGCCGGCCAACTGGTCAGCGGGGGTGGGGCTGAACGCGTCGATCTTGGGAATCTGCCGGTCGAACAGGTCCGCGATCATCGCCGCGGCGTCGTCGGGACGGTCTGCCGTCTGCGCCCACGCATACAGCAGGTAGGGGCCGTGTGGCACGAACGCCTCCACGGCGTGCTGGGAGCGACCGAGGTCATTGGTGTCCATCGTGCTGCTCAACGGGGTCGGATAGCGCGGCACCGGGAACGGTGTCTTCGGGTTGGGCGGGGGGATCTGGGTGAACAGTTGCTGCGCGGCGTCGGCGGCCGAGGCGGGGTCGGGGAACCGCAGCACCATGTTGATCAGGTTCTTGGTCGATTCCTTGTTGCGCCGCGCGCTGGCGAAGCCCGCCAGCATGCCGTGCGCGGTCACGATCGCCTGCCCGGGGTCGGGCAGCTCGACCGAGATGCCCTGGTCCTGCTGCATGGTGATGATGTTGACGGACAGCGCTTCGGTCAGCGTGGTGTCGACGTCGGTGGGCAGTACCACGTTGTCGGCCATCCGGTGGCCCTCCAGCACGGTGCCGAACTTGTCGTCGCCGGCGGCTCCCTTCGGTGCGCGGGGCGCGGTGGGGTAGTTGCCGGTCTCCAGCACCGCCAGGTCGGCCCCTTCGGCGTTGATGTCGTGGGGGGCCTTGACCGGCGTCCCGCCGAGCACGGTGGCGCAGCCGGTGAGCGCCACCGCCAGCAGCGCGGTCAGCGCCGCTGCGGCTCTCCTGTTCGCAGCCATGCTCACCTTTCTGTCGGGCGCGCCCGTTACGAGATTTCCTGGGCGAGCGCGTTGACGAACGCGGTGTTGAGGAACTGGTTTGCCAGATACCCGCCCGGGTCGGCAAGGGCGGCAAGGATGTTGGGGTCATCAACGACGACCATGGTGCCGCCGTAGGTTCGGAACATGTCGGGCAGCCCAGCGTATCCACCGCCCTTGGCGGCCTTGTCGGTGCGCATCACCACGAGTACGTCGGTTTTGAGGGTGCCGATTTCGAAGTCGTTGGCCACCGGCTTGGTCGGGCCGGGGGTGACCGGGCTGGGTTGCAGAGTGGGTTCGTAGCGGAAACCCAAGCCCTGCAGGTAGTCGGCAACGTTGGATTCCATGAGCGACAACGTGGTTCCGCTGTCGGATATCCCGGCGGCCGCGACGGTCTTGCCCTGGAACGAGCCGTGCTGGGTGCGCAGATCGTCTTGTGCGCTGCGGGCGGCGTTGATCAGGTCTTGACCCTTGCCCTCCACGCCCAGGATCCGCGCGACCCAGCGCAGCTGGTCCTGCCATGTCCACGGCGCCGACGCCGATTCCTTGGGACGGGTGATCGTCGGGGCGATCGCGGCGAGTCTGGTGTAGGTGGGGTCGTCGACGTCGCCGGTCATGATGATCACGTCGGGTTTGGCGGCAACGATCGCGGCGGTGTCGGGGAAGCCAAGGATCTTTGGGCTGCCGGTGACGGCCTGTTGTTCCCAGCTGGGCAGTGCCGCGCTAGGGGCGCCGATCACAACGGGCTGCATACCCAGCGACAGCACCGCGTCGCCGTCACCGGGTCCCAGCGCAGCCACCGCGTGCGGTGCGGCGGTGATGGTGGTGGTGCCGTGCACGTGGGTGAACGTCTGCGGCTGGTAAGGGTTTTCGTTGTCGCCGGTGAGCAGCACGGTGGTCACTGTCGCCGCGGCGATTACCAGTACAAGCGTGGCGATCACGGCAGCGACGCGTCCGCGCCGGCGGCGCGGGGCGGGCCCGCGGGCGCCGGGATGGGTGTAGGGGGCAACGGGCGGTGCTGCCGGCGGAAACCCGCCGCCGCCGGGACCGCGGGGGCCGCTGAAATGGCCGCTGGGATAGCTGGCGGCGTCGTGCCAGGCCGGCCGCGGCGGCTGAGCAGGCGGAGGCGGCTGCGGCGGCCGGGTGGTCCAGGGGGCGGTGGGCGCGCTTTGCGGCCGCACCGGGCTGGTGATGTCGGTGTCGAGGGCGACAGCGGCCGCGCGGGCCAGCTCGCCGGCGCTCTGATAACGCTGGTCGGGGTCCTTGGCCATCGCCTTGGCGATGACGTCGTCGATGGCCGAGGGCAGCGCCCGGTTTCGGTCGGTGAGCCGCGGCGGCGGTTGGGACACGTGCGCCGCGGCGACCGCAGCCATACCTCCGGAGCCGGCGAACGGCGTTGTGCCCGTGAGCATCCGGTACAGCGAGCAGCCCAGCGAGTAGATGTCGGCGCGGTGATCGACGGGCAAACCGGCCATCGATTCGGGGGCGGCGTATGCGACGCTGGCCATCACCACGCCGGTCGCGGTGAGCCCGGTGGCGTCGTCGAGGGCGCGGGCGATGCCGAAGTCGGCAAGCAGCACTCGCTCGTCGTTGGGGGCGAGCAGGAAGTTGGCGGGTTTGACGTCGCGGTGCAGCAGCTTGCGGCGGTGGGCGTAGTCCAGCGCCTTGGCGACCTCACCGATGACGTGCGCGGCCCGGGCCGGGTCCATGCCGCGGCCGGTGACCTCCTTGTCGGCGTCGCTGCCCTGCACGTATTGCATCGCGATCCACAGCTGGCCCTCGTCGGTTTCGCCGCGGTTGTACACGGTCACGATGTTGGGGTGGTCGAGGGTGGCGGCCAGGTCTGCTTCCCGAATGAAGCGGGTCCGGAAGTCGGGGGTCGCCGACAACTCGGTGGACAGGACCTTCAGGGCGTCGCTGCGCGGCAGCGAGGGGTGTGCGGCCCGGTACACGGTGCCCATGCCGCCGGAGCCCAGCACGGCTTCGATGCGGTAACCCGAGATCACCGTTCCCGCGCTGAGCGGCATCAGCGCCGACCTTGCGCAACCGGGGCTGTCGCGGCGGCGAAGTGCTCGTCGATCATTCGCGCATGCACCCCCCGCGCCGATGTGAACGTAGCTGCGTGAAGGGTATCGGAGCCCAGCAGCAGGTTGCACCGCCAACGCGCGAACGCGGCGGTCAGCCCAATTGCCGCCCGGTCGCGCTGACCGGCGACATTAAGGTGATCTGATGACCACGCAGCCTTTTGTGCCGCCGGGGGAGCCGGTCGCGCCGCCCGCCACCGGTGGCGGCAAGATCGCAGTGGATCCGCCGATCAACGCGCCGATCCCGCCGCAGCGCAGCGTGTGGGCGATCGTGCTGCCGATCACCCTGGTGGTGGGCGTGGTCGGGTTCATCATCTCGATGTACGCCACCGGGATGCGCAGCTTCGGCAGCTACGGGCTATTCGGCGGCATGATGGCGTTCGGTCTGGTGGGCACGCTGGTCCGCGGGCGCGGGGCGTCCAACAAGATGTCGCACAGTGAGCTCACCTCCTACCGGCGCTCCTGGTTCTCCCGGCTGGACGAGGTGCGCGATGAGGTCGACGTGCAACGCCACCATCAGTGGCAGCACCGCACCCATTTCCATTGGGAGCCAGGCCGTTTAGCAGGAGTGGCCGGGTCGGCCCGGATGTGGGAGCGCAGTCCGCGCAACGACGAGTTCGCGGTGGTGCGGGTGGGGGTGGGCAAGGTCGCACTGGCGATGCAGATCGAGAAGCCCAAGATCCCCGACGCCGCGCATGTCGAGCCGGCCACCGGACATGCGTTGCGTAAGTTCCTCATTGAGCAGGAATACATCGACGACGTCCCGAAAACGATTTGGCTGCGCCGCTTTCCGGGCCTGTCGCTGATCGGTGAGATGGACGCCGTGCGCGCGGTGGCGCGGGCGATGATCTGTCAACTGGCGGCCTTCCACAGCCCCGCCGACGTGCAGATCATCGTGGTCACTTCGGCCGCCTCAGAATGGGATTGGGTCAAGTGGCTGCCGCACCTGCAGCACGGCGTGGCCCGCGACGGCTGCGGGGAGCGGCGACTGGTGTTCTCCTCGCCGGCCAAGCTGGAGGCGTTCCTCGACGAGGCCGAACCACCCCGCGCAGAGTGGTCGCCGCCCCCGTCGGGTCCGCACGGCGGCGACGGCGGCGGCGCGTTGCCGCTGCGGGTGATCATCGACGATCACTGCGCCACCGCCGAGGACTGGGCGGGGCTGACCGGCAACAGCGGCTACGACGGCACCTGCTTTGTCCGGCTGGCGCCGTCGGTACCGGCGCCGCCGGCGTCGGCGGGCGGCTTCTCACCGCGCACCTGGGTGGGTTTCGACCCGTCGACGACATACCGGCTGGCCGACGGGGTGCTGCGCAAGCGGGTGGCCGCCGACGAGCCGGCGCTGTTCAACGCGTCGCGGCGGCCCGGCGACGAGCTCGACGACGCGTTCTATGCGACCGCCGACCAGATGAGCCTCGCCCAGGCCGATCGGTTCGCGCGGGCGTTGGCGCGCTGGCGCGCCCCCGGCGCTGCGGTGGCCGCACCCAGCGGCGACGCCGAGCGGCGCACGTTGTTCGACGCGCTGGGCGTCGCCGACCCGGAGCGGATGGATCTGGACCGGCTGTGGGCGCCGCGGCGCACCCAGGGCCGCGACTGGCTGCGCTTCCCGGTCGGGGTGGACCCGTCGGGTCAGGTGGTGGAGTTCGACCTCAAGGAGGGCAGCCAGCAGGGCATGGGGATGCACTCGCTGTTCGTCGGGACCACCGGCGCCGGCAAGTCCGAGGGCATCATCACCCAGGTGGCGTCGCTGGCGTTGACGCATTCCCCGGAGGTGGTCAACGTGGTGTTCACCGACTTCAAGTTGAAGTCGGCCGCCGGTGTGCTGGAACGGTTTCCGCATGTCGTCGCCTCGGTGAGCAACCTCGCCGACGAGCGCCATCTGGTGGGCCGTATGTATGAGGCACTGGACGGGGAACTGGATCGTCGCGGCGCGCTGTGCGCGGCGCTGCCGGACTGCCCGGATCTGACCGCCTACAACCAGAAGCGGCTGACCGATCCGTCGCTGCCGCCGGTGCCGGCGCTGGTCATCATCTGCGACGAGTATCCCGAGCTGCTTTCCGATGAACAGTGGGGCCCGAAGTATCAGGAGCTGTTCTGGCGGATCGTGCGGCTCGGCCGCGCCTATCACATGTTTTTGCAGCTGGTCGGTCAGACCGTCGACACCCAGAAGCTGCGCAACGTACGCAAGCTGCTGGGCTTCACCATCGCCGCGCGCACCGGGCGCGAGGAGGACTCGCGCGAGGCGATCGGCACCAAGGTGGCCGCCCACCTGCCCGAGACCGGCGCGGAGGGCACCGCGTATCTGCGGGTGGCCCAGCGCCAGCCGCGCGAGTACCGGTTCTTCTTCTCCTCGGCGCCGTATGTGCCGCGGGCCCAGAGCGCCCCGGAGGCGGCATCGCGGCGGGCGGGCACCTGGTTTGAGCCGCGCCCGTTCAGCGCGACGCCCGCCGAAGACCCCGACGGTCTGCTGGCCGCCCGGGAGCAACCCCGGCCGCCGGTGCCTGCGTCGCCCGCGGCAGGCGCGGTGGCGGGTCAGCGGGTCCGCAAGCTCGTCGACGTGGTGATCGAGTCGGCCCAGGCGACGGGGGTGTGGCCGCCGCGCCAGCTGTGGCTGCCGCCGCTGGGCGAGCCGCCGACCGCCGACGAACTGGTGGCGCGGCTGCGCGGGCGACCCTGGGAGGTCGGCTACGGCGACAACGACGGGCTGCTGATGCCGATCGCACTCGAGGACCGGCCGCGCGAGCACCGCCAGGATGTGCATTGCCTTGACCTGCTGAACGACAACGCGCTGATCGTGTGCGCCCCGCAGCGCGGCGCCACCAACGCGGTGATGACGATGGTCACCACCGGGTCGCTGATGTATCGCCCGGACCGGGTGCAGTTCTACTGCATCGCCGCCAGCGGACCGCAGCTTGCGGCGGTGGCGTCGCTGCCGCACGTGGCCGCGGTGGCCCCGCTACTGGACCGGGAGGGCGTCAACCGGCTCATCGCCACGGTGCAGGGCATCGTCGCCGAGCGGGAGCAGATCTTCGCCCGGGAGGGGCTGAGCATGGACCGGGTGCGCCGGGCCAAGTTCGGGCCCCGCCAGCCCGACGCCGGCCGGGCCGATGACGCGGCGCGGCGGGTCGCGGGCGGCGACGTGGTGCTGATCGTGGACGGCTGGGCCAACTTCGGTGAGGCCATGCCGGCGCAGACCGACGCGATCGTGGCGCTGATGCGGGCCCGCAACTACGGGGTGCGGGTGGTGGTGACCCACACCAGCTGGATTTCCGGGCTGCGCATCGCGCTGAAGAACGAGTGCCGTCAGCGCCTGGAGATGGTGCTCACCGACTGGCAGGAGTCCCAGGTCCCCCGCATCGGGGGGCGCCAGCCGGCCCGGGAGGTGCCCGACAGGCCGGGCCGTGGCGTCAGCGCCGACGGGCATCACCTGATGGTGGGCATCCCGCAGCTGGACGCACCCGCCGGGCGGGTGCCGGCCGAGCAGCTCGGCGCGGTGGTGGCCAGGGTGGCCGGGGCGGACCGGGCCGCCGAGGTGCTGCGGCTGCCGGAATCGGTTGCGCTGCACGAGATTTTAGTCCACACCGACCCGTCGCTGCCCCCCTCCATGGTGCCGTTCGGGCTGTCGGAATCCACCCTGGCGCCGGCCTACGTCGACTTCGCCGAGGCGCCGCACATCGTGGCGGTCGGGCAGGGCCAGTCCGGGCGGACCAATTTCCTGCGCACCATGTGCCGGGCGATCATGTCCCGCTACTCCGCCGACGAGGCGACGATCGCTGTCTTCGATCCACGCCGCAAGCTGATCGGTGTGGTCCCCGACGACTGGCTGACGGTCTACGCATACACCACCACCGACATTCGGGAGGCCGTCAAGCAACTCGGGCAGCTGTTCGCCGGGCGCATGCCGCCGCCGGGCACCAACCAGCAGGACATGCTGACCCGCCAATTCTGGACCGGGAGAAGGATTTTCGTGGTGGTCGATGACATCACGTCGTGGACCATGATCGACAACCCACTGCTGGGGCTGGCCGAGCACGTGGAGCGCGCCGGAGAGATCGGCCTGCATGTGCTCGCCACCGCCGACATCCGCAGCTGGTCCCAGCATTCCCAGGGGCTGGGCACGCTTGGCCGCATCGCCGGCTCGCTGGCCCCGGTGCTGATCCTCGATGGGCGCCGCCAGCACGGGGTGATCGCGTTCGACCGCCACGCCGAGCCGCAGCGCCCCGGCAAGGGCGTCTACGCCACCGCGGCCGGCACCGACGGAGTGCTGGTGGGTTGGTCGGATCCGCCGGCGGCACCCCGGCGAATTTAAAACCTAACGGCCCCTGGTTCGGTCGCTGTCGCAATGCGGGCGGACAACGGTCCGGCAACACTTTCGCGCTGTCGCGGGTTTGGCGCGGGTTTGGCCCGGTTGTGCCGGACACTGGAGGCCATGTGTTTGGCGGCGGCGCTGTGAGCATCCCTGGCCCCCCGGCGCCTCGCCCTCGCCGCCCAACATCGCGTGCGCCGCGACGTTCGCCGCGCGATGTGGGCCGGGTGGTGGTCGGGCTGGCAGCGGTGCTCGTCGTGGTGCTGAGCGGCATGGGCTGGTGGGCCACCCGCAGCCTTGTCGGGGGGATGACGGTGTCCCAAGCGCTGGGTCTGGACGCGCCGCGCTCCACCGACGGTTCGATGAACATCCTGCTGATCGGTCTGGATTCGCGCAAAGACCAGAACGGCAACGACCTGCCCGACGACATCCTCGATCAGCTGCACGCCGGCGGATCAGATGACGGCGGCTACAACACCAACACCTTGATATTGGCCCATGTTGGCACCGACAACCATGTCGTCGCGTTCTCGATTCCCCGCGACGACTATGTGCCGGTCGATGGCATCACCGGCTACGACCACATCAAGATCAAGGAGGCCTACGGTCTGGCGAAGGCCCAGAAGGAACAGGCACTCACCGACTCCGGCGTCAGCGATCCGCAAACCCTGGAAAGGCAGGGCCGCGAAGCCGGCCGGGCCGCAGCCCTGCGGGCGGTGCGCAGCCTCACCGGTGTGCCCATCGACTACTTCGCCGAGGTCAACCTGGCTGGCTTCTACGACGTGACCAAGGCGCTCGGCGGGGTGCAGGTGTGCCTGAATGCGCCTGCGCAGGACGACTTTTCGGGTGCCGATTTCCCCGCCGGGCCACAGCAGCTGGACGCCGCCCAAGCGCTGGCATTCGTGCGCCAGCGCCACGGCCTGGACAACGGCGATCTGGATCGCACGCACCGCCAGCAGGCGTTCCTGGTCTCGGTGCTGCACCAACTGGTGCAGGCCGGCACCTTCACCGACATGGACAAGATGTCGGCGCTGATGGACGTCGCGCGCAAAGACATTGTGCTGTCGTCGGGTTGGGGTACCGACCAGTTCCGTCGCGTGGGCGAGATCGCCGGCGACGGAAGTCTGACGTTTACCACGTTGCCGGTGCTGCGCTACGACAACATCGACGGCCAGTCGGTCAACATCATCGACCCGGCCGCGATCAAGGCGCAGGTGGCTGCCGCGTTCAACCAGGACATCGCCCAGGCACCTCCGCCCAAACCGTCGAGCACCGTTGACGTCATCAACGCCAGCTCCACCGAGGGTCTGGCCGCTCAGGTCTCAGTCGCACTGGCTTCGCGCGGCTTCACCGCCGGGCAGGTGCGCAACGCGACGGACGGCGAGCCCACCGCGACCGCCGTCGTCTACGGCCCCGGCGCCGACGCCGACGCGAGCACCGTCTCGAAGCTGCTCGGCATTGCCACTGCGCCGACAGCCGCTCCGACATTGGCCGCTCACACCATCCGCGTCACGCTGGGCGCGGATGCGGCCGTGGCGGTCCCCAGCGCCATCACCGGGGCCCCGTCCGGATTCGTGACGAGCTCGACCGACGCCAGCGCCGAGGGTTCCGACGCCCCGCCGGATGCCGGTCGGCCAATCGCCGGCGACTCGGTACCCTGCGTCGACTAGCGGAGGTCATCCTCACTGAGTCGTTTGCAGATTGAGCCGCCGGGCTTGATCAGCCAACAGCGAGTCGAACGTGGCAACGGTCCCGTGGTGCTGTTCTGCGGCATGAATCACGCAACAATCCGGCAGTTTGAGATTAGTGGTTGCCCGAATCTCGGCTAGGCGGCGCGCCGCGATGGCAGGCAGCGGCACAGCAGCGACACGCAATCGTGCGATCGCGTGCTCAACATCTGTCAAACGGTTCGCCCGCGCTGCCCCGACATAGATCTCCGCCAGCGAGATCACGCTTGCTGCAAACTCTTCGGCTTGGTGCGCCAGCAGCAACCCGGCCGCCCGGTCGTGGTGTTTATCCGCTGGCTCGAGGTGCGCGATCAGCACGCTTGCGTCCAGGATGATCACGCGGGCCAGTCGTCGCGCAACCTGGTGAGGTAGTCGGGCCCGTATACGCCGGCCAGCGCACCCTTGGTGGCCTCGATGTCGGCTGCGCGACAGGCGGCGCCCTGCTCGTGTTCGTGTCGAATGGTCTGGCCGCCCTCGATGATGAGCCGATGCAGAAGCCGGCCGGGCTTGTCGGCCAGCTCGGGCCAGCGGCGCGCGGCGGTGGCAAGCGCCGACCGGATGTCATCGGTTTCGGTAATCGCGTGTCGACGGCGGGTCGTGGGCATCACCAAGTGTAGCACCTAGCTCATAGGTGTAACACCTGGCTGGCGGCGGACCTGCTGCGATCCAAGGGCGCTGAAAACTCGCGCGGCGACCACCGCTGCGGTGTGCTTACGATGAGCGTGCGTGCCACGACCGGGCGCGCCACATCTCTTCGGGGAGGCATTGCGATGTCAGGTTTTATCGGTGTCGACCCGGTGGTGCTGGCCGCGTCGGCGGGTGTGGAGAACTCCGGTGCTGCGACGATGGCCGGCGCGATGGCGGCGGCGGCGCCGCTGGTGTGCTCGGTACTGCCGCCCGGCGGCGACACCGTCTCCGCGGGCGCCGCGCTCGGGCTCAACGCCCGCGGTGCCGCGACTGAGGGCATGATGACCGAGCTGACCGCGATGCGCGCGCTGTTCGGCGACACCATCGGGGTGAACGGGGTGAGCTACGCCGCCACCGACACGATCGGTCAGGCGATCCTGTCCGCTTAGCGGCCCGTTAACTGTCCCAATGATTCTCGGTGATTTCGCGGCCAACACGCCGCAGGCCAACTACTACACGCTGATCGCCGGCGACCACGCCGCCAGCACCGAAGCTGCCGCGGCGGCCTATCAGGCCCTGTCGGACGCACTGGGCGCCGAGATCGCGGTGATGGGCACCAACACCACGATGACCGCGGCCGAGGGGTGGACGGGCCTGGGCGGGTCCGCGATGACGATGACTGCCGGGATGTTCAGCGGCGTGATGAGTCTGGCGGTGGCCTGGCTCAACGAGGCGGCGGCCGCGGCCACTAACATCGCGTCGGCCTATCACGCCGCCGAGTCCGGCATGATTCCCGGCCCGGTATCCGACACCAACCGCGCCACCCAGCTGGGGCTGGTGATGACCAACTGGGGCCAGAACACCCCGGCGATCAATGCCCTGGACGCCGATTACCTCCACCACTGGATGCAGAACGCGTCCTGGATGGGCACCTTCCAGGCGGCGGTGACTGCGGCGCTGGCGGTGCTGGCCACCCCGCCGCCGATCTCACCGGTCACCGGTGACCCCGCCGTGGCGGCGGACGCCGCGGCCCAGGTCGCCGCCGACCCCGCCATCAACGTGCTGTCGCAGGGCACCCAGTCGATGACCGAGGCGGTGAGCGGCCCGGCCAGCCAGGCCGGCACCCCGACCACCGCGAGCAGCGACGTGATGCAGACCGCCCTGCCCGCGGTGATGTCGACCGCCGGTCAGATTCCGCAGCTGATATCACAAGCGCCGCAAGCCGTTTCGTCACTGCCGCAGATGCTCAGCCAGGGCGCCGGGCAGTTCGGCGGCCTGCTGGGGCCGCTGTCCGGCGCCACTGGGCTAAGCGGGTCCACCCCCGCCGAGGTCGCCCCGCTCGCGGGTCTTGGCGCTGCACCCGGCGCCGGCGCGGTCAGCCCGGCGCTGTCAGGCGGACTGTCGGCCGCCGCCGGGCCGAGCAACGGGGTGCTGTCCGCGTTCACCAAACCCGTCAACAGCTTCAGCCCGCCCAACCAGCCGCGGCTGCCCGGCGCGTGGAAAGTCCCCGACGCCGACGCGATGCCGGCCCCGGTGTCCGGGTCGCCGGGGGCGGCGGGCACCGGCGGCCTGTACGGGGCGCCGGCGGCGATGGCCCGCGACGGCGCCACCGGGCAGGGTGCGCGCCCCCCGGCCCGCACCTTGCAACTGACCGGACGTCCGACGGCGAACAGGGGGGACGATCCGAAAATTTAGTGCACGGCGGGGCCGCTGCGCCCACATAAACTCAAGCCATAGACGAACTTCCGACGACCTCGAACGACCTCGAAAGAACTAGAAAGAAAAGGAACACCCGTCATGCCACTTGTTGATCAGGATGCCGTCCACACGGCCGCCAACGGATTCGAAGGCCAGATGCACGCGGCGTGCGACGTGCTGCAGCGCTACCTGGCGTCGGTGAATAACGTCAACGCTCCCGGGGCGTGGCGCGGCCCGGCGGTGCAGTCGAGCACCGTGACCGGTGAGGAGATCCATTCCGCTCAGCGTCGCCTGCAGGCCAAATTCGAGCTGGCGATCCAGACGCTGCGCGGCAACGTGCACGGGTTCGGCGATGTCGACGCCCACAGCACCTCCAACCTGCAGTCCGTCACCAGCCACATCAACCTGCGCCACGTCTGAGCGCGGCTTCATCTAGAACGAAAGGACACGCAATGTCTCTACCCGGCGGCGACCCCACTCTCGAGTACAACCCGGCCCTCATCGGCGAGTTCGTCACCAACGTGGTGACCTGCAGCTCCGAGCTGGAGCAGATCCGCGCGACCTGCATGCAGATCGTCGCGGGACTGCCCGACAGCTTCAAGGGCCAAAACGCCGACGCGCTCAACGACGTGATGGCCTACATCAACCAGGGCATCGACGAAGGCCAGCAGGTCATCCGGATGCACGGCGACGCCGCCGACACCGCGCTGGGCCACTTCCTGGGCCAGGACGCCGCGGGCGCGGCGAGCATGAACTCCGTCATCTGAAAATCCTTGGCACAGCCGATGGCGTTGACGACGACAGCCAACGGGGTGTGGGTGCTGCAGGCGCTGCTGGGGGTGGAAACGCTGCCGGTCGCCTTGCGGCTGCGCCCGTACATCCCGTCGCTGCATGACGATTCGCTGGTGGTGTCGACCACGGCGGGCCCGGTCCCGGTGGCGCAGACCGCCGAATACGCGAGCCTGGTCGCCGCCGGTGTCATCGACGCCGCGGGGGCGGTGGATGACACCGTGCGTGACTGGCTGACGGTGCTGGGCCGCGCCGAGCGCCAGGTCGTGCTGGCGATCCGGCGTCCCGACCCGGCCACCGCCGGTACGGCCTCGCCGACGGTGGCCGAACGGGTGCTGGTGGTGTGTCGGCATCGACGGTGGATGGCGATGGCCGCCCGCGACGGCGACGAGGTCGTCATCGACGCGGTGGGGGAGTCCGATTCGGGCGACGAGCAGGTCGACCTGATCTGCAACGCCCTGCTGCCGGCGTTCGGGGACGCGGCGCCCGCCGACATAGAGGGCGTCAACGTCCCCGCCGAACTGATGTATTCGACGCTGGCCAATGCCGCCCCGCACGGGCGCGACGTGCTGGTCGCCGCGCTGGCTCGGCTGGGGCTGGCGCCCCCGCTGACCGAAGTACTCACCGCGGCCGCACGTTTCGACGAGTCGGCGATGGCGGTGGTGTCCCTGATCGACACCGGGGTCAGCCCGCACGTGCATCCGCGGGTGCTGACAATCGCCGACACCGACTACGGCCGGCTGAGCATCACCACCTCCGCGTCGGCCGACGGCAGAGAGTGGATGACGATCTGGCCGACCACGCCCGCGGGGTTGCGCGACGATTTAGCGGCGCTGCTGGCGGTGCCGCAGGCGGCGTGACTCGGGTACGGCAGATCAGACCGCCTGGGGAGCCTCGTCGGCGTGTCGCCGGGTCCGCTGCCACGGCCAGGTCATCAGGGCCCACACGATGAGGACGATCGCCACCTCGGTCAGCAGGTACACCGGCCACGGGCCCAATACGTCCAGCAGACTCGCGACGGGGGGTTTCCTGTTGAGATAGCCGTAGTCGGTTCCCGTGATCGAGTTGAAGGTGAACGTGATTGCCGCCCACACGAGGGTCGTGATGATCGCGAAGCGGTAGCTGCGCCAGGTTGGCCGCATCCGACGCCCCCACGTCAGATAGATGGCCGCCCACACCACAAGCACGTGAAGCGTAAAGAACGTGATGAAAAGATGGCTGGGGAAATCTGGCGCGCCTTCCTCTGGCGTGCCGATGTCCGGTGTGATCAACGCCTGAGAGCTGAGGACGAGGCCCCAATAGTAGGCCAGCACAAAGGCCCACTGCCGCTGCGACCACAACGCATAGGCCGCCGTGAGTTCTGCGATATCGCATAGCTGCAGGGGTACCGAACCGTCCATGGTGGGCCGGATCAGTTTATAAACCAGCGCCACGCTGAATGCCGCGAGGATCAGAACCGCCAGGACGCGGCCGAGGAGCCGGGCCTGCGATTCGCTCTGCCGACGTCCGATCCAGACCAGAAGCGCAGCGCCTATCGCGAATATCGCGAGCACCACCAAGTGTGATGGGCCGTACGCCGTGAACTCCCGTTGTGTAGCGAGCAGCTCCATTTGACTCCCCTGTTTGGCTGCACACTATTGCCTGCAGGTGCGCGCTGGCACAAGTTGCGTCAGATCAACTGAGAAAATCGATTACCGCTGATCTCTGTGGGCATTCACTGCGAACTGTCCGGGTTTGATGCTGCAGTCCGAATGTCGGTATCGAAACTGCCTGTCGGCGCTGCCGTTTCAGACTCTGACGGACGCCGAGCGGGATCGCGAGGATCACCAGATACGTGCCAGTTTCCGTGTTTGGCCGGACCCTCAACGAGTGGCACTACCATGAGGGGACCATGAAGCGTCCGGGGTTGTGGTTTTTCTCTGCCACATGGACAGCATTCGCCTTGACGTGCTGTGGCGGGCCGTCGCCGGTCCAAACACCGGCCGTGCGGCGGACTTGGCGGCGACAGGCGCGATGGCGCTATTTTTCACGGCCCTGTTCGTCGGACTGGCGGCGTGGACGCCACATATGCCGGCTCAGTGGCTCACCACTCGAGAAGCTCTGCATCCGGAGTATTGGCATTCCCCGGAGCACCGGCCCGAGTTCCATGCGCTGATCGCCGACATGTTCTACGGCCTCGCGGCGGCAACCGTCCTGATACCTGTGCTGCTCAACGTGGGCGCAGTGTTCGGCTACCCGGATTGGTGCGGCTTGGCTATCGTATTCACCCTTATAGTGGGGGTTTTCGCGGTGATTGTCCGCACTTCCCGCCAGCTGGATCCCATCCCGCGCACTCCCCAGATGGGACCGGATGGCGACGCGGGCAGCACAGGCTGACCTACGGGTCTGGTACTTTCGTACTAGAACGACCACTCGCAACGTGAACGCATCGATCCCAGAACATCCGCTCCTGAGATCGACGCGTTTTCAGCCCTGAGCAGCCCTAGTCGTCGAGAATCGCTGCGTCGGTCATGAATTTGCCTCCAAAGCTGTGGTTTCCAGGGCATGCTGCAGCCAGCCGAACATCAGCGGGATCACTTCGGGCAACTTGCTGGTCGCGCAGTGCCCGGTGTCGGGGATGAGGTGGACGTCGGTATCGCGGCGGCCTTCGAAGACCAGGGTGTCGTGCTGGGGGACGTGTACGTCGTCAGCGCCGTTGACGACCAGCATCGGCGCGTTGATGTCCTGATCCAGCAGCGGACGCAGCGAGAAGGTGCTGACTGCCGCCGCCAGTTCCTCGGCGCTGGGTCGCTGGTCGAACCCGAGGGCATTTCCGACGATGCCGTCCATGCCGAACTGCAGCATCGAGGCGTCCCTACTGAATGCGTCTTCGACCGGTCCGCCCAAGACAATCGCGGCGTCCACCTCACCGGCCAGGCCCGAACGAGCCGAGTAGTGCCCGCCCATCGAGATCCCCAGATGGACCACGACACCGTTGCCCAACGCCCGTGCCTCGGCGATCAGGCCGCGCACGATCTCCGCGCCGCCATCCGCGGTCATCGATACCGTCGATTCGCCGGTGCCTGCGATGTCGAAGGCCATCACCCGAACGCCGGCAGTCAGGGCCGCCAGCACGAACATGGTGTGCATGTCCATCTTCCAGCTGTCCACCCCGCCGGAGGCGAGCAGCACCGGTGCATCTGCCGCCAGGCCTGGCGCGGCGAAGATGTGCACCGGAACTGATGTGCTGCCACCCTGATAAGCCACATCGAGCACCCGTCGCTCGAAGTCCACGCCGAAATCCGGTGCGGCAAGCAGATACTGCTCGAGTTGGCGCTGCAGGGCAAGGCGCTTGGCGCCGTCGGCCAAGGTCGGGAATTTGGCCCAACCGTAGGCCAACGAGGCAAGTTGATGCTGGCCCTGCGCGACGTAGCGGGCGGCCAGCGCCGACCACTCATGTACCCACCCGCCGGGAGCGTCCGGCCACATCTCGGTGATTGCTGCACGCACCTCGTCCACGTCTTGGGCGGCCAACCCGGTGTTGACCATCTGGGGGTACCGCTCCTCGAACAGATCTTCGGCGTCGACTGGCCATTGAAACGACATCACGAACTCCTTCATCTCCGCTTCTTAACGCAGGACGCCTGCGTTAATGAAACCTAACACCACAGTCCAAGTTAAAGCAAGAAACTTGCGTTAGAATGCCCGACATGTTGCGTCCTGAAAGTTGGACTGGACTAGCGGGTGGAAGTCCCGTCCCGGTAGGTACCAGAGCGCCGGGTAGCAGGCCCCGGTCCGTCGTGGAGACGCGGTGGGCTCAGCGGGGTGTCGAGAGCCTCTTCGGAGGGAGCAAGTGTGCGGGCCGTAGCGTCAAGCGAACTCTGCAGCCTCGTCAAATTCACAACGGAGGAGCCGAGCCGCTCATGTCACGGCGAAGGCCATGTCCGGCGGGCCCTGGTCCGGGGTCAGTTCGTCGGGTCCTTCCGGGGTACGGGAGGCGGCACGTGCACACAGTCTGGTTCGGAACAGGAGAGACCCGTCTGCCTGGCCTTCGTCGGGCAAAGACCAAGGGTATAAGCCGATGGTGAAAGCTCTTGGAGGGCAGCGGGAGTCCGATGGGGTCGTAGTACCGCTGATCGGCGTGCAACATAACGCGCCGGGAGGAGAAGGGCCCCAACTTTGATCACGCGGGCGACGTGGGTAAGTGCGAGGGCATGATCGGGATCATCCGGTCCAACCACCCCGGCAGGCCAGTGCTTGCCGTAGCCGACGATGAGCCGTTGGGTGCATCGCAGCTGAAGCTCGAGAACTTCAACGCACGCTATGGGCTGCGGCCAAGCAGTCTGAGGGTCGGCGTTTCCACGCCCTTTTTGACCGTATCCACAGGGGTGACGTCTTGTGGGAGGCGTGGGAGCGGGTGCGTAAGAACAGGGGTGCGGCCGGGGTGGATCGGATCACCCTCGTAGCGGTGGAGGACTACGGCGTGGACCGCATGTTGCGTGAGTTGCGTGGTGACCTTCGCCGAGGTGTGTACCGCCCGGCGCCGGCGCGTCGGGTGGAGATCCCGAAACCACGAGGTGGTAAGCGGCCGTTGGGGATTCCGACGGTGCGGGACAGGGTGGCCCAGGCGGCGGCCAAGATCGTGCTGGAACCGATTTTCGAGGCGGACTTCATGTCGTGCTCGTATGGGTTTCGGCCGAAACGGTCGGCCACACA
>CAVXAG010000015.1:0-176683 GCA_963759655.1 uncultured Actinomycetota bacterium | reverse complement strand
CCGCACACACAACCCCCGCCGGGTCACCCATGCGCACGGTTTAGCCATCCTCCGCTTTCGCTCGCCACTACTCACGGAATCACACTTGTTTTCTGTTCCTACGGGTACTGAGATGTTTCACTTCCCCGCGTTCCCTCCTGCACCCTATGAATTCAGATACAGGTGACACGACATCACTCGCGCCGGGTTTCCCCATTCGGACATCCTCGGATCAACGCTCGGTTGGCAACTCCCCGAGGCATATCGCAGCCTCCCACGTCCTTCATCGGCTCCTGATGCCAAGGCATCCACCATGCGCCCTAACACACTTACACACAAAAAACACTCGACAAAAACACAAACAAACAATGCGTTTTTGCTAGATGCTCGCAACCACTATCCAACACTCAAACACCACACCCCACCACCAAAGCGGAGCGACACCACACACCACACGTGTGCTGTCTCAAAGCCCAATAGTGTGTCGGCAGCCTCTCAGACCGGGCACAAAAACCCTGACCCGATCAACGCTTGTTGCGCACCCAGCCGGCAGCCACTACAGCCACCAACTCCCACACGGCCCGGCATCAGCACAACGCCGACACCTTTTCGTGGTGCTCCTTAGAAAGGAGGTGATCCAGCCGCACCTTCCGGTACGGCTACCTTGTTACGACTTCGTCCCAATCGCCGATCCCACCTTCGACCACTCCCTCCCACACGGGGTTAGGCCATGGGCTTCGGGTGTTACCGACTTTCATGACGTGACGGGCGGTGTGTACAAGGCCCGGGAACGTATTCACCGCAGCGTTGCTGATCTGCGATTACTAGCGACTCCGACTTCACGGGGTCGAGTTGCAGACCCCGATCCGAACTGAGACCGGCTTTACAAGGATTCGCTAAGCCTCACGGCATCGCAGCCCTTTGTACCGGCCATTGTAGCATGTGTGAAGCCCTGGACATAAGGGGCATGATGACTTGACGTCATCCCCACCTTCCTCCGAGTTGACCCCGGCAGTCTCTCACGAGTCCCCACCATCACGTGCTGGCAACATGAGACAAGGGTTGCGCTCGTTGCGGGACTTAACCCAACATCTCACGACACGAGCTGACGACAGCCATGCACCACCTGCACACAGGCCACAAGGGAACACCCATCTCTGGATGCGTCCTGTGCATGTCAAACCCAGGTAAGGTTCTTCGCGTTGCATCGAATTAATCCACATGCTCCGCCGCTTGTGCGGGCCCCCGTCAATTCCTTTGAGTTTTAGCCTTGCGGCCGTACTCCCCAGGCGGGGTACTTAATGCGTTAGCTACGGCACGGATCCCAAGGAAGGAAACCCACACCTAGTACCCACCGTTTACGGCGTGGACTACCAGGGTATCTAATCCTGTTCGCTCCCCACGCTTTCGCTCCTCAGCGTCAGTTACTGCCCAGAGACCCGCCTTCGCCACCGGTGTTCCTCCTGATATCTGCGCATTCCACCGCTACACCAGGAATTCCAGTCTCCCCTGCAGTACTCCAGTCTGCCCGTATCGCCCGCACGCCCACAGTTAAGCTGTGGCATTTCACGAACAACGCGACAAACCACCTACGAGCTCTTTACGCCCAGTAATTCCGGACAACGCTCGCACCCTACGTATTACCGCGGCTGCTGGCACGTAGTTGGCCGGTGCTTCTTCTCCACCTACCGTCACCCGAAGGCTTCGTCGATGGTGAAAGAGGTTTACAACCCGAAGGCCGTCATCCCCCACGCGGCGTCGCTGCATCAGGCTTGCGCCCATTGTGCAATATTCCCCACTGCTGCCTCCCGTAGGAGTCTGGGCCGTATCTCAGTCCCAGTGTGGCCGGACACCCTCTCAGGCCGGCTACCCGTCGCAGCCTTGGTAGGCCATCACCCCACCAACAAGCTGATAGGCCGCGGGCCCATCCCACACCGCAAAAGCTTTCCACCACAGACCATGCAGCCCGTAGTCCTATCCGGTATTAGACCCAGTTTCCCAAGCTTATCCCAGAGTGCAGGGCAGATCACCCACGTGTTACTCACCCGTTCGCCACTCGAGCACCCCCGAAAGGGCCTTTCCGTTCGACTTGCATGTGTTAAGCACGCCGCCAGCGTTCGTCCTGAGCCAGGATCAAACTCTCCAAACAAAAACCACTTGAAGAAAACCTGACAAAAATCACAAACATGACAAAAAACCACACCCAACCACAGGGACAGCCAGATGCGGCAAAAACAAACAACAAACAAAAACCACCAAACACACTATTGAGTTCTCAAACAACACACCCCACCGACCGCCCAACAAGCCCACGGCTCGGAGCCGCGTGCTAGTAGTCGGGCCGGGCAGGGAGTCCACCGCAGTGGGTCTCCCTCTGGGATACCCTCGCGCTCGGCGGACTGGCCGCGTCGCGACGGCTTCACCAAGTTACGCGAGGGACTGGTCGGAGTCAACACACGTGCTAGGACGCAGTTTTCGTCTCCGCCGGGTTACTCAACACGCTCGACCCCGGCGATATTCCGCTTGCCGCGGCGCAGCACCAGCCACCGCTGGTGCAGGAAGTCCGCTGGCGCCGGGGACCAGTCTTCGCTGTCGATCCGCACGTTGTTGACCGACACGCCGCCCTCCGCGATGGTGCGCCGGGCCGCGCCCTTGCTGGCCGATAAACCCGACGCCACGAGCAGCTCGATGATCCCGTCGGGAGCACCCGGCTTCAGCTCGGCGACGGCCGCCTCCCGCAACGCCGCGGCGAGCGTCGGCTCGTCCAGCCGGGACAGTTCGCCCCGACCGAACAACGCCTCGCTGGCGTGCTCGACCGCGATCGTCGCCGCCTCCCCGTGCACCAGAGTGGTGAGCTCGCGCGCCAGCCGTCGCTGCGCTGCGCGCTCGTGGGCTCGCTTCCCGGTGGCATCCGCCAGCTCGGCGATCTCCTCGGGCGACAGGAAAGTAAACCACCGCAGGTACTCGATGACGTCGGCGTCGGCGGTGTTGATGAAGTATTGGTACCAGGCGTACGGGCTCGTCATCTCCGGGTCCAGCCAGAGACTGCCTCCGCCAGTGGACTTTCCGAACTTCGTGCCGTCGGCCGACGTCACCAGCGGAACCGTCAAGGCATGCACCGTGGCGCCCCGCTTCTGGCGGACCAGCCGCACGCCGGCGATGATGTTGCCCCACTGGTCAGATCCGCCGATCTGCAGCGTGCACCCGTGCCGCTCGTGCAGCTCGACGTAATCGTTTGCCTGCAACAGCATGTAGCTGAACTCCGTGTAGGAGATGCCCTCGCCTTCGAGGCGGCGCCGGACTGTGTCGCGGTCGAGCATCACGTTGACGGAGAAGTGCTTTCCGACGTCGCGCAGGAAGTCGATCGCGCTCAGCCCGGACGTCCACGACAGATTGTTTTCGACGATCGCGGCGGTGGCGCCGTCGAAGTCGACAAACCGCTCGAGCTGCCCGCGGATCCGCTCCGCCCACTCGGCGACCGTGTCGGTCGTATTGAGCGTCCGCTCACCGGCATCGCGCGGGTCGCCGATCATCCCGGTCGCGCCGCCGGCCAGCACGATCGGCCGGTGCCCGAACTGCTGGAACCGACGCAGCGTCAACAGCGGCACCAGGTTTCCGGCGTGCAGGCTCGGCGCGGTCGGGTCGAAACCGGCGTACACCGTGATCGGCGGGCGGGCCACCTCCGCGGCGAGCGCGTCGAGGTCGGTGGACTGCGCAATCAGTTCGCGCCGGCTCAGCTCGTCGAGGATCGTCACGCCCACGCCGTCGATCTTTCCGCATGTCAGGCAATCGGCCGCAACGGGCCGCTCAGTCGCTGCCGCCGGGCGCCGGTGCACGCGGGCTGCGGCGGTACGCCGACACCTCCGGCCGGTCGGCCAGCCAGAACCGCCACGCCCGGTCTGCGGCCTGGCTGACGCCGACGCGCGGGCCGTCCGCCGCAGCAGAATCGCCGCCCAGGCGGAGCCGGACCCGACTCGCCCGGTCGAACAGATCTGTGCCGTAGTCGTCCATCGTGATCGCCAACGCCGAGCACAGATTGCCCGGGCCCCGCGCCAGCGCACGATCAATCACCGCTACCCCGCGACGCGCCCGAGCAAGGTCGACACCCGCCTCGATGACCGCCGCCCGCAGCAGCACAGCGGCCGCCGTTCCCTCCGGACCGCACACGACGTTCGCGCATACGTGGATGCCGTGGCTGAGGTACGTGTAGAGCCGACCGGCCCGACCGAACATGACGCCGTTGCGGCCGTTCGGCCCGCGGAAGGAATGCGCTGCCGGATCCGGCCACGGTCCATCAGGCGGCCCGCCGTAGGCCTCCACCTCGACGATCGTGGCGCTGACCTCCCCGGCTGTTAACCGGGCGCCGAGCAGCCGCCTCGCCGCGGTCAGCGGATCGGCCACCAACAACTCGGCTCCCACCGGACAGATTGTGCCTGCCCCATTGACAGCCCAGACTCTCGGGAGCAATATTCAACACATGATGACTTCATCAGATGGTGAATTACTTCGGCGCGGTGCCGAGCCGGTCATCTCGGTCGATCACCTGCGGGTGATCCGGGGCAAGCGGCCCGCGATCCATGACCTGTCCGTGCAGATCGCGCGCGGCACGATCACCGGCTTTCTGGGTCCGTCCGGATGCGGGAAGACGACGTTGATGCGCTGCATCGTCGGCACCCAGATCATCACGGCCGGGACCGTCACCGTCCTCGGTCAACCGGCCGGCTCGGCCCAGCTGCGCCGACGCGTCGGGTACATGCCGCAGGATCCGACGATCTACGACGACCTTCGGATCGTCGACAACGTGCGCTACTTCGCGGCGCTGTACGGCATGGACTCGAGTGCAGCCGACGCCGCGGTCGACGCCGTGGGACTGCAGGATCACCGCACCGCGTACAGCGGCAACCTGTCCGGCGGACAGCGAACCCGGGTCTCGCTGGCCTGCGCACTCGTCTGCCGGCCCGACCTGTTGGTCCTCGACGAACCCACCGTCGGCCTGGATCCCGTGCTGCGGGCCGACCTCTGGCTGCAGTTCGACGCGCTGGCCAACGCCGGCACCACCCTGGTGGTGTCCAGCCATGTGATGGACGAGGCCGATCACTGCGGCGATCTGTTGCTGATGCGCGATGGGCATCTGGTCGCCCACACCACACCCCACCAACTACGAGAGGACACCGGATGCAGCTCACTAGAGGAGGCGTTTCTGTCGATCATCATGCGCAGCACCGAGCGTCGAGCCGGATAGGACTTCACGCCTACGGCGCCACCACAGCGCGGATCCTGCGTCAGCTCGCCGCTGACCGACGCAGCATCGCGATGATTCTGGTAGTGCCGATCCTCGTCATCACGCTGATGTACTTCATGTTCCATAACGTTCCGACACGGCCAGGCGCCACGTCGGGATTCAACACTGCCTGCCTGGTCCTGCTCGGTCTTTTCCCGTTGTTCGTGATGTTCGTGATCACCGCGATCACCATGCAGCGTGAACGAGCATCGGGAACGTTGGAGCGCATCCTGACCACTCCGTTGCGCCGGTTGGACCTGCTCGCGGCGTATGGCACGGCGTTCTCGGTCGCCGCCACGGCCCAGGCCACTGTCGCCTGCATCGTCGCGTTCTGGTTGTTGGGCTTCGACACCGCTGGCAGCCCGGCCTGGGTCTTCGTCATCGCGATCGCGAACGCCGGCCTTGGTGTCGGCCTGGGCCTGCTGTGTAGCGCGTTCGCCCGCACTGAATTTCAAGCGGTGCAGTTCATACCGCTGGTGATGGTGCCGCAGTTGTTGCTGGCCGGGATCATCGTGCCGCGTGCGGTGATGCCCGAATGGCTGCAGTGGATCTCCAACGTCATGCCCGCGAGTTATGCGCTGGAGGCCTTGCAGCAAGTCGGTGCCCATCCTGGACTCACCGAGATAGCGATCCGCGACATCTTCGTCGTCATCGGCTGCGCGATCATCGCGCTTTGCCTGGCGGCGGCGACACTACGGCGACGGACCCCATGAGGTGACGGCAGAAGCCGAACGAAGACGACCCGGGCGGCCGGTAGGCGCTTCGGACACACGTGAGCGGATCCTGACGAGTGCCCGGGAACTCTTCGCGCAGAATGGAATTGACAAAACGTCTATCCGTGCGATAGCCGCGGCTGCCGGGGTTGACCCGGCACTGGTGCACCACTACTACGGCACCAAGCAGCAGCTGTTCGCCGCTGCCATTCATGTGCCGATCGACCCGATGGACGTGCTGGGCCCGCTGCGCGACACCCCCGTCGAGCAGCTCGGGCACACGCTGCCGTCCCTTCTACTGCCGCTTTGGGACTCCGAAGTCGGGAAGGGATTAATCGCCACGATTCGCTCGCTGCTGGCGGGCTCGGAGGTGAGCCTGCTCCGGTCGTTCCTGCAAGACATCATTGGGGCGGAAGTCGGCACCCGCGTTGACAATCCACCCGGCACGGGCCTGATGCGTGTGCAGTTCGTCGCGTCGCAATTGGTCGGCGTCGTCATGGCCCGCTACATCCTCGAGCTCGACCCATTCAAATCGCTGCCGATCGAGCAGATCGTGGAAACGATCGGGCCCAACCTGCAGCGTTACCTCACCGGCGATTTGCCTTTTTAGTCAATCGCGTTCGCGCGGGCGATCGCGCCGTAACGGTTTGCGCTCGGGCGAATCCACCGCCGCTGCGTGGTCCGGTCGTTGCCGAGCAACCCGAAATGACCGTGATAGCCGTTGAACCACTCGAAGTTGTCGACCAACGACCAGTGCAGGTAGCCACGCACGTCAAGTCCTTTGGCGATCGCCGGTGCCAGATCGCGGAGCGTGTTCTCGATGAACCCGGCGCGCCGGTGATCGGCTGCGTCATCGAGATCGGCGCCGTGCTCGGTGACCAGTATCGGCAGGCCAGTGATGTCGAAGGCCTGGCGGCACGCCGCAGTCAAGGCGCTCGGAACCAACTCGAGACCGTTGTCGGAGACGTCGCCGACCGGCACCTTAACCCGCCCATCTGATCCGTAGGTCAACCGCGTATAGGTCTGAACTCCGACGAAATCGCCGACGCTGCCCATGTCTCGAAGGAAACGCCGGTTGATGATCTCGTCCTGATGGTCCGCGGCTTCCTCGCCCCCGGGTTCGGCCCTGATGTCCTGCAGCGACAGCGTGATTCCCACCTTGGCGCCCGAAGCCGCAGCATGGACGCTGTCCACGGCCAGCCGGTGAGCGCGTCCCACCACCTCGATAGCTCTTTCATCTCCCGCCGCCGGGAAGAACGGGCAGAAATCGTCGTCGCTGACACCAAACGCCTTGGCCGCCAGGGAATTGGACTTGTCCGGCTTCGCCGACACCAAGCCGTAGTGGGCAAGTAGCAGCGGCGTGTTCGCCTCGTTCATCGTGCATATCCACGAGACTCGGTCGCCGAGCCGCGACATGACAGTCGCGGCGTAGTCGGCGAACCGATCGGCGGTGTCGCGGCTACGCCACCCGCCGTGCTTGCGGATCAGCCACTGCGGGCTGGTGAAGTGATGCAAAGTGACGATCGGCTCGATTCCATGCCCGAGGCAGGTGTCAACGACGCGCGAATAGTGCTCGAGTTGCGCCCGCGAGATCTCTCCCGCCTCGGGCTCGATGCGCGCCCACTCGACACCGAATCGGAAAGCATTGAGCCCCAGCGCCGCAACCACCGCGATGTCATTCGGGTAGCGATGGTAGAAGTCGACCGCATCCCCGCTCGGTTCCCGGTACATGCTCCCCGGCAGGTGCTCCATCAGCCAGGCATCGCTGGATACGTTCGCTCCCTCGACCTGGTGCGCGGCAGTTGCCACTCCCCACAGGAAGCCGTCGGGAAACGTCACCATCGGCTCAACCTCGCGGGAGTGGCCTACTGCGGTGCAAGCGCGATGAGCCGTTCGTGCTCGTCGTCAGACACGTCTGTGGCCTCGTCGATCAGCAACACCGGGATACCGTCGTCGATCCGGTACGCACGGCGCAGCCGCGGGTTGTAGAGCACGTTGTCGACGTACAGCAGCGGACCGCGGTCGGCCGGGCAGACCAGGATGCTCAGCAGCTTGTCGTCAAGCGCGGGCACGATCAGCCGGCCGGACCGACCGACGAGCCGGGTTGACCGCCGATCTGGTACGAGCCGCCACCCAGACTCACTCCGCCCGGTCCGGCGGTCAACCCGCCCGGATTGCTCGGGTTGTACTGGTTGATGCCGACGGTGCAGCACTGCTGCGGGTTCCCCGCCTGAGCCTGCTTCATGCGATGCGACTGCCCCTGGACCGCGGCGCTGAGCGCCTTGATCATCGGCGTTTGGTTGGGCCGGTACTTCTCCGCATCCGAGATCGCGGCCAGCTCCCCGGCGGTGGCAGGGAAGCCCAATGTCCGAAGCTTCAGTGACTGATTCAGCAAGGTGGGTATCTCGCCGCCCCCCGCGGCGGTGGTGAACTCGTTGGCCAGATCGTCGAGAACATCGGCGCGGGCAATCCCCGGTGCGGACCCCAGGGCAAGTGCCAAGGTCAGTCCCGTGCCTGCAAGCGCCACCCCGACGGTCCGCCGCCAGTGCGGACCGGATTTCTTCGGCTCAAACGTCATGCTTTCCCTCCAGAAGCCGAGTGCGAAGCGAGTGTTGCCGCCAGCGGCAGCTTAACAGCGGTCGTCTGTCAAGGCATCAGTAACAGAAGTGTCTGGCGGGACTATCGTGACGCCTGCACCCATGCGCTGCGTGCCGGAGCCGTCAATCGCTTGTATCTGTTGGTGTCGGGGTCCAGGTACCAGGCGTGCCGCCCCGCCTTCGGGATGCCGGCGTTGCGGAGCGCACCGACCGTCGGACGATACGACGCGCTGAGCGTCAGGTCGGGCACGACGTGCACGAAGTCGGGACGATCATCGCCCAGACCCGCCATAGCCTCGCTCAGATCCGCGGCGGAGATCGCTGCGCCTGGCCGCATCGTCACCGCGCTGACGGCGACCTGGTGCTCGCCCGCGTCCACTCCGTACGTCACCGCGAGATCCACGGCGGGCATCCGGTCGATCGTGTCGGTGATCGGGGCGTCGTACACGGCTCCGCGCTCGGTCCGGATGACCGAGCCGCGAGTACCCACCAGCCAGTAATCGCCGTCGCTGTCCCGGCGGAACAGGTACTCGGTGGAGATCCAGGTGTCGCCGGGCGCGAACACCCCTCGCTTGACCGATGCGTGCGGGTCGGCCGGTCCACGCGGCCGGGCCAGCAACACCCCGACCTCGTCGGTATGTGCCATCCGCACAAATCCGCGCTCGTCCTCCAGGATCAGGTCGGCGTCCGGGTCATACGCGCCGAGTTCCACTTGCGCGGCACCGGGCAGCGGCCTGCCCTTGCTGCCGATCTTGACGCCCGCCACGTTCGCCAGCACGGCCTGTCCATCCGTGGTGGCGAAGAACTCCACCACGTGCGCGGGCGAGAACTCGTCGGTGACGCGCTGCCACAGCCCTGTCGGCATGCCGGACCCGATGAACAGCCGGACCGGGTGGTTGCCCTTGAGGTCGACCGCCGGGTCGTCCAGGATCTCGTGCAGCATCGCCCACGTGTACGTCACCACCGACACCCCGTACTGGCGCATCTCCTGAACGAACCGGTCCGTACGCAGGCTCCGCGACAACGCGATCCGCGAACCGCCGACGACAGCGCCGCCGAGGCTCACCAGTAGACCGGACGGGTGGTGCAGCGGCGTCAGGCAGTAAACGGTGTCGCGATCGCTCAGCACGGCGGTCGACGCCGTGCCGAACGCCGAAAGCGCCCATCGGTAGTTCGTGATCTCACGAGCTACCAGCTCCCCGCCCACCTGGGTGAACGCGACGAATGCGATGTCTTTGGCCAATCCCGGGTTGGGCCGGTACCAGCCGGGCAGCTCCACCTCGTCCGGGTCGATCTGCTCCATGTCGACCACGTCGGCGTCACCGGGCAGCAGGTGCAGATCGCGGGCTTCGCCGCCGCCCAGCACCAGGACCTTCAGCGACAGCCGCCGGGCGGCCTTGAGATTGGTTGGGTCGGTAAGGATCTCGCGGACACCGCCAAGCCGCGCCGCCGCCGCGAGTTCGGCGTCGGGCGGCATCAGTACCGCGACCGCGCCGAGCCGCGACAGCGCAGCGATGGCCACCAGCGCGCTGGGGCGGGTCTCCATGAGCACCCCGACACGGTCGCCTTGGCGGACGCCGACGTCGATCAGGCCGCGCACGACGTTGTTGATGCGGGTGTCGACGCCTTCATAGGTGTGCACCCGGCCGTCGAACAGCAGGAACTCGCCGGACGGGTGGTCGGCCGCCTGCTCGGCCATGATCCGGCTCAGCGAGATGCGGGTGTGGTCGTTGATCTGGCCGAGGCGAGCCAGCCGCGGCAGCGTGCGGACGGTTTCGAGGGCGAGCGTGCGCATCGACTTGTTGGCAGCCACCACGGCGTTCCCGGCCGCGCGGGCCAAGTCGAAGACCACCTCCGATGCCACGCCGGCACCGTGCGCGACGCGTGAAGCGAACGGCACGCCACTGTCGCCGTGTTCGGCCGGCTGGGGCGACATTCGGGAAATGCCTTCCGGCATTTCGCCATCGCCGGACAGCCATTTCACCCACGCCGCGACCGTCGGCCAGGTCTGCGACGCGGCCCTTGACCCGACGACGAGGCCGAAATGACCGGTGCGGATGAGGTATTCGTAAACATCTGCATTCGGTGCGGCGCGTTGAATCCCGCGCACCGCCGCGGGCTGCCCGATGTCGTCGACCTCGCCGACGACAGCCAAGATCGGAACGTCGATGTCGGTGAGCGTGACCAGCTCGCCGTGAATCGAGAAACCGCCGGTCATCATCCGGTTGTGGGTGATGAATTGCTTGAGCAGTTCGGAGATCGCGGGTCCGCCCCAGGCGATCCACCCCTCGCGCTCGAGGAACCGGCGCTGCTGTTCCCGTGGCAACAATGCTTCGCGATCATGCAGCTGACGCAGGAAGTCGACACGCGCTTTCGCCGTCTTGATCGGGTCCATCATCTGAAAGCCCGCGCGCGCCAACCAGCTTGGGATGTCGATGCGGTTGAACACGTGGTCGGCCATGAATTCCGCGGCGGCCGGCGCAAGGTTGGGCGGAAGGCCCATCGGTAACGCCGCGAGCGTGTCCACCGGCGAGCCGAACGCGATGATGCTGGCGAGGTCGCGGGATCGCCGGTAGCCCGCCGTCTGGTACGCCCACATACCGCCCTGCGAGTAGCCGGCCAAGTGCACGTCTTGACCGGTGGTCTTCCTGACCGTGTCGATCGCCTCGCTGACAGCCACAATGTGGTCGGCGAGCGTGCGCTCCATGCCGCCTTCGACGCGGTCCGGTGAACCGAAGTCGATCACCCACGGGTCGATCCCGGCCTGGTGCAGGATCCCGACGGCGCCGTCCTCGCGGGTCACGTCCCACATGTCGGCCGACATCATCATCGGGTGGACCATCAGTACGGGTGGTCCGAGCACCTGGCCGTTACGGTTGTCCGGCGGGAAATACCGCCGCAGCCGGTACATCGGAACGCTTTCGACGATTTGGAACGGCGACGGCACGCTGCCGGTCTCCAACCCGCCGTATCTGATCACCTCGAGCCCGTTCTGCGCGGTGGCGATCAGGCGTCCGACCGGCCGCGTGATCGACGAGAAGTCCACCATCAGTCCTGCCCTTCCAATTGCCGCCGTCATTCTGGCACGTCGCTACATATCATCGACGGCTGATGCCCAACCTGATCAATGCGGAGCGCGTGACCGTCTCCTACGGCACCCGCACGCTGTTGGATTCGGTCAGCCTCGGCGTCGACGACGGCGACGCGATTGGGGTGGTCGGACGTAACGGCGACGGGAAAACGACGCTGCTCAAAGTGCTGGCCGGCATGCAGTCCCCCGACGACGGCCGGGTCACGCATACCGCAGGCCTGTCCGTTGGCTATCTGCGCCAGACCGACGACTTCGCCGCCCAGGACACCGTGCGTGAGCTCGTCGTCGGCGGACGCCCCGACCATGTGTGGGCGCGCGACCCGGACACCCGGACCGTCGTCGAGCACTTGCTGTCAGGCGTCGATCTGGATGCCTCGCTCGGCACGCTCAGCGGCGGCGAGCGCCGCCGGGTTGCCTTGGTCGCGGTGTTGCTGGCCGGGCACCGGGTCTTGATGCTCGACGAGCCGACCAATCACCTCGACGTCGAGGCGATCGGCTGGCTGGCCGGCCACCTGGCCGCACGGCGGACACAAGCGCTGGTGGTGGTGAGCCACGACCGCTGGTTCCTCGACGAGGTGTGCACGCGGACGTGGGAGGTACACGACGGTGGCGTCGACGGCTACGACGGCGGGTACGCGGCCTATGTATTGGCCCGTGCCGAGCGGATGCGAGTCGCCGCAGGAACCGAGGCGCGGCGGCGCAACCTGATGCGCAAGGAGCTGGCGTGGCTGCGGCGCGGCCCGCCGGCTCGCACCTCCAAGCCGAAGTTCCGCATCCAGGCGGCAAACGCGCTGATTGCCGACGAGCCCCCGCCTCGTGATTCTCTTGTGCTGCAACGCTTTGCCACCAGCCGATTGGGAAAGGATGTGTTCGACCTGCACGGGGTTGAGCTCGATGTTTGCGGTCGGACCATCCTTCGCGACGTGGACTGGTCGATCGGCCCGGGGGCGCGGATCGGGCTCGTCGGCGTCAACGGCACGGGTAAGACCTCGGTGCTGCGGCTGCTCGACGGCGAGTTGCACCCGACTGCTGGGACAATCAAGCGCGGCAAGACGCTGCGGATCGCCCATCTGACCCAGGGGCTCGGCGAGTTGACCGGCGGCGATCGCGTGCTGGACGCGGTCCAGGACAGCCGGCGGGTGGCCAGCCTCGCCGGCGGCCGTGAGGTCAGTGCGGCGACGCTGCTCGAGGACTTCGGGTTCACCGGCGACAGGTTGACCGCGCGGCTCGGCGACTTGTCCGGCGGCGAGCGCCGTCGGCTGCAGTTTCTGCGGCTGCTGCTCGACGAGCCGAACGTGCTGTTGCTCGATGAGCCGACCAACGACCTCGACATCGACACGCTGACGGTGGTAGAGGATTTCCTCGACGGGTGGCCTGGCACGTTGATCGTCGTCACACACGACCGCTATTTCCTTGAACGCGTCACCGATGTCACCTACGCGCTGTCCGGCGATGGTCGATGCGAGCTGCTGCCCGGTGGTATCGATCAGTACCTGGCGGCCCGCCGAAGGCCGACGCCCGCGGAGAGGTCGGCAGAGTCGGGCCGCCCCGAATCCGATCCCGCCCGCCGGCGTCGCACCGGAAAAGAGATGGCACGCATCGAAAATCAGCTCGAGAAGGCCGATGCGCGGATCGCCGGGCTCCACCATGCGATGGCCGCCGTCGCGAACGATCACCTGCGCTTGGCGGAGCTGAACACCGAACTGAACGCACTGCTCAGCCGCAAGGACGAACTCGAAAAAGCCTGGTTGGCAGCCGCCGACGAATAAGCCGCAGTCGCAAAGCGAGCTACCGACGCAGCCGCAGGCGTAACCGGTCCGCGGTGTCCCGCACCGCGGCAAGTTGTTTCGCGACCTGGACCGGAGCCGTACCGCCGCGGACGTCGCGGGCCGACACCGATCCCTCGACGGTCAGCACCTCGCGCACCTGCGGCGTCAGACCGGGATGGGCCGCGGCCAGTTCGGCGTCGGTGAGGTCTTCCAACCCGACGCCGCGTTCCTCGGCCGCGCGGACCGCCGCGCCCGCGGCCTCGTGCGCGACCCGGAACGGTACGCCCTGGCGCACCAGCCATTCCGCGACATCGGTGGCCAACGTGTACCCGGCAGGTGCCAGCTCTGCCATCCGCTCCACGTCGAATGTCAGGGTGGACACCAGTCCGGCCATCGCGGGCAGCAGCAGATCGAGCTGCGCCACCGAGTCGAACACCGGCTCCTTGTCTTCCTGCAGGTCTCGGTTGTAGGCCAGCGGCTGGGCCTTCAACGTCGCCAGCAAGCCCGCCAGGTTGCCGATCAGCCGTCCGGACTTGCCGCGGGTCAGTTCGGCGATGTCGGGATTCTTCTTCTGGGGCATGATCGAACTTCCCGTTGACCAAGCGTCCGAAAGTGTGATGTAACCGAACTCCGTTGTGCTCCAGAGGATGATGTCCTCCGCCAGTCTCGACAAGTCGACGCCGATCATCGCCAGCACAAAAGCGGCCTCGGCTGCGAAGTCACGCGCGGCGGTGGCATCGATCGAGTTATCCGACGCCGCAGCGAATCCCAGCTCTTCGGCGATCGCGTCGGGATCAAGCCCCAGCGAGGACCCGGCCAACGCGCCCGAGCCGTATCCAGACACGGCTGTCCTGCGATCGCAGTCCAGGATGCGATCGACATCGCGCAGCAGCGGATGCGCGTGCGCCAGCAGGTGATGCGCAAGCAGCACCGGCTGTGCCGACTGAAGGTGGGTCTTGCCGGGCATGATCGCGGTCGGGTGGGCGGCCGCCTGCGTGGTCAGCGCAGCCACCACGTCGAGAACGCCGGAACCCACCCGGTCCAACGCATCGCGCAACCACATCCGGAACAGCGTGGCGATCTGGTCGTTTCGCGACCGCCCTGCGCGCAACCGACCGCCGAGGTCTTCGCCGACCCGTTCCATCAGCCCTCGCTCGAGCGCGCCATGCACGTCTTCGTCGGTGACGATCGGGCCGAAGCTGCCCGACGCGACGTCCTCCGACAGCCTGTCCAGCCCCACAAGCAAGCCGTCCCGCTGCTCCACAGTCAGCAGTCCGGCCCGAAACAGCACCCTCGTGTGGGCCTTCGACGCGGCGACGTCATAGGGCGCGAGCACCCAGTCGAAATGCGTCGACTTGCTCAGCGCGGCCAGCTCAGCCGATGGGCCGTCGGCGAACCGGCCGCCCCACAGCGCGCCCTCGTTGGTGCTCACCGCGCCTCGATCTTCGCGCCGAGTGTGAACTCAGCGACGCCCGGACGGCGTGTCGCGTCGCTGAGTTCACTGTCGGCGATCATGTCCCGACGTCCCCGCGCCCCGACGTCCCCATGTCCCTGCGCGCAGCGATCCGCGACGACAACCCGTGCACATGCACGAAACCCTTCGCATTCGACTGGTCGAAGGTGTCGCCCTCGTCGTAGGTGGCCAGGTTGAAGTCGTACAGCGACTCCTCGCTGCGACGACCGTTCACGGTGATGTGCCCGCCGTGCAACAGCATTCGGATCTCGCCCGAGACATGCTCCTGCGTCGCCGCGACGAATGCCTCCAGCGCCGACTTGAGCGGCGAATACCACAGTCCGTCGTACACCAACTCGGCCCAGCGCTGGTCGGTGGTGCGCTTGAACCGGCCCAGTTCGCGTTCCAGCGTGACATGTTCGAGTTCGACGTGCGCCGTGATCAGCACCATCGCGCCGGGCGCCTCGTAGATCTCACGGCTCTTGATGCCGACGAGCCGGTCCTCGACGACGTCGAGCCGGCCGACGCCTTGCGCGCCGGCCCGCCGATTCAGTTCCTCGATCGCCTGCAGCACCGTGACGTCCGCGCCGTCGATCGAAACCGGCACTCCGCGCTCGAAGCCGACGATCACCTCGTCGGGTGTGGACCAGTTGACGGTCGGGTCTTCGGTGTAGTCGTAAACGTCCTTGGTCGGTGCGTTCCACAGATGCTCGAGGAATCCCGTTTCCACCGCCCTCCCCCAGACGTTCTGGTCGACAGAGAACGGCGACCGCTTGGTGACCGCGATCGGTATCGAGTTCTGTTCGGCGAACGCGATGGCCTTCTCGCGTGTCCACGCGTAGTCGCGAACGGGTGCAAGCACCTCCAGGTCCGGTGCCAGCGACGCGAATCCAACCTCGAAGCGCACCTGGTCGTTGCCCTTTCCGGTGCAGCCGTGCGCGACCGTGCTGCCGCCGTGCTCACGTGCCGCGGCAACGAGATGCTTGACGATGAGCGGACGGCTGATCGCCGACACCAACGGATAGCGGTCCATGTACAGGCCGTTGGACTGGATGGTCGGCAGGCAGTATTCGTTCGCGAACTCGTCGCGCGCGTCGACGACGACGGCCTCGGCGGCGCCGCAATCCAAGGCGCGCTGGCGCACCACCGCCATGTCCTCGCCGCCCTGGCCGAGGTCGATCGCCACCGCGACCACCTCGCGCCCCGTCTCCTTGCCGATCCAGCTGATCGCCACCGACGTGTCCAAACCGCCGGAGTACGCCAGGATCACGCGATCGCTCATCGGTACCCAATCTCCACAGAGTTACTGCAGCTCGTCGAACCGGGCAGCCAAATCGGCGCCGGTCATCGGGTCGCGAGCGACCACCAGTATCGTGTCGTCGCCGGCGATCGTGCCGACGACGTAGGGCAGCGCCGCGCGGTCGATCGCCAGCGCCAGATAGTGTGCGCCGCCGGGTGGCGTGCGCAGCACCGCCAGGTTTGCGCTGGCGTCGCTGGACACCAGCAACTCGCCCAGCAGCCGGGAAAGCCGTTCGGTCCCACCGGAAACGCCGCGAACCGGGCTGCCATCCTCGGGGACCACGTACGCGCCCGCACCGCCGTCGGCGCCGCGCAGCTTCACCGCGCCCAGTTCCTCGAGGTCACGCGACAGAGTGGCCTGTGTGGTCTCGATGCCCTCGGCGGCCAGCGCCGCGGCCAGCTCGCTCTGACTACGCACCGGTCGCGACGACAGGATCGCGACGATGCGCGCCTGCCGACCCGCGCGCGTCGCGCTGACCTCCGCCTTGGGCATCATTCGTTTCGCTCCATCAACCAGACCAGCAGCGCCTTCTGCGCATGCAACCGGTTCTCGGCCTCGTCCCACACCGCGCTGTGCGGACCGTCGATCACGTCGTCGGTGATCTCCTGGCCGCGGTGCGCGGGCAGGCAGTGCAGCACCACGGCATCCGGGTCGGCGTAGTCGAGCAGCTGACTGTCGATGCGGAACGGAACAAACGGCCCGACCCGGTCCAGGCCGTCGTCCTCCTGGCCCATCGACGTCCAGGTGTCGGTGACCAGCACATCGGCGCCATCGGCGGCAGCCGCAGGTACCGAGGTGACGTCGACCTTTGCGCCCGTGTCCCTGGCGCGCCGCTCGGCAGCCGCGACCACGGCGGGATCCGGCTCGAACCCGCCCGGGGCCGCAATCGTGACGTGAACTCCCGCGGTGACGCCGCCGATCAGCACCGAATGGGCCATGTTATTGGCACCGTCGCCGAAATACGCCAGCCGCAGGCCGTCGAGGCGGCCCTTGCGCTCGGCGATCGTCTGCAGGTCGGCGAGCAGTTGGCACGGGTGGAACTCGTCGGACAGCGCGTTGATCACCGGCACGGTCGCCGCCGACGCCATTGCGGTCAGCCTGTGCTGCCCGAACGTGCGCCACACGATCGCGTCGACGTAGCGGGACAACACCCGAGCGGTGTCCTCCAGCGTCTCGTCGCGACCCAACTGGGTGCTGCGTCCGTCGACGACGACAGCATGCCCGCCGAGTTGGGCGATGCCGAGCTCGAAGGAGAACCGGGTGCGGGTGGAGTTCTTGTCGAAGATCACCGCCACGCCGCGCGGCCCGTCCAGGGGGCGGCGGCTGAACGGGTCCTTCTTCAGCTCGGCGGCGAGCTCCAACACTGTCGCCTGCTCGCCCGGTGCCAGATCGTCGTCGCGCAGAAAGTGCCTCATGTCACGCCCACAACCGGCTCATCGCGGGCCTTGTCGAGCACACCCGGCAATGCGTTCAGGAACTCGTCGATCTGGGCCTCGGTGATGATCAGCGGGGGCGCCAGCCGAACGACGTCATGGGCGGGGGCGTTAACCAGGAATCCGGCGTCGCGGGCGAAGATTTCGACCGGCTTGGCCACCGGCGCAGTCAACGCGACACCGCACAACAGGCCCCTGCCCCGAACATGGTCGACCAGCGGATGATTCAGCGATTCGATGCCATGGCTGAGAGTTTTGCCCAACACTCCGGCCCGGCCGATCAGGTCCTGCTCGGTGAGCGTTCGGAGCACAGCCAGCGCGGCCGCCGCGCACACCGGGTTGCCACCGAACGTGCTGCCGTGCAGACCGGGGCTCATCAGGTTCGCGGCAGGCCCGACCGCCAGGCACGCGCCGATCGGTAGCCCCCCGCCGAGTCCCTTGGCAAGTGTCACCACATCGGGCGTGATGCCGTCGTGCTGGTGGGCGAAGAACGCGCCGGTGCGGCCCATCCCCGTCTGCACTTCGTCGAGCACCAGCAGCGCGCCATGCTGCGCGGTGATCTCGCGTGCCGCAACGAGATAACCGGCGGGCGGGACGACGACACCGCTCTCCCCCATGATCGGTTCGAGGAACACCGCTGCGGTGTCACCAGCCACCGCAGCGGCAAGCGCATCGACATCGCCGTAGGGCACATGCGTCACGTCGCCCGGCAGCGGCGCGAACGGCGCCCGCTTGCTCGGCTGTCCGGTCAACGCCAGTGACCCCATCGTGCGGCCGTGAAAGGCTGCCTGTGCCGCAACCAGTTTCGTGCGCCCGGTCAGCCGCGACAGCTTGAACGCGACCTCGTTGGCCTCGGCACCCGAATTGCAGAAGAACACCCGCGTTTCGGCGTCGGCGCCCAGCAGCCCGGCCAGTGCCTCCGCCAGCGCGATCCCGGGCTCATGCATGTACAGGTTGGAGGTGTGACCGAGCGTGTTGAGCTGCCGCGTGACCGCCTCGACGACTGCCGGGTGCCGGTGCCCGAGCACGTTCACCGCGATCCCGCCGAGCAGGTCGAGATACCGCTTGCCGTCGACGTCGGTGACGATGGCGCCCTCTCCGCTGGCAAGCGCAAGCGGCGGCGTGCCGTAGTTGTCCATCATCACCGCGGCCCACCGCTCTGAAAGTGTCACGCCCTCACCACCTTCGTTCCGGTGCCGGCATCGGTGAGCAGCTCGACCAGCACACAGTGAGCCACCCGCCCGTCGATCACGTGTGCGCTGGGCACACCCGCCGACACCGCCCGCAGGCAGCCCTCAACCTTCGGCACCATGCCGGCATCCAATGTCGGCAGCAGTTCGGCCAGCGTTTCCGCGTCGATTTCGCTGACGAACGAGTCGCGGTCGGGCCATCGTGTGTAAAGGCCCTCGACGTCGGTGAGCATCAGCAGCTTCTCGGCGGCCAACGCGTCCGCCAGCGCGGCCGCCGCGGTGTCGGCATTGATGTTGTGCACTACCCCGTCGGCATCGGGAGCGATCGATGACACCACCGGAATACGCCCCGCCGCAATCAGATCGAGCACGGCGGCCGTGTTGACGGCCGCAACATCGCCGACCAGGCCGATATCGGTTGCCACCCCGTTGACGGTAACGCTGCGGCGGACCGCGGTGAACAGCTGAGCGTCCTCGCCGGTGATCCCGACCGCGTATGGTCCGTGCGCGTTGATCTGGTTCACCAGTTCGCGACCGACCTGCCCGAACAGCACCATCCGTGCCACGTCGAGCACTTCGGGAGTCGTGACGCGGAATCCGGCCTTGAAATCACCTGCGATGCCGAGCCGCTTCAGCATCGCTGTGATCTGCGGTCCGCCCCCGTGCACGACGACCGGGTGGATCCCGCAGGTGCGCAGGAAAACCATGTCGGCGGCGAAGGACTGCCGCAATGCGTCGTCGGTCATCGCGTTGCCGCCGTACTTGACCACGACGATCTTGTCGTGCAGCGCCTTCAACCATGGCAGGGCCTCGGCCAGGACCTGCGCCTTGACGTTGGGAGACACGGCGAGAGCGGTCATGAGCTGTAGGCCGAATTCTCTTCGACGTAACCGTGCGATAGGTCGGTGGTGCGTATCGACGCCCGCTCCCCACCGATGCCGAGATCGACGGTCAGGTCGATGTCGGCTCCGCTGAGGTCAACCTCACGCGCGCCAACCGCGCCGACCCCGTTCTCGAATACCGTAAAGCTATTGAACGACACCGTGATCCGGTCCGGATCAAGCCTCACCGGTGCCATCCCGACGGCGGCCACCACCCGGCCCCAGTTAGCGTCGGAACCGAACAGCGCGGTCTTGACCAGGCTGTCGCGGGCGATCACCCGGGCAGCTGTCAATGCGTCGTCCTCGCTGACCGCCCCGGTGACGCTGACGGTGATCCGCTTGGTGACACCCTCGGCGTCGGCCTGCAGCTGCGCGGCCAGGTCGTCACACACCTGCAGGACGGCATCATCGAGATCTGTTTGGCTGGGCTCGATTTCACTGGCCCCCGATGCCAGCACCAGCACGGTGTCGTTGGTTGAGCAGCTGCCGTCGACGTCGAGCCGGTCGAATGTCCGCGCGGTGGCCCGGCGCAGCGCGGCATCCAGCGCCCGGGCGTCGGCCACGGCGTCGGTGGTGATGACGCACAGCATGGTGGCCAGTGCGGGCGCGAGCATCCCGGCGCCCTTGGCCATCCCGCCGACCGTCCAGTTGCCTGCGTGGTGCAGCGCAACCTGTTTCGGCACCGTGTCCGTCGTCATGATCGCTCGCGCCGCGTCCTCGCCGCCGGTCAACCCGCCACCAAGCTCGTGGACGATCGACTGCACCCCCGGCAGCACCTTGTCCATCGGCAGCCGGTCGCCGATCAGCCCGGTTGAGCAGACCGCCACCTCGATCGGCCCCGTCTCGGTGCCCCAGTCCGACAGCGCCGCCGCCACGGCTTCGGCGGTGGCGTGCGTGTCCTGGAACCCGGCCGGCCCGGTGCAGGCGTTCGCGCCGCCGGAGTTGAGGATCACCGCCCTCAGCCGTCCGGTGCTGATGACCTGCTGTGTCCACAGCACCGGTGCGGCCTTCACCTGATTGCGCGTGAACACCGCGGCCGCGCCATAATCGGGGCCCTCGTTGAAAACCAGCGCCAGGTCGAGTGCCCCCGAGGACTTGATGCCCGCCCGGATGCCCGCGGCACGGAAGCCCTCCGGGGCGGTGACGCCCTGGGTGCGGACCAGCCGAGTGTCGGCCGACACCCCGGTCACGGCGCGACCCCCACCACCGACAGTCCCTCGGTCTCGGGCCATCCCAGTGCGAGGTTCATCGACTGTACTGCCGCGCCACCGGTGCCCTTGACCAGATTGTCGATCGCGCACACCGCGACGAACATGCTGGCGTCCTCGTCGACGGCGAGCGCGACATGAGCGGCGTTGCTGCCGATGACCGCGCCGGTCCGCGGGAGCTGGCCCTCCGGCAACAGATGAATGAACGGTTCTGGGGCGTAGGCCTTTTCATACGCTTCCCGCAATCGGGGCAGCGTGCTGGCCGTCCTCGCCGTGCAGGTGGCCAGGATGCCCCGCGACATCGGGACGAGCACCGGGGTGAACGACACGTGCACCGCGCGGTCGGTCAGGGTCTGCAGGCCTTGCGCGATCTCGGGTGTGTGCCGGTGGATGCCACCGATGTTGTACGCACGCGCCGACCCGATCACCTCCGAACCCAGCAGATCCGGCTTGGCGGCGCGTCCGGCACCCGATGTGCCGCTCACCGCGACCACCGTGACGACCGGCTCGATCAGGTTCTCGGCGACCGCCGGCAGCAGCGCGAGCAGCGCCGCGGTCGGATAACAGCCCGGCACCGCGATTCGGCGGGCACCGCGCAGGTGATCCCGGTTCCCGGGCAACTCGGGCAGTCCGTACGGCCAGCTGCCCGCGTGCGGCGAGTCGTAGAACCGCCCCCACACGTGCGCGTCGGTCAGCCGGAAATCCGCGCCGCAGTCGACGACCAGCGTGTCGGGCCCGAGTCGCTCCGCCAGCGCAGCCGACTGGCCGTGCGGCAACGCCAGAAAAACGACGTCATGGCCGGACAACACCCGCGCGTCGGTGGCCTCCAGCACTCGCGAGGCCAATGGAACGAGATGGGGATGATGTTCGGCCACCGTGCTACCGGCGTTGCCGGCCGCGGTCAGCGCACCGAGGGTCAGTCGACCGTCGGCATACGCCGGATGGCCAAGCAAGAGCCGCAGGATCTCGCCGCCGGCGTAGCCACTCGCTCCGGCCACCGCCACCGTGGTCATGAACACCATCATGCATTATTATGCAGATAAGCGCAAATTCATTCTAGCGTCAGCGCTGCACCGCGCCGACGGCCTCCGCCGCCCGCTGAACCGCCGCTTCTCGGGCGGTGCTGGCCTCGTCTTCGGTCAGCGTCCGATCCGCGGCCCGGAACCGCAGTGCCAGCGCCAGCGACTTGTGACCCTCGCCGATCTGCGGTCCGGTGTACACGTCGAACAACTGGATGTCTTCGAGCAGCCCGCCGGCGCCGTCGCGCAGCGCATCGATCACCGCCTGCGCGCCGACATCGGCCGCAACGACCAAGCTGACGTCCTGGAACACCGCCGGGAACGGCGAGACCCGCACTGCCGGCAACGCCTCGGTGATCGGTATCGCGTCGAGGTTCAGTTCCACGGCGCAGGTGCCCTTCGGCAGACCACTGCGTTCGACCACCGCGGGGTGCAGCTGCCCCGCGTGCCCGAGGACGGTGTCACCGGCGAGCACCTCGGCGCACCGGCCCGGGTGCCACGGCAGATACCGAGCGGCCCGCAGCGTCAGTTCCACCCCGCAGGCCCGCGCGACCGCCCGCACCGCCTCGAACGCGTCGGCGGCCTCCACCGGCCGGCCGGGTCCCCAGGGCCCGCGTGGTTCGCGCAACCCGGTCATCACGGCGCCGACATGCATCGGCTGCTCGGGCAGCGACTGGTCGAGGACGGCGATGTCCTCCTCCGTGGGACGGCGGTCCACCGGCAGCGGATCGACTCCGCGGGTGCGCTCCGTGGGCAGCACCACCTGCGCTATCCCGAACAGCGCTACGTCAACCGTGCCGCGAGAAACGTTGCGGGCCAATGCTTCCAACATCGAAGGCAACAGCGTGGTCGCCAGCTCGGGCCGGTCGGCCTCGAGAGGGTTGAGCACCGTCAACGTTTTCCGCCGGGGGTCGTCGGCGGCCAGCCCCCACTGGTCGAACACGCCGGGCGGCAGAAACGGCGAGGGGATCACTTCGACGTAGCCTGACAGCGCCAGCGACTTGCCGATTGCGCGGCGGCGTTTCTGTCCGGCGGTGAGTCCGCGGCCGGCGGGTGCCAGCGGCAGCACCGACGGGATCAGGTCCAGGCCCTCGAGCCGCAGCACCTCCTCGGCCAGGTCTGCGGGCTGCAGCAGGTCCGGTCGCCAGCTGGGCGGTGTCACCGTCAGCGTCGTGTCGTGAGCGCCGACCCGGGCGCCGACCTGCTCGAGTCGCCGCCGGGTGGTCCCCTCGGGGTATGCCACCCCCGCCACCCGATCCGGCAGGTCGGCGGCGATCTCGATCGGCGGCATCGACCAATCGTCGCGCGGCGGGTCGCCACGCCAATCGGTCAACTTGGGTTCTATTGTGCCGCTGGTGATTTCGGCCAACAGTGAGGCAGCTCGATCCAGGGCCGCCACCGAGATCGCGGGGTCGACCGAGCGCTCATAGCGACGACCGGACTCGCTGGTCAGGCGCAGTCGCCGTTGCGTGCGCGACACCGCAGCGGGATCCCACACCGCGGCCTCAAGCAGTACGTCGGTGGAGTCGGCGCGCATCTCGGTGGTGCCTGCGCCCATGACGCCGCCGATCGCGGCAGTCGCGACATCGTCGACGATCAGCACATCACCGGGGTTCAGACGCCGCTCGATATCGTCCAGCGTGACGACGGTCTCCCCCGGCCGCGCAAACCGCACCCGCAAGCCGCCGGTGACGCGATTGAGGTCGTGCGCATGCATGGGATGACCGAGTTCGAGCATCACGTAGTTCGTCACGTCGACCGCGGGCGAGATCGAGCGGATGCCCGCCAGCAGCAGCCGCCGCTGCATCCACCACGGCGACACCGCCGCCGGGTCGATGCCGCTGACCGGCCGAAGCGCGAACCGGCGCACCCCCGTCGCGGGGTCGATCGCCAGCGGCCACGCCTCCCCCTCCGCCGGCAGCGGCGGCACGTCAGACGGGTCGACGAAGTCGAGGTCGTACGCGCAGGCGATCTCACGGGCAAGCCCGCGCACCGACAGGCAATATCCCCGATCCGGCGTGATCGCGAGATGAAACACCACGTCGTCGAGGCCGAGAACGGCCGCGGCATCGTCACCCGGTGCGGCCGTCCCCTCGGGCAGCACCAGAATGCCGGACGCCTCGGCGCCGAGGTTGAGTTCGGCCACCGAGCAGATCATCCCGTCGGACGTCCGACCGTAGGTCTGACGGGCGGTGATGGTGAAGTCGCCGGGCAGCATGGTCCCGGGAAGCGCCACCACGACCAGGTCGCCCGCCACGAAGTTCGTTGCGCCGCAGACAATGTCACGCAGCTGCTCTTCGCCGACGTCGACCTTCACCGCCCGGATCGGTTTCTTGAACTCGGTCAGCTCCTCGATCTCGCTCACCCGCCCGATCGTCAACGGACCCGTGATCGGCCCGATCGGGATGATCTCTTCGACCTCGTGGCCGATCCGGATGAACGTCTGTTCCAGCTCGTCGGGCGACACGTCCCAGCCGGGTGCGCCGGCATCAACGACCTCGCGCAGCCAGCTGTAGGGAACCCGCATCAGGCTCCCACTCCGAACGGCAGCGAAAAGCGGACGTCGCCCTCGACCATGTCGCGCATGTCGGGGATGCCGTTGCGGAATTGAAGGGTGCGCTCCAGCCCCATCCCGAACGCGAACCCGGAATAGATGTTGGGGTCGATGCCACAGGCGCGCAACACATTTGGATGCACCATTCCGCAGCCGCCCCATTCCACCCAGCCGGCGCCGCCCCTCTTGTTGGCGAACCAGACGTCGACCTCGGCCGACGGCTCGGTGAACGGGAAGAAGTGCGGCCGGAAGCGGGTGCGGCCCTGCGGCCCGAACTCGGCGCGCGCGAACGCGTCCAGCGTGCCGCGCAGGTGCGCCATGGTCAGACCGCGATCCACCGCGAGCCCCTCGACCTGATGGAACACCGGTGTGTGTGTGGAATCGAGTTCGTCGGTGCGGAAGGTTCGCCCGATCGACACGATGTACACCGGCAGCTCTCGCTCGAGCAGCGCGCGGATCTGCACCGGCGACGTGTGGGTACGCAGCACCTGGCGTGACCCTTCCGGTGCGACCTGAAAAGTGTCTTGTTCGCTACGGGCGGGATGGTCGGGCGCAAAGTTCAGCGCGTCGAAGTTGAACTGCTCGGTCTCCACCTCCGGCCCGTCGGCCAGCTCCCAGCCCATCGCGACGAACGTATCCGCGACGCGCTCGGCGAGGATCGTGATCGGGTGCCGGGCGCCCACCGGCTGGCGCGTCGACGGCAGCGTCACGTCGATACCTTCGGCCACCAGCACCGCGGCGTCGCGCTCGGCACGCAGCGCTGCCAACCGCGCCTCGTACCCGCGCTGCGCCTCCCCGCGCGCGACGTTGACCCGGCGTCCCGCGTCGGCGCGATCGGCCTTCGCCAACGTCCCGAGTGCCTGGCGGGCCAGCGCGATCGGCGAGCGGTCGCCGAGGTGTTCGGTCTTGGCCCGCGCCAACGCGTCGAGGTTAACGGCCAGATCGAAAGCGTGACGGGCTGCGGTGACCGCCGTGCTCAGCGCTTCTTCCGACAGGTCCGCGGGCTGATCAGGCACTCGGCGATCATAGGTGATCCGTTGCGGTGGCTACGCCGTCGCAGGGCTGGCAACGGCCAGCGTCGGTTGCCCCCGTCGGGCCCGCCACCAGCCCGCGAGCCAGTGCGCGGCAACGGCACCGGCGACACCGACGATCGGCACGACGACGAGCGACACCACGGCGACCGACAGATCGTCGTTGACCACAACCAGATAACCGAACGAGACGCCGCCCACCAGCAGCGCGACGCGGGTGCGGGTCCAGCGCGTCACCGCGCCGAACCTGCTCGACAGCACGATCCCGAGCAACAGGGCAATGAAGTGCCCGGTGTTGGTGAAATCCGTACCGAGACACACCATCAGCAGGCCCACCGACAGCCACCAGCCGATCCACGCGGGACGCCATCGCGAGGGGATCGCCGCCGCGAGGGTACCGAGGACCGCGACGGCTCCATAGCTGATCCCTACATCAGTGGCGCGGGCGACGGATATCGGCAACCAGCCCGCCTCGATGGCCGTGGCCAGGCCGGCGGCGACGATCAGTGTCGCCCCGACATGTCCGAGCGCCAACGTGATCAGCAGGCGTCGGCTGCGCCACAGCAATTCCGCCAGCGCGAGCAGACACATCAGCCCCGGCAACCACACCCAGATCGGCCCTTCCGAGGTGACGAACGCGCTACCGACGAGTGTGACCAGCCGGCCGCGCCCGAGGTTGTGCAGATTGGTACTCATGTGCCGGATCACGAGATCGTGCACCCGCGGCCCGAGCACCACCAGCGTGGTAGCGACGGCCACCAGCGTTACCGCGTAGCCCACCGTCAGCCGCAGGCGCGCCAGCATGGACAACGTTTTCGCGAGCATCGAGTCCACTATGCCCGCGGCGGGCTGTCGATGGTGGTATCGGTGCCTGACAACTCTCTGCGAGTTTCCAGCCGGTACATCGTGATGTCCGGGGGCACTCCGCTGAGTCGCTGCGCAAACACGTGGCGGCGCAACCGTTTGGCGTGCACGCCAAGCTCGTCGAGCTGCTCGGGCGTCAGACGTCCCAGCGTGGAACCGGTCATCAGCACACCGCCCCGGCCTGCGCTTTCCATCACCCGCGCGGCGATGTTCACGTCCACCCCCAGCCAGTCCGAACCGATCCGCTGCGGCCGGCCGGTGTGGATACCGACCCGCATGATCGGCGTATAGCCCACCACTTCAACACTTTTCAGTGCTTCACACGCGACCATGACCGCGGCTACCGCGGTGATGGGATCGGGGAACACCGCCATGATGCCGTCGCCCATCCGCTTGACCACCTGGCCGCCGACCTCCAACATTGGCGGCTCAACCGCTTGGGCGACCTTGCGTAGCAGCTTGAGCGTGGCGTCGTCGCCCGCTTCCAGCGCCCACGGCGAAAAACCGACCAGGTCGGTGAACACCAGCGTCACCTCGTCCTGCGTGGGCCGGCGACCCACCCCCGTGCGTAAGGCCTCCCACACCTGCAGGGCGCCGAGGCTGATCTCACGGGACGCGGCATCGCGATCGCCAAGCAGACGGTCGGCGGCCCGCGCCGCCGCGGCCGGGCCGCCTAAGCCGCTGGCGGACAGCCGATCTCCGAAATGCGGGTCACCAGGCAGCGCCATCCGCGCACGCCGAATGGCGCCAATGACCCCGGGGTGGTGGTTCGTGGTTTCCAGCCAGGCCCCTGCCCCGCCGCGTTTTCGCGGCGAATGGTCCGGCCCGTGATCAGGTGATCCGGCAACGTCCCCGAGACCGCCGGATTCCTCGCCGGACGGCTCGACTTCCACGATCGTCAGGGTAAAGGCCCGTTCTGACGCCGAGCAATGTCATCTTGGCCTCACCGGCGGCGTTGTCCCGGCGAATCGCCTGGTCACGCATCTGCAGCGGTGCGATCGCCAACCGATAACACCCTCCGTAGACACGCCCGGCATTCATAGACAACGTGCGTTGTCAACATTATTCTCGGGGCACTGGCACCCCCAGGAGGAACCGTGAGCGCGCCATCCACGACGACCACCCCGAACAACCGACACCCGCTCGGGCCCGACTCGCTGACCTGGAAGTACTTCGGCGACCTGCGGACCGGGATGATGGGCGTGTGGATCGGCGCCCTGCAGAACATGTACCCGGAGCTGGGGGCCGGCGTCGAGGAACACTCCATCCTGCTGCGGGAGCCGCTGCAGCGGGTGGCCCGCTCCGTGTACCCGATCATGGGTGTGGTCTACGACGGCGATCGCGCGTCGCAGACGGGCGAGCAGATCCGCGGCTACCACAAGACCATCAGGGGCGTCGACGGGGCCGGCCGCCGCTATCACGCGCTGAACCCCGAGACCTTCTACTGGGCGCACGCCACCTTCTTCATGCTCGTGCTGAAGACCGCCGAGTACTTCTGCGGCGGGCTGACCGAGTCCGAGAAGCGCCAGCTGTTCCACGAGCACGTGCAGTGGTACCGGATGTACGGCATGAGCATGCGGCCCGTCCCGAAGACCTGGGAGGAGTTCCAGGACTACTGGGGCCGCGTATGCAGCGACGAACTGGAAATCAATCAGGCGACCCTGGACATCTTCCGGATCCGCATTCCCAAACCGAAATTCGTGTTGATGCCCACGCCGTTGTGGGATCAGATGTTCAAGCCGCTGGTCGCCGGGCAGCGTTGGATCGCTGCCGGATTGTTCGACCCGGTGGTGCGCGAGAAGGCGGGAATGCGCTGGACCGCAGGCGACGAGGTGCTGCTGCGGCTGTTCGGCAAGGCCGTGGAAGTGGCGTTTCTGGTGGTGCCGGACGAGATCCGGCTGCACCCGCGCGCGCTGACCGCATACAAACGGGCGGCCGGAAAACTGCCCGCCGATGGGCCCCTCGCGGAGGCGCCGGTGTTCATGGCACCGCCGCGTGACCGACGCGGGTTGCCGATGCACTACTTCCCCCGCCGCAGGACCCTGTTCGAACGGGCCGGCGCTCTGGTGCACACCACGTTTTCGCTTGCCGGGCTGCGCCCGGCCGGTGGGCGTGGCCGCGCCGCTTAACCTCTCCGCTGCGCCCGGGCGCTCAAATACAGACAGATCGCTGCGGCGGTGGCCACGTTGAGGCTTTCCACGTCGCCCGGCATCGAGATGAACACCCGCCGGTCTGCCAGCGTGGCGACCTCCGGCGGCAGCCCGTGCGCCTCGGCCCCGAACACCCACGCAGTAGGAGCCGTCAACAGCGGCTCGGCGTCGTCAAGGGTGGCGTCGCCGTCAACCGTGGTTGCAAAGACCTGCAACCCGGCCGCTGAGAGGGTCGCCACCGCCGCAGCAGCGTCGGCCTGCACAACCACCGGGACGGCGAACACACTGCCCGCGGAGGCGCGCAGGCACTTCGCGTTGTACGGGTCGACGCTGTGGCCGGCCAGGACCACCGCCGCCGCACCCATCGCGTGGGATAACCGGATCAGCGTGCCGGCGTTCCCGGGTTCCGAGATGTCGACCCCGACGGCGACCAGTGCGGGCCGCCGGGCGACGACATCCGTGATCGTCACCGGCGCCGGCTCACACACCGCTACCAGCCCGACCGGGGTGACGGTGTCCGACAACGATTTCGCTGCGCGCTCGGTCACCCGGTGAACGGGCACATCAACGCCGGCAACCAGCGCGTCGAACCGCGCCGCGGCCGAATCGGTGATGAACAGTTCCCGCGCCGCGCCGCAGCGCAGCGCAGCCTCGACAAGATTGGGACCCTCGGCGAGGAAGCGGCCGGCTCGCTTGCGGCCGACATGGCGGTGCAGCTTCGCCGCGGCGACTACCCGCGACGAGCGCTCGGTGAGTGGGCCCCCGCGAGTGGGGGAAGAGCCCGCGCCTGCAGCCAGTCTCAGGCGGCCTCTCCGGCGGTCGGCGCGTTGACGTCCTCGGGCAGCGCGGCCTTCGCCACGGCGACGAGTGCGGTGAACGCCGCCGGGTCGCTGACCGCGATCTCGGCGAGGTTCTTGCGGTCGACGTCCACTGCGGCCGCCTTCAGCCCCTGGATCAACCGGTTGTATGTGATGTCGTTAGCGCGCGCGGCCGCATTGATCCGCGAGATCCACAGCTTGCGGAACTCGCCCTTCCGGGCGCGCCGGTCACGGTAGGCGTAGTTCAGCGAATGCAGCTGCTGCTCTTTGGCTTTGCGGTACAAGCGTGACCGCTGGCCGCGGTAACCCTTCGATGCCTTCAGAATGGTGCGCCGCTTCTTGTGGGCGTTGACCGCCCGCTTCACGCGTGCCATGGGAGGTTCTTCCTATCTCGTTCGTGCAACGGTGCAAAGGTCTGTGCGAGGTCAGCCGTTGAGCAGCTTGCGGATCCGCTTGGCGTCGGCAGTCGACACCGTGACGCGCCCTTCAAGGCGCGCCGTGCGCTTCGTCGGCTTGTGCTCCAGAAGGTGACGGCGATTGGCCCGCTGGCGCACGATCTTGCCGGTCCCGGTGAGCCGGAACCGCTTCGATGCGCCGCTGTGGGTCTTGGCCTTGGGCATGTGTCCTCAGTTCTGTGAAGTTTCGGTCGAGTCTGGCTGGCCGGCGTCGGGGCTACTTGCTCTTCGCGCAAGCGGCTCATCGGCACTGGCTTGTTCCGCCGCTTTCGCGCGGGTCTTCGCACCGCGGTGCGGCGCCAGCACCATCGTCATGTTGCGGCCGTCCTGTTTGGCCGACGTCTCGACGAAGCCATAGTCGGCGACGTCGGCGCCCAGCCGCTGCAACAGTCGGTACCCCAGTTCCGGGCGGGACTGTTCGCGGCCGCGGAACATGATCGTGACCTTGACCTTCGACCCGGCTTCGAGGAAGCGCACTACGTGACCCTTCTTGGTCTGATAGTCGTGGTCGTCGATCTTCGGTCGCAACTTCTGTTCCTTGACGACGGTTTGCTGCTGGTTCTTGCGAGACTCGCGCGCCTTTTGAGCTGTCTCGTACTTGAACTTGCCGTAATCCATGATCTTGCAGACCGGCGGTCTGGCGTTCGGAGCGACTTCGACAAGGTCGAGATCAGCGTCGGCGGCGACGCGAAGGGCGTCTTCGATGCGCACGATCCCGACCTGTTCACCGCCGGGTCCGATCAATCGGACTTCTGGTACTCGAATGCGCTCGTTGACGCGGGTCTCAGTGGTGATGGGGCCTCCCTGGTTGGTTGATTCTTCGGTGCGGCCGATGCCCGCGAGAACCAGACGCCAGCGGGTGAGCACCACCCCGTCAGCAGAAAGGCCCCGCACGATGCGGGGCCCGGTGCCGACCGATCACGGCTTGACGCCGCCTGCGTGTTAGGCAGAACCAGCACCGCCAGGCGCCGGTGACCGGACCGCTGAGCCGGTGTGGCCAACGGTGGGAGCGGGACTCCACTTGCTGTCCCTGACTCACACAGGAACGGTCGCGCATGCCAGTCTAGCAGGCATGACCGATGGTCCTGCCGCATCCTCCGGCGCGGCCGACCCGCCGCCCCGCGAGCTGGCAGACGTTCCCGCGATCGAGATCATCAGCCGTTCGGCGGTGATGCTGATGAGCGCGGCCGCCGAAAAGCTCGGCCTGTCCTCGGCGGATCCCACCGACAGCCCGCACCGTGACCTCGATGAGGCTCGCCGGCTGATCACCGCGCTCAGTGGACTGGTAGCAGCGTCGGCGGACTACCTGGGCCCGCACGCAGGCCCATTTCGCGACGGGTTGAAGAGCCTGCAGCTCGCGTTCCGCGAGTACAGCGCGGCGCCTGACGAACCCGGCGCAGGCCCGGGCGAAAAGTACACCGGCCCAGTGAACTAGCCCGGTCCTTTAACCCATTCCCCGGCCGGAGGGCTTATCCTCGCGGCTGATGACAGTCACCGCCACCCGGCCGTCTTCCCGGTTGTCCTGGGTCCCCGCGACCGCCGGGTGGGTCGTCGGCATCATCGCCACCCTGTCGCTCGTGGCCAGCCTCTCGCCGCTGGCGCGGGAGGTCATCAAGGCGCCACGCGAGTTCGTCGACAACTACATCTTCAACTTCCCCGACACCAGCTTCGCGTGGGCGTTCGTGCTGGCGCTGCTGGCCGCTGCCCTCGCCGCGCGCAAGCGCATCGCATGGTGGCTGCTGCTGCTCAACCTGGTGTTCGCGGCGGGTTGGAATCTCGGCGATCTCGCGTCCGGCGAATTGAACAGGCTCGAGTCGTACGGCGAAATCGTGGGCCTTGGCCTGCACGTGGCCGCAATCGTGCTGCTGCTGGTGGCCTTCCGCGAGTTCTACGCCCGGGTGCGCCGGGGTGCGCTGCTCAAGGCTGCCATCGTGCTGGCGGCCGGGATGGCGGTCGGCACCCTGTTGGCCTGGGCCTTGCTGGAGGCCTTCCCCGGCGACCTGCCCAGCGATGAACGGCTGCCGTACGCATTGAACCGGGTCAGCGGCTTCGCGCTCGCCGACCCCGACTTCTTCACCGGTCACCCCCACGTCGTGCTCAGGACGCTGTTCGGGTTGTTCGGAGCCATGGCGTTGATGCTCGCGGCGGTGGTGCTGTTCCAGTCGCAGCGCGCCGAGAATGCGCTCACCGGCGAGGACGAGTCGGCGATCCGCGGCCTGCTCGAGATGTACGGCAAGAACGACTCGCTCGGCTACTTCGCCACCCGTCGCGACAAGGCCGTCGTGTTCGCAGACAACGCACGGGCCGCGATCACCTATCGTGTCGAGGTCGGCGTGTGCCTGGCCAGCGGCGACCCGATCGGCGATCCCCGCGCCTGGCCCCAGGCCATCGACACCTGGCTGCGGCTGTGCCAGGCGTACGGCTGGGCGCCGGGGGTCATGGGCGCCAGCATCGAGGGCGCCGAAGCGTTCCGGGCGGCGGGCCTCAACGCGCTACAACTCGGTGACGAGGCGATCCTGTACCCCGACCGGTTCCGGCTGTCCGGCCCGAGCATGCGGGCCGTCCGCCAGGCCGTGACCCGCGCGCGCCGCGCCGGGTTGACCGTGCGCATCCGTCGGCACCGCGACATTCCCGCCGACGAGATGGCGAAAGTCATTGCGCGTGCCGATGACTGGCGCGACACCGAGACCGAGCGCGGGTTCTCGATGGCGCTGGGCCGACTCGGCGACAGCGCCGACGGCGACTGCCTGCTGGTGGAGGCGGTGAACGAGGGTGACGGCGACAAGGTGGTCGCCATGCTGTCGCTGGTGCCCTGGGGTAGCACCGGGGCGTCGTTGGACTTGATGCGGCGCTCACCTCAGTCTCCCAACGGAACCATCGAGCTGATGGTCAGCGAACTGAACATGCAGGCGGAGCGGTTTGGCGTCACACGTATTTCGCTCAACTTCGCGATGTTCCGCGCGGCCTTCGAGGAGGGTTCCCGGCTCGGCGCTGGTCCGGTCGCCCGGTTGTGGCGCGCGCTGCTGGTGTTCTTCTCACGCTGGTGGCAGCTGGAGACGTTGTACCGGTCGAACATGAAGTACCAGCCGCATTGGGTGCCGCGGTACGCGTGTTACGAGGACGCCCGGCTGATCCCGCGGGTGGGCGTGGCCTCGGTGATCGCCGAGGGCTTCCTGGTGCTGCCGTTCTCACGCCGGCCGAAGCCACACACCGGACACCACACGGCCGTGCCGCAGACGGTGATTGCCACCGGGGTGCTGCACCGGGACGGCACCGCACCCGACCTCGGCCCGCTCTACGACGAGGCCATCCGGGATCACGATTTCGCGCCGCGGGTGCCGGAACAAGTCAGGGTGCGGATGGGCAAGCTGGCAGCGCTTCAGGCCGACGGCACTGATCCCTACCCGGTCGGCCAACCGCCCAGCCACACGATCGCGGAGGCGATCGACGAACACGACGACACCACCGTCACGGTGGCCGGACGCGTGCTGCGGATCCGCGACTACGGCGGCGTGCTGTTCGCCGACCTCCGCGACTGGTCCGGGGATGTTCAACTGCTGTTCGACAATTCGAAGTTGAAAGCCCGATGCACCGCCGACTTCACCGCCGCCGTCGATCTCGGTGACCTGGTCGAGGTCTCGGGCACGATGGGGTGCAGCAAGAACGGCACCCGCTCGCTGCTCGTCCGCAATTGGCGACTCATCGGCAAGTGCCTGCGACCGCTTCCAAACAAGTGGAAGGGTCTGACCGACCCGGAGGCCCGGGTCCGCGCCCGCTATGTCGACCTCGCGATCAATCGCGAGGCGCGCGAACTGATCACAGCGCGCAGCAAGGTACTGCACGCGATCCGAGAAACCCTGATAGACAAAGGTTTTCTCGAGGTCGAGACGCCGATACTGCAGCAGATTCACGGCGGCGCCAATGCGCGCCCGTTCCTCACCCATATCAATGCCTACGACCTCGGCCTGTACCTGCGCATCGCGCCGGAGCTGTACCTCAAACGGCTGTGCGTCGGCGGCGTTGAGCGCGTGTTCGAGCTCGGTCGGGCGTTTCGCAATGAGGGTGTGGACTTCAGTCACAACCCGGAATTCACGCTGCTCGAGGCATACCAGGCGCATGCCGACTACATGACGTGGGTGGACGGATGCCGCGAACTCATCCAAAACGCGGCGCTTGCGGCCAACGGTGAACACGTTGTGATGCGCCCGCGTGAGGACGGCACGCTGGAACCGGTGAACATTTCCGGCATCTGGCGCGTCACGACGGTGCACGACGCGGTGTCCGACGCGCTCGGCCAGCACATCGACACAGACACCGACGTTGCCACCCTGCGCCTGCTCTGCGACAAGGCCGAAGTCCCGTACCTCACCCATTGGGACGCCGGCGCGCTGGTCCTCGAGCTCTACGAGCGGCTGGTCGAGGAGTACACCGAGCAACCCACCTTCTACAAGGACTTCCCGACGTCGGTGTCGCCGCTCACCCGCCCGCACCGCAGCAAGCCGGGACTGGCCGAGCGCTGGGACCTCGTCGCGTGGGGCGTCGAACTCGGCACCGCCTACAGCGAGCTGACCGACCCGGTCGAGCAGCGCCGCCGGTTGCAGGAGCAGTCACTGCTGGCGGCGGGCGGCGACCCCGAGGCGATGGAACTCGACGAAGACTTCCTGCAGGCCATGGAGTACGCGATGCCGCCCACCGGGGGCCTCGGCCTGGGTGTCGACCGCGTGGTGATGATGATTACCGGCCGCAGCATCCGCGAGACATTGCCGTTCCCGTTGGCGAAGCCGCGCTGACAGCCGCATGTGACATCTGCGGTGAGATCCCGGGCGTACCGTGTCGGCATGCCCGACGAACCGACACCGCTGAGCGGGCCCAACGTCGACCCCGGTTACAGCGAGTCGGGGGTGCCGACATTCGAGTCCGTCCGCGACAAGATCGAGACCCGCTTTGGCGACGCGCTGGGCTCCGCGGAACTCGATGCCGAAAGCCCGGAGGGCCGGACCGTCGAAGAGCAGTACGAAGCTCGTCAGCGCGCCGCGGCCGAACGTCTCGCGGAGATCCGCGAATCCATGCCGCGAGACGACACCTAGCGCGCAGCTGCCGTTTCCGCACCGTTGGTCGGACACCGGAACCCCGGCAGCGCTAGTTGGCCGGCGCACCTCGCGCGATCACCATCGGCATCGACGTTGCCGCATCGGTCTTCAGGATGGTGTGCACCACCGCGACGAGGTCCTCGACGGGCATCAGCCGGCCCGGGATGTAGCCCCGCGACACCCAGGTCGGGTAAACCGTCATGGCGAGCTCGGTATCCCAACCGTTGTTGAATCCCGTTGCCCCGTCGCCCTCGCCGCCCGCGCACTCGCCGACGACCAGGCACGTGAACCCGATGTCGGGGTGCTCCCCGCGCCAGGCGTCGACGAGCCTCTCCAGCGCAGCCTTGCTGACGCCGTACGCCCCGAGGCCAGGCCATGGCGGGGTCAGGGTGCCTGAATCCGATGAAAGGTAGACCGCTTTGCCCGCGGACGCCGTCAGGTGCGGAATCGCCGCAGCGGTGACCAGCGACGCGCCGATGACGTTGGTGTCGAACACCCGCCGCCACGTGTCGGCATCGGTATCGACCATGCGGACAAGCGGTCCGATGCCGGGCGTGTAGATGAGGTTGTCGATGCCACCGAGCGCCTCGGCGGCCGCAGCGATGGCCGATCGACACGACGCCTCGTCGGTGACATCGCATTCGACGGCGACTGCCCCCGGTCCGGCCTCCTTCGCCGCGGCTTCGATACGTTCAGCGCGCCGCGCGAGCAGTGCCACATTTTCGCCGCGCCGGGCAAGGCCGACACCAATGCAGCGCCCCAGCCCGCTCGAAGCGCCGATCACCACTGTTTTCGACATATTCTCGCTTTCCGGAAGTGCGCGCTAGGCGCTGACTTTGCCCCGCCGCCGCGTGCGCAGGCCGAGCGCGTCGGCCAGGAATTGGCCCGTGTAGCTCTCTGGCACCGCGGCGACGTCTTCCGGCGTTCCCTCGGCGACGATCGCGCCGCCGGCCGCTCCCCCTTCGGGGCCCATGTCAATGATCCAGTCCGAGGTCTTGATCACGTCGAGGTTGTGTTCGATCACGATCACCGTATTGCCCTTGTCCACAAGGCCGTTGATGACCCCGAGCAGCTTGCGGATATCGTCGAAGTGCAAGCCTGTGGTGGGCTCGTCGAGGATGTAGACGGTGCGCCCGGTGGATCTCTTCTGCAGCTCCGCAGCCAGCTTGACGCGCTGTGCCTCGCCCCCGGACAGCGTGGGCGCCGGTTGCCCGAGTCGCACGTAGCCCAGTCCGACGTCGACCAACGTCTGCAGATACCGGTGGATCGACGTGATCGGCTCGAAGAACTCGGCGGCCTCTTCGATGGACATGTCGAGAACCTCGGCGATGGTCTTGCCCTTGTAATGCACCTCGAGAGTTTCCCGGTTGTACCGGGCGCCGTGGCATACCTCGCACGGCACATACACATCCGGCAGGAAGTTCATCTCGATCTTGATCGTGCCGTCACCGGTGCACGCCTCGCACCGGCCGCCCTTGACGTTGAACGAGAACCGGCCCGGTTGATAGCCGCGCACTTTGGCCTCGGTGGTGGCCGCGAACAGAGTGCGGATCTTGTCGAAAACCCCAGTGTAGGTGGCGGGATTCGACCGCGGCGTGCGGCCGATGGGCGACTGATCAACGCGCACCAGCTTGTCGACCTTGTCCAGGCCGGTGACGCGGGTGTGTCGGCCGGGCACCTGCCGGGCCCCGTTCAGCTTGTTCGCCAGCACCGACGCAAGGATGTCGTTCACCAGAGTGGACTTGCCGGAGCCGGACACACCCGTGACCGATGTCAGCACGCTGAGCGGGAACGACACATCGATGTCGCGCAGGTTGTGCTCGTGGGCGCCGATCACGGTCAGCCGGCGACGCCGGTCCACCGGTCGGCGGATGGCGGGCACCTCGATGCTCTCCCTGCCCGAGAGGTAGGCGCCGGTGATCGAGTCCTTGTTCCGCAGTAGCTCGTTGTAGGTGCCGCTGTGCACGATACGGCCGCCGTGCTCTCCCGCCGCCGGACCGATGTCCACCACCCAGTCGGCGTGGGCGATCGTGTCGAGGTCGTGTTCGACGACGATCAGCGTGTTGCCCAGATCCCGCAGTCGCAGCAGCGTCTCGATCAGCCGGCGGTTGTCGCGCTGGTGCAAGCCGATCGACGGCTCATCGAGCACGTACAACACGCCGACCAAGCCGGAGCCGATCTGTGTGGCGAGCCGGATGCGTTGCGCCTCACCGCCGGACAGGGTGGCCGCCGCCCGTGACAACGACAGGTACTCCAGCCCGACGTCGAGCAGGAACCCGAGCCGCGACTGGATCTCCTTGAGCACCTGGCCCGCGATCGCCTGCTCGCGTGACCCGAGCGTCAGCGCGTTCAAGAACTCCGCGCAGTCCGAGATCGACAGCTCGCACACTTCGGCGATCGACTTCGCGCCACGCTCCCCCGCGGCCAGGGTGACCGCCAAGATCTCGGGCTTGAGCCGAGTGCCCCGGCACACCGGGCACGGCACGTCGCGCATGAAGCCCTCGTAGCGCTCCTTCATCTGCTCGGAGTCGGTCTGCTCCATCTTGCGTTGCAGGAACGCCATCACGCCTTCGAAGTCGGCGTAGTAGGACCGGGTGCGACCGTACCGGTTGCGATAGCGGACATGCACCTGCTCATCGGATCCTTCGAGAATTGCCTTGCGCGCCTTGGCCGGTAGCTTGCGCCACGGGGTGTCGACGTCGAAACCGATCGCCTCGCCGAGACTGGCCATCATCCGGGTGAAGTAGTCGGCGGTGTGCCCGTTGGACCACGGAGCCACTGCGCCCTCTGCCAACGTCAGCTCGGGGTCGGGCACGACGAGCTCGGGGTCAACCTCCTTGCGGATGCCCAGCCCGGCGCACTCCGGGCATGCCCCGTAAGGCGAATTGAACGAGAACGACCTCGGCTCAAGGTCGTCCACCGCCAGCGGGTGACCGTTCGGGCAGGCCAGCTTCTCGGAGAACCGCTGCTCGCGGGGATGGCCGGATTCGTGGACCCCATGATCGGGGAACTCGAGCACGACGATCCCGTCGGCGAGTCGCAGCGCCGTCTCCACCGAGTCGGTGAGCCGCTGTTTGGCGGTCGGCTTCACGGCGAGCCGATCGACGACCACCTCGATGTCGTGCTTCTCCTGCTTCTTCAGCTTCGGCGGATCGGTGAGCGAATGGACGACGCCATCCACCCGAACGCGGCTGTACCCCTGCGAATTCAGCTTCTCGAACAGGTCCGCGAATTCGCCCTTCCGGGTGCGCACCACCGGTGCCAGCACCAGAAAGCGAGCGCCCTCGGGCATCGCGAGCACCTGGTCGACGATCTGTTGGGGCGTCTGGCGGGCGATCCGCTCACCGCAGACCGGACAATGTGGCGTGCCGGCGCGGGCGTAGAGCAGCCGCAGGTAGTCGTAGACCTCGGTGATGGTGCCGACCGTCGACCGCGGGTTGCGGTTGGTGGACTTCTGATCGATCGACACCGCAGGCGACAGGCCCTCGATGAAATCGACGTCAGGCTTGTCCATCTGGCCGAGGAACTGCCGCGCGTACGCCGAGAGCGACTCGACGTAGCGGCGTTGTCCCTCCGCGAAGATCGTGTCGAAAGCCAGCGACGACTTGCCCGAGCCCGACAACCCGGTAAACACAATCAGCGCGTCTCGCGGCAGGTCGAGGTCGACGCTTCGCAGGTTGTGCTCCCGCGCACCCTTGACGATCAGGCGGTCAGCCACCCGGCCCCTTTCAGTGGATCTACCGGCATCCCTGCCATGCTATGTGGCCTCACCGACAGACACGCCGGGGCGCTACCGTCAACTCATGACTGTCGTCAACGACAACTACACCGGCCACGTCGTCCCCGGCACCGCCGCGCGCCGCACCCTTCCGGGCGCGACGATCATCAAGGCGTCGGTGGGCCCCATGGACAACAACGCCTACCTGGTCACATGTTCCGAGACCGGTGGGACGCTGTTGATCGACGCCGCCAACGACGCCGACGATCTGGTCGCCCTCGTCCGTGAGAACGCTCCGAAGCTGGCCCTGATCGTCACCAGCCATCAGCATTTCGATCACTGGCAGGCGCTGGAGGCGGTTGTCGACGCAACCGGGGCTCCGACGGCGGCCCACGAGATCGACGCCGATCCCCTGCCCGTGACGCCAGACCGACTGTTGGCTCACGGCGACACCGTTCAGGTAGGCAAGCTGACGTTCGATGTCATCCATCTGCGTGGCCATACGCCGGGCTCGGTGGCATTGGCGTTGAGCGGACCGGCCGCCGGCGACACCACGCAGCTGTTCACCGGGGACTGCCTTTTCCCTGGGGGTCTTGGGCGGACAACAAAACCTGCCGAGTTCGACTCGCTTTTCCGGGACGTGAGCAGCAGGGTGTTCGATGTCTACTCGGACGACACAGTCATCTACCCCGGCCACGGTGACGACACCACGCTGGGTGCCGAGCGTCCGCATCTCGAAGAGTGGCGGGAGCGACGGTGGTGACGAACAACCCGGGGTAAAACTCTCGTTGGCTTAACACGGCCTCGAGGAAGTCGGCGTGCACGGCTGGACGGTGCCGAAGCAGATCGCCACCTGGTATTTCCAGCCGATGATGTGCGACGATAACCGGTTACCATTGGTCGGCCCGGCGCGGGGTGTAGGGATGTGGAATAAGCGCGACGACATGATTGTGCGCAACCGCATGCCGTATAACGCGGAGCCGCCGCCAGCAGTATTGGCGAGCAGTGCGATCACCCCGGTGGAAGCGTTCTATGCCCGCAATCACGGTCCGTTTCCCGACATTCCCGTCGAGCAGTGGCAGCTGATCGTTGGCGGCCTGGTGGACAAACCGCTTACCTTGACCTACGAGGACCTGACCACGAATTTCCCCCAGCACTGGGTGGTAGCGACGCTGGCTTGCGCTGGCAACCGCCGCGCGGAACTGCTGCGGGTGCGGCCAATACCCGGCAAAGATCCATGGGAGCACGGTGCGATTTCGACCGCCGAGTGGGGAGGCGCCCGACTGTCAGACGTTTTGGAGGCGGCCAGCGTCCATCGTGATCATGGCTTCCATGTAGCCTTCGACGCCCCGGATGTGGCTCAGGAGGCCCGGCCTGTGCAGTCCTTCGGCGGCTCCATCCCGCTGCGCAAGGCAATGTCCGAGGAGGTAGTGCTGGCCTGGCAGATGAACGGTCAACCGCTGCCACGCGCCCACGGCGGTCCAGTGCGCGTGGTGGTCCCTGGGTACATCGGGGCCCGCAGCGTCAAATGGGTCACCGCCGTGACTGTGCAAGCCGTCCCGTCTCAGAACTACTTTCAGGCCCTCGATTATCGGATTCTGCCGCCCGAAGTCGACGCCGATACCGTCGGGCCAGGAGAGGGCATTTCGCTATCAACGCTTGAACTCAACTGCGACATCTTGGTTCCCACCGACGGTGATCGGGTCCCAGGTGGTGCTCTGACCATTCGGGGGTACGGGATTGCCGGCGACGGCCACAGCGCCGAGCGTGTCGACGTGTCCCTCGACGCCGGGCGCAGCTGGCGGCAAGCCGACCTTCATCCTGCACCCAGTCAATGGGCATGGCGGCCATGGTCGCTCACCGTCGACGTGAAACCCGGACCGTTGAGTATTACCGCCCGGGCCTGGGACGACACCGGCACGCTGCAGCCCGAGTCGGCGGAATCGTTGTGGAATCCCCGTGGATACGGCAACGATGCCTGGGCCCGCATCGAACTAACTATCGTCTAAGGCGTGCACGATCGCGAAGGAGTCAACTGCTGTGCCGCCGCTGCTTCGTGAACTGCTTCGACCGCGCCGTCGGAGTATCGCCGTGATTCTGGTCACGACCCTGGTGCAGATGGCGATGAGCCTGGCCGCGCCCTGGCCGCTCAAGGTCGTCCTGGACAACGTGGTCGGAAGGCGCCCTCCTCCGCACTGGATTAGCTGGCTGTTGCCGATGTTGGGCGGCGACAGCAGGGTTCATATCGCCGCGGCCGCGGGCATCGCGACCGTGATGATCGCCGCAGTTACTGGTGCCGCGATGTATGTCGCCAGCTACTTCACCGAGAGCCTAAGTCAGTGGATCGGCAACGATCTGCGGGTGCGGCTATACAACCACTTGCAGGAACTCTCGCTCGCGTATTACGACACCACCCGGGTCGGCACCATCTTGAGCACCCTGACCGGTGACGTGCAGACCATCCAGAGCTTCGCGTCGACGTCCACTCTCAACATTTTCACCGACTGTCTGACGGTTGTCGGCATGGTTGCAGTGATGTTCTTGCTGCGGTGGGATTTCGCTCTTATTGCGCTCGCCGTCACGCCGCTGCTGGCCATCTTCGTGTTGCGCGTCAACAAAGCCATCAGGATGGCGGTCAAAGACGTGCGCACCCACCAGTCGGATCTGCTCGCCACCTTGCAGGAGGGCCTGCAATCCATTCAGGTGGTCCAGGCCTACGGGCGCGAAGAGCGGCAGGCGCAGCAACTGAGCAAGGTCAGCATGGAAACGGTGACCGCATGGCTGACGGCCCGGAAAGTGTCGTCGCTGCTTTCCCCGGTGGTCAGCCTGGTGATCGCGGTGTGCACCGCCCTGGTGCTCTGGCGCGGTTCACTGCTCATCCTTTCGGGCGCGATGACCGCGGGGGCCCTGACCGTCTTCTTGGCGTATCTGGCCAAGTTCTTCCAACCGGTACGCGAGCTCGCCCAGATGACCAACACCATCGCGCAGGTGTCTGTGGCGTTTGAGCGTGTTCTGGCGGTGTGTGACGCCGACAAAGTGATTCTTGAGCGTCCCGCACCGGCAGATCCGCCGCGGTTTAGAGGTGAGATCGCCTTCGAACACGTGAACTTTGGCTATGACCCCGCCCTGCCCGTTCTTTCGGATATCACCTTCACGATCAGCCCGGGCCAGATGGTAGGCATTGTCGGTCCCACCGGCAGCGGCAAATCCACGGCTGTCAGCCTCATTCCACGCTTCCGTGACCTCGACGCCGGGTCCATCAAGATCGACGGCGTGGACGTCTGCGACTACAAGCTTCACGGACTGCGCAGCCAGATCGGCTTTGTGCTGCAAGACACCGCGCTACTGCGCGGAACCGTGCGCGATAACATCGCCTTTGGCCGTCCCGACGCCACCGAGGACCAAATCGTTGAAGCGGCCAAACTGGCCAACGCCGATGAGTTCATCACCCGCATGCCGCAGGGCTACGACAGCCCAGTGGGTGACCGCGGCACGACACTGTCGGGCGGTCAGCGCCAACGCATTGGGATTGCCCGTGCCCTCATTCGCGACAACCCGATTCTGATTCTCGACGAGCCCACCGCAGCGTTGGATGCCGAGTCCGAAAAATTGGTGATCGAGGCTCTGGAACGGCTGATGGCCGGCCGCACGGTCATCACCATCGCCCATCGGCTAAGCACCCTGCGGAACGCCGACAAGATCATCGTCATCAAGGATGGCGTGGTCGCAGAAGACGGCACGCACGAGGAATTGCTGGACCTCGACGGGATCTACGCTCGGATGCAGCGCCTCCAATTTGACCAGCCGGCGGCAAGCTGGAACCGCTGGGGTCGGGGAGCCGCTGGGTCAGGCGAGGTCCGCGGACAGATCATCGCTCCCAACACCGACACCGAACCTGGACGATAGGCCACCACCTCGCACGCAGACGCTGGATGGACAGACGCGAGGTACACGGCGTCGACGGTGAGGTATCGGACAACGTCGGCCTCCTCAAGCAGACGGTCCTCCGTGGTTTCGGCGCGTCCGCCGGCGGTCACCGCCACTGGTGCGGCCCTGGCATCAGCCAGATCAGCGGCCACAGGTGGGGACTCGTTGAGGTAGACAGGCTTCCGAGGCGGCGTCGGCGAGACCTGGCAGCCCGGAGAATTCACCCAACTGTTCACAGACGTCGAGCCCCGGGTAGTCGACCGTTTTGGTGACACACCACGATCGGAGCGGGCGTTCTCGGACACGGTTCGTTCCTCGGGATCGGGGCCGCAGTTGAGGGTTGGGTTGGAAGCGACTCTGCCACGCCGAACAGGTCCCGGGAACTCTACGGCCGGCGTGAAACACTTGTTCTGTGCGTGATTGGACGCCGACCCTGCCAGCTACCTACCCCCACGACAGACAGAAAAGATGATCCGCCTTGCGCTGGCCGCCGCTGGCATTGGCCTGTCGGTGATTGCCACCGCGCCGTCCCATGCCGACAGCGCCGAGGACGCCTACATCAAGGTCCTCGATAACAACAACATCTACTACGGCACCCGCTCGCACGGCTTGGCGACGGGCCACGCTGTCTGCAAGGCCCTCGATGCCGGTGAGTACACCCCGGGGACGGTTGTCGATGCCCTACGTCGCGACGATCGCCTCAGCTACGCTGACGCAGCCGCCGTCGCTGCCGCCGCGATCGCCATGTTCTGCCCCTGGGATAAGAGCTGATGAGCAACGGCCGCGCCACGACCCCGAGCTCCGCGACGCCACCGCCCGCCTAATCATCGGAAACATCGACCACTAATAATTAGGCCACTATTGCTTAGGGCACTATCTAAGTAGTACGATGACAGCATGACCAAAACAGTCGCTGCAGACGTCGATCCGCTGGCACTTGAGCGCCAGGTGTGTTTTGCGCTCGCCGTCGCAAACCGCGCCGTGCTCGCGGTGTACCGGCCGTTGCTCGAGCCGCTCGGGCTGACCCATCCGCAATACCTCGTGATGCTGGCGCTGTGGGATAACGCGAATTCCGGCGATGAGCCGTTGTCGGTCAAGGACATCGCGGGTCTGCTGCAATTGGATTCGGCCACGCTCTCGCCGATGCTCAAACGGCTGCAGTCGCAGGGTCTGATCACCCGGTCCCGCAGTGCGGCCGACGAGCGCACCACACAAGTGCAGCTGACCCCGGCCGGCCGCAATTTGCGCCGCCAGGCGCTCAAGATTCCACCGGCGGTGGTCGAACGGCTCGATGTCGATCTCACCACGCTGGAGCATTTGCATGAGGTACTCACAACAATCAACGCCGCTGCCCTGGCTGCGGGCGCACTCGACTCGGAGCTGGACAGATGACGCCGCGGGCAGCGCAGCCGCGGGCCGTCGCCGAAAGCGCTGCGACGCGAGACAAACAGCGCCGTCGTCCTGGCCCGTCGCGCTGGATCTGGTACGCCGTAGGCGGTTCTCTTGGCCCCCGGTATCGCGAGTGGGTGCTGCACGACCTCACCTGCCGTAGCCGATGGACCCGCCAAATCGTCCGCGCCGTAGTGCAGGTGGTACCACTCGCGGTGTTGTTGCTCCTCACGCTGGGAACCGGTTGGGTGACGTGGGTCGGCGTGATCTGCGGGTTGGTGATGGCACTGATCTATTCCGTGGCCTACTTCGACCAGTCCATCGACTACCGCCTCGTCAAGCACGGCTTCCCGTCGGGCACCGCCCGCGCTGTCCTCAGTGAGCGTGACAAGGCGGCGGATCCCGATCGCATGCGCCGCTACATCGAGACATATCGCAGCAGCGCGAGTTAGCGACGGGATCACTCGTTAGTCGAAGGCCGGCGACGTCGATGTTGGTACTGCGGTAGAAGACGCCGGCAGAGACTTCGGCGCTGCTCATGTGCCCGCTGCCCTTCCCTGGGGGTCTTGGGCGGACAACAAAACCGGCTGAGTTCGACTCGCTGTACCATGACGTCACCAGTCGCGTGTTCGACGTCTATCCGGACTCGACGGTCATTTATCCCGGTCACGGCGACGACACCACTCTCGGCGCGGAGCGACCGCACCTGGATGAATGGCGCGCACGGGGTGGTGACTCACGCGTGGTGTGGCCACCGGACTGCTGCCCTGTGACCTCGCGGTGCTGGATGGCCACGTCGCGGAAATCGTCGGCAACGGAACGATGGTCGATGCGGGTGTCGATAGGGGTTCCTTGAGATTGCCCGGAGCCAAAGTGACCTTGTCCTCTGGCCGTGCGCGGGCTCTGGTCGAAGAATCAGGATGACGTAGCCGCGCACGGGGTTTTGAGCCCGTTTTGTTGCGTCCTGAGGAGAGGTGTTTCCGATGACCGAGGCCACGTCACCCATCGCGTTCTCCGTCTGGCGGAAGATCGCCATGGCTACCTGGCGTCCCAGGACAGACCCGACGATTTCGGCCACGATTGACATCGAAGCCCCCCAGTTGCTGGAGTACATCGACCAAGTTCGCCATGCCACTGGCCAGCACCTCACCCCTGTAAACCTCGTTGGTCGGGCTGCCGGCAAGGTCGTCGAAGCCCTGCCGGGGCTCAACGGCCGGGTCGTGTTTGGCAGCTTCCTGCCATCCCCCACCATCGACTGCTTCTTCGTTGTATCGCTTCGGACAGATCCGGTATCTGGAGTCGAGGCAGCCGGGACCGATCTATCCGGGACCGTTGTGCGCCGCGTCAATGAAAAGCCGCCCTGGGTGATCGCCAAGGAGCTGGCCGATCGTGCTGGCCGCATCCGGCATGACAATGACCCACAGTTCAAGCAGATGAAGGCCCTGGTCAAGGGGCTGCCGCCGTTGCTGCTCCGCCCGCTGATGGAGGGCATCGGATTCGTCACCGAGAGCCTCCAGTTGCCCCTTCCCTTCGTCGGGCTCGAGGCCCGCCCATACGGCTCCATACTCGTCAGCAACGTGGGGACCTACGGCCTCGACACGGCCTCTGCCCCGGTCCCGACGTTCTGCCACGTGCCCATCACGATCCTGCTGGGTGCTGTGACCGACAAGGTGCTGGCTCGAGACGGTCAACCCGTCATTCGTCCGGTGCTGCCCCTGACGATTAATCTGGACCACCGGTTCGTCGATGGCTACCAGGCGGCGACGATGGCCCGCATCTTCCGCGAGTACCTGGATGATCCCGCCGCTTTCGACCCAGTGCCTACTCCCGCCCCGCCACGCAACAGGCAGCACGTCTCCGTGCGGTCCAACGGGAAGAGCCCAGCGACCGCGCAGGCACGAAGGCCGAACTCGTCGAAGGCCTAGGCGTAGAAACCAAGACGGTCCACCTCTACCGGTGGACGGTCGGCGACACGTCAACGAACTGACGCACCACCTCAATCGTCGATCTTCGATCCCGACAGCGCAGGTCGCCTCGCTGTGGCTGGCGGGCCAGCCGAACCTGTTTGGCGTTTTCGTAAATTACGTGTGTATGTAGATCCTCCACTAGGCATGATGCGTAGGCTCTCGCCAATGGAGCTACGGGGAAAGCGAGTGCTGATCACAGGGGCATCGCGGGGAATCGGCGAGTCCCTCGCCCACGCCTTCGCAGGTGCCGGGGCAGTGGTGGCACTCGTCGCCCGGAGCGAAAACACCATTCAGACGCTGGCGGCAGAGCTCGGCGGCACAGCCCACCCCGCTGACCTCTCGAACCCGACGCAGGTCGCCACCCTAATTCAACGGGTCGAAGACGAAGCCGGGCCGATCGACGTCCTCGTGAATAATGCCGGGCTCGACGCCGTCGGCGGCTTCGCCGACGCTTCGGGCGAAGAACTACGCCAAGTCACTGAGGTCAACTACCTCGCCCCAGCTGAACTATGTCGGCAAGCCATCCCCCGTATGCTTCGCCGCGGGGGCGGTCACATAGTCAATATCTCCTCTGGGGCAGGCTCTGTCGTACTCCCCGGCCTCGTGATGTATTCGGCCTCAAAGGCGGCGCTGTCCCACTTCACAGCGGGGTTGCGAGCAGACTTCCGGGGGTTACCGATCCGGACGACTCTCGTGGAACTCGGACCCGTACTCACCGACATGCTCAGCCACATTGACGAGTACGAGCCGACGGCCAAATCGTTCGAGCGGGCATACCGTCTGCGGATCACGGTAAATGTCCCCAGGGAGAGGGTGGCCCAAGAGGTCGTCAGAGCAGTGCAGAAGAACCGGCGGCACGTACGAGTTCCCAAGCGCACCGCCCTCTTCCCGATGATCGCCGAAGCGCCTCGGCGAGCCACTGAGATCCTGATCACTGGCGTTCCCCACCAATCGAAGTCGTAGAACCGGGCGAACTACTTGCCGCTGTGCGCCTCGCATCGAGCCGCTTGTGGGCGCGGTAGTTTTTCGCTCTGCACTTCTCTGAGCGCCAGCGTCGACGGCCGCCCGACTCCGTCTCACACACCTGGGCCTCGCACCGACCACACGCGGTTCGCCATGCTGGGTCCCAATTGCTGGGTGGAACGATGCCGCGCGTTCCCTAACTCCTTGTCGCACAGAGGGAGATGCCCGTTCCTCATCTCGGAAACAGGCTCTGACACGTAGGAATGGGGTAGTTCCCCTATGTGCCATGCCCGGGTACGCAAGAGACGCAGCATGGCCAGCCAGAGTCGAATAGCGATGGTCAGGGGCGCTTGCGAAACTCATCGATGCGCTCATGGCACATAGGGGAATGACCGGAGGCCGTCCTCATTCCCGGGCGGCGTGGGCAAGACCTGGCAGCCCGGAGAATTCACCCAACTGCTCACAGACGTCGCGTCCCGGGTCTTCGACCGTTTCGGTGACGACACCACTCTCGGCGCGGAGCGTCCGCACCTGGTGAATGTAAAGAGCGCGGCTGGTAGCCGGCTTCGTGGCCGGCTTCGTGGCCGTGCGTCAGGTCGTGGTGTGGACGATCAAGACGTCGGTCTTGGCCTTGCGCGACACGTTCGCAGGCACCGATCCCAGCAGCCGACCGGTGATCGTGCTCAGGCCGACATTGCCGACCACCAGGAGGTCAGCTTCGACCTCCTCGGCAAGGTCCACCAGCGCGTCGACGGGGGCGCCGACGATCGACCGTTCTTCAACGTCCTTGGCGCCGGCGGCCTGAGCCCGCTCATGCGCCTCCTTCAGAATCGCGTAGATCGGGGCCGCACCCGTCGTCTTGTACCCCTCATCCCTGAGCAGGTCGGCCGACCGCGGATCGTCGTGCTGGGGAAAGTACGCCGTCGCGATGAAGATCTTTGCGCCCGATTGGGCGGCAATCGTGGCCGCCCGGTCGACCGCACGCAGCGATGAGTCCGAGCCGTCGGTCCCGACCACCACGGTCCGATAGGCACTCATTTACCCTCCAAGTCCTCGGTTGCTACGCCAACCACAGACACTAGCGTCTTGGCCAGCAAAAGCAGAGCGATTGGCGACACAGTCGCATTTCGCGGGTGTCAATTACCGGTTTTGACCGGCAGGAACGCGCCGTTGTCGCGCTCACGTGACCTTGCTGACAGCACCTGCGTGTTGTTGATCGAGGTCACCTGAGGACACATGATGGGGGCGGATCACCGAATCGGCTTGGGCATCACGGCCATTCAGAACCTCCCCGTCGAGTGGCGGCGGTTCAGCTTCACTCCGATCACCAAGCCGCGGCCGTCAGGGCGTCCAGACGCCGGACGGAACGAACGGATCGGTGCCGAAGGGCACCAGAGGATCGGCTCCGCCGAAGGTCTGGTCCTGCGGAAATACGTCAATCTGTCCCCCCGGCGGCAGAGCGACGGTGCCACGGGCTGGCGTGCCGGTGGGCGCGGCGGGTGCCTGGGTTGGCTGGGTCTGCCCTGCCGCGGATACCGGCGCAGGGTCGGCGCCAACGGCACCTGCTGACGGCACCGCGGCGACGGCAGCTGCCAGCGCGAGCCCAGCCAGAACCGAACTGATCCCAAACCCGTCCATTTTCACAGCATTTCCCCTTCGTAGGCGAAGACGGCGCTAGGCATACCGCATTTGGGTCCTGACGCTACGTCTTTGAAGCGCATGTTTGTGAAGCGCTACCTCTTTGAATATGTGATTGGGTTACACCCGCCGAGTCAGGGTGTCCGCCTATCCGTGAATACCGTCGACGTGCCCGCGCCGGCGTGTCCAAGTCGCACCAAAGGAGCGAGTGACGGGATTCGAACCCGTGGAGCGGTGCTGTTAACAGGCGTTTTTTAGACCAGCGGTACATGCATAGTACATACATTTGTATAACCGCAGGTCAGAGGCCTAGCAAACCCCAAAAACCCACGGTTTTAACGGGTTTCATAAACAGAACTGCCGCAAAGTCGCTGTTCACTTACCCCCCAGGGGTACCAAATCCGTGTACCGTCGATCCGCGGTGCGCGGCGAGTACACACATTCGGCATCCAACCGCAAGGCGACGGCATCAAGATCGCTCTCATACAGACTGCCGTAGCGGTCCAGCGTCATAGTCGCCGTCTTGTGCCCTAGTAATGCTTGCACGGCCTTGATTGATGCCTGGGCGCTGCGGATGGCGAGAGACGCGCACGTGTGGCGAAGTTCGTGCGGCACAAGGCCGGGCACGCCGATCTTGGTTGCAGCCGGGTCGAATACTTTCCGCAGTTCGTGCGAACGCATGTAGCCGAGCGACCCGGGGAACACCAACTTGTCAGAGGGCCTCGCCTCGATGCGCTCCCGCAACAGCTTCAGCACCTTGGGCGGCACCGGCACCGAACGCGACTCATGCGTCTTGGTGGGCCCCAGAACGTACTTCCGTCCCGTGCGGGTCACCGCAGCGCGGATGGCGATTCGGGCACGCTCAAAGTCAACGTCACCACGTGTCAGCGCGATGGCTTCCCCCCAGCGCAGACCGCAGTACGCCAGAACTAGAACCATCAGATCGTGTTCCCCGCATTCGGCGGCGAGTTCCGACACCTGCTCGTGGTCCAGATAACGGGGGTGGGGCGTCGGCTTGCGCGGTAGGTCGATGTCGGCGGCGGGGTTCGTCGCCAGCATCTTGGACTTAACCGCGTGTCCGAGCACGGCACGGAACACGTGGTACGCCTGCAATATGCGGGACGCCGAGAGCTTGCCGTCGCGGTTGGCGGTATCGGTGTTCTTGAGTTCTGCAATCCACCGCTGGATCGCCTTCCACGTGATGTTGCCGACCGGCGTGCTCCCCCACTTCGGCAGTACGTGCGTATCCAGTAGGCCCCGGTAACCCTCCAGGGTTTTCGGCGCCACCTTGATTGACTTCGTGGCGTACCACTCCTCAGCCACCTCACCGAAGACCACACGACCCGCCGATGGTGACGCGAATGTTCCTGTCACCAGCTTGGCCGACAGTTCCTTCTGCCGGTCCCCGGCTTCCTTCTTGGTGGCGTGGTGCTCCGTGTGGGTCTTGCCCAGCGGGTCGAGCACCCTCACGCGGTATCGCTTGCCGATGCCCTTCCGTGCCGTTGGCCGGCTCAGGTCGGGCTTGCCGTCCGTCGAGGAGTACCAGAGGTCTTGAATCTTCACACCGGACGCGGGCATGCCGACACGGTACACGGTGTACACAAAAAACCCGTGGCGGATACCCCCGCACACACGATGTTGTGCTGCCAGAGTTTGTCGGACACTGGGTGTAGGCCGGACACGGATGCCGGGGAGATACCCCGAAGTCGCCGAACAGTTGCGCCGGTATAGCCGGGGCTGGCCGAAGGCCCGATCAGTTCGGCGAGGCAAAAATTGGCCCGAGGACAAGTCTGTCCTCGTCATGGGCCGCAATCACATCACGAGCCATACCCCCTGGGTGTGGCTTTTTTCGTGGACCAAGGAATGGAGAAAACAGATGACTGAACGAGTGAATATCGCAGGCGAATCAAAGATTACAGGAAACGCAGTGGGCACCTTACGGTGCTGGCGCGTGACGAACCAAGGTCCACGATCCTATGTCGTGGGCAGGCGTCTTTACTACGATTTGGCCGACCTGGACGCGTGGCTGGAGCGGCAGAAGGCGCAGTCGGTGCGGGGCGGTGTCGCTTCGTCTCCCATTGTGTCTGCGTCTTCAGGTGATACGGCGGGCGGTAACCGAAACGTGTACATGACAGACGAATTGCTCCCCGCGACGGCCGACAACGTGAAGGATTACGAGTGATCAAAAATGGGCTGGCCCTGAGAAAGGCAACCGATATGAAGAACTCCGCCCCGGTGGTCTGGCGACTTGCACCCGGCTATCTCGTAGCCGGTCGGCCGAACCTTCTCGTTGGTGCCGAGGGACGGGAAAATCCATGTGGGCAATTCGGGCGATTGCCTCAATCACATCCGGGAAAGCGTGGGGACCGTTCACAATCTGCGGCGAGCCACGTGACGCGATCATCATCGCGACTGAAGACGGCTGGCAAGACACAGTTCGGCCGAGGCTTGAGCTGGCTGAGGCGGACCTCGGACGGGTCTACGTGTTTTCTGATCGTGATGACGGCGAGGGTGCACCGACGTTTCCCGCCGATATGGCGCGACTTCGGGCGTACGACATCAAACCTAGCCTCGTCGTCGTGGACTCCTGGATTGACACGGTGTCCGGCGGAGTGGCTGTCAAAGATACTCAACAGGCGCGAGAAGCCTTGCGGCCGTGGCGCGAATACGCCGCCGACACGCACGCTGCTGTGCTGTTAGTGACCCACACAAATCGGATGACGTCGAGCAACGCTCGCGACACCTACGGCCTGTCAGCCGCGCTACGTCAGACCGTGCGGTCTTCTCTCTATGCAATCCGTGACGGAGACGAGTTGATCGTCGGCACCGAGAAATCCAACGCAGGCAGAACAGATCGGCCGGCGGAGCGTTACACGATCGCAGCGGTGCAACACTTCGCTCCCGCGCGCGACAGTGACGGAACCGTGGGACGACTGGACTACGTGGGACCCTCCAACCGATCAATCAGGCACCACATCGCAGACGCCGTGGAACCGGCTGGCGAGAAGGCGAGCCGCTCCCCCCGGATCGACGATTGGCTGACCTCGCGGCTCGCCAACGGTGCAGTCCCGTCCGCCGATCTAACGCGCGAAGGCAAAGCCCTCGAGTACAGCCAGGATCAAATCGACCGAGCACGCAAGCGCATCGGGGCCACCACTCCAAAGCGCGGAGACCTATGGTTCACAGAGCTGCGGAGATGAGGAGATGAGGAGATGAGGAAGACCGCAAGACCGCAAGACCGCAAGACCGCATGGACACACCGAGTGCGGAATTCGACAAACCGGAGTTGGTCGTCGCCGCGCAATGATTTTCACGCTCTGCCGAAAGCCGCCTGATCTGGTTATGCAGGCGGCCAACGGCGACCTACTCGATGCGAACGAGTCCAACTGGGCGTTGATTGCGGTTGACCGCGTTGGCAACGATGGAAACCAACAGGTCGGCACGTTGACGGCCTTGGTAGGCGAGGACGGTCGCCGAAGCTACTGCGGACGCGCTGCGGACGGGAACCGTAGGTGCAGTTTCGGCGGAGAGACAGAACGCGCTGAGCCGTAGGAGGCGCGAAGCGTGGCCACGGATTTACAGTCCGTGTTCCTGGGCGTTTGCTGGCGTTGGCGTGCGTTGGCCCTCTTGCCAAAATGCCATTTCACCTGGCATATACGCAGATATTGCGTTGGCACGATTGGTGGCGTTTCGATCACGTGTACTTACAGTTCGTTCACAGTTCGGTGGCCTGGCGCTGCGGTAGATTGCCGCCTCACCACCGGCACCGGACCTCTCACTCGGTGGACAGCTCGTCACGGCATGGGCTTCCTTCCCTCGGGGCCCCCGCAACGGGTTAGTCGATGAGGGCACCTCGGGTGCCGCTGATGGGTAGGTCAATCGGCGTGATCACGCCCGGCGGAGCGTCACACACATGAGGGATCGCGTTGACCGCGGCCATGGCCGTGCCGACCATGAGCAGGCTCATCACGTCCTGGTCGGCCGAGAGGTCTGAATTGCGTGGTGGGCCGAACTGGATCACGGCATCCACCCGCGGTTCGCCCTCGATTTCCAATTTGAAGCCCTTGGGATCGGTCCACTGTGGGTCCAGGGCGTCGTCGCTCATGGTCCAGCAGATCACCAGTTCGACGACGACGCGTCCATTGCGGTAGCCGCGGTAGGTGCGACGCTGGCCGGCCACACTGCCCTCACCGAACGTGATCCAACCCAGATCCAGGTCACGCGTGGCAAGGGCATGTTCGACAAGACCCCGCTTCGACTCCAACTCGATACCGAGCATGTCGGCGACAAGGTCCAGCGTCTCGAAATATCCAAGGCCGTATCGGGCGGTGAACGGGTCGAGTTCGACCAGCCGATCCTTGGCCAGCTTGGCGAACCCGAGCACTGTCCAGGCCTCCCGCACCGGGTATTGGGTGCAGTCCAGCGTCTCGACCAGTTTCACGCTGTGCACGCGCCGGCATGCACCGGACAGAAAGCCCGCAGCGACGTTGACGAACCCCGGTTCGAAACCCGTGCCGAGGAACGTCGCACCCCCGTGCTGGGCAGCAGCCGTGAGAGCCGCCCACTCCTGCAGATGGTGAGTGCCCGTGAGGAAGTCGCCCGTGGTCACCACGTTGATCCCGGCGCGAAGCATCCGGCCCACCAGGGCATAGTCGATCACACGCGGGGTGTACATCACGCAATCGGGTGCGGTACCGATCAGCGCGTCGACGTCGTCGGTGGCCAGGACTCCCACTGGCGCGATCCCGGCCAGTAAGCCGGCGTCTTGGCCCACCTTGTCGGGCGAAAATGCATGTACCCCAACGAGCTCGAACGCATCACGGTCGAGAACGGCCCGAAGTGCGCGCTGGCCGACGTTGCCCGTCGCCCACTGCACCACCCGATACCGCGCCATGAAACTTCCTTCCTAGCGTTGCTTGGCCAATTCGAGGCTGATCGGAAGTGAGTCGTAGACGGTCATGTTCGAGATGATGTTCGGGTGCTGGATCGTCGGTTCACCCAGTCCGACGTCGGCGGTGTTGAGCAGGATTTCGTCCAACGCGGCTCGGATCTCGGCTCGCGCGAGCATGGCACCAAGGCAGTGGTGTGCACCGCCACCGCCGAATGTCACGTGTGGATTGTGTCGGCGCGCAATGTCGAACTCGAAGGCATTGTCGAAGATGTCTTCGTCGCGATTGGCCGAGCGAAGCATCGTGACGACGCGGGACCCCTTCTTGATCGGCGTATCACCTAACACGACGTCGCGGCGAGCGCCGCGCACCCAGAAGATGATCGGCGTAGACCACCGCAGTACTTCCTCCACTGCACGCGCACGGACGTCGGGATCGCTGCGATACCGGACGGCCTGTGCGGGGTTGGTGACAAAGGCGCGGATTCCGTCGCACAGCGCATTACGCGTCGTGTCGCTCCCGGCCAGTGCGAGGATGAAGAAGAAGATCTCCAGCTCGTTCTCCGGCAACAAGAATGTCCCGCCGGACTCGTCGTCGATCTCGGCCGTGCACAAGGTACTCCAGATGTCGTCGACGGGATGCTCCCGCTTCTGTGCGGTCAATTCGCTGGCGTACTGGAACAACTCGAGGAAAGGCCCCAGGGCATCACCCTCGTGCGCCATGACCCCGACGCCAGCCAACTTCAGCACCTGGTCGATGAGACCAAACACGCGTGGCCGATGCTCGTCCGGTATGCCCACGATGTCCCCGATGACCGAAATCGGCAGCCCCGCCGCGAGTTCGACGAACTCGCCGCCACCAGCCTCCAATAGCGACGCAGCCATGAGATGCGCGCGGGTGCGGATGCCTTCTTCGAGCTTGGCCACGGCGCGGGGAGTAAATGCCTTCGCGATGGTTCGGCGGCGCTTGGTGTGGTCGGGCGGATCGAGGTTGACGATCGCGGGATAGGCCGAAAAGAGGCCGACTTGCTGGATCAACGGGCCGGCGGTCGCGGTGAACGTGTCGTGATCGCGATGCACTTGAGTCACCTCGGCGTGCTTCGTGCACACCCAGAATTCCCGGCCGACGCATTTATCGACGATCGCGGTGCGTGTCTGGTGGTACACGGGTGTGCGCCGGCGCAAGTCCAGGAATAGGTCGTCTGGGAAGCCGTCGGCCCACAGGGACAGGTCGGCGAGATCGAGCGCAGCTTCAGGCATGGTGTTCCCTTATCGTTCATCGGCGTGGCGCAGGCCGGTGAGAATGATCTGCAGTCCGTCGCGGAACGTCGCTTCGGCCTGTGCGGCCCCGCGCGTGGTTTGCGCGCCGCGATTGTGCTCGAGCTCCACCGACCCCAGCAGATGGACGTAGAGCAGGGCATACGCGGCGGTGAAAGTTCGCCTGGACAATCCTGATTCGCCCAAGATGGAGCGCGTGGCTCGGTCCATGTTCTCTGCGGCCGTCGTGTGCGGGCGTTGCTGGAGCAAGCCTGCGATACCCCGAACCGTGACCAGGGCGCGCCATGCGTTGGTGTAGAGCGCGACGACGCGATCCTGCCACTCTCCTTCGGTGGGAACTTCGATGCTGTTCACGACGGCTTCGATCAGCAGATCGAGCAGTTCAGCCTTGCTGGCGACGTGGTAGTAGACCGACGATGCCGAGGTGCCTGCTTGGGCAGCGAGGCCTCGCATCGTGACCTTCTCGACCCCGACCCGCTGTGCGAGTTCGAGGAGGTGCTTGGTCAGGTGGTCCCGATCTAGCATCCCGTAGCCAAGCGTTCGCGCGGATAGCTCGCTGCCCATTCCCACCTTTCGAACAGTGTTCTAAATCGAACAGCGTTCAGATTGCCAAACCGCGGGGGTTGCCGTCAAGCCCTTCCTGAGACCTTCCAAAGGCTTGCTCGATGGGCCTGAAACAAGCCCTAGCTAAAAGAGAAACTGCCCGCTCTGTTCTGACGTCGTGTACAGATGTCAGGTATGCGAGGTTCTGCCAGAGTGTTCATGTCAGCGCCTGCGGCGGCGATCTGGGACCTCGTCTCTGACGTGACCAACACAGGAAGATTCTCGCCGGAGACGTTCGACGCCGAGTGGTTAGACGGAGCGAGCGGACCCGCCTTGGGAGCGAGGTTTCGTGGGCATGTGAAGCGAAATGAGATCGGACCCGTGTACTGGACTACATGCCGGGTCACCGCGTGCGAGCGTGGCCATGAGTTTGGCTTCGAGGTTCTTGTGGGGTCTGCTGCGGTGAACAATTGGCACTATCGATTCGTCCCGCAAGATGATGGGACAGAGGTGACGGAATCATTTTGGACTCCGGAACCGGTGCTAATGCGTCCGTTCGCTTTCGTGGGTGAACCTCGGCGTCGGCGCAACGTCCGCGACATGGCCACGACGCTCGAACGCATCAAGGCCGAGGTTGAAGGGCGCTAGCCGAAAAGAATTTGCAAGGGTCTGTCGCCGACTTAGTCGGTCCGTTCTGGCTGCTCTGAGATCGCACGATGGACAGTCGCCCTGCTGACCCCGAGTGTGGCTGCAATCGTGCTCGCCGACTCACCGCTGGCGTGCATCCGATGCGCGAGCGCAGCTTTGGACTTGTCCAGCGCCTTCGGTCGATCGATCGCCTGATGACGTGGCCGACGCGCCTCCCGTGCAGCAGCGCGACGTTCCCGACCTAGCTCAAGTTCAAGCTCAGCCAGCTGGCAAGAACGCCGGCCAGGTGCCAAACCTCGGATATCTGGGCGTGCGGGCGCTTAGGGTGCATCTGTTCAATACCTAGTAAGCCACCGCACGCCGGGCAGCGTTGAGTCGGCGCCCGACTGCCAGGCGGGGACGGTTCCGTGGCCATTGACAGGAGGGCGCGGTCGGCGAAAAGTCGGGATTGCCAACAGAAGGGGGTCTGCGATGAAGCAATGGTTCCGTCGCCGGGCCGCGGTCGCCGTATTCGTCTTCGCACTGACGTCAATGATGGCACTCACGACCAGTTCCGTGGCGGGGAGCCAGCCACCGCCGTGGTGCCCGGTCGGCTGGTACTGGGACAACTGGACGCGATCTTGCCAACCCGTACGCGCACCCACTGTCAGCGCGTGCATCAGCGCCACCGGCAGGCGTGGATACGTCAGCGGCGGCGTCTGCATCGGGAACTGATAGCTGGCAACACCCGTTGCGGCTCACGGCATCTCAGGAGTTGAGTGGCGGATATTAAGGATGGCGGGTTTTCGGGTGTAGTCACGACGCGACCGGACTAGAAGGGATGGGGCAGTATGAAGATTCCGATGATCGCGCTAGCCGGTTTGGCGGCGACCAGCATGGTTGTGGGTGTGTCGCTCGTCGGCTGCGCCGGCAACAAGTCATCGACGACCTCGTCGTCGGGATCGGCTGCTTCAGCGGGCAGCAGCAGTGCGACATCGAGTTCGAGCAGCGCGGAAACTGCCGACTACACCGCTCTATTGATCAAGGCCAACGACATCACCCTGCCCGGCGACACCTTTACCGGTCAGCCGCCGATCCAAAGCCCAAACGGTCAGCCCGGTGTCGCGCAGATTTTCGGCAACCAAAACGACACCCGCCACGTCGGCGTCACCATCCTCATCCTGCCCGATCCTGACCAGGCCGTGAGCGAGCTGGACGAAGAAAAGGCCGCACTGGGCGATTCCGTCAAAGGCGGAACCCCCGCACCGGCGGCGGTGGGCACCGGCGGAACCACGGTCTCGGGCACCGCACCGGATGGGTCCAAGGCGGTGACCGTAATGCTGTTCACTGAGGGCAAGGCCTTCGTCAACCTGGAATTCGACAGTGCCCCCAACGATCCCGTGCCCCCCCAATTCGTGACCGACGTCGGCCAAAAGCAAGACACCGCGATCAAGAACGGACTACACGGCTGATCACTACTGAAGCCTCAGTGTTTATTGTCTCGTCCGGGTAAAGAAGCCTGGGAGGACTGAGGTGAGGATTTGCAACACAAGGACCTTCTCACCCTCGAAGCAGGGGCGCGATCAGCCAACGTGCGTATTTTCTCGCCTCACGGTCGGCCAACCATCCGCGTTTGGCGTAGCGGTCAATCCACTTCTTCGGAGAGCACTCGGTAAACCGTCGCCCTACTCACGCCAAGCGTGGTAGCGATGGTGGTGGCCGATTCCCCACTGACATGCATCCGACGCGCCAGCGCCGCCTTGGAGTTGTCGAGTGCCTTCGGCCGCCCGACGTGCTGCCCTCGCGCCCGACGCGCCTCGCGGGCCGCTGCACGGCGTTCCTGACCAAGTTCTAACTCAAGTTCAGCAAGGCTGGCCAATACGCCGGCCACCATGCGGCCGGTGGCGTTGGAGGTGTCGATGCCCTCCCGCAATGACCGCAAGACGATGTCCCGCTCACCGAGTTCGCGAATCGTCGTCATGACTTCAGCGGCATTGCGTCCCAGCCGGTCGATACCGACGACCACGATGGCATCTCCGGGTCGGGCATAGTCCAGGAGCGCGGCGAGTCCCGGACGCTGCTCACGGGTCGATGTTCCGGACAGCTTGTCTGTGTATACCCGGTTCTGGCCCACGCCCGCCGCGGTGAGAGTGTCAAGCTGTTGATCAAGCGACTGGTGGCCGGTGCTCACCCGCGCATATCCAAGTTGAGCACCTGCGGTGGACGGGGCGGTCTTGGTCGTCATCAAGTAAGTATGTCTCAAAAGTCTCAGAAGAGACGTAATGCGACGGCTATTTTGAGGCGACTTTTGCGACAGGTCGACGTGGGCATTTTTGGAGGGCTGTACACCTCGAAAGATGAGTCTCAGACCTTTAGTTTTGCGACAATTGTCTAATCAACCAGATGCTCCTCGCGTGAGCGTCCCGCCCGCTGGCCGTCCGCCACAACGGTTGTGCGTGGGGGTAGGTAGGACTAGCTTCCTAACCGCGCCGGTCGGCGCGCTTCACCAATACAGGAGGGGTCTCCTGGCGATGGCAAGTCCACAGTTGCAACAGGTGATCGACTCGATTAAAGCCTTGGCCGGCAAAGCCTCTGACGCAAGCGTCGAGGAACTCCGCGCGATCAACGAGCAGATGGCGCGGCCCGCCGAACCCGACGTCAAAAGCGAACCCGTTGTTGCCAATGGGGTCAGCGCGGCGTGGATCAGCGCGCCAGGAGCCGCGGAAGATCGGACGGTGCTCTACCTGCATGGTGGCGGCTACATCATGGGGTCCCTGAACACCCATCGCGATCTGATGGGCCGCATCTCGCGCGCCGCGCAGGCCCGCGTGCTGGGACTGGACTATCGCCTGGCACCCGAGCATTCGTTTCCGGCCGCGGTGGACGACACCCTCGCCGGCTACGGGTTCTTGCTCGGACTGGGGTTGTCTGCAGCACGATTGGCGATAGCGGGAGATTCGGCGGGCGGCGCATTGACGCTCGCGGCGATGATTGCGGGCCGCGACGCCGGACTGCCGATGCCGGCGGCGGCGGTGTGCCTCTCACCGTTCCTCGATTTGGAGGGCACTGGCGAGTCGATCAAGACGCGCGCGGATGTCGATCCGATTGCCACGCCCGAGGTCATCGACGTGTGGGCGAAGGCTTACCTGGCCGGAGCGGATCCGCGCACCCCGCTGGCCAACCCGCTGTATGCAGACCTCCACGGATTGCCACCGCTGCTGATCCAGGTGGGCGATCATGAGGTTCTGCTGGACGACTCGACCCGCCTGGCGCAATGCGCGCAAGCAGCCGGTGTCCAAGTCAAGCTTGAAGTCTGGCCGGAGATGATTCATCGCTGGCACAGTTACGCCAGCGTCCTGCCCGAGGGCCAGCAAGCAATCGACGACATCGGCGAATTCCTCCGCGAGCAGATTCCTTAGAGGCCCTAGGGACTGCGCATTCCGGCGAGCGTCGATGGCACAGAACAACGCCAGGAGGTTGAGCGATGGACCCTGAGGACGTGCCGGTTGAGCAGCCAGCGACCGCACCGACCACACCACCCAACATCCTTTACGTCCACATCGACAACCTCGGCATGGGTGAACTGGGCTGCTACGGGGGCGGCATCCTGCGCGGCGCTGCCACAACGCGGCTGGACCGCTTCGCCGGCCAGGGACTGCAACTGCTCAACTTCGCGCCCGAAGCCCAATGCACGCCGAGCCGCTCCGCCCTAATGACTGGCCGCTACGCCATCCGCTCCGGCAACTCCTCGGTGCAACTGCCTGGTCTGCCAGGTGGTTTGGTGGCCTGGGAGCAGACCATGGGCGACATCCTCTCTCAGGCCGGGTACGCCACCGCCATCTACGGCAAGTGGCACATCGGTGATGAGCCGGGGCGGTATCCCACCGACCACGGGTTCGATGAGTGGTACGGCATCCCGCACAGCTACGACGAATGCCTGTGGCCCGACGACCCGCTCTACGATCCCGACCGTGACCCAATGTCGTATGTCGTCTCGGCCAGTAAAGGCGGTCCGGTCGAAAACGTCGAACAACTGACGCTGGAGGTGCGCCGCAACATCGACCGCGGGTACCTCACGCGGGCCGAGGCGTTCATCCGGCGCAGCGTCACCGCCGGCAGACCCTTCTACATCTACTTCAATCACTCGATGCTGCATCTGCCGACTGTGCCGCGCGACGAATTCAAGGGCAGAAGCGGTGCTGGAGACTGGGCCGACTGCCTGCTGGAAATCGACGCCGACTTCGGCACACTGCTCGACCTACTCGACGAACTGAACATCGCCGACAACACGATTGTCGTCTTCGCCGGCGACAACGGGGCCGAGGATATGTTGCCGTGGCGAGGCACATCGGGCTACTGGGAAGGGTCGTATTTCACGGGCATGGAAGGGTCATTGCGCACACCGTGCCTGATTCGATGGCCCGGACAGGTCGCCCCCGGACGGGTCAGCAACGAAATCGTCCACATCACCGACATGTTCACCACGCTCATCACCTGGGCGGCCTGTCAGGTGCCCGGTGATCGCGTAATCGACGGCGTGGACCAAGGAGCGTTCTTCCGTGGCGACCAGGACCAGTCGAACCGGCGGGGCTTCCTGTTCTGGAACGGCAACCAGCTCTATGGGGCCAAGTGGCAAAACTTCAAAACAGCCTTCGTCGAGCAGCGTTACTTCTTCGACCCGTCACCGCCGGTCGCCAACCCCCGCATCATCAACCTGCTGGCCGATCCCAAGGAACGCGAGCCAGTCGACTACCCGTATCTGCACACCTGGGTCGTCGCCCATTTCGTCCGACTCTTCGTGGAGTTTCGGGCAAGCATCCAGCGCGAGCCGCTCATCCCCTTTGGTGCTCCCGTTGACTTTGTGCCTGGCACTACCGAACCAGCGCAGATGCCCAGTGAAACAGTCCTCCGGCCGCCCGCCGGCTGGGACTAGCGGCGCGCCGGGAAGGGTGGGTCGAAATCTCTAGAAGAGTCCGCCTTGCGACCCTTACGGGGAAAGCTTCTGGCTGGACAAGTTATGAGAAATAATGCCCACCAGCGCATATTATGCGCAAGCCTGGTGCGGCGACAATATCTTGTAGCGGCCCCGTTAGTCGCCAGATGGCCGTTTCGCCGAAGCAACTTCATACACCGCGGCTGCCGGGAAGCCCGACCCCTGGTCACCCTCAAGCTTCGCTGCTGATCCAGCCCATTCTCAAGGTTCGCCGTACCGATTACCCCCGTTGATCTAAGGCGTTGAACAGTTCGTCTGCGTAACGCTCAGCTGCGTCACGTACCCAATTCGGACGTACGAAAAACCAACCGCCAAAGCATACCACTGAAACAATAGCCGAAATGATCCAGAGCGGTCGAAAACTATGGTGCGGAGCCTCAATAAGTAACAATACAGCACCACTCGAAATGAAAACTATTCCACTGTTCCTTCGCGACGCTTTAGGGCATTGACAACCTTTGGTGATGGGTGCTTTGGCGCTCGCTGCGCTGCACTGATTGGAGTCGTCGGCGAACCAAATGGCGTCCATTTGGGGCCCAGAGCCGTTGTGTAGTGGGTGCTCCACCCCACTGACTCCAAAGACCGCTCTGGACTACGTGACCTCGATAGCGGGCTACCTCTTCCGCTAAATACGCCAAGCGCCAGCGGCAACAATGCCAAAAACCGTTGCCCATCGGGCAGGTTCGTGGCCACCGTCCCCGATAGAACGAGTAGAGGAATCAGCATGAGAGTGATTGGAAAGACTCTCGTCCTGTAGGGAAAAGCGTCCATGGCTACCCAAGGCTCTCAATTTCGGGGCTAATCATCGTCTTCATCACTTTCGTCGAGTGGTGGGAGGGGTTCGATCGGGCCCCAACCTGCCCGATCGGGGCTATTCAGCCGCATGCAGATAGATTTTCCTTCCGTTGTGATGCAACGTCAAGAAGTTTATCTACGGCCTCGATGTTTTCGAAGTCCGCGACATTAGCTACGTGGTTGTGTGGATTATGTATGAGCAGTTCCCGGACGTTCATATTTGTCAAGACTCGTTCTAGGCCATTTATATGGTCAGCGTCTGGATGCGTCGAGATAACAATGTCGACCACGTCCGTGTGGTAGAGCTGGTGGATATGATCCACCAGGTTGTCACCGATACCTCTGAAACCACCGTCGACGACAATTACCCGGCGGCCGCCGTCGGCGAGAAGCAGACGTGCAGCGATAGCATCGCCACTTTTTCTGCTATTACCTTCCGCATTTTCCACCGGCAGAAAATCGATCTCGTATCCGACTACGCTTGCCGCGTCCATCACCAACTTGACTCCTTAAGGCCCACGCGACCTGACGAGCTCACCCATCCATTGCCAGGGTTTCGGTGCTCTCACCCCGAGCGCCACCACCCAAGCGTACTGAGATCCAAAAGTGCTTACACCCATGTTTTTCCGCAGGTCACGGTAAGGATTTGTTAAAGCACCAGGTGATTGCTGGCCGTTAGCCCGACTAGCCTGAGTGGTGGTGGCGAAAGACACTAGTTCGCGTATCTGAAGTGACTTTACGGTTGGCTTTGGTGAGGATTTCGTCGGCGGTCTTGGTCCACACGAACGGTTGGCAGCGGTCGTTCCAGGCGTCGATGAAGGTTTCGATGGCGGCGATGAGGTCCTTGACCGAGGTGAACGTGCCGCGCCGGATCGCTTGGCGGGTAATGATTCCGAAGAACACTTCGACCAGGTTCAGCCACGATCCGGAGGTCGGGGTGAAATGCATCCGCACTCGCGGGTGCTTGGCCAGCCAGGCTTGAATGGCTGGGTGTTTGTGGGTGGCGTAGTTGTCGGCCACGACGTGCAGCGGCACCCGCGGATAGGCCTTGGCGACCTGTTTGAGGAACGCCAGGAACTCGGCGTGGGTGTGGCGCGGGTGGCAGGCGTCGGTGACCTTCCCGGTCGCCACCTCCAGGGCCGCGAACAAGGTGGTAGTGCCGTGGCGCACGTAGTCGTGGGTGGCTTTCTCGGGCAGCCCGGGGCGGATCGGTAGGATCGGCGAGGTCCGGTCCAGCGCCTGGATCTGCGATTTTTCGTCGATACAGACCACCACCGCCTTGTCGGGGGGGTTCAAATACAACCCGACCACATCACGAACCTTGGCGTCCAACTCGGGGTCGGTGGAGAACTAACTTCATGTGGCCTGGGTCATACAGACGAAGGCCGCTCGGCTGCGGGACCGACGGGCGTTCGTCGTCTCGCCCGTCAGTCGGCTAGTGCCTCCAGCTCATCGACTGCGGCCAGCGTGTTCCTTCCTGTCCCAGGAAGTCCGCTCAAGTCCGTAACCGCTCGGCTATGTGGTGCGGAGGGCTCGGGACCGTACTACGGTGCCGCGCGCTACCCGTAGAAGCCCCCAGACACTCCCCAGCGTCCGCTACGGCCACGCCGAGAGTAGACGATGCCCGCGCCCTGTTTCGTGGCCTCTACAGGCTTCTGGGCGTGTTTGCTGGATACGCCATTAGTACACTGCCAGTATACCGAATCTGCCAAGACTGAGCCTTCTCCGGCTTCACTGCTCGTCATCAAACGGTGCCTTAAACCGGCCATTAGCTGCGGATATAGGTTAACTAACCGACTTCTGACAACGCCTAGCGTCATCTACCAAAGGAGCGAGTGACGGGACTCGAACCCGTGTAAACGGCTTTGCAGGCCGGTGCCTAGCCACTCAGCCACACCCGCACTCCCCGGCACGATGCCACCCCGGCGGCATCAACCGGAGTGTTTCCCTCATAGTGATTCCGGCCTGGCAAATGTAGGCACCATGCAGCTGTGGCTCGCGGCAGACCCGTCGTTCGTCCACGGGACCGGACAGGGCAGCCGCCACCTCGTCGAACTGCTGGCCGCGTTCCTGCTCACCGCACTGATCAGTTTCAGTGTGAGATTCAGGGCAAAAGCGCGGGCCTGCGCACACAGACGATCGTCGTGACGTCTGCTGCGCTGATCATCCTCATCAGCAAGTACGGATTTGGTGACGTGCTGACAGTCGGCACCATCGTGCTTGGACCCGTCACGTGTCGCTGCCCAGGTCGTCTCGGGCATCGGGTTCCTCGGCGCAGGTCTGATCACCACACGGCGTGGTGCGGTGCACGGGCTGACCACTGCCGCCGCGATCTGGGAGTGCGCCGCCATCGGCATGGCGGCCGGCTCGGGCCTGCTGCTGCTCGCCGTCGCGGTGACCGTCCTCCGCTTCGTCGTCATTCTCGGCTTCGCTACGGTTTCCGGCACCGGAGTCCTGCGCGCAACTCAATTGCTGGCGACGGTGGATGGCGTCAGTTCGGTCCAGCAACTCGACGACGACACCGAGTAACACCGGGTAATCACCTGTGTGCACCCCACCGTGAGGCGAACGCGCCGGGCGGGAACACGCCGGCGTCCACTACCGCCTGACGGATCACCGCTGCGAACCGCTCGAGCTCTGCCACCTCATCCTCCGCAAGCGTCTTCCACGGCGCGAACGCCAGCCTGTCGGTGAGATCCTCTATCTCCGTGCGCAATTGGATACCCGCAGTCGTCAGCGCACCGGACGCGTTGACAAGCCTGCGCTGCCGCAACCGCTCCGTCGCGGACTCCCACTGATCGTCGCTCCAGCCCCTGAGCCGGCGGGCGAAATCGACGGTGAACCCGATACCGCTCGCGGTGTGCGTGATCAACGCCTCAAGGCCGCTCAGCCGATAGGTGAGCAGCGCCGCGATGTGCCCGTCGCCGCGGTACTCCCGCAGGAGCGTGATCGCATGCCAAAGCCGTGAATGCGGTGACTGCGGCCACGGCAGCTCCGCGTGTCCCGCGTACAGCGGCCGACCGTCGGCGTCGGGGATGGCGTCAGCCACGCGAGAAACGACGTCAGCCGCCCGCGCCAACTCCGCCGACGTCGCCAGCGACTCCCCCAGCACCCGCGGCAGCGCGTCCTCGACGATCGAATAGCGGACCTCGGTCACGGTTTCCGGCGACGCGATCTGCCACACGCCGGGAACCGACGCGGCCACCAGTGCGGGACTGAAGTTGTAGAACGTGGCAACGACGACGCTCGCCACAACGGCCCCCATCGGCGCCGACCGTGCCGCGAAATACGGTGTCCGGCCCTGCATTCCGAGCGCGCCAAATCGCTCGCCGACATCGGGCACGAAATAAGCCGCCGAGTGCAGGGGATCCAGGGTGCGGGTGAGCCGACCCGCCGAGAACGCGTCCACGGGCGCGACTCTACTTCGCGACCGGACTCGACCGGTATGCGGCGATCACACCAACGGCAGCGAGTGCGGTAAAGACACCGAAAAGCCAACGCGCAGCAGCCACGTCACCGCCCTGCGTCATGTTGACGACGACTCCGGCAAGTCCCGCGCCGAACGCGCCCGAGATCAGTTGGACCGTGTTGATGGCCGCCGCAGCGGCGCCGCTTTCGACCGCATCGTCCACCGCGCCCATGATCCAGGCCGAAAGGTGCGGCCACGCGATGCCGACGCCGGCGCCCGCGATGAACAGCGCAACCACCCAGACCGCGATCACCGGCCAGGCCGGCCGGTCGCGCATGGCGAGCGCGGCCAATCCCAGGCCGGCGGCCATGATCGCGGGCGAGGCGGCCACCAGCCGGACCACCACGCGGGTCCGGCTCACCGACGCGCTCGCGATCTCGGAGAGCGTCCAGCCCACCGCGAGCACCGCGCCGAGGAATCCGGCGGTCACCGGGGCCATCCCCGCGAGCCGCTGACCGAACAGCGGCACATACATGTCGACCATGGTGGCGGCCATCAGCAAGCCGATAGTCGCGTACACCCATTTCAGCGGGCCGGGCCCGAATGCGGCGCGGGGTAACACCGTGGCCTGGGCGCGCCGGTCGATCACGAGGAAGAAACCGACGAGCGCGGCGGCCAGCGCGAGCAGGACCGCGGTGACGGCGGCCGTGCGCTGCACGCCCGCCACGCTGACGGCCAGCGCCGCCGCGCCCAGCAGCAGCAGCGACGACACCGGTATCCGAGTGAGCGCGGCGGGCGCCGGTTCGGTCTTGTCTCGAGCCGGCAGCGCGCCGGGCACCAGCACAGCCATTGCCACCGTCGCGATTGCAATTGACCCGAAAGCCCAACGCCAGATACCCAACTGGGCGAACACACCGCCCATCGCGGGCCCGATGATGACGCTGACACCCCACATCGCCGACACCAGAGCCGACGCCCGGGTCCATAGCAGGCTCGGCAGGGCGGCGTTGATCACCGCGTACCCGAGGCCGGCGAGCAGTCCGCCGGCCGCGCCCTGCACCGTGCGAGCGACGAGCAGCATCTCCATCGTCGGCGAGACGGCGCACCCCACGGTGCCCGCCCCGAACAGCGTCAGGGTCAGCAGGTATGAGGCCCGGGGTCCGAACCGCATGAGCAACGGGTTGACCGCGGTGGCCGCCACCACCGAGCCGACGAGGTACACGGTGACGACCCACGCGTAGAACCGTTGTCCGCCGATGTCGGCGACCGTGCTGGGCAACAGGCTGATGGTGAGGAACTCGTTGGTGGCATAGAGGCCGACGCCACCTGCCAGAACGGTGGCCGCTCCGAGGCGTTCACGGCCCAACAGCTCGCGCCAACTGCCCGCAGGGATGGTGGTCACGTCCGCCACGGTAGAAGCTCAACCATAGTTGAGATCAAACTGTCGGGCGCGTCACCTCAGGCCCGCCGCGTCCATCCCCCGCAGTTCCTTCTTCAGGTCGGCGATCTCGTCGCGGATCCGGGCCGCGAGCTCGAACTGCAGATCCCGCGCCGCAGCCATCATCTGAGCGGTGAGGTCCTTGATCAGGTCCGCCAACTCCGCCCGCGGCATATTCGACGTGTCACGGCCCTCGATGATCCCGGCGCTGACCGCGCGGCCAGGCTCCCCCTGCGCACGGCGGCCGCGCGACGCGTTGCGGCCCGAGCCGCCGATCTCCACGGTCTCGCTGTCGTCGGCCTCGCGGTACACCTGGTCGAGGATGTCGGCGATCTTCTTCCGCAGCGGCTTCGGGTCGATGCCGTGCTCCTCGTTGTACGCGACCTGCTTCGCGCGGCGGCGATCGGTCTCGTCGATGGCCTGTTTCATCGAGTCGGTAACGGTGTCGGCGTACATATGTACCTCGCCGGACACGTTGCGCGCCGCCCGGCCGATGGTCTGGATCAGGCTGCGCGACGACCGCAGGAAACCCTCCTTGTCGGCGTCGAGGATCGAGACCAGCGATACCTCCGGCAGATCAAGGCCCTCGCGGAGCAGGTTGATGCCGACGAGCACGTCGAAGTCCCCGAGCCGAAGTTGCCTCAACAGCTCGACCCTGCGCAGCGTGTCGACCTCGGAGTGCAGATAGCGCACCCGGATGCCCATCTCGAGCAGGTAATCGGTGAGATCCTCGGCCATCTTCTTGGTCAGCGTGGTGACCAGCACCCGTTGGTCGGCTTCGGCCCGTTGGCGGATCTCGCCGATCAGGTCATCGATCTGGCCCTTCGTCGGCTTCACCACCACCTTCGGATCCACCAGACCCGTCGGGCGAATCACCTGCTCGACGAATTCGCCGCTGGACTGGCTGAGCTCGTACGGTCCCGGCGTCGCCGACAGATAAACGGTCTGCCCGATCCGGTCGGCGAACTCCTCCCACGTCAACGGGCGGTTGTCGACCGCCGACGGCAGCCGGAACCCGTAGTCCACCAGGTTGCGCTTGCGGGACATATCGCCTTCGTACATCCCGCCGATCTGCGGGACAGTGACGTGCGACTCATCGATGACTAGCAGGAAGTCCTCGGGGAAGTAGTCCAGCAGCGTCGCCGGCGGCGATCCGGGGCCGCGACCGTCGATGTGCCGGGAATAGTTCTCGATCCCCGAGCAGAACCCGACCTGACGCATCATCTCGACGTCGTAGTTGGTCCGCATCCGCAGCCGCTGCGCCTCGAGCAGCTTGCCCTGCCGTTCCAGTTCGGCCAGCCGCTCGGCCAGCTCTTCTTCGATCGTGGAGATCGCGTGCGCCATCCGCTCCGGCCCGGCCACGTAGTGGGTGGCCGGGAAGATCCGCAGCGTGTCGACCTTGCGGACGATCTCACCGGTCAGCGGGTGCAGGTAGTACAGCGCCTCGATCTCGTCGCCGAAGAACTCGATGCGTACGGCGAGCTCCTCATACGACGGGATGATCTCGACGGTATCGCCGCGCACCCGAAACGAGCCTCGGGTGAACGCGACGTCGTTGCGGCTGTACTGGACGTCAACCAGCAGCCGCAGCAGCCCGTCCCGGGGCACGGCGCTGCCTACCCGCAGCTCGACGGAGCGGTCCAGGTAGGACTGCGGGGTGCCCAGTCCGTAGATGCACGACACCGAGGCCACCACCACCACATCACGCCGCGACAGCAGGCTCGACGTGGCCGAGTGCCGCAGTCGCTCGACGTCGTCGTTGATGGAGCTGTCCTTCTCGATGTAGGTGTCGGTCTGCGCGATGTACGCCTCCGGCTGGTAGTAGTCGTAGTACGAAACGAAGTACTCAACAGCGTTGTGCGGCAACATTTCTCGCAGCTCATTTGCGAGTTGGGCGGCCAGGGTCTTGTTCGGCGCCATCACCAGCGTCGGCCGCTGCAGCCGCTCGATCAGCCAGGCGGTGGTCGCCGACTTGCCCGTGCCGGTGGCGCCGAGCAACACCACGTCGCGCTCGCCGGCCGTGATGCGGCGCTCCAGCTCGTCGATCGCCACCGGTTGATCCCCCGCCGGCTCATGCGGGCTGACCACTTCGAAGCGCCCCCCGGCGCGCACCGCATCCTCGACGGCGCGATACTCGGAATGCGCCACCACTGGGTGTTCGGTTGCGAATGCCATGTCTACCAGCCTAGAACCAGGCACCGACAGCCGGTTGTTCCCGATGCTGACCGCCTATGAGCGCTCGCGTGAACAGGATCACACGGCCGTATGCTGACGGTATCCACCCGCCCAAACGCGAGACGTTCGACCTGGTCGCGCGCACCAACACCGACCCGAAGGGCTTTGTGCGCGCGGTGGACGTCTACACCGTCAAGCCGTGGGGGCTCTACATGGCACGGCCGACACCTGGCCGCGCGCAGTTCAACTACCTCGAATCTTGGCTGCTTCCGGCGCTGGGACTGCGGGTCAACGTCTTTCATTTCAACCCTGGTTACGAGCGTGAGCAGGACTACTACCTGGACGTCGGAGAGTTCACTCCCGGCGAAACTGTCTGGCACGCAGAGGATCACTACCTGGACCTCGTCACCCACGCCGGTGAGTCCACCGAACTGCTCGACGTCGATGAGCTGTTGGATGCCCATCGCCACGGCCTGGTGTCATCGCGAATAGCAGAACGCACCGTCCAGCGCGCGGTGCACGCGATCGAAGGCCTCTCCCAAAACCGCCACGACCTCCACCGCTGGCTGGACGGCAACGGCATGCACCTCACCTGGGCAGGCCTGTAATCTCGGCTGTCATGAGCGCCACCATCCGTGTCGGTCCTGCCGCTGTCTGCCTGGCGGCAGTGATCGCGGCAGGTCAGTTGAGTCCTGCGACGTCGCTCGCCGACGATCAGCCGCAGCAGGTTCTTCACAACATCACCTATCGCGCCCGAATCGATGGTGTTTCGCGCGGCGCGACGGTCACCTACAACATCAGCGACACCGACGTCGAGACCGCCACTCCGACAATGCTGCCGGGCGAGGTATTCGAGGCGAACGCCGTGCTGGCCGACCCTCACCATGCCGGCATGGAGATCTCGATCAGATGGCCGTATACCGCCAACCTGCACTGCGAAATTCTGGTGGACGACACGCTCACCACCCAGGCCGACGACTATATCGCGCCGCGGCTCCTGCCTCAGAGCAATGACCCCGGCTACGGCGTGATGCCGTGCGGCGGGTCGCTGGCCAACGCCGCAGCGGTCAGCGCCGCCAGTACCCCGACTCCCGGCGCGCCCCCACCGCCGAACTGACGCTACCGCCGCCAGCCGGTCGCATCCGCCCAGTCCCACGCGCGACGGTAGCCATCCAGGAACCACGGCTCCTTGGCCTCTGCGTAGTTCGACGAGGCCTGCGCCGCCCGCTTGGCGGCGAGATAGTCCGCCTGCACGCTCGGGTTCTCCGTCAGCCAGTCGGTGAATAGCAACGCGAACTGCTGGTTCGGCCACCCGTCGACCCGCACATGCACGTGCGTCGGTCGACCGGGATCAGCTGAGGCATGAATCCTCTTGCACCATAACGCTGGATCATTCGTGTGGTCGAATTCAGCTACCGTGCTGCGGGCGTCCGGTTTTGCCTCATCGGCAGTGATCCGGTCAATGCGCGGGTACCCCGCATTGCTCAGCGCATCGCTGATCTGGTCGGCAACCGCCGGCGCCGCGACCGTTATCTGCACGTCGATCACATCCTTGGCGTCCATGCTTGGCACCGCCGTGGAGCCGATGTGGTCGACCCGCAGCGCGTGGTGCCCGCTCGCGGTCTTCAGGCGTTCGATGATGCGGCGCGCCTGCGCCGGCCACGTTGGATCTGCAGGCACCAGAGTCGGCGCCGCCGCGACAGTGCGGTGCTCCCGCAGGTTATCCGCGAACGGCAGGATGCGCCGGGACCACAGCTCCCGGGCGCGCTCGACCAGCTCGCCCTGCGACCCGGAATTGTCCAGCCACACGTCGGCGACCGAACGCCGCTGCTCGTCTGTGGCCTGCGCGGCGATCCTGGCCCGGGCATCCGACTCGTTCATAGCGCGGTGCTCCACCAGCCGCTTCAGCCTCTCCTCCGCGTCGGCGTGCACCACCGCGACGAGGGGGAACAACGGCGCCATACCGCTTTCGACCAGCAGGGGGATGTCCTCGACGACCACCTCGTCCTCGGACACCGCAGCGATGATCTCGGCGCGCCGACGCGCCACCAGCGGGTGCACGATACCGTTCAGCGTCGCGCGGTTGTCCGAGTCGCTGAACGCCTTGGCGGCCAGCGCGGGGCGGTTCAATGCGCCGCCGGGAAGCAGGATGTCCTCACCGAACACGTCGACCAGCCTGGCCAGCCCTTCGGTGCCCGGTTCGACGACTTCGCGGGCGATGACGTCACCGTCGACCACCACACCGCCGCAGTCCGCGAAAGTGGCTGACACGGTCGACTTCCCGGACCCGATCCCGCCGGTCAGCCCGATCCTCAGCATGTGTGCGCGCCGAGACTGAAGGTACCCAGGCGCTTGCGGCTAGGCGCTGCCGGCCAGCTTCTCTCGGAGGGCGGCCAACTGCTCATCGCTCGCAAGCGACCCACCCGACTGCGGCTCATCCGACCGCGACGACCCGTTGTCCGACGGCTGCTTCTCGGCGGCGGCCGCTTCTGCGGCAGCGAACTTCTCCATCTGCGCGGTGTGCATCTTGTGCCGCCGCTCGGCCTCTGCGTAGCGCGCCTCCCACTCGGCACGCTGGGTGTCGAAGCCTTCGAGCCAATCGTTGGTCTCCGAATCGAAGCCCTCGGGGAAGATGTAGTTGCCCTGCTCGTCGTAGCTGTCGGCCATGCCGTACTTCGACGGGTCGAACTCCTCGGTGTAGTCCTCGTTCGCCTGCTTCAGCGACAGCGAGATGCGGCGCCGTTCCAGGTCGATGTCGATGACCTTGACCATCGCGTCGTCGCCGACCTGCACCACCTGGTCGGGAACCTCGACATGGCGCTCGGCCAGTTCTGAGATGTGAACCAGGCCCTCGATGCCCTCCTCGACGCGCACGAACGCACCGAACGGCACCAGCTTGGTGACCTTGCCCGGGACGATCTGGCCGATCGCGTGCGTGCGGGCGAAGTGGCGCCACGGATCTTCCTGAGTGGCCTTGAGCGACAACGAAACCCGTTCGCGGTCCATGTCGACGTCAAGAACCTCCACCGTCACCTCGTCGCCGACCTGTACGACCTCGGACGGGTGATCGATGTGCTTCCAAGACAACTCGGACACATGCACCAGACCGTCGACACCGCCGAGGTCAACGAACGCGCCGAAGTTGACGATCGAGCTGACGAGACCCTTCCTGATCGCACCCTTCTGCAGCTGGTTGAGGAACTCGCTTCGCACCTCGGACTGCGTCTGCTCGAGCCAGGCGCGCCGCGACAGCACGACGTTGTTGCGATTCTTGTCCAGCTCGATGATCTTCGCCTCGAGCTCCTTGCCGATGTACGGCTGCAGATCACGCACCCGGCGCATCTCCACGAGCGAGGCGGGCAGGAAGCCGCGCAGGCCGATGTCGAGGATCAGGCCACCCTTCACGACTTCGATCACGGTGCCCTTGACAGCCTCGTCCTTCTCCTTGAGCTCTTCGATCGTGCCCCAGGCCCGCTCGTACTGCGCGCGCTTCTTGGACAGGATCAGCCGACCCTCTTTGTCCTCCTTGGTGAGAACGAGCGCCTCGACCTCGTCGCCGACGGACACCACCTCGTTGGGGTCGACGTCGTGCTTGATGGACAGCTCACGCGAAGGGATCACACCTTCGGTCTTGTAGCCGATGTCGAGCAGGACTTCGTCGCGGTCAACCTTGACGATCGTCCCTTCGACGATGTCGCCATCGTTGAAATATTTGATGGTTTTGTCGATGGCGGCGAGAAAGTCCTCGCTCGAGCCGATGTCGTTGACAGCTACTTGCGGCGAGGTGACGGAGGGACTTGGCATGTTGTTGGGTTGCTCCGGACAGGTTGGGTCGTAGGGACGATTGCATGGTGTTACCCGCGATCACGTCGCGAGTCACCCGTCGAGGCTACTCGACTGTGTACAAGCTGGACAAACTCGGTCCCGGCGGGCGGTTACGCTGCTGGCGTGTCATCCGCAGGCATGCCGCAACAGCCGCGTTCGCTCGCTCCGCCGCTGCAGAGGCGAATCCGCAAAGCCGGGGCGCCGCTCGGCGTGATCATCACGCTCGGCACCGCGGCCGGGCTGATCGTGATTCTGCTGACCGCGGTCAAGCCGGTCGGCGCGGCCATCGGGTTCGTGCTCTCCACCGCCGCCATGGCGGTTGTCCTGCTGGTCTATCTCTGGCTGGACCGCTGGGAGCCGGAACCGCCACGGCTGCTGGTGCTCGCGTTCGTGTGGGGAGCCTCTGTTGCCGTCATCGTTTCGGTGGGGCTGGAGCTCTTCGTCGACTCTCTGATCAACCACGGCGGAACGGACAGCGTCGCTTCCGTCGCGATCGTCGCGCCGCTGATCGAGGAGGCGGCCAAGGGCCTGTTCTTGCTGATCTTGATGACAGGCCGCAGGCGCAACGAGCTCAACTCGCTGACCGACTGCCTGGTCTACGCGGGAGTCATCGCAGCGGGCTTCGCCTGGCTGGAGGACATCGGCTATATCGCAACGGCCCACTCGATCGCCGGGTCGCTGGTCACCGCCGGGTTGCGGCTGATCATGGGACCGTTCGCCCACCCGTTGTTCACCACGATGACCGGCATCGGGGTCTATTTCGCGCTGCAGCAGCGAAACATCATCGCGAAGATCGCCTATATCCTGCTCGGCTACATCGGCGCGGTGATCATGCACGCGTTGTGGAACGGCTCGTCGCTGCTCGGCCCGAAGGTCTACCTTCTGGTCTACGTGCTATGGATGGTGCCGATCTTCGCGCTGGCGATCGGACTCGGCCTCGCCAGCCGCCGCAGGGAGCAGCGCGTTGTTGCCGCCAAGCTGCCCGGCATGGTGGCGGCCGGCCTGGTGACCCCCAACGAAGCGACGTGGCTGGGCTCCATCCGCACCCGGCGCTCGGCGATCGCCGAAGCGACCCGGTTCGGGGGGCCGCCCGCGGGCAAGGCGGTCAAAAACTTCGCCGCCCAGGTGGTGGAGCTGGCCTTCGTGCGCGACCGCATCGAGCGTGGCCTCGGCGACCAGCAGGTGTTCGCGCTGCAGAACGAGGAGGCGTACGGGGTCATGGCGGCGCGCGCAGCCGCACCCGTGCTGCAGTCGCTGGTCGGGTACCGCGCGCCGGGTACCTAGTGCGCCGCGGAATCCCAGCTGCTGCCGTAACCGACGGACACCTCCAACGACACATCCAGCGGGTAGGCGCTACCCATCTTGTCGCGCACCAGCGCTTCGAGCTCGCCGCGCTCGCCAGGCGCCACTTCGAACAGCAATTCGTCGTGCACCTGCAGTAGCATCCGCGATTTCAGTCCCGACGACGTGAGCGCGTTGTCGACCTCGATCATCGCGACTTTGATGATGTCGGCGGCGCTGCCCTGGATGGGGGCGTTGAGCGCAGCGCGCTCGGCCGCCTCCCGGACCTGACGGTTGCTGCTGTCCAGTTCGGGCAGGTAGCGACGCCGGCCGAGCACCGTGGACGTGTAGCCGTCCTTGCGGGCCTGGTCGACCACCTCGTGCAGGTAGTCGCGCACCCCGCCGAAGCGCGCGAAGTACTGGTCCATCTGGTCCTTCGCTTCTTCGGTGGAGATCTTCAGCTGTTGGGCCAGGCCGTAGGCGCTCAGCCCGTAGGCCAACCCGTAGGACATCGCCTTGACCCGCCGCCGCAATTCGGGCGTGACTTCCCCGATCGGCACCCCGAACGCGCGTGATGCGACGAAGGAGTGCAGGTCCTCACCGGTCCGGAACGCCTCGATCAGCCCTTCGTCGTGTGACAGGTGCGCCATGATCCGCATCTCGATCTGGCTGTAGTCGGCGGTCATCAACTCGGCGTAGCCATTTCCGACCACGAACGCATTGCGAATCAGCCGGCCTGCGTCGGTGCGGATCGGGATGTTCTGCAGGTTGGGCTCGGTCGACGACAGCCGCCCGGTTGCGGCGATGGTCTGGTTGAACGTGGTGTGAATCCGGCCGTCAGTTGCCACCGAGTTCAGCAGCCCGTCGACGGTGACCTTGAGCCGGGTGACGTCACGATGGGTCAACAAATGCTGCAGGAACGGGTGGCCCGTCTTCTCGTACAGCGACTGCAACGCATCAGCATCTGTCGTGTAGCCGGTCTTGGTGCGCTTGGTCTTGGGCATCTCGAGCTCGTCAAACAGCACAACCTGCAACTGTTTTGGCGACCCGAGGTTGATCTGCTTGCCGATCACGCCGTACGCCGCCTCGGCGGCGTCGCGTATCTGCTCGGCGAACTGCTGCTGTAAACCGGTCAGCTGCCCGAGATCTACTGCGATACCGGCCTTTTCGATACCCGCCAGTACTTGCTGAACGGGCAACTCCATGTCGTTGAGCAACGCCGCGGAGTCTATCCGTGTCAGTTCGGTGTCCAGCGCGTCTGCCAGGTCGAGAACCGCTCTGGCGCGCAGAATCTGGGCTTGCACGGCCTGGTCGTCGACCCCGTCGTTGTCGTCGAGCAGGGACAGCTGCGCTTGTTCGGGATTGTCGGCGCGCAATTCCCGGCGCAAGTACCGAAGCGACAGATCCTCGAGGGTGAAGCTGCGCTGACCGGGGCGAACCAGGTACGCGGCGAGAGCGGTGTCGGAGGTGATTCCGTGCAGCTCCCATCCGCGCGCCGCCAGATCGTGGATTGCCCACTTCGCCTCATGCAAGGCCTTCGGCTGGTTCTCGTCGGCCAGCCAGCCTCCGAGTGCCGTCTCATCGTCGGACGTCATCGTCGTGGTGTCGATGTATGCGGACTCGCCGTCGGCGGCGGCGACCGTGACCGCGGTGGCGTCTCCGTCGGCCACTGCGTTCGTGCCGACCACCGACAGGCCCGCTCTGCGGCCGTCTCTCACGTGCTCTTCCAGCCAGTCCGCCACGCCGCCGGGGGCCAAGGCGCCGCCGCGGACGTCGAAGCCTTCGTCGACCTCCGGTTCGACCGCTGCCAGCGTGTCGAACAGCCGGTCTCGCAGCACCCGGAATTCCAGGTCGTCGAACAGCCGGTGGATGTGGTCGCGGTCCCAGGGCTGCATGCGCAGCATGTCGGGTGTCTGGGCCAACGGCACATCACGGACCAGGTCGGTCAGCTCACGGTTCAGCACCACGCGAGAAAGGTTGGCGCGCAACGCATCGCCCACCTTGCCACGTACCGAATCGACGTCGTCGACGAGGGTCTGGAGCGAGCCGTACTCGGCGATCCATTTGGACGCGGTCTTCTCCCCGACGCCGGGGATGCCGGGCAGGTTGTCGCTGGGATCACCGCGCAGCGCGGCGAAGTCGGGGTACTGCCGCGGAGTGAGCCCGTACTTCTCGAGCACTGCCTCGGGGGTGAAACGGGTCAGTTCACTGACCCCCTTGATCGGATACAGAACGGTTACGTGCTCGGTGACGAGCTGCAACGAGTCGCGGTCACCGGTGACGACCAGGACCCGGAATCCGGCGGCTTCGGCCTGCGTCGCCAACGTCGCGATGACATCGTCGGCTTCGAAGCCCGCCTCGGCGAGGACAGTGATGCCCAGGGCTACGAGCACCTCCTTGGTGATCTCGATCTGGCCGCGGAACTCGTCAGGCGTGGCGGACCGGTTGGCCTTGTACTCCGGGTACTTATCGGAGCGGAACGTCTGGCGTGACACGTCGAATGCCGCCGCGACGTGCGTAGGCGCCTCGTCGCGCAGCAGGTTGATCAACATCGCGGTGAACCCGTAGACCGCGTTCGTGGTCAGCCCACCCTGGGTCTTGAAATTCTCCGCCGGCAACGCGTAGAAGGCGCGGAAGGCCAGTGAATTGCCGTCCAGCAGCATCAAAACGGGCCGGTCGTCGGCAGTGTCGCGGCGCGCTGATGCGGCGGGTCGCGCCGAGCTCGATGCGGTCCGTGCTGGGCTCACGGCCCTACTCTAGGCACCCGCGGTGACATCACGTCAGCCGCGGACAAACTGGAACATGTTTCAGTTCTGCCACCTTCCTCGGTAGGCTGATCGCGTGCCAGGAGCTATTGATGAGGCGAAACCGGCGATCGACGGCTGGTTCGCCACCGACGAATCGGGCTCGCCGCATCTGATCGGCAGCCGCTGCCCGCTCTGCGGGACCTATGTCTTCCCACCGCGGTCGCTGGACTGCCCCAACCCCGCCTGCGAGAGCGGCCGGCTGGAGGCGGTCGCGCTGTCGCGCCGCGGCACGCTGTGGAGCTACGCCGAGAACCGCTATCCGCCGCCGCCGCCCTATCCCGCGCGTGACCCGTTCGAGCCGTACGCGGTCGCCGCGGTGCAGCTGGCCGACGAGGGGCTGATCGTGCTCGGCAAGGTCGTTACCGGCACCCTGGCCGAGGATTTGACGGTCGGCATGGAGATGGAATTGGCCATCGAGCCGCTGTATCGCGATGACGACGGCGTCGAGCGGACCGTCTACGTGTGGAGGATCGCATGACACCCGAACCCGTCTACATCCTCGGTGCCGGGATGCACCCCTGGGGCAAGTGGGGCAACGACTTCACCGAGTACGGCATGGTCGCGGCGCGGGCGGCACTGGCCGAATCGGGCCTGGACTGGCGGCAGATCCAGCTCGTCGCGGGGGCCGACACGATCCGCAACGGTTATCCGGGGTTTGTCGCCGGCGCGACGTTCGCGCAGAAGCTGGGCTGGAACGGCGTGCCGGTGAGCTCAAGCTACGCGGCCTGCGCCAGCGGGTCGCAGGCGCTGCAGAGTGCCCGCGCGAACATCCTGGCCGGGTTCTGCGATGTCGCGCTGGTGGTGGGCGCCGACACGACACCGAAGGGATTCTTCGCCCCGGTGGGTGGTGAACGCCGCAACGATCCGGACTGGCAGCGGTTCCACCTGATCGGCGCAACGAACACCGTGTACTTCGCGTTGCTCGCCCGGCGGCGCATGGATCTGTACGGCGCGACGGCCGAGGACTTCGCGCAGGTGAAGGTCAAGAACTCCAAGCATGGCTTGCAAAACCCGAATGCCCGGTACCGCAAGGAATCCTCGGTCGCCGATGTGTTGGCCAGCCCAGTGGTGTCGGATCCGTTGCGGTTGTTGGACATTTGCGCGACATCCGACGGCGCGGCCGCGTTGGTGGTGGCCGGCGCCGACTTCGCCCGCAAGCATCTCGGCTCGCTTGACGGCGTGCCGTCCGTGCGTGCGGTCAGTACCGTCACCCCGCGCTACCCGCAGCACTTACCCGAATTACCCGATATTGCAACGGACTCCACTGCGGCGATCGCCGCGCCGGAGCGTGTGTTCAAGGACCAGATCATCGACGCCGCATACGCGGAAGCCGCTGTCGAGCCCGGGGACATCGGGCTCGCCGAGGTCTACGACCTGTCCACTGCCCTCGAACTCGACTGGTACGAGCATCTCGGGCTATGCGCCAAAGGGGAGGCGGAGACGCTGCTGCGAAGCGGGGCGACGACGATAGGCGGCCGCGTACCGGTGAACCCGTCCGGCGGGCTGGCGTGCTTCGGCGAAGCGATCCCGGCGCAGGCCATCGCACAGGTCTGCGAACTGAACTGGCAGCTGCGCGGCCAGGCGGTGGGCCGACAGGTCGAGGGTGCCAAGGTCGGCATCACCGCTAACCAGGGCCTGTTCGGCCACGGGTCATCCGTGATCGTCGCCCGCTGACGCCCACCGAAAAACTCCGAAAAACTCACTGTACCTTGTAGATCCACACCGTCGGATCCGTCAGCTCTCCGGTATCGGTCCACCGGTACCGGCGCGCCACACCCCAGCCGTTGTAGTGCCGCATCCAGTCCAGCATCTGTGGCCGGACCAGCATTCCCGCGTCAATGCCGTTGAGCATGATGGTCGCGAGGTCATAGCCCTCGGCGCTGTAGGCACCGGGGTTTGAGCCGAACTTTGCGCCATACTGCTTGGTGAACCACTGGGGGTCCGGGCTGCACGGACACGACAGCAATGCGCCCGTCCCGGAATCTCCTGCCTGCGCGACGAATTGCGTGTTCGCAATGCCCTGAGCGGAGATGAAAGCCGGCCGGATCCCCGCCTCGCGCAGCCGCCGCAGGAACTCGGGAGCGCCCGCGGACGAGCCGGTGCGCAGGATGGCGTCCGGGCCGGCGGTCCTCATCCGGTCAACGGCTTGACCGAACTGGTTGTCCGCCGATGTGCCCGAGAATCGGCAGGCCGTCGGCGACAGCGGACCAAGTGTTTCGTCGGCGGCCGATCCTGCGGCATCACCGTACGGAGTGCCGTCGCTGATGACGCACACCTTGGTGTACCGGAGGGTGGTCTTCAGGTAGTTGGCCACCGCGCGGCCCTGCGCCTCGTCGCTGGCGACGGCCCGGAAGAAGGTCCGCCAACCCCGCTCCGACAGTGAGCTTCTAGACGCAGAAGCGGTCGCCGCCGGCAGGCCGGTTGCCTCGAACAAGGCGCCCGTGGCCTCGGCGATCCCGGAGAAACTAGGGCCGATCAAGCCGACCGTGTACGCGTCCGCGACGATTTGCGGCGCGAGGGCGCTCACCCGCTGGGGATCGCCGCCGGTGTCGAATTCCTTGATCTGAACCTGGCATCCCGCGTTGGCGGCGTTGTGCGTCTCGATCGCCAGTTGCACCCCGTTGTTGATGTTGATGCCGGTCTCGGCGTCTGGGCCGCTGAGCGCACCGGCCACCGCGATCGATAGCGGAGGGCAGATCGCGTTGCCGCTGCCGGCGGGGTTCGCGGAAACGGTGTTCCCTGCCGGAACCACCTGCCCGTTCTGGTCGATCTGAGCTTGGACGACGATACCCCGCTGAACCGAGTCCAGGCGGACGATCAGTGCGGCCGCAGCGGCGATCAAGACGGCGAGTCCTATCGCGGTCATCACCCGCAACAGCTTCGTTCGTCGGAACCGGGTCCCGCCTCCGGTTGTCACGGTTCACGCAACGCCGAGATAGGCGGCCCGCACGCTGTCATCATGCAAAAGCTCGCGCGCCGCCCCCTCGCGGGTGACGGTGCCGGTCTCGAGGATATAGGCGCGGTCCGAGCGGCTCAGGGCTTGCTGGGCGTTCTGCTCCACCAACAGCACGGTAGTGCCCTGCGAGTTGATTTCGGCGATGATGCCGAAGATCTGCTGAATAACCATCGGCGCCAATCCCATCGACGGCTCATCGAGCAGAAGCACTCGTGGCCGCGCCATCAGGGACCGCCCGATCGCGAGCATCTGCTGTTCACCGCCCGACAGCGTGCCGCCGACCTGGTTGCGTCTTTCGGCCAGCCGAGGAAAAGTCTCGAAGACCCAATCCAACTTCTCCCGGTGCTCGGCCCTGGACGGGAACTTCCTCCCGTAACAGCCCATTTCGATGTTCTCGGTCACGGTCATCCCCGGGAAAACGCCTCGGCCCTCGGGCGCCTGGATGACGCCGTCGGCCACCCGCCGGTGGGCCTTCATGCGGGAGATGTCTTGGCCTTCGAACCAGACCGAGCCCCGGCTCAGCGGGAGCAGTCCCGAAATCGCCCGCATCGTGGTGGTCTTGCCCGCTCCGTTGGAGCCCAGCAGCGTGACCAGCTCGCCCTCTCGAACGACGAGTGAAACGCCGTGTAAGGCCTCGATCCGGCCGTAATGGACCACGATGTCGCGCACCTCGAGTAGGACCTGCCCGTCAGGCGTCGTCATCGGGCACCCCCAGGTAGGCGGCGATGACCGCGGGGTCTTCACGGATCTGGGCCGGCACGCCTTCGGCGATCTTCCGGCCGAACTCCAACACCACGATACGGTCGGTGACACCCATCACCAGCCGCATGTCGTGCTCGATAAGCAACACGGTGTACCCGTCGTCCCGGATCTTGTTGATCAATTCGATCAGAGCGGCTTTCTCGCCTGCATTGAACCCGGCGGCCGGCTCGTCGAGGCACAACAGCTTGGGTTCTGTTGCCAGAGCGCGTGCGATCTCCAGGCGCCGCTGGTCGCCATAGGGCAGGTTCTTGGCCTTTTCTTGTCCCCGGTGAGCTATGCCGACGAAATGCAGCAGAGCCGCCGCACGTTCGATGGCGTCTCGCTCCTCGCGGCGGTGCCGCGGGCTTCGAACAATGGCCCCTGGCACCGAGGTCTTGTGCCGCGCGTCGGTGCCAACCACGACGTTCTCCAGCGCGGTCATCTCGCCCCACAACCGGATGTTCTGGAAGGTACGGGCGATACCACGGCGCGTGATCTGATAGCGCTTGATGCGACCCAGCGGCGCACCGTCGAAAATCACCATCCCCCCGCTGGGCCGGTAGACGCCGGAGATCGCGTTGAAGCACGTCGTCTTGCCCGCCCCGTTGGGACCGATCAAGCCGAGGATCTCCCCGCGTCGGATACTGAAGGTCACAGAATCCAGCGCCAGCAGCCCGCCGAAACGAACCGTGAGATCCCGTGTCTCCAGCAGGGTTTCGCCCTCGGCCGCGTGAACTTCGCGATGCAGGCCGGCCACTTCTTCAATGCTGCTCATGTGGCTTCCTCGCTCACCGGCTCACCGCGCCGCAGCATGTCCCGCGCCGATCTTACGTACGCCAGCAGTTGCTGACGGGCCGGGAACAGACCCTGGGGTCGGAAGATCATCAGCACGACGAGCGCCAGGCCGAAGAACAAATACTTCAAGTCACCGAGGTTGATGCCCATGAAATGGACGCCGAGCAGCCGGTTCGGCAGATAGACGATCACAAACGCCCCGAAGATCACGCCGAGCTTGTTGCCCTGCCCGCCCAGCACGACCGCGCACAAGAACAGCATCGAGTTGATGATGTTGAAGTTGGTAGGCGCCACGAATTGCACCTGCCCCGCGTAAAGCGCACCGGAAAGGCCACCGACTGCGGCGCCGATCACGAACGCCCACAGTTTGAACCGAAACGTGTTGACGCCCATCACTTCCGCGGCGTCCTCATCCTCGCGGATTGCCACCCAGGCGCGACCGACCCGGCTCCGTTCCAGGTTGCCGACGATCAGCAGGATGAAAGCGATCAGCACGAGTCCCAGCCAATACCACCAGGTGCCGTAGTTTGCACGGCCGGTGACGTTGCCGCTCGAGAAGTACCCACCGGGAACCTTGTTCTCACCGTAAAGCGGAAACGCAATGCCTGGCAGTCCTCGTGATCCGTTGGTGACATCGGACAGGTTGTCGGCAAGCAGCCGAATGATCTCGCCGAAACCGAGCGTCACGATGGCCAGGTAGTCACCCCGCAACCGCAGCGTGGGTGTGCCGAGGATCAGCCCCGCCAGCGCGGTGATGGCCATCGCGAGAGGGACGCACGACAACCACGCCCAGCTGGGGCTGAAGAACCCAGTCGCGCTCATCTTGTTCCACGGGCTGCTCGGGCTGGTCAGCAACGCAACGGTGTAGGCGCCGACGGCGTAGAAGCCAACGTAGCCCAGGTCGAGCAGGCCGGCCTGGCCGACCACGACGTTGAGGCCGATCGCGATCAGCGCAACCATCGCGAACTGCGCCATCGTGCCACCGAAGCTGATACCCGGGGTGTTCAGGAACGGCGGGGTGTGCAGCGGCAGCAGGGCCATCGCCACGAAACCGGCGACGCCGAAGATCCACTTCTGTGCCCGCGTCAGGCCGGCCCACCATTCCCGCAGGCGGTCACCGGCCGCGAGTGGTGTCCTGCGCCTGCTCATGCCCGTGCCTTCCCGAGACTCTCGCCGAGTATCCCGGTGGGACGGAACAACAGCACCACCACCAACAACACGAACGCGACAACGTCGCGCCACTGGGTCCCGAACACCGCCTGCCCGTAATTCTCCATCACACCCAGCAGCAGGCCGCCGAGCAGCGCGCCGCGTAGGTTGCCAATGCCGCCCAGGACCGCCGCGGAGAAGGCTTTGATGCCGAGCAGGAATCCACCCGAGTAGATGATGCCCTGCGGCACCTTCAGTGTGTACAACAACGCCGCGGCGCCGGCCAGCAGGCCGCCCATCAGGAACGTCAGGATGATGACGCGTTCCCGCGACACCCCCATCAGCGTCGCGGTGGTCGGATCCTGGGCCACCGCGCGGATACCGCGACCGAACTTGGTGCCGTTGATCGCCAGATCGATGAGCAGCGCGAAAAAGCATGCTGCGCCGACGATGACGAGCGTGACGTTGGAGATGGTGGCCCCGAACACGGTGAATTGGGTCTTGGGTACCACCAGAATGATGGGCTGCTGGGCGTTGCTGCCGCCATAGCCCCGCAGCAGTTGCGGCAGCACGAAGTGCACGAATTCCTGCAGGACGAACGACATGCCGATCGCAGTGATGAGGAAGGCGAGCGGCTTTGCGTTGCGCTTGCGCAGCGGTCGGTAGGCCACTGCCTCGAGTCCCATGGCCGCGGCTCCGGACACCACCATTGCGACCAACATCGCGATGCCGAGATAGCCGACGGTCAGGAAAATGCCCAAGCTGTAGGCATTTCCGCTGGGCGTGAAGCCAAGAATCATCTCGAGCGCGAAATACGCGCCAAACATGCCGAGCATGAAGATCTCGGAGTGCGCAAAGTTGATCAGTCGCAGCACTCCGAACACCAACGTGTAGCCGACGGCTACCAGTGCATAGATTGCGCCCCAGGCCAGACCGTCGATCGTCAGCTGCCAGAAGCCGCTTCGCAGGCCCTCCAAGTTGAAGCTGATGTTGGCTGCGTTAATTGCGCATTGGCCGACGCAGTCTTCGATCATCCGGTGGCGGCTCCTGGGTGTCTACGCGAATGCGTCCGAGATTTTCGATCTCGGACGCATTCCGCCTCTGGGTTATTGGACCTTGTAGATCCAGATCAGGGTGTTGGTCAGTTCCCCGGTGTCCGTCCACTGGTATTGACGTGCGACGCCCGGGCCGTTGTAGGCCCGTACATACTCCAGCAGCTGGGGCCGGGTGGTCGCACCGGAATCGATGCCTGTGACCATGATGGTGCCCAAGTCGTACCCCTCGGTGCTGTAGGTGCTGGGAGGCTGGTTGAACTTCTTGGTGTACTCATCGGCGAACGCGGCCGGCGCCGGGCTGCACGGGCATGACAGGATCGCGTCCTTCGACGCCGCCCCGGCCTGCTTGACGAACTCCGGGTCCTTGGTGCCGTCGCCGGAAACGAACTTCGCGGTCACGCCGCCGTCGCGCAGCTGTTGCACCAACGGCGCAGCCTCTGCGTAGTACCCGGCGTAGAAGACCGCGTCCGGTCCCGCGGTCTTGATCTGGGTCACCGCCGCCGAGAAGTCCTTGTCGCCCTTCTTGACAGAGATGTTGCAGTTGCCTTGTGCGACCGGCCCGAGGGTGTTCCGCACCACCTGTGCGAGCCCGGCTCCATAGGCGGTGCTGTCATCCACGACGCAGACCTTGTTGGCATTAACGGTGTTTTTCAGATAATTCGCGACAGCTTCACCCTGACTGCCATCGTTGCCGAGGCCGCGGAAGAATGTTCGCCAACCCTTTTGCGACAGCGAGACATTCGTCGCCGACGCGGTGGCGGCGACCAGACCCGCCTGATTGAATGTGTTTCCGGTGGCCTCGGTCTCACCGGAAAACCCCGGCCCGACCAGGCCGACGATGGATGCGTCGTCGACGATCTGTGGTGCGGTCTGGGTAGCCTTCTGTGGGTCGCCCTCGGTGTCGAACGGTTTGAGCTGGATCTGACAGCCGGGATTGGCCGCATTGTGCTTGTCGACAGCGAGCTGCACGCCGTCCTGGATGTTGATGCCCAGCTGTGCGTCGGGCCCCGTCAGCGCACCGGCCATCGCGATGCTGAGCGGCGGGCAGGTTGCCTTGCCGTCACCGGCAGGGTTGATCGCGGCGCTGACGTCCGGGGGTTTGATCTCTTTGCCGTTCGCGTCGATCGGAACCTGCTCGACGATCTTGAGGTTCGTTTGCGACGTGCTGTCGCCGGCCGGCGTGGACTGTGTACATCCGGCCATCCCCATGACGAGCAAACCGGCGGCTCCCAGAGCAGCGGCGCTTTGCGCCACGCGACCGTGCACGTGTCACCTCCATCTCGGCGTTGTCGTCGAGCGCCTCACCCATCCGGCTGTCGGCGCCTCGCGTTGAACATAGTCAACCCGTCGCTGCCATGCGCGTTGTTGGCCAGCTCGGTCTAGCTGGCAGACGAGGCGTCCTTGGGCGTGTCGAGTGTCTCGAGAACCACCTCGGCGACGCGCTTCATCGTGGTCCGGCGGTCCATCGCCGCACGCTGAATCCACCGGAACGCCTCGGGCTCGGTCATCCCCTGCTTGGCCTGCAGCAGGCCTTTCGCGCGTTCCACGAGTTTGCGGGTCTCCAACCGCTCAGACAGGGTGGCGACCTCGCGCTCAAGTTCGGTGAGCTCGCTGAAACGACTGACAGCGACCTCGATCGCCGGAACCAGATCGGTAGCCGAGAACGGCTTGACCAGGTAGGCCATCGCACCCGCGTCGCGGGCTCGCTCTACGAGTTCGCGTTGGCTGAATGCGGTAAGCACGACGATCGGCGCGATGCGCTTACTGGCGATCTCCCTGGCCGCGTCGATGCCGTCGCGCCGCGGCATCTTGACATCCATGATCACCAGGTCGGGCTGGAGGGAATCAGCCAGTTCCACCGCCTCCTGGCCGTCGCCCGCCTCACCGACGACCTCGTATCCCTCTTCTTTCAGCATCTCGGCCAAGTCGAGCCGAATGAGTGCCTCATCTTCAGCGATGAGGACGCGGTGTGGCTTCGGCGCCTCCGACGATGACCCGGTCATGGGTGCCATTCTGTCGTGACCGACGGCTACCGGCGACCTCGGGGTTGTGACATCCGACATCTTCGCCCCGCAACGGCCGGATGAGGTCCCGAGTGGCGGAACCTGTGAAAGCGCATCCTCTATCGTGAAGTGCTGCCAGCCCTCGTATCCCAACTGGCAGAGGAAACGGATTCAAAACCCGTCCAGTGTGAGTTCGAATCTCACCGAGGGCACCGAGAAAGCCTGGGTAAGTGGCTATCTATCGCCGGCCAGGGACATACAGCAGCCTTCGAACCACCCTGACCAGCAACAGCCGCAATGAGACTCCTGGCCTCAATGCTGGTTGCAATTCTGGTAGCCGCCGTAGGCGTTGGTGCAGCCACTGCCAGGTTGACCCGCACCGACAGTGGGACCCGCGGGCTGACCCCCGCTGGTGACGCCCTGCCCGCACACTGTCGCAGCCCCAATTTGTTGACAGCTGGACGTATCGGCCCCCGCCAGCGGCGCGACGCTAATGCCTATGGTCACCGCACCGATGGCAAGGACTAGGACGGAGGTGATCTTCTTCATGTCCTGGTCTCCAATCGTATCGTTGCACGACTCTCCAATCGTAGCCCCTGCGGCCAGCCACAGATCGGCGTATCACTTTCGGGTTGGCCGCCGCTGATCGCCGTCTGGGTGCCCTGGTGTTCGTCGGCACACTGTTGGCGTACCCACGTTGTTGGAACAACCAATGACGGCAAGAGGCGCCGCTGTGACGATGAGGTGATCACTTCCGACAATGGAGTTGCGATGGGCACGACCGTTCTACAAGTAGGTGAACTTCCGCCGTCGCTTGCCGAAGCGCTGACCGCCAAATACGACGCTCTGGTGCTGCCGATCGATGCCGGGCGCGAGGATTTCCTAGCCGAGCATGCTGCTTCGGTCAAAGCGATTGTCGACGCCGGCCAAGCCCCGGTCGACGCCGAGCTGATGGGCGCATTGCCCAACCTCGGCGCGATCATCCATTACCTGGATGGCTACGACACGATTGACATCGACGCCGCACGCCGGCTGGGGATCGGCGTGAGCAACACCGCCGAAGCGCTGATTGGCAGCGTGGCCGACACCGCGGTCGGGTTGATGCTGATGACGATGCGCCGCTTCGGCGCCGCAGAGCGCTACGTGCGCGCCGGCCGCTGGCCGGTCGAGGGGCAATACCCGGTGACGCAGGACGTCACCGGGGCGCACGTGGGGATCCTTGGTCTGGGCCACATCGGTTCAGCGATCGCCCACCGACTCACCGGATTCAACTGTGTCATCGGCTATCACAACCGCCATGAGCGGCCCAATTCGGGCTACCAGTACGCGCCGTCACCAGTGGACCTGGCGAAATCCGTCCAGGTGCTGGTGGTAGCGACCGCCGGCGACACAGACGGCCCACCCCTTGTGAGCCGTGACGTGCTGGAAGCCCTCGGCCCCGACGGTTATCTCATCAACATCGCCCGAGGCAGCGTCGTCGACGAGCAGGCTCTCGTGGAGCTGTTGGCCCACGGACGGCTCGCCGGTGCCGGGCTCGACGTGTTCACCCACGAACCGGATGTGCCGCAACAACTCCGCCAGATGGACAACGTCGTCGTGCTGCCGCATGTGGGCAGCGCCACGGCACGCACGCGCGCAGCGATGATCGCGCTGACCCTGCGCAATCTGGATGAGTACCTGACACACGGCACCCTCACCACCCCCGTCGTTGCGCCGACCCGGTAAACCGAAAGACCTTTCCCCGTCATCCGCGACTCACCTGGATGGCCTTGACCACCAGCAGTAGCGCACCGGCGACCAGGTAGGCCCGCAACGCGATCATGCCGAGTCGCGTGCCTGGCGACCACGTCACCGGCTGCAGCAGGGCCAGGGGCGGCATCCGCCACGTGTTGCGATCAACGGGACGTGCCGGTTCCGGCGGCGGCGGCGCGGTTTGGCGGCGGGTCATCCAACGCAGCACCCCAACGGCGACGGCGGCGAGGACGATCATGGCCAGGATCAGGTAACCGGCGACCGTGACGACGTTCAGATGCGGAAACAGGGTGGTGGCCATCAAGATTCCCGATAACAGCAGGAGCACTCCGACGATGAACCCGGCAACCCAATTCAGCCAGGGCCGGTTCACCCACGGCCCCAGCACTTCCCGGTCATTGCACAGCAGCAATAGAAACACGCTGGCGCTGGGTAGCAACAGCCCGGCCAGGGCCTGCACCGCGGTGGTGATCAGCCCTAGTGGCGCTCCGGGGATGAGGACGATTGCTGCGGCCAACACGACCATCGCGCTGTAGGACAGGTAGAACTGTTTGGCGTCGGAAAAGCCTCGGTGCAGAGAGTGTTTGATGCCGAACACGTCCCCGAAGGCGTAGCTGGTGGCCAGGGTGACCGCAGCGGCCCCGATAATGGACGCGTCCATCAACACGATCGCAAACAGCGATCCGAGCAGGCCGTTGTGCACACTGAGCAGGTGCGCGATGCCGCCGGCATCCGTGAAACCTCCTACGGTGCCAGTGGATCGAGCGGCCCAGTCGCCGGTGATCAAAAGGGCGGTCGCACCACCTACCACCACGAGCGCGCCCAGCACGGTGTCGGCGCGTTCATAGCCGATGAAACGCGGGGTGATGCGCTTGTCGACGATGTTGGACTGTTGAAAGAACAACTGCCAGGGAGCCACGGTGGTGCCCACGATGGCGATGATCAACAGCACCGCGTCCGACGTGACTCCGCCTGCGATAGTCGGCATCACGAATGATTTCGCCGCGTGCGCCCACTGCGGGTGGGACATCAGCAGCATCGGGATCTGAACCAGGGTGACTGCAATGAACACGAACATGGCACGCTCCCAGCGGCGGAAGCTGCCACTCGCGGTGATCGCGATCAGCGCAGCCGCACCGATGGGCACCACAACGTATCTGGATAGGCCGAAAAAGTCGCCGGCCAGCGTGATCCCGATGAACTCGGTGACGATGGTCAAGAAGTTGAGCACGAACAAGTCGCCGACGGAAAACCAGCCCCAGCCGCGGCCAAAGCGTTCGTTGATCAACCGGGCGTGCCCGACCCCGGTGACCGCGCCCAACCGGACCACCATTTCCTGGTTGACGATCAGCACCGGGATCAGCAGCAACAGCACCCACAGCAGGGAATAACCGTAGTTCTGCCCGGCCTGCGCGTAGGTGGCGACACCACCGGCGTCGTTGTCGCCGACCATCACAATGATCCCGGGCCCGACGATCGCCAGCAGGGTCACCAGCCGGGTCTTAATCGTGCGGGCCCGCTCATGCTCGCTGATGCTGATGCGGCCGAACGCACCCTCGATGTCACCCAAATGCGCGCTGTCGAGCACCGCGGCGCGCGGCGCGTCGTCCGGACCGAGGGTCGTCTGGTCGTCGGTGGTCACGGTCCCTCGCCTCCTCGCGTCGGCACGTCGCGCTCATCGACGGGCTGGATCTCGCGGGACGGACGCGGCGCAGGTTCGCGGCGGCGCCAGTCCTCCGGAATGGTCGCCTCTAGCACGTCATCTACCGTGACAACACCCAGCACCCGGTCGTCGTCGTCGACCACCGGGATGGAGTACAGGTTGTAATCAGCCATCAACAGCGCGATATCGGTGAAATCGGCTTCGGGGGTCACCCGCACCGGGTCCGAATCCATCAGCTCCGCAACGGTCTCCGTGGGCTCAGCCTGCAGCAGGGCGATCACGGACACCACTCCGGTCAGGTGCTTGTCGTCGTCGATAACGTGCATCTTGATCAGCGCCTCGGGCTGCACCGTCCGAGCGGAGCTGATCAGCGCGATCGCCTCCGCGGCGGTGGTCGTGGCCACGCACGAGACGAAGTCGACGTTCATCAGCCCGCCGGCGCTGTCGGGATTGAACCCCATCAGGGTGATCACCTTGGTGCGCTGGGGTGCGGGCATCAGATCGAGCACGCGGCGGCGCCGCGACTGGCGAAGGTCGGCGATGGCGTCGGCAGCATCATCGGCGCGCATCCGGCCGAGCAGCGCGGCGACCTCCGCGTCAGGCATGTCATTCAGTAGTCGCCTGGCCTTGTCGGGGTCGAGTTCCTCGAACACGTCGGCTTCCAGCTCAGGGTCGCTGCGCACCTCGTCGAGGATTTCGCCGCCCTCGGCCTTGTCGGCGTCCTCGAGCAGGTCGGCGATCTCGGCGGGTTTCAACCCCCCCACCCGGCCCGACAACCGCCGCACGGCCCGCGACTGGGCGTGGCCGATTAAGGGCTCGAAGGCTTTCCAATCCCGCGCCGAGGGCCCGCCTGATCGTCTGATCAATCCGAACAGCCTCGGTGGGCGGCGAGTGTCGATCCGTGCGAGCACCAACCCCTCGCCGGTGTCCTCCAGCTCCACGTCATAAGCACGCACCAGCTCGACCGCGGCAACGTCGATCAGCCGGTGCCCCATCACATCGGCGCGCAGCAGTACCTCACCCTCGCGGCGCTCGAAACTTCGAAGGTCAAGCTTGTTCTTGGCCAACACCACTCGGTCAGCTGCGTATTCGTGAATCGACTTGCTGCCGACGAAGACTTGCCGACCAGCGACCCCGGCGACGATCCCGGTCACCAGCGGATACTCGTCAGCCCCCCGTAGCCGCACGATCACGTCGTCGACCCGGCCCACCTCGTCACCCGAGCGGGCCAGCACCGGCGCGCGCAGCAGCTGCGAGAGATGAATTACCGGCCGCCCGGCGCCTGAACCGGTGTGCGATGTACTCACTTTGTTCCTCCTTAGCCACTCCGCGATTGGTCCACTGCTGCAAGCGGTCTCAACAAGACATTCTTGTCGAGACAGACTTCGCGGATTGGGTTACAGCCAGATTTGTTGATGTCGCAGGTATCGTCGCTTGGCCAATTGTGCGGCCAGTCCGTACCCGGCGGTCACGATCAGGAGCCGTCTGCCCGCTGCGCGAAGGTCAGACCGGCGCAGATTTCGGTCATCGGCGGTCCTCATTTCGGTGGCGGCGGTATCGAATCGACAGCGGCGAATATCCACGCGGACCGCGGCGGCTAACCCAGCTTTTTCCCGAATGTGCCTGCGTGGAGGAACGCGGTTCTTCGCTTGGCCACGGGCCACCTCCAATCCGATTGCCGGACGGCGTCGCGCGACGGCGACGTCCACCCGACACAGTAGACCCGAAATACGCACGTCAGTCAAACGCTTGCACAACAGTCGAAGACGAGTCAGCCTGACAGGTGCCAAGACGACATTCTGCCCTCCAAAGTGAGTCCCGTCGCGACGTTCTGGAAATACGTCCGCATCAAATTCGTCCGCCCCGTCGATGTGGAGTCCGTCACATACGGCCACGTGCGGCAATCTGTTGTTTGGAAGGGTGCGCTACCGGGTACAAACCGGCGTCATCTCCGGAGTGGGTCATGGGAGCAGGCACGGAGGGGCCCAGCGCCGGGTCGGGAACGAGGTAAGGCGGTGGTGTCGAAATGAGGATGATCAGTCGTTTGTTCGGTGCGGCAGTGGTGACGACTTCGGCGCTGCTGAGCCAACCGATCGGCACTCCGTCCGCATCCGCTGCGCCGTGCTCTGATGTCGAGGTGGTGTTCGCACGCGGCACGTTTGAGCCACCTGGTGTCGGTCTGACCGGGCAGACATTCGTTGATGCGCTGCGTTCGCAAGTCGGCGGGAGATCGGTCGACGTATACGCGGTGAATTATCCCGCGTCTCTGGATTTCGCTACCGCCGCCGACGGTGTTATTGACGCCAGCAATCGTGTCCGCGACATCGCCGCGAACTGCCCGGACACGAAGATGGTGCTTGGCGGATACTCGCAAGGCGCGGCCGTGATCGGTTACATCACCGCGGACGCAATACCGGCCGGCTTCACCCCGCCGGCGGGCATCAGCGGCCCGTTGCCCCCGGGCATAGCCGATCATGTCGCTGCGGTGGCCCTCTTCGGAAAGCCATCGAACGGGTTCCTGAACAGCATCGACAGGGACGCCCCGCCGATCACGGTCGGTCACCTCTATTCGGGAAAGACCATCGACCTCTGCATCCCCGAGGACCCGATCTGCTCGCCGGCCGGCAACGACAACGGCGCGCACACTCTGTATGCGGTGAACGGCATGACGGGCCAGGCCGCCGCCTTCGCCGCGGGTCGCGTCACGTCAAGCGGGACCGGCGCCCAGCGCTGACACTGGATTCGCGACGATGCGGCCCGCGCGGCGGGGGCTCGACCCGTACCCGAACCTGCTGACGGACGGCCCCGGGCACTGTGCGGCGCGCCAGTCCACGCCGTGAGTGTCCTGGGCCCGCCAGGTGGGGATGTGATAGACACCAAAATGGTGCACGGTCCTCCGTAGTCGCCTCCCGCGTACGACAATTGCATTGAGCTCATGCGAGGGTCGCCCAGCGAGTGCAGTGAGGAGTCGACGTTTTCACCTGGTGGGGTCGAACGGTATACCGCTACCGATTCATCGTGATCGTAGTGATGGTGGCGGTGTGCGTGGGTGGCGGCGTGCTCGGGCTGAGTCTGGGCGCACATATCACCCGGAGCGGCTTCTACGACGACAGCAGCGAGTCGGCGAAGGCGGCCCGGCTCGCTGACCAGGTGTACGGGCGCGACACGTCAGGCCACATCGTAGCGATCTACACCGCCCCGGCCGGCAAGACCGTCGACGACCGCGATTTTGCCAAGAAGATCCTCAACAACCTTGCCCAGGTCGAAAAGAAGCACCCGAGCCAGATTCTTCGCTCGATCGGCTATTTCAAGAGCCCCGACCTGCTGCGAAGCATGGCCGATGCGTCAAAGAAGCACGCGTTCATGTCGATTCAGCTTAAGGGCAATGACGACGACACCATTCTGAACAATTACAAAGCGGTCCAGCACGACTTGGCCATCCCCGGTGTCGACGTGAAACTGGCCGGTTTGCAGCCGTTGGCCGACGAGCTGACCGGGACCGTCGGCGAAGACCAGAAGCGGGCCGAAGTGTTGGCGCTGCCGTTGGTGGCGGTGGTGCTGTTCTTCGTGTTCGGTGGCGCGGTCGCGGCGAGCCTGCCCGCGATGGTCGGCGCGCTGTCCATCGCCGGCTCGCTGGGCATCCTGCGACTGGTCGCGATATCGGGGCCCGTGCATTTCTTCGCGCAACCGGTGGTGACACTGATCGGTCTCGGTATCGCCGTTGACTACGGCCTCTTCGTGGTCAGCCGCTTCCGCGAGGAGATCGCCGAGGGCAACGACACCGAAACCGCGGTGCGCCACACCGTTGCGACGGCCGGGCGAACCGTGACGTTCTCGGCGGTGCTCGTCGTGGCGTCCGCGGCCAGCTTGTTCCTGTTTCCGCAGGGCTTCCTCAAATCGCTGACCTACGCCATGATCGCCTCGGTCATGTTGTCGGCGATCCTGTCGATCACCGTGCTGCCTGCCTGCCTGGCCTATCTGGGCCGCAACGTCGACTCCTTGGGTGTGTACTCATTCCTGCGGGTGCCGTTCTTCCGCAACTGGAAACCCACCAATTGGTGGCTGCACTGGCTGGGCGCGCGGGTACAGAAGACCAAGACCCGCCAACAGGTCGAGAACGGCTTCTGGGGCAGGCTGGCAAACCGGGTGATGAAGCGGCCGATCGCGTTCGCTACCCCCATTGTCATCATCATGATTCTGCTGATGGTCCCGCTGGGCAGACTGTCCTTCGGTGGTATCAGCGAAAAGTATCTGCCGCCGCACAACTCGGTGCGCCAGGCGCAAGAGGAGTTCGACCGGATCTTCCCCGGGTTCCGCACCGAGCCGCTCACGCTGGTGATCCAGAGTTCCAACCACCGGCCGGTCACCGACGATCAGGTCGCGCTGCTCCGCAGCAAGGCGATGGCCATCTCGGGCTTCATCGACCCGGACAACAACCCGGCGAACATGTGGAAGGAGCGGCCTTACCTCGACGGCGCGTCGAAGGATCCGTCGGTCCGGGTGATCCAGAGCGGCCTGGTGAGCCGCAATGACGCTGCCGCGAAGATCGATGCGTTACGGGCGCTCTCACCGCAGCGCGGCGAGATCGTGTGGGTCGGCGGCACACCCGCGCTCGAACACGACAGCATCCAGAGCATCTTCGACAAGCTGCCGCTGATGGCCGTGATTTTGCTCAGCACCACGGTGCTGCTGATGTTCCTGGCGTTCGGGTCACTGGTACTGCCGATCAAGGCGGCACTGATGAGCGTGCTGACGCTCGGCTCGACGCTGGGCGTATTGACGTGGATCTTTGTCGACGGCCACTTTTCTGGATTGTTGAACTTCACGCCCACCCCGCTGACCGCCCCGGTGATCGGTCTGATCGTCGCCGTGGTCTTCGGCCTGTCGACCGACTACGAGGTTTTCCTCGTGTCGCGCATGGTCGAGGCCCGCGCGCGCGGCATGCCCACCACCGAGGCCGTGCGGATCGGCACGGCGACCACCGGCCGCCTGATCACCGCAGCCGCGTTGGTCCTCGCGGTGGTGGCAGGCACCTTCGTGTTGTCAGACCTGGTGATGATGAAGTACCTGGCGTTCGGTCTGATCACGGCGCTGGTGCTGGACGCGACGGTGGTCCGGATGTTCTTGGTGCCATCGGTCATGAAGCTGCTCGGCGACGAGTGCTGGTGGGCGCCAACGCCTTTGAAACGGCTGCATGCCCGGCTCGGGCTCGGCGAGATCGGTCTGCGCGACGAGCGCATACCGCCGGGGGTGCCGGAACCGGAGCCGGAACCGGAGGAGGAACCGGAGGAGGTCCTCGTCGCGGCCGGCCCGCCGGAGCCGCCGCCGCATGACCCCACCCGTCCGGCGGTCGAGGGATCTGCCCGGGCGGAGGCCGCGACTACCGCGCCGACGCAGGACGCCGTCAGCGCTGACGCCGACCAATTGTCGGTCGATGGGAGCCCAGGGGGCAACGACCCGGAGGACAGCGCCGACGGTGAGGGGGCGGTTGCGGTGCCGCGCACCGACGACACCGTGTCGCCGATTCTGTCGACCAACGGCGATGACCCGGACGTGGCACCCGCGATTCCCACTGGGCTCCAACAGGATCCGGATGCCATCTGACCTCGCGTGCGAAGCCCCAGGAGAGCCGGGGTTCTCAAAGCAAGCCGCACGTGAATACGAGGTGGCCCCTCGTCAGTGCGTCCCGATAGGCTGTACCCATGGCCGCCGAGGTCGAGGATTCGGCAGCAGGACCGATCGCACGGACCTTCTGCGGTCCACCGATGCGCCTTCGCCCACAGACCCCGGCCCGCAACCAGCACTACGCCGACCGGATCGCGCGCAGCCGCAAGGTCGTCAATATCACCGCGACCATCGCCGCGTTCGTTACCGCCAGCTTCGCGGTGATGCAATTGGTGACCGAGAACGGGGTTTGGCGTATCGCGGTCATCAATTTTTTCGCGACAGCCGTCTTCGTTTCGGTTCCCCTGCTGCATCGGTACGGCGCACTCTTCGCCCAGCTGACCTTTATCGTCACGTCATATGTGGTTCTGGCCGTGTTGACCTGGAACGTCGGCACCGGGGCGGGGCTGCAGTTTTACTTCCTCGTCTCGGCCACCATCGCGGTCTTGGTGATGGGCATCGAGCACGTCGTGCTCGCGTGCGTGCTCGTCACGATCGGCGCGGGCATCGTCATCGCCTTGCAGTTCACCGTCCCCGCCGACACGGGCCTGCAACCGGGATGGGCCGTTCCCGTCGGCTTTGTGACCTCGGTGACGACGGCGTGCATCATGGCCGTGGCCACCGTCTGGTACGCGCTGCGCGAAATCGAGCGAGCCGAAGAAGCGATGGAAGACGAGTACAACCGTTCCGAGTCGTTACTGGCCAACATTCTTCCGGCCAGCATCGCCACCCGGCTGAAGAACCCGGCCACCACGATCATCGCCGACAAGTACGACGACGCCTCGGTCTTGTTCGCCGACATCGCCGGGTACACCGAGCGAGCCAGCCAGTCGACACCGGCCGACTTGGTCGAGTTTCTCAACCGCCTCTACACCGAGTTCGACCGACTCGTGGAGAAGCACGGACTCGAGAAGATCAAGACCAGCGGCGACTGCTACATCGTCGTCAGCGGCGTGCCCGAGCCGCGCCAGGACCATCTCGAAGCGCTCGCCTGCCTGGCACTCAACATGAGCGACGCAATCGCGGGGCTCACCGACATGATGGGGCAGATCGTGCCCATCCGGATCGGCATAGGCGTCGGCCCCGTGGTCGCGGGCGTGGTCGGCACCCACAGATTCTTTTACGACGTATGGGGTGACGCGGTGAACGTCGCCGCGCGGATGGAATCGTCTGGCGTCGAGGGACGCATACAAGTGCCGCAGGAGGTTTCCGAACGCCTCAACGATATGTTCGTGCTCGAGCTTCGCGGCGACGTGGAGATCAAGGGCAAGGGCGTAATGCGCACCTCGTTCCTTGTCGCGCAGCGGGATATCGAGTCAATCGACGAGGCGCGTGTAGACCAACACGGCGCGGGTGTCCGCTGAGTCCAGAGCCCGTTCACCCACCCGGCAGCGGCGCTGGCGGCGGGACGCCAGAAGGCGGCGCCGGATCGGGCAAGAAGTCCATCGGGCCTGCGGGAAGATTCGTCCCGGGTGGGGGCGCGGTCCCTGGCAGCGGCTGCCCGAGTTCGTCCTGGTCCATGCGGCCCATCCCTTGGTGCCAAAGGCCGTGCGCCCCCTTCAGGTAATCCCAGACGCCGGGATTTGGATCGTTGTTCGGCGCCGGCACGCTGTACATCGAAGTTTGGCCTTGGTCCGCCAGCGCGAAGTTATTTGGCAGGAGGGCCCCGGAAGGGGCGAGGACACTATTGTCCGGCGGCGCCGCCGCCCCCTGGACCCCGGGAAGCGGACGCTGGCTCAACAGGAAGTCCATGTTCGACGTCGGTGTGTCCGAACCGACTAAGACGCCCAGGGGTAAGCCCGCGGGGCCCAGCGGGCTTTGCTGAGCCCGCGCCAACGTTGAGCCGACGTCGTTGAGCATCCCGTTCGCCGGCGGTGGATCTGGAGCGTCAGGATCGGCAGCGGCGGTCGCCGCACAGGCGACCGCCGCACCAACGGAGAGCACCCCGGCCACCGCGACGTTCGCAGCGACGCCTCTGACGACTGTCCTTCGATCTCGGCTAGTCATGACTGGGCATCTCCTTCGGCTCACGTATTCGCGACTCGATGTCTGATGTCAGACACACCTAACGTCAGAACGTCTGCGTGACGCCGTAGTAGGCGACGATGTCGTCGCTGTCCGTGCCGGAACTGGTCAACACCGCGTACGACCGAAGCGACGACGCGCCGATGCAGTTGTCGATCTTGATGTGAACACTGTTGAGCGTGACGCGCGAGTTCGTGCCCTTGAAGGTCTTCTTGTCCACCGGAACGTTGATGACCTCGCCGGGCCTGGGCTCCACCTCGATCACTCCCTGGATCGGGAAGGTGAGGGCGGTGGGAAAGCCGAGCACACCAGTGGCCCCCAATGTTCCGCTGTTGGTGGAGACGCCGAGCGAACCGTCCAGCTTGATCTTGTCCATGGCGATGCCGCAACCGATCTGATAGCCGGCCTCCAGCGAACCGCCGTTCACCGAACCCGTCACCTGCCCCATGAAGGTGCCGCCGACCATCCAGTCGCGCGACGACAACGCGGTCGTCAGCGGTGCCACCGGCAATTCGGTCTCGTCCTTCGCGGACACCGTCAACGTCCGGCCGTCCTGCGTATGCGCAATACCTGGAACCTCCGACGCGACCGCTCCGGTGATCGGCGGAGCTCCGGCGTCAGGAGGCGGCGGAGGGGGGTCCGCCATGGCGAGTGGAGCCATCCAGACCGGATTCAGCACGCAAACAGCAGCCAAGGTGGCAAAACGATTCAACATGTCGCGTCGGCGCCTCTCGTCGTTCGAATCCCCATGGGATCTACCGGATCTGTCCCGTGAAATCTTTGATCGACCGGGTGTCCAAACGGTAAACGGACGAACAACAGTTGAGACCCGGTGCCTATCGAGTCGGCGTCGTCGGCAGATCCGGCGCGCTTGTCAAACGGACATCTGGACGTAACGGGCCGACCTTCCAGAAGTGTGCCTTGAGCGGCGTGGAGCAAAGTCGAAGGAGCAAGACGAAGACCCCCGGAGCGGGTGGCTGGTCAGCACACCCGACGCCGAGGGTCCTCGACTGCGCACTATCGCATCAAACGACCTTGGTGACCCCAAGGTAGGTGATGACGTCGTCGGTGTTGTCGGTCGAGCTGGTCAACGTCGCGTACGACCGGATAAACGACTGACCGGCGCACAGGTCGAATTTGATCCGCAGACCGGTGATCTGGATACGGGGGGCGGTGCCCTTGAACGACTTCTTGTCGACCGACACGATGTTCACGGCGCCGGGCTTGAGGTCGATCTTGAGCTGTTCAGCGACGTTGGCGGAGAGGGTTACCGGGAAGATCGAGCCGCTGACGAACGGGATCGCGACGCCCGGCGTGATCTGGGCCGTGCTGAGGGACTCGAGGTCGTCCGCGAGGATCCCGCAGCCGATCTGGTATCCGGCCTCCAGCGTTCCACCGTTGAGCTTCGTGCTTCCCCCGCCGGTTACCGACCCGGTGAAGGTCCCGTCCACTAGGTATTCCCGTGACGCCAGCGAGCCTGTCAGCGGCGCCACCGGTTCCATGGACTCGTTTTGTCCGGTTACGTTCAATACCCACCCGTCCGGGGTCCTCAAGATGCCCGGTGGGGCGGATGGCACGGGCCCATTGGGCCCGTCCGGCGGCGGCGGCGCGCTGTTGTCGGCGGCCGGCGTGATGGGCGCGGGCGGAGGAGGGTCCGCCAAAGCGAGCGGAGCCGCGGCGGTCGGCACCAGCAGGCAAGCAACAGCCAAGGTGGCAAAACGATTGATCATGTCGCGTTGGCGCCTCTCGTCGTTCGGATCCCCGGGGATCACCGGATCTGTCCCGTGGAATCTTTGATGGGCTGGGTGTCCAAACGGTAAACGGACCGACAACAGTTCACGCCAGATACCCATCCACTGAGCGTCTCCCGATCCGGAGCCCACCGCTGTACGTCCAGTGCCACCAGCTATCACATCGAGCCGTCTCAGCATCGCCTTTGCGCCGTCACGACATGTGGTGGTCCGCTCCTGGTCACCGGTTGTTGGAAGACCGTTCACGAATGGGTCAGCTGCCGGACCGATACTCTCTCTGGACCTCGCCTGAGATCCTGTCTCGCTTGACCCCGGCCGCTGTGCGCAGAATTATGTCGTGGTCGGCGTGATGTGGTTCGCCGGCGAGGGCGGGGAGACTATCTGGAAGGAAACGATGAGGTCATCACGCGTTTGTGGAGGGACATTGGCTGCTTCGCTGGTTGCGTGTGGCATCGGGCTGACCGTCCTCCCGGCCGCATCGGCCGACCCAGACGACACGGACCAATCGGGGTCGTCGGCTTCCGGTCCGGGGGGCCCTCCCCCAATGACCAGATTCACGGCGATCACAGCAGATGAGACGCCCGCGGTGGCAGAAGCGTGTAAGGAGTTCTCCGCGGCGATGAACTATGCCGCCCAGAATTACGAGGACTTCGCCTACGCGACCGCGGGCTCCGGCAACGCTGTCAACTACGGCGATCCCGAGGTTCAGACCTCTAACATCGTCGGCAGGACCGCGCTGCGGCAAGCAGTCGCAACCTCGCTGACCGCTTCGGCGACACCGGGTTTGCCGCCGGACGTCTCGGCGCCGATGCAGTCGTGGTCGCTGAACGCGGCGAAGCTGCTGCTGGTCATGGGAGTTCAGGGCGGTGGTGACACCCTCAATTCGACGGCCAACGACCTCAACACCGACGCCCACAACGCTCAATTGGCCTGCGCCGCAAACGGCTCACGCGCCTGACCTCGACACGTCGGTCAAAGGAGTTTGGAGAGAAAAGCCTTCGTCCGCAGCTGCTGGGGATTCGCCAGCACCTCGCGGGGCTTGCCACTTTCCACGATCACGCCGCCGTCCATGAACACCAACTGATCGGCCACCTCGCGCGCGAAACCCATCTCGTGGGTGACCACAAGCATCGTCATGCCCGCACGCGCCAGGTCGCGCATGACGTTGAGAACCTCGCCCACCAGCTCGGGGTCGAGCGCCGACGTCGGCTCGTCGAACAACATCAGCTTGGGGTCCATCGCCAGCGCCCTGGCGATCGCCACCCGTTGCTGCTGGCCGCCCGACAGCTGCGCGGGGTACGCGTCGGCCTTCTCCGACAGGCCCACCCTTTCCAGCAGGTCGCGGGCCCGCTGAACCGCCGACTTCTTCTCTACTTTCTTGACGTGAACGGGCGCTTCGGTGATGTTCTGTAGCGCAGTGCGGTGTGGGAAAAGGTTGAAGTGCTGAAACACCATTCCCACGTCGCGGCGCTGCTTGGCGGCTTCCCGGGCCGGCAATTCGTAGAGCTTGCCTGCCTTCTCGCGGTAACCGACCAGCTCGCCGTCGATGTACAGGCGGCCGGCGTTGATGGTTTCCAGGTGGTTGATGCACCTCAGAAACGTCGACTTGCCCGAACCCGACGGGCCGACGATGCACATCACCTGGCCCCGTTCCACCGTCAACGTGACACCTTTGAGCACTTTCAGTGCGCCGAAGTTCTTGCACACCCGTTCGGCGACCACCATCGCGGTCACAGGTGTTCCTCGACGACCCGTTGCGCCAGGGCGAGTGCTTCCAGCTGTTTGGACGTCAACCTGCGCGACGCACCGCGCGAGAAGTACCGCTCCAGGTAGTGCTGCCCCACCATGAGAATGCTGGTGATCGCCAAGTACCACGTCGCGGCAACCACCAGCAATGGAATCGGCTGGAAGAGCGCAATGCCGATGTCGTGTGCGCGGCCGTAAAGCTCCAGGCTGTACGGCACCGCGATGACCAGAGAGGTGGTCTTCAGCATGCTGATGACCTCGTTCCCGGTCGGCGGGATGATCACGCGCATGGCCTGCGGAAGTATCGTGCGCCGCATGGTCATCCACCAGGACATCCCCAGCGCGGTGGACGCCTCGGTCTGGCCCTCGGGGACCGAACTGATTCCGGCTCTGATGATTTCGGCCATGTACGCCGCTTCGTTCAATCCCAGTCCAATCACCGACAACTCGAAATACAGCGACAGCTGCTGGATGCTGAAGTGAAAGAAGCTGGGCCCGAACGGGATTCCGAGCTGGATGTTCTTGTAGAGAACCGGGAACAGCCCCCAGAACACCAACTGAACGTACACCGGTGTACCTCTGAAGATCCAGATGTACACCCACGACACCGACCTCAAGACCGGGTTCGGTGACAGCCGCATGACCGCCAGTGCCACACCGAGCACCACCGCGAGCAACATCGCCAGGACGGTGAGCTGGATGGTGTTCCAAGCTGCCGCTGAGATCCGCTGGTCGAAGAGGTATTTCGAGTATGTCGACCAGTAGTAAGCCGGGTTGGTGGCCGCTCCGTAGAGAAAGAGCGCGACCAAAACGATGATGACCACCGCGGACACCCACCGCCACGGATGCCGCAGCGGAACCGCGTGAATGGTGGATGCCTGGAGGTCCTCAGCAGTCACGGTCAGTTGACGGCGCCGTTGATCGAAGGGTTGTCGATTGCACCGTCCTGGACACTCCAGTTGGCCAGGATTGTCTTGTAACCGCCGGTTTGCATGACGTTCTCGAGAGCCTTGAGAAGAGCCTGGCCCAGCGGCGAACCCTTCTGGATGGCCCATCCGTACGGTGCGGTCTTGAACAGCTCACCGGCTGCCTCCAGTTTGCCCCCGCTGTCCTTGATGGCCGACACCGTCACCGGGTAGTCGGCCGTCATCGCGTCCGACTGCCCGACCATCACGGCGTTGGTCGCGGCATCCTGCCCGGGGAACTTGAGGACATTGATCGCAGGCTTGCCTGCGTGCACGCACGCTTGACTCTTGGCCGGTAATTCATCGGTGTCCTGCACCGTTGCCGTCTGCACCGCCACCTTGAGCCCGCACGCGTTGTTGGGATCGATCGGCGGACCGGGACGCTGCGCCCACAGGGATCCGGCGTCGAAGTAGTCGACAAAGTCGACCTGCTCTTCGCGTTTCTTGTTGTCCGTGAACGACGACATTCCCATGTCGAACGAACCGCCCTGGATCGACGGGATGATGTTGTCGAACCCCGATTCCCGGTAATCGGGTGTGACACCTAGGACTGCGGCAACGGCATTGAGCAGGTCGACATCGAAGCCGATGATCTTTCCGCTGGGATCCTTGTACTCGTTGGGTTTGTACGTCGGATCTGTGCCGACGACCAACCTGCCGGACTGCTTGACCTTGTCGGGCAACAGATTCGCGATCTCATCGACCTTGCTTGGCTTCACCGCGGTCGTGCTGGTGCCCGGCCCTGAGCTCTCGGTGTTGTTCGCACAGCCCGTCAATACCAACGCGGCTGAGGTGACGATCGCCCCGGCCATCAGCCACCCGCGTGATCTCTTCATTGCCTCTTCTCTCTCGCATCGGGGCCGCTCCCGGTAACCGAACACTAGCCCGGGGTTGCGCCTGAGCGGAGATCCAGGGGCCAGTGCCGTAGACGCAAAAACCCTCACCGGCGAGCCGGCGCTGTGAAACACTTTTCACATGACTGCTCCAGAACGGCCGAAGCTGCTTAAGCACCTGTGGATTTACACCCTCTTGTCCGGACTCTTGTCGGTGGTACTCGGTGTCCTCGTGACCCTCAAGCCCGGTAACGCGGTCTGGGTCGCCGCGATATTCCTGGGTGCCTACCTGCTCGTGAGCGGTATCGCGCAGGTGATCTTCGCGTTCAGCCTGCACGTATCCGCCGGCGGACGGGTGATGTTGTTCATCAGTGGCGCGGCTTCGCTGATCCTGGCCGTGCTGGCGTTCAAGGATCTGGGTGACGAGTCCCCGCTGGCGATCTTGCTGCTGGCGATCTGGATCGCGATCGCCTTCATCTTCCGGGGTGTGAGCACCGCGGCAACGGCGATCAGCGACCCCGGCATGCCGGGCCGTGGCTGGCAGATCTTCTTCGGCGTCATCAGCGTCCTCGCGGGCATCGTCGTGATGGCCTCACCCATCAGCTCGCTTGTGCTCCTGGCGTGGGTGGTCGGCATCTGGCTCATCGTCATGGGCGTGTTCGAGATCGGGTCCGCCTTCAGCATCCGCCAGGCGTCAAAGAAGGTGGACGACTTTGCAGAAGGACGTGCGGCAGCGGGAGGATAGCCCGCATGAGCGAACCGACGAACCCGCCGCCGCTCGGTGCCGGTTACCCCGCACCGCCGCCGATCCCATACCCGACCCAGTCGGCCCTGCCGATAGCCCCGCGCAACGGGCTGGGCATGGCGGCTCTGGTGATCGCAATCATCGGACTGCTGTCGTGTTTCACCATCGTGGGCGGCGTAGTTCTCGGAATCGCGGCGGTGGTGATGGGCTTCATAGGTCAAGGGCGGGTAAAGCGAGGCGAGGCAGACAACGGCGGGGTCGCTCTCGCCGGAGTGGTGCTGGGGTTCCTGTCGATCGTGGCGGGCCTGGTCTTCATCCCGATCTACGTCTACCTCGTCCGCCAAACGGGATTCGTCGACTTCTATGACTGCATGACGAAGGCCAGCAACGACCAAGCCGCACAACAGCAGTGCGAGACTTCGTGGAGCCAGTTCGTGGAAACCAAGTTCAGCGTCACGCCCACACCCACGCCGTAGTTCAGGTGAGGCGCCGTCGGCGCGGCATGAATTCCAGCGACAACAACACGATTGCCGCCGGAAGCACATGCCGCAGCGACAGCATCACATAACGCCGGTCGCCCAGCGCGTGGAACTTGCGTAGATAGCGGTACAGCGACTCCAGCGCGATAAAAGAGTCGAGCAGGTGAGTTCCGTGGTAAATCAGACCTTGGAGCCGATTGCGGTTCTTGTTGTCGAAGATCTCGGGGAATGCGGCAAACGCGAGTGACACGCGTTGTCCACCAGCTAATTTCGCTTCCCGGACCATGTCCACGCTGAGGCGCTCGTCGATACCGTTGGGTGCACCGGGCCGCCGCCACGGTACGTCGAGGGTTACATCCGTGCCACCGCCCGCGGTCGCATACCTGTGGAAGCCCTGCACCTGGCCGGAGCGGTCGCGCGCGATGATCAACTGGATGCCCGGATAGCGGCGCTCGAGTGCGCCATCGAGGGTCATCGAGAATCCTCGCTCCGCGCGTGCGCCGCGGTGTGAGGTGAACAGCACGTGAGCCAACTCCGTCTGCAGTACATCGTCTGTGTCCTGCTCGGCGATCACCTCAGTGGTGATCCCGTAGTTGTGGGTTCGCTGCACCGCCTGGCGAAGGTTGCGGTACCTGCGTCCCGCCATCTCGAACGTCCGTACGTCGATGACGACGTCGCGCCCGGCCGGGATTGCGCGCATTTTCTGGCCCACCACGGCAGCGTTGCGCCACGGCGCCATCCGCCGCTCGCTGCAGCCCAGCACGATGATGCGCCAGCCGCGGGAGCGACACATCGCAGCGAAATCGGCAACGAGTTGCGGGAACTGGGTCTCGTCGCCGATCGGGTCACCGCTCACCGTCGCGAAACCGATGCGCGTCCGGTAGGCGATGGCCGCCGTTCCCTCGGCATTGAAGAAGTGGCTCTTCAGCGAGTGCATGGCGAACGGGGCAAAAGCGTCGGCCTCGGTCGCGTTGACCAGAGCCCATACCCGCGGCAGATCGTCGGGGCGCGGTCGCGACGTCGTGGGCCACATCAACACCCAGGCCGCGCCCGCGATCAGCACGTTGCCGATGAGGTCGTACGGCATCACGTGCGCGGCGAGACCCGCGAACAGCACCACCATTGCTGCCGTGGCGTGAGCGGCCGTCACCGGCCGGCCGAGGAAGATGCCGCGTGCAATCAGCGCGACAACGGTCAGGATGGTCAGCGACCAGGCCATCCGGCCCGCGGCGTCCCAGTCCGGGTGTGCGCGGTTGCGGGCGAACAGCGCGACGAGCCAGCAAAAAAGGCTCAGGACGGCCAGCGCGCCAATCCACCGTGCCGCTACCCCGTCGACGCTGACGACAACACGCTCGCGCGCGCCAACCCTGGCGACGTTGACCCGGTCCGTCATCCGCCCGAGTTTATGCGCAATCAGCGCTTTTATTCGGGAAGTACTTCTTTCTTTTTATTCGGGAAGTACTTCACGATTCCCTCCTGCACCACGGTGGCGATAACCGCACCGCTTCGGTCGAAGAAGTGCCCGGTGCCCAGCCCCCGGGAGTCCGCCGCCACCGGTGACGTCGTCGAGTACAGCACCCAGTCGTTGAAGTCGACCTGCCGGTGGAACCACACGGAATGGTTCACGGTGACCGCGAAGATTCGATCAAAGCCCCAGGACAGGCCATGCGTGGTGATGATCGAGTCCAGCACCGTGGTGTCCGACGAGTAGACCATCGCCGCGGTGTGCAGGACCGGATCGCCAGGCATCGTGCCGTCGGCTTTCATCCATACCCGGTTGTAGGGCAATCGGTCACCCTTCTTACGGAGCACCCACGCGGGGTCATTCGTATACCGCCATTCGATGGGCCGCAACGCGTTGGCGAAACCTGGAACGGTTCTCTCGTAGCCGCGGAGCAGTTCCCCGATCGGCGGCAGCTTCTCGGGTTCGGCGACCGCGGGAGCGGCGACGCCGTGCTCCAGCCCACGACCGCCGGACAGGTACGAAACCATCGCCGACGCGAGGAGATTGCCGTTCTGCACGGCGTCGACGCGCCGGTTGGCGAATCGGCGCTCATTGCGCAGATTCACCACGCGGTATTCGATGTCGGTCTTCGGGTCACCGCCGTTGATGAACGTCACCGCCAGCGCGGCGGGCGGCAGGTCGGTGGCCACGGTACGGCTGCTGGCGACAAGCGACTGCGCCATCAGCTGACCGCCGAACGTACGGATGGGGGTTTTCCCGGGATGGCAGCCGGTGAAGGTGTTCTCGTCGAGGCGCTGCAGGTCGAGCGTGCTCAGCAGCTGCTCAAAATCGGAACCCAATAACCGCTCCCTACAGGTCTTCCTCTCCGATCCGGTGTACGTGGATCAGGTTGGTCGAGCCTACTGTGCCCGGTGGCGCGCCCGCGACGATGACCACCAGGTCGCCGCGCTTGTACCGGCCCAACTCGAGAAGCGACTTGTCCACCTGGCGGATCATGCCGTCGGTGCTTTGCATGTGCGGCACGATGAACGTCTCGGTGCCCCAGGTCAGCGCCAGCTGGCTGCGGACTTCGGGGAGGTCGGTGAATGCGAGCAACGGCAGCGGGGTGTGCAGCCGCGCGAGCCGGCGCACGGTGTCGCCCGACTGGGTGAATGCCACCAGCGCCTTGGCGTCCAGCCGCTCGCCGATGTCACGGGCGGCATACGAGATCACCCCGCGCTTGGTACGCGGCACGTGCGTCAACGGTGGCGCGGCGGTCGAGTTCTGCTCGACGGCCTCGATGATGCGCGCCATCGTTTTGACCGACTCGAGCGGGTGCTTGCCCACCGATGTCTCTCCCGACAGCATCAGCGCGTCGGCGCCGTCGAGCACTGCGTTCGCGACGTCCGACGCCTCGGCCCGGGTAGGCCGGGAGTTTTCGATCATCGAGTCCAGCATCTGCGTCGCAACGATGACGGGTTTCGCGTTCTCCCTTGCCATCTGGATGGCACGTTTCTGAACCAACGGCACTTCCTCGAGCGGCAGCTCGACACCGAGATCGCCGCGGGCCACCATGACCGCATCGAAGGCCAGAACGATCGCTTCCAGGTTGTCTATCGCCTCGGGCTTTTCGATCTTGGCGATGACGGGCACGCGGCGGCCAACACGGTCCATCACATCGTGGACGAATTCGATGTCGGCCGGCGAGCGAACGAACGACAGTGCGACCAGGTCGACGCCCAACCGGAGCCCGAACTCCAGGTCCTCGATGTCCTTTTCCGACAGCGCAGGCACCGATACGTTCATGCCGGGCAGCGACAGACCCTTGTTGTTGGAGACCGGCCCACCTTCGGTGACTTTGCACACGACGTCGTTGGATTCAATGCATTCCACGACGAGCGCGACCTTGCCGTCGTCAACGAGCAGACGGTCACCCGGCGCCGCGTCATGGGCGAGGTTCTTGTAGGTGGTGGACACCCGGTCGTGAGTGCCCTCGCAGTCCTCCACCGTGATTCGCACTGTGTCGCCGCTCTGCCAAAACGCGTGCCCGGCGGCAAACCGGCCCAGCCGGATCTTGGGTCCCTGGAGGTCGGTGAGTACACCGACCGCGCGACCGGTGACGTCCGACGCGACGCGGATCCGGTCATAAGCCGCCTTGTGGTCGGCGTGGTCGCCGTGACTGAAGTTCATCCGGGCGACGTCCATGCCCGCCTCGACGAGCGCCCGCACCATCTCGTCGGAATTGGTGGCCGGGCCCATTGTGCAGACGATCTTCCCGCGTCTATTCACGGATTACGAGCATAGTCGCGGTCAATGGCCTTTACACCACAGCGAGAGGCAGCGCGGAGGGCCGCACCGGCGCGGGCAGATCCGACTCCCCCATCAGGTAGGCGTCGACCGCGTGCGCCGCGCTGCGGGCTTCCGCGATCGCCCACACGATCAGCGACGCGCCGCGGTGGGCGTCGCCACAGACGAACACGCCCGGCGCCGTCGTCTGCCAGTCCGGTCCGCATGGGAGTGCGCCGCGGCGATTGAGGTCCAGCCCGAGTCCGTCCAGCAGCGGCATCTGCTCGACCCCCTCGAAGCCGATGGCGAGCAACGCCAGATCACAGGGCAGCTCCAGACTGTCGCCAACTGGGGTGATCGAGCGGCGGCCGTCCGCGTCACGCATGACCTGCACCTCGGCCACCTCAATCGCCCGGAGATTGCCGTGTTCGTCACCGCAGAATCGCTGCACCGCCACCTCATACCGACGCTTGCCGCCCTCGGCGTGAGCCGGTGACGTGCGCAACACCAGCGGCCACGTCGGCCACGGCGTCCGCGATTCGTCCCGAGCCTCCGGCGGCTCGGGGTTGTAGTCCAGTTGGGTCACCGACAGGGCACCCTGCCGGTGGGCGGTACCGAGGCAGTCGGCCCCGGTATCGCCGCCGCCGATGATCACCACGTGCCTGCCGGCAGCCGAGATTTGCGACGGACCGTCGCCCTCGCACTCCTTGTTGGCGGGCACCAGGTGATCCATGGCCAAGTGCACCCCGTTGAGGTGCCGCCCGTCCACGTCGTAGTCGCGCGCGCGCAATGCTCCCACGGCAAGGACCACCGCGTCGTGCTTCTCGCGCAACACCTCCACCGACAGGTCCACACCGACCTCACACTCGGTGACGAAACGCGTTCCCTCCGACCGCATTTGGGCTAGCCGCTGATTCAGTACCGCCTTCTCCATCTTGTACTCGGGGATGCCGTAGCGCAGCAGACCGCCAAGCCGATCGTCACGCTCGTAGACGGTGACCGCGTGGCCCGCGCGCGTGAGTTGTTGCGCCGCTGCCAAGCCCGCGGGTCCAGAACCCACCACGGCGACCCTCTTGCCCGTCGTGATCGCGGCCGGCTGGGGTGCGACGATTCCGAGGTGCCAGGCCTGGTCGATAATCGTGTTCTCGATGCGCTTGATGGTGACGCTGCCGCCGGTCTTGTCCTCCCCGATCGACAGCACGCACGCCGACTCGCACGGTGCCGGGCAGAGCCGGCCGGTGAACTCCGGAAAATTGTTAGTGGCGTGCAGGCGCTCACTGGCGGCAGCCCAGCGGCCGCGTCGCGCCAGATCGTTCCACTCCGGAATCAGGTTGCCGAGCGGACAGCCGGCAGTTCCGGAGTGGCAGAACGGGACTCCGCAGTCCATGCAGCGGCGCGCCTGCTGCGACACCTCGGCGGCCCGGTCCTGCGGGCTCTGGCGTTCGTACACCTCGTGCCAGTCGCCCACTCGGTCGTCGACAGGCCGCTTTGGCGCCTCCACCTTTCGCACCTTCAGGAATCCGGTCGGATCAGCCACGGCTGGCCTCCATGATCGCGCTGTCGACGTCTCTGCCTTCCGCCTTCGCCATCCTGGTTGCCGTCAGCACCCGCTTGTAGTCGGTGGGCATGATCTTCGTGAATTGCGCACTGCGTCTCGGCCAGTCGGACAGCACCGACCTCGCGACGGTGCTCCCGGTGAAGTGAGCGTGCTTGGCGACGACCTCGCGCAGCCACTGCAGATCCTCCGAATCGAGAGTCTCCAGCTCCACCATCGCGGTGTTCACCCTGGTCGGGTTCAACCCGAGCACGTAGGCGATGCCTCCGGACATGCCCGCGGCCATGTTGCGGCCTGTGCCGCCCAGGACGACCACCCGCCCGCCGGTCATGTACTCGCACGCATGGTCTCCGACGCCCTCGGTGATGGCCAGCGCGCCGGAGTTACGTGCGCAGAAGCGTTCTCCGACACGGCCCCGCAGGTAGACCTCGCCGGAGGTAGCGCCGTAGAGCAGCGTGTTGCCCGCGATGACGTTGTCCTCCGGCAAGAACAGCACGTCCTTGGGGGGCCTGACGATGATTCGTCCACCTGAAAGCCCCTTGCCGACATAGTCGTTCGCATCGCCGGTGAGCTCGAGCGTGATGCCCCGTGGTAGGAACGCGCCCAGGGATTGCCCCGCCGAGCCGGTCAGCGCCACATGAATCGTGTTGTCCGGCAGCCCCTGCCCACCGTATCGACGGGTCACCTCCGCACCAAGGAGCGTTCCGACGGTGCGGTTGACGTTGCGGACCGGCAGCTCGAGCCGCACGGAGTGCGCGTCCTCCAGCGCCCCTTCGGCGAGCGCGATGAGTGTTTGGTCGAGCGCCTGGTCGAGTGCGTGGTACTGGTCGCGCAACTTGCGCCGCTGCGTCAGCCGCGCGCCATGCGCGTCGGTGGGAACGGAGAAGATCGGTGTCAGATCCAGTCCCTTGCTCTTCCAGTGCGCGATACCCTTCGCGGTGTCGAGCATCTCTGCGCGACCGACCGCCTCATCGATACTGCGGAAGCCCAGTTCGGCGAGGTGGCGGCGGACGTCCTCGGCGATGAACCGGAAGAAGTTCTCGACGAACTCCGGCTTGCCGTTGAACCGGGCGCGCAATTCGGGGTTCTGGGTGGCGACCCCCACCGGGCAGGTGTCAAGGTGACAGACGCGCATCATGATGCAGCCGGCGACTACCAGCGGGGCTGTCGAGAATCCGAACTCCTCGGCCCCAAGCAGCGCGGCCACTAAGACGTCACGGGCAGTCCGCATGCCGCCGTCCGCCTGGACCGTGATCCTGTCGCGCAATCCGTTGAGCACCAGCGTCTGCTGCGTGTCCGCCAGCCCGATCTCCCACGGCGCCCCTGCGTGCTTGAGCGATGTCAGCGGTGCCGCACCGGTTCCGCCGTCATGCCCGGAGATCAGCACGACGTCCGCATGCGCCTTGGAGACCCCGGCAGCGACCGTGCCCACGCCGACCGAACTGACCAGCTTCACGTGAATGCGAGCCTTGTCGTTGGCGTTCTTCAGGTCGTGAATGAGCTGCGCGAGATCCTCGATCGAGTAGATGTCGTGGTGAGGCGGTGGCGAGATCAGGCCGACGCCGGGAGTGGAGTGCCGGGTCTTGGCGATGTTGGGGTAGACCTTGAAGCCCGGCAGTTGGCCGCCCTCACCGGGTTTCGCGCCCTGCGCCATCTTGATCTGGATATCGGTGGCGTTGACCAGATAGTCGCTGGTGACGCCAAACCTTCCCGACGCGACCTGTTTGACGGCGCTGCGCCGCCGGAGATCGTAGAGGCGGTCCACGTCCTCGCCGCCTTCACCGGAGTTGGACCGGCCACCGATGTGGTTCATCGCGATGGCCATGGTCTCGTGGGCCTCCGCGGAGATTGATCCGTAACTCATCGCCCCGGTGTTGAACCGGCTGCAGATCGACTCGATCGACTCAACTTCGTTGAGCGGGACCGGCGGACGCAGTCCCTTCCTGAATTCGAACAAACCGCGCAGCGTGCCGCCCTCGCGGGACAGTCGGTCGACCTCGTCGCTGTACTGCCGGAAGATGTCCTCTCGCCCGGTTCGGGTCGAATGCTGAAGCAGAAACACCGTCTCAGGGGTGAACAGATGGAGCTCACCCTCACGCCGGTAGGCGTATTCGCCGCCGATCTCGAGCCGACGGTGCACTCGTTCGGTCGGGTTGTCGGGGTATGCCCGGCGATGGCGTTGCCTGACCTCTTCGGCGATGACGTCGAGACCGACACCGCCGAGCTTGCTCGGTGTGCCCGCGAGGTATTCGTCAACGACCGCTGTGTCGATGCCGATCGCCTCGAAGGCCTGGGCACCGGTGTACGACGCCACGGTTGAGATACCCATCTTGCTCATCACCTTCATCACGCCCTTGCCGAGCGCCATCAGGTAGTTGCGGACCGCGGCCCCGGTCTCGATGCCGGTGAGCTCGCCTTCGCGGATCAGGTCCTCGATCGATTCGAAGGCCAGGTAGGGGTTGACTGCCGCCGCACCGTAGCCGATCAGCATCGCGATGTGGTGGACCTCCCGCGCGTCGCCGCTCTCAACGACGAGCGCGACCGATGTGCGCTGCTTAGTGCGGACCAGGTGGTGGTGGACGGCTGCGACCGCCAACAGCGACGGGATCGGCGCCCGGGTGTGATCGGAATCGCGGTCGGAGATGATCAGAATGCGCGCACCGTCGGCGATCGCGTCACAGGCATGGCGCCGCAGGTCTTTGATCGCTTCGGCGAGTCCTTCGCCGCCCCGCTCAACGTCGTAAAGGGCACGCAGCACTGTGGCTTTCAGGCCCGGGTGGTCGCAGTCGTCGTTGATGTGCACGATTCTGTTCAGCTCGTCGTTGTCCAGCACTGGCCAGCGCAGAAGGATTTGGCGGCAGGACGCGGCCGTAGGCGCGAGGAGGTTTTGCTCCGGACCCATGACCCGGGCCAGCGACGTGACGATCTCTTCGCGAATGGCGTCCAATGGCGGGTTGGTTACCTGGGCGAACAGCTCGACGAAGTAGTCATAGAACACCTTTGGGCGCTGCGACAACACCGCCGACGGGGTGTCGGTGCCCATCGAGCCCAGCGGTTCCGCGGCAGCCGCGGCCATCGGCGTGAGCAGGATTCTCAGGTCCTCTTCCGTGTAGCCGAAGGCGATCTGGCGGTGAACCACTGATTCATGGTTCGGCTGCACGCGACTACGGTTCGGCAGGGACATCAGATCGAGGAGACCTGCGTGCAGCCATTCGCCGTACGGGTGGGCTTGCGCCAGTTCGTGTTTGATCTCGTCGTCGGTGACGATTCGGCCCGCAGCGGTGTCGATCAGAAACATCTTGCCGGGCTCCAGTCGCCCCTTCGCAACGACTTCCGCAGACGGGATGTTCAACACACCGCTTTCGCTGGCGAGGATCACCCGGTCGTCGATGGTGCGCCACCACCGCCCCGGCCGTAATCCGTTGCGGTCCAACACGGCTCCGACGACGGTCCCGTCGGTGAATGTCACGCATGCGGGCCCGTCCCAGGGCTCCATGACCGACGCGTGGAACTGCCAGAACGCGCGAATGGCGGGGTCCATCGCGTCGTTGTTCTCCCACGCCTCGGGAACCATCATCATTACTGCGTGCGGCAGGCTGCGACCCCCGAGGTGCAGCAGCTCGAGGACCTGGTCGAAGGAGGCCGAGTCGGACGACTCCGGGGGGCATATCGGCGACAGCCGGCTCAGATCGCCAGGGATGCGGGTACTGGCAAGCATTGCCTCGCGGGCGTGCATTCGGTTGCGGTTTCCGCGCACCGTGTTGATCTCGCCGTTGTGCGCAATGAAACGGAACGGGTGTGCCAGCGGCCACGACGGGAAGGTGTTGGTGGAGAACCGGCTGTGCACGATCGCGATCGCGGTCATGCACCGCTCGTCGCGCAGGTCGGAGAAGTACTTGGGCAGCTGACCAGTTGTCAGCATGCCCTTGTAGGAGATGGTGCGGCTGGACAGCGACGGAAAGTAGACGCCGGTGCCGGATGCTTCGATTTCGGGTGTGACGGCGTCGGCGCGTTTGCGCAATGGGTACACCAGCCGGTCGAGGTCAATGCCGGCGGGCCGGACGCCGTCGCGTTCGGGTGCAGCGACGAAAAGCTGGGACATGTAGGGCATACAACCCAGCGCCGTCATGCCGACCTCGGCACCGTCAGGGTCCACCGGAACGTCGCGCCAGCCCAGAACTTCGAGGGCCTCATCGTCCGCGATGCTTTCGATGCGGTCGCGTGCTGTCGCGCGCGCCACCGGATCCTGCGGCATGAAGCACAGCCCGGCGGCGTACGTGCTGTGGCCGTCCGGGGTCGGTGGTGGTAGCTCGAATTCGACGACAGCTTCGAACAATTCGACCGGCAGCTGCAAGAGCACGCCGGCACCGTCTCCGCTGTTGGCCTCCGCGCCCGCGGCACCACGATGTTCGAGATGCTCGAGGGCCAGCAGCCCGTCGGCGAGGATGGCGTGGGATCGCCGGCCACGGATATCGGCGACAACGGCGACACCGCAAGAGTCATGTTCGTGCGCAGGGTCGTAGAGTCCCTGCGGCTCGGGTAGCGCCGAGAACAGCATTTGCAGACCTCCGCAGCAGGACTGCGGCACCGACGTGGTGGTGGAGGTTCGGCCGCAGTCCGCGGTTGTTGGGTGGGACTGCATCGGCCCGTATTGGGGTGCGCGCAGATGGTCGCGCGCCGAATATCGAGTGTATCAGCGCAGCGCCGTTACTACCCGCCGTAAAGGGTCGGGACCAGCGGAAAGCCTGGCAAGTTGCGGATCACGGTCCACGCGACTGTGGCCGCGATCACCACGACCACGGCTGTCCGCGTCACCGGCGGTCTTCCGGTGTGGCGTCGCCAGAAGAACCACGCAACCAATGCCGGGATTCCGGCCAGCAGGAAAACGTTGTCGACGACCGCCGCCGACAGGTTGGCGTGCAGCAGGTCATGGGCCATTCGTAAGCCGCCGCAGGCAGGGCAGTTCCAGCCTGTGAGCAGTTTGAACGGGCACTGCGGAAACAGCGAGCCGCGGTTGTGCGGGTCGGCGATGCCCACGTAGGCGACAGCGCCCACCGCCGCAGCACCGGCTGCGGTTGCGGTGTAGCTCTTTGCCCGTCTGGTGAATCCGGTGCCCGGTTCGGTCACACAATCAGCATGCCACTCACCGCTAGAAGACCCGGCGGTTTTCGTCATCCTCGAACATACGTTTGATTATGGCGACGGGCACCCGCGTTGAATCGCCTTTTATGCGCGCGAAGTGGGTATTCGTTGCCTCATTCAAAATGCGCGCGTGCGGCGTGCCTACCTGAGGGATCATCGCTGGTCTCGGTAGGCCCAGACGATGGGGTTGACGTTGGCCGAGCGCAGAGCTGTGACCGAGATGACCGCGATCCGCTACGTGGTGGCCGATAGGCCAGCCAAAAGCAGGATTCTGGACGAGTTGTGCGCCAACACCGGTTGGCACCGTAACCATGCCCGCAAGGCGCTCAGGGCGGCGCTGCAACCCAAGGTGGTGGCACCGAGGCGAAGTCCGCGGCCACCCATATACGGGCCGAATGTCATTGCTGCACTGACGGCGTGCTGGCTGGTGCTGGGGATGCCGGCCGGCAAGAGGCTGGCGCCGATGTTGACCGAACTCGTGGCCGTGTTGCGGCAGTTCGGGGAGCTGGCCATCGACGATGACACCGCAGCACTCTTAGTGTCGATGTCGGCGGCCACCATTGATCGTCGCCTAGCAGGTGAACGGGCCAATCGCCAGCTCAAAGGGCGTCGCGCCACCAAGCCGGGGTCGCTGCTGAGAAGTCAGATCCCGGTCCGCACCTGGGCGGACTGGGACGACGCGAAGCCGGGTTTTGTTGAGATCGACTTGGTCTCCCACGACGGCGGAAACACCATCGGGCCGTTCGCATTCACCCTCACGGTCACCGATATCGCCACGGGGTGGACCGAGAACCGCTCCGTGCCTACCAAGGAGGCCAAGTGCGTCCTGGCTGCCCTAGAGAGCATCGCCAACAAGACGCCGTTCCCGATCCTGGGGGTGGACTCTGACAACGGAGCCGAGTTCATCAACGTCTATCTGTTCCTGTGGTGCAGGAACCGTCAGATCACCTTCACCCGCGCGCGGCCGACCAACAAGAACGACGGCTGCCACGTCGAGCAGAAAAACTGGGCGGTGGTCCGCACCCTGGTCGGCTACCACCGCTACGACACCGCCCCAGAAATGTTGCTACTCAACGAAATCTGGCAGCTGCAGTCCCAGTTGACCAACTACTTCTACCCGCAGCAAAAACTAGTATTCAAGGTCCGCGACGGCGCCAAGGTGACCAAGAAATACGACACTGCGACCACCCCATTCCGCCGCGCGATCGATCACCCAACCATGACCGAAGACCGCATAGCGTCCATGGCCCGAACCCACGCTTTGATCAACCCCGCCGCCACTCAGCGTCAGATCCAGGCCCTGACCGCACAGCTCCTCAAAGTGACCACCAGCAAGTCCGAACCCGCCAGCAGGGCCCGCATCCCAAGCGCGCACAATCACATGAGGCAACGAACCCACCCTCGCGCGCATCTTGACGTGAGGCAACACGCACCGACAAGCTTTTCGGCGCTCCTGGAGCACGGCGACCGATGGCGCGTCGGGGTCCTGCACAAGGGAACGCGATTCATGTCCGAACGACCACGGACACTGGCCGATGGTGACAGGCTGCCCAGGTGAGCGCCGCGGTAATCGGTTCTGGTGGCGGATCGCTAAGCCTGACCCGCGACGACTACGACCGCAAGGCCGACACCGTGGTCGCTGAGTTGCGCGTTGGAGCTCTTTCCGCGTCGGCGTTGGTCTACGACAATGCCATCGGGGGCCTTGCTGACTTCTTCGCGTCGCTGGCCCGGGATTGGCTTGGCTGGGACGGCGAGCGTCGATGGGACTCGGTGGAAGATGACCTCGGCATCGGCGCGTGTTGGAAATCTGGGTTCGTCCGCCTCCGGATCACTCTGCGAGAAGGTTTGCCGGATAGGGGCAACCGTCTCAATGGCTGGGAGGTCACGGCCTGGGTTTGGCTGCAATGCGGTGACGAATTGACGCAGGCCGCAACCGACGTGGGCAAGCTGTTCGACCGCAGCTGACTCGAAATGGCTCATCGGCATGTGAGTGCGGTTTGAACCGTTCCGGCTTTGTTGCCGCTTCCTTCTGTGAGAAGGATGCCAAGTAAGTCGACGAATTACCCGGTCGAGCAGCGTGAGCGTGCGGTGAAGATGGTGCTCGATCACCTCAATGAGTACCGGTCGGTGCATGCCGCTTGCCAGACGATCGGCCCGAAGGTCGGGGTGGGCGCGGAGTCGCTGCGCCGGTGGGTGTTGCAGGCCCAGGTCGACGGCGCCCAGCGGCCGGGGTGCCACGACTGCTGAGCAGCAACGGATCAAAGACCTTGAGCGTGAGAACCGAGATCTCAAGGAGGCCAACGAGATTCTGAAGGCGGCCTCGATTTTCTTCGCGCGGGAGCTCGACCCGCACCACCGCTGATCTGCGGATCCATCGACCAGATGCGGGCCCGCGGTTTCCGGGTCGAGTCGATCTGCCGCGTGCTCACCGAGCACGGTGTGCAGGTCGCCCCACGCACGCTATTTGACCTGGGTGGCGTACGGTCGATATTGACGCACCGGGTAGTCCCGTAGCCGTGTTGGATTCTGCTTAGACAACTGGCAGCGTCCGGGAGCGTTGCTCTGGACTTTGGTAGCGCTGGCTTGGCATTGATCCATGAGACGCCTGGTTCGGGCTGGACGACCACCCTATGGTCTGTCGCCCTCGGTAAGGGCTCGACGCCTCCTCAGCTAGAGGGAACACACGATGACATCTACACCGACAGTCTCGACCAATTCAACGGCACCAACCGGTGTGGTGTTCGGCGCGACGCCTGGGATGCCCGGAGTCTTCAAGTCCAACTTCGACTATCAGCTCGTACGAGCGATGTGCGCTGGCTCGTATGGCGACGGCGGTGCGGTCGGTGAGTGCTTCTCGACGGCACGGCGGGTGGTGGACGGAAATGTTGAAAGCTGGACCGTCGCCTGGAGTGACACCGCGCAGCGAGTCGAGGCCATCGCCGAGGACTGCTTGGGCGCCGGCCATACGGTCAGTGCCCGCGAGGCGTTCCTTCGAGCGTCGATGTACTGGAACACCGCCTTCTTCTATCTGGAGCACAGCGACCCGCGACAGCTCGAGATGTACACACGGCATCGGTCGTGCTTCATCCAAGCAGCCAAGCTGTTCGATACCCCGATCGAGCCGGTCAGCATTCCCTACGAGAACGGCAAGACGTTACCCGGTTATTTCATGCCCGCCGATACCGACGGTCGCGCACGCCCGACCGTCATGATCCTCGGGGGAGGCGACACCACCTGTGAGGAACTGTTCTACTGGGGCGGTGGTGCGGCGGCTGTCCGCCGCGGGTACAACGCGTTCCTGTGGGAGGGTCCCGGTCAGGTCGGCGCGTACGCGCTGGATCCAGAGTTGACCTATCGCCCGGATTGGGAAGTGCCGACGCGCTATGCCGTCGACTACGTGCTGTCCCGCGGCGACGTCGACGCCGAGCGGCTGGCCCTCACGGGGCACAGCATGGGCGGATACTTTGCTCCGCGCGCCGCGGCGTACGAGAAGCGCATCACCGCGGTGGTCGCCAATTCGCTCCTTCCGGAACTCAAGCCCATCCTCATGCCCTTGGTCAACCTTGATCCTGATGTGCCCTATGGCGATGACCTCGAGGACAAGGCTGATCTCTCCAACCCGATGACGAAGACGATCGTGACGGCGGTCAAGGATCGATTCGGGATGGCCGGTCAGACACTGGCCACCTTGTGGGACAACCTCGGCACCTACAGTCTGGCCGGACTCGAGGAGCACATCACCTGTCCTTTCCTGAGCATGGCCGGCGAGGGCGAAGGATCGCAGGTGGTCGATGCGGGCCACGAGTTCTACCAGAAGCTGACCTGTCCGAAGGCGGAACGCATCTTTCGGTCAGCAGATGGCGGCGAGGCTCACTGCCAGATGAATAACCCGAGTCTTAAACACCAGGTCGAGTTCGACTGGTTGGGCGAAATCTTCAAGTAGCCGCCCGCAGGATCGACGAGGAATGGCCGGGGCCTACTTTTTCATGGCCACGGCGTCAATCCGAGCCACTTCGGTCGACAAGCTTTTTGTGATCGCGGGTTTCTGGCGTTGCCGTTAGCTTTCGCTTCGTTCTATCTGTGAGACACCCCTCTAGGGCTGCGCGCCCAACAGCCGACTTCCAGTCAACTCCCACCAAGCTTTGGGGCTGACGCTGCGACACTGAGGTCACGATGACCACCAGGAACGTTGCGCTGGCCGAGGTGATCGGCGTTCTCGTCGCCGCTGGATCGATGGTGGCTACGCCGGTGGCTAAAGCTGATTTGCCGCCGACCTGGGAATGCGAGCCAGGATGCTGGGGCGCAATCGCGGCGTCGCACTCGACCGGGCAAGTAGAGATCCGAGTCAACTACAAGAGACGAGAAAACGCGGAAGAAGCAGCAGTCTTGTGGTGCAACGTCCTTGGCAAGACGAACGACTGCCAGCTAGTCACATCGGCTCCGGATGGCTGTCTCTCACTCGCGGGGAGCAGCGACGGGAAGACGTTCGCGGGGCGAGTCGCGCCCACCCTAGACGCGGCTGATGCGGCAGCCTTGGACGCTGCTGGACCCGGATCGAAGATCGACCTCCACGACTGCAACGATTACAACGGCACCAGGGGTACACCCTCCTAGATGTGGGTGCCGTCGGGCAGCTGTCTCGGCCCAGCCGCCGCTACCACTGGAGAACGTTTCCAGCAGATGATGGCATCGATTACGCGAAATACTCTCTGAGGCGCTCTGTCATACTCACGGCCATCGAAGTCCGCATTGCCCGAACCCTGGATGCTGGTTCCGTGAGCGCAGAGGTGACCAGATGACCGTCGAAGACGATGTGCTCAGGGCACTCCGCGCTCGCGCCGATGGCATGACCGACGCGGAATTGGCCGCAGAGCTCGGCAAGGGCCACCAGCACATCAACGGGACCTGCCGAACGCTCGAGAACAAAGGGCGGGTTGTGCGGCACCACTACCTTGAACGCGGCATCGTCAACAAGGTGTCCAACGATGCGCCATCGTCTCCGGTCAAGTCGCCCCAGCGGTCGCTCCTTCCCACCGCCGACGATGTGCTCAGGGCACTCCGCGCTCGCGCCGATGGCATGACCGACGCGGAATTGTCCGCCCTCCTCGGCAAGCGCCACCAGCACATCAACCAGACCTGCCGACGGCTCGCCGACCAAGGGCGGATTGTGCGGGGGCACGACTCTGAACGCGGCATCGTCAACAAGGTGTCCAACGATGCGCCATCGTCTCCGGTCAAGTCGCCCAGGCGGTCGCCGCTTCGCGCTGCTGACGAGAAGTGGGAGCGCGAGGAACGCGTCCAGTCGCGTGTCGTCACGCACCTCGCCACGAACGGGTGGTCGATCATCCAGGTCGCGAACACGGCGCGCCGAGAGCGCGGCGTCGACATTATCGCGGAGCGAGACGGCCAAGAACTTCTGGTCGAAGTCAAAGGTTGGCCGAGTACCACATACGCACGGGGTGAGCGGGCCGGACAGCCCAAGCCGACTGAGCCGTCCACTCAGGCAGGTCACTGGTTCGCGGAGGCCCTCCTCACCCTGGTCAGGCGGGACGCGGAGCCAGGGACTCGGCTGGCAATGGGACTGCCGGACAAACTGCGCTACCGCAAGCTGCTTAACGAAGCGGGCGGGGCACTGGAACGGCTCGACATCACCGTCTATCTGGTCACGGCGGAGGGAGCCGTGCAGACCTGGGAGCGGGAGAACTGAACAGCTACAGGGGCGGACCACCGCACTGGGTGTCTCGGTGATGCTACCGAATACGCGAAGAACACTCTGAGGGCGAGGCCGACCGCTTGCACAGGCGCGTGGCCGTAGTGTGTTCACAATCCTCACCGCCGCTGGATTGGAGAGCACCGTGAGCGACGACCTGGCCCGCAAGAAGTTCACCGAGCTCAAGGACCGCGCTGGACAGCGTCTTGTGACCGGGCCACGGCGTGTACTCATCCCCGACGCCGATCTCGACGGGTTCTGGGCCACGCTGGAACCTGCGACCATCGACTTCATGATCGGTGAATGGATAGGTGGCGAGTTCGACACCGGCCACCGGGAAAACGGAACGTTGGCCCTCATCAACTGGTTCGGCAAGACCTTCAATTCGGCCACCGACGCGAAGCCTCTCATCTGCTTGGACGCCGACGGCAACAAGTATTCGAACACCGAGAACGGCGAAGGCAGCCTGTGGATGGAGGAATTTCGCGGCGAGGTCACCGCGACGATGGTGTTCGACGGGCAGCCGGTTCACGACCATTTCAAGAAGATCGATGACAACGCCGTGATGGGCATTATGGACGGCAAGAACGCACTCGACAATGGCCGCTACGCATACTTCTATCTCGAACGCGTTTAGCCCTGAATGCTACCGAATTGAGAAAGTACACTCTGTTACTCACCTTGCTGCGGATTAACGCTAGTGTCGCGTATCTGAAGTGACTTTACGGTTGGCTTTGGTGAGGATTTCGTCGGCGGTCTTGGTCCACACGAACGGTTGGCAGCGGTCGTTCCAGGCGTCGATGAAGGTTTCGATGGCGGCGATGAGGTCCTTGACCGAGGTGAACGTGCCGCGCCGGATCGCTTGGCGGGTAATGATTCCGAAGAACACTTCGACCAGGTTCAGCCACGATCCGGAGGTCGGGGTGAAATGCATCCGCACTCGCGGGTGCTTGGCCAGCCAGGCTTGAATGGCTGGGTGTTTGTGGGTGGCGTAGTTGTCGGCCACGACGTGCAGCGGCACCCGCGGATAGGCCTTGGCGACCTGTTTGAGGAACGCCAGGAACTCGGCGTGGGTGTGGCGCGGGTGGCAGGCGTCGGTGACCTTCCCGGTCGCCACCTCCAGGGCCGCGAACAAGGTGGTAGTGCCGTGGCGCACGTAGTCGTGGGTGGCTTTCTCGGGCAGCCCGGGGCGGATCGGTAGGATCGGCGAGGTCCGGTCCAGCGCCTGGATCTGCGATTTTTCGTCGATACAGACCACCACCGCCTTGTCGGGGGGGTTCAAATACAACCCGACCACATCACGAACCTTGGCGTCCAACTCGGGGTCGGTGGAGAACTTGAACGTCTCGCGCCGCCACGGCTGCAGATTCCATTCCCGCCAGATCCGGGCCACCGACGCGAACGAAATACCCAAATGCTTGCCCAGCAGCCGAGCCGACCAGTGCGTGACCCCCAACGCCTCGGGCGGAGCCTGAACGGTCGCGACGACCACCGCGACATCGTCGATCACCGGCGGACGACCAGAGCGGTCCAGATCGCCCAGCGCCGATATCCCACCCGCCTCATACCGGTTGCGCCACTGAATCACCGTCGGACGCGAAACCCCCGCCCGGCGAGCGATTTCCGCGTTCGGCACCCCCTGGGCAGCCAGCAGCACGATCCGCGCCCGCTGCGCCAACCCCGCCTCCACCGTCGAGGAACGCACCAGCGAACTCAGCCTCGACTCATCACCGGACCGAAGAACAAGCGCAGCGGCAACAGACACACATCATTGTCCCAAAGTCACACCGTAAAGTCACTTCCAACACGCGACACTAGTGGGACCCGCGTCTCTCGGCCAGCCGCCCAAAGTGCGCCGTCGTCGCCTCAAAAGTCTTCCGCACTGTTCCCCCCAGTACTCGTGCCGCGATCGAAGCCAACGGTCCGGTAAAGACGGTGCGCTGTGTAATCGATGTGCCCGAGTCAGTGGGCTCGATGAGATGATCGATGGTCTCGGTCAATCCGGGCCCTTTCGCCACTCCCGTCCACAACATCGGCGCTTCTAGTCGGGTGACGGTCAATCTCAGCGGCGGATGGCCCTTTACCCGCATCGTGATCTTCGCCCCTATCGCGAACGGGCCGTCGATCTTGGCCATCACAATGACATCTCCTGGCCATTCGGCGGGGTTCGTCCATACCGCCCATACATCCTCGGCGCTCGCCGAGGAGTGGGACGACCCGCCGAACGGGCCTTTCGCCTCACCCATGTCGGTCATCTTCCCTCGCTTCGCACTGCCGCTGCGTAAAAGGGGGAAACCGGAGCTGGCACCGGATACGCGAAGAACACTTCGAGTCCGAGTGAAAGGCCAGTCGGCAACCTAGCCATCTGGCGACGCCCCCCACGCGCTTGGGTCGCGTACGGCCGCGACGACCTGCTGGATCGCGTCGATCACCAGCTCTGGCTGGTCCTGGTGGATGTTGTGGCCGCTCTGAGTTGCGACGATCAGGCGAGCGTCGGGAACGAGCCGCGCGAGATCCCGCTGCAGCGCGAACATTATCCCTTCCATCTCGGCGGTCGGCCAGCCAGAAATGGGCGCGGCAAACGGGATACCGTGGGCCAGAACGACCAAGGGCATCGGGCGGATGGGAGCGTCCTTTCGAGCCTGGCGTACCTGGTTGACGCTGGGAGAATCTGCCAGCGGGGCGGTCCACCAACGCTCCGCCTCCGGGTAGGCGTCCAGCAGCTCCCGGTCTTCCACCGTCATCGCTTCGAACTCTGTCCACTGCGCGGGCGCCAGGGCCTCCTGGAAGCGGCGCCAGACCTCCTCATTCGTCGCGTCAACCAGCACCATCCCCACCACCTCGTCCGGGTAAGTGCTGGCATAAAGCCGCACAAGCAGGCCGCCAGCGGAGTGGCCGACCAGGACGTAGGGGCCAGGGATATCAGCGGCGCGGAGCAATGCATGCAGCTCGGCGACCATGTCCCGCGCCGCGCGCGGCTGGGGAACCGGGTCGCTGCGGCTGGGGAAAAAGAGGGGACCAGACGGGTCGAGGTCAGGATTGACCTCGCCGATTGTCCCCGGGCGATCGTAGGCGCAGACGCGCGTGAAAGCGGCCACCCCGGGCAGGACCATCGTCCGCTCCCCCGCCGGCCGCAGATTGTCCCGGCTCCAGACGTCGGAGCGGCCAACCGAGCCGGCCTCCAGGATCACGGTGGGGCCGCCCTGGCCTCGGCACTCCACGTAGACCGATCGACCGCCAATATCGACCAGACCCGAAAAGTCGCCCGTCGCCGCCGGCGACGCAGTGGCTTTCGGCGCAGGGCCGGCGGCGAGGCTGCCAACGACGGCGAGCACGGTGGCCAGGACGAACGCGGAGTGCGTGGGAATGCGATGCATACCAATCCTCCTTGGCAGGCACCGCCTCTGACCACAGCGACGCTCAGCTTCGCGGAGGGGAGCAACGCCTATCGTGCACCAACGATAGAGGCTGTTTGTGATACCCCGCGAGCCGATTCGGACACAACGGCCACCCGCATTCCGCGAAGCGCCATTAGCCGGTCGGATGTACGCCATGGCGTTCAATAAAACTGTCCGGTTGGGCGACACCGCCATAGTCGCCCAGCGCGAACTTGACGGCTTTGTAGAACGTGCCTCTGCCGTTGTTGCATGCGCCATAAGCACTTCAGAGTCGTGTTGTGCTCAACGAACTATGTGAAGCGGTTTCTGAACCTTGACAAGCTCCATCGTCGTCTTTGAGTGCCCGCGGCTGCGGCGATGTCGTGAGCCGGTGGAGGCGCCGCCGCGTCGGCCGCCTGCTCAAAGATCGCCTCGGCTGACTCAGGCGCCTCTACCTCACCGACCCCTTCGGCTCGGCCCGACTCAGCGTCGACGGCCGCGTCGTCGGCGTCGGCGTCGGCGGCATCCAGTTCTTCAGCCCGCTCTTCGCTTGACTCCGCGGCGGAGTCTGTCTTCGGCGCTTCCTCCGCATCCTCGCCTTCCTCGGTCTCGGGCTCCGCATCCCCGGTCTTCGCCTCAGGCAGATCTTCCTCAGCCTCGTTCTCGGCGGGCGTTTCAGCGGGTTCAGCCTCGCCTTCCTGCTCCTCAGCAACATTTTCGGCCGGGGCGGCCTCTTCGTCGCCTGGCTCTACTGCTGCGACCGATTCGGCGGTGACCTTCTCGGTCGGAACCTCGACCTCACCCTCAGCCTCGGGCTCCTCCGCCGCGCCTTCCTCCGCCTCATCTTCGGCGGCCGCCTCAGCGGGTTCAGGCTCGCCTTCCTGCTCCTCAGCACCATCTTCGGTTGCGGCGGCCTCTTCGTCGCCTGGCTCTACCCCTGCAACCGACTCGGCGGTGACCTTCTCGGTCGGAACCTCGGCCTCCGCCTCGGGCTCCGCGGCCTTGGCCTCCTCGCCCTCCGCGCCTGGCGCTTCTGCATCCTCCGGCTCGGCTGCTTCCTCTGCCTCCGGGGCTTCCTCCCCCTCAGCCTCGGGCTCCTCCGCCGCGCCTTCCTCCGCCTCATCTTCGGCGGCCGCCTCAGCGGGTTCAGGCTCGCCTTCCTGCTCCTCAGCACCATCTTCGGTTGCGGCGGCCTCTTCGTCGCCTGGCTCTACCCCTGCAACCGATTCGGCGGTGACCTTCTCGGTCGGAACCTCGGCCTCCGCCTCGGGCTCCGCGGCCTTGGCCTCCTCGCCCTCCCCGCCTGGCGCTTCTGCATCCTCCGGCTCGGCTGCTTCCTCTGCCTCCGGGGCTTCCTCACCCTCAACCTCGGGCTCCTCCGCCGCGCCTTCCTCCGCCTCATCTTCGGCGGCCGCCTCAGCGGGTTCAGGCTCGCCTTCCTGCTCCTCGGCAACATCTTCGGTCGGGGTGGCCTCTTCGTCGCCTGGCTCCACTGCTGCAACCGACTCGGCGGTGACCTTCTCGGTCGGAACCTCACCCTCCGCCTCGCCTTCCTCCGCCTTCTTGGCAACCTCTTCTTCGCCGGGTTCTGCAGAAGCTTCCACATCCTCAGCGGACTCGCCAGCGTCGCCGTCAGATGGTTCGGCTTCGCCGTCGCCGTCGCCGTCCGATTTATCGGTCTTCTCGTCTTCTGCTGCCACCGCCACACCCGCGACAACACCACTCGTCGCAGTCACTGCGGCAAGCTCTTTCATCTTTACCGCTGTCGGCTTTGCTTCCTTGGGCTCGCGAGGCTTGCCGGCAAGCGTCGCCGGGTCTTCGCGCCCCTTTGGCGCCAGGATGATGTAGACCACCGCGCCGATGAACACGAACATCGACGTGAACGAGTTGATCCGGATGCCCGCGATGTGCGTGGCGGTGTCATCGCGCAGCAACTCAACCCAGAACCTGCCCACGCAGTACGCCGCCACGTACAACGCGAACAACCGGCCGTGTCCCAGCTTGAACCGTCGATCGGCGTTGATGAGGAAAACGAAAACCAGGACATTCCAGATCAACTCGTAGAGGAATGTCGGCTGAACGACCTTGTCGACGTGACCCGTTGATACGCCGGTGAGGTAGTCGATCACACCGTTCGCATCACGCCGCTCGTAGATTTTCAGGCCCCACGGCATAGTGGTCGCGCGACCGTAAAGTTCCTGGTTGAAGTAGTTGCCGAGCCGCCCAATGGCTTGCGCCAGCACAATGCCGGGCGCGATTGCATCACCGAACGCAGGCAACGGGACGCCACGCTGACGGCAGCCGATCCACGCTCCAACCCCGCCGAGTGCGACTGCGCCCCAGATTCCCAGGCCACCGTCCCAGATCTTCAGTGCCGCAATGAAACCGGCACCGTCATCGCCGAAGTAGGTTTTCCAGTCAGTGATCAGGTGGTAGAGGCGGCCGCCGACCAGGCCAAAGGGCACGGCCCACAACGCGATGTCGTAGATGACGCCTTGCTCTCCCCCGCGGGCCACCCATCGGCGATCGCCGATCACCAGCGCCACGACGATTCCGATGATGATGAACAACGCGTATGCCCGAATCGGCACCCACCACAGATGCCACACGCCCTGCGATGGGCTCGGGAAAGCAGCCAGGAATGTCGTCACGCCGGAATCCCCGGTATCCCCGGAATCCTTTGTCGCACGCCGTTCGCCAGCTCTTCCGTCAGCGTGCGAACCTTGCCCACACCACCACCTCCAAGGGCGGACACCAACGCCGAACCGACGATCACGCCGTCGGCGTACGCGGCGATCTCGGCCGCTTGTTCCCGGGATCGCACACCCAGCCCCACCCCCACCGGGATGTCCGACACTTCCTTTACCCGACGCACCAACTCTGGTGCCGTCTGCGAAACCACATCGCGTGCCCCGGTTACCCCCATCGTCGAGACGGCGTAGACGAACCCGCGTGACGCCTCGACCGTTCTCGCAAGGCGCTGCGGCGTCGATGACGGCGCGACCAGGAAAATCCGGTCAAGCCGGTGAGTATCCGACGCCGTCAGCCATTCCGCCGCCTCGTCGGGAATGAGATCGGGCGTGATCATGCCCAAACCGCCGGCGGCAGACAGGTCACGGGCGAACGCATCAACCCCGTACCGCAGCACCGGGTTCCAATATGTCATGACCACCGCGCGACCACCTGCGTCGCTGACCGCTTCGACCGCGTGTAGTGAGTCACGAACTCGCACTCCGCCACGAAGCGCTGTCTCGGTGGCCTTTGCGATCGTCGGTCCGTCCATCCCAGGATCCGAATACGGAATCCCGACTTCGACGATGTCGCAACCAGACTCCACCAACGCGGCCATCGCGTCGATGGACGTCGGCACGTCCGGATATCCGGTGGGTAGATACCCGATCAGCGCTGACCGATCATGCTGGTGACACGAGGCGAAAAGCTCTTTAAGCCGGGCGCCTTCAACCACGCGCAGCATCCTCGTCATCAAGCAGTCCGAACCATTTGGCCGCGGTCGCGACATCCTTGTCGCCGCGGCCCGACAGGTTTATCACGATGATCCCTCCCCTGCCGATCTCGGCGGCCAATGGCACCGTGCCCGCCACCGCATGCGCAGACTCGATCGCCGGAATGATGCCCTCGGTGCGGCACAACAGCCGGAATGCATCCATTGCCTCGGTGTCCGTGATCGGTCGGTACTCGGCACGACCGATGTCCTTCAGCAGAGCGTGCTCGGGGCCGACCCCCGGATAGTCCAATCCGGCCGAAATGGAATGGCTTTCGACGGTCTGCCCGTCCTCATCCTGCAGCAGGTAGGAGAACGATCCTTGGAAGGCGCCGGGCGAGCCGCCCGTGAACGTCGCGGCGTGCCTGCCGGTTTCGACACCATCACCCGCCGCTTCGAAACCCACCAGGCGAACGCCGGGATCATCGATGAAGGTGTGGAAGATCCCGATCGCATTCGACCCTCCGCCCACGCAGGCGGTCACGGCGTCCGGCAATCGACCTGCCTGGGCCACGATCTGCGCGCGCGTCTCCAGACCTATCACACGTTGAAAGTCGCGGACCATCATCGGGAACGGATGCGGACCCGCCGCCGTGCCGAAGCAGTAGTACGTGCGCTCGGCGTTGGTGACCCAGTCGCGAAACGCTTCGTTGATCGCGTCCTTCAGCGTCTGCGAGCCAGAGGTCACCGAAACGACTTCTGCACCCAGAAGCCGCATCCGGGCCACGTTCAGGGCCTGCCGCGCGGTGTCGACGGCACCCATGTAGATCACGCACTCCAGCCCGAGGAGTGCGCATGCGGTCGCGGTAGCGACGCCGTGCTGACCCGCACCCGTCTCAGCGATCACCCGGGTCTTGCCCATCTGCTTCGCCAGCAGAGCTTGCCCAAGCACGTTGTTGATCTTGTGAGAACCGGTGTGGTTCAGATCTTCTCGCTTCAGGAAGATCGTCGCGCCGCCGGCGTGCTCGCTGAGGCGGCGGGCTTCGTATAGCGGTGACGGCCTGCCGCTGTAGTGCGTCTGCAGGTTGTCGAGCGTGTCGAGGAATTCCTGATCGGTGCGGGCCTTTTCGTATGCGGCAGTGACTTCTTCGATCACCGCCATCAGTGCTTCGGGCACGAAACGGCCGCCGTAGACCCCGAAATGGCCGCGGGAATCGGGATCGTGGCTGGTGGGTTCGGCGACGGCCGCACTGGACCTCGGTAATTCCTGCGCAGACACTAGGCTTTCTGCTCTCCGCGCGAGCGGCCCATCTCTCAACGGGCCGTTTTCGGGCACGACGGGTGGGTGCCTGCCGTCACGAGATCCGCCACCGCGCTGCGTGGATCCCCGCTGGTCACCAACCCTTCGCCCACGAGCACCGCGTCTGCCCCCGCACCGGCGTACGCCAACAGGTCCGCGGTTCCGCGAACGCCCGACTCGGCAATCCGGATGACGTCGCTCGGCAGTCCAGGCGCGATGCGCGCGAAGCAATCACGGTCGACCTTCAGCGTTTTGAGATCCCGTGCATTCACGCCGATCACGCGTGCGCCGGCTTGCAACGCCCGGTCCGCCTCTTCCTCGGTGTGCACTTCGACCAGGGCTGCCATCCCGAGTGACTCCGTACGGTCGAGCATGGCCGCCAACGCTTGTTGCTCGAGCGCCGCGACGATCAGCAGTAGCATGTCGGCACCGTGCGCGCGCCCCTCGTGGATCTGATAGGGCCGCACGATAAAGTCCTTGCGCAACACCGGGATTGACACAACCGCCCGGACAGCGTCGAGATCATCGAGTGACCCCTGGAACCGTCGCTGCTCGGTGAGCACGCTGACGATTCGCGCACCGCCCTCCTCGTACGCCCGCGCCAACTTCGCCGGGTCGGATATCGAAGCCAACTGCCCGCGTGACGGACTCGCGCGTTTCACCTCTGCGATCACACCGATACCAGGTTCGCGCAACGCGGCCATCACGTTTCGCGGCGGCGGAGCGTGCTCGGCCGCCGCCTTCACGTCGGCAAACGAGATGACGGCCTCTCGCGCGGCAACATCGGCGCGGACTCCTTCGAGGATGGAGTCGAGCACGGTTGCCGAATTCATGGCGTTCCGGGTCCTTCCTCCGCTATCTGGACGCTATCTGGAAGCGCGATCGAGCATCGAAAGGAAGGGTAACCGTCGCGAGCATGGCACCCCTCACCGACCCTCGCTAGCGGAATCGCGGGTCGGGTCGTCGCCATCGTCAAGCGCGTCCCACATCATCCGTTCCGACATCGTCCCGCGAGATTCGCCACGAACGGCCGCGGCGCGCCGCTGAGTCGGCGACGTGTACTTATCGGCCTGCGTAGATCCCTTGACCGCCACCCGCATCAGCAGCACGGCGGCCGTCAGCGCCGCCAGCGCGGCACCCAGTGCGACCACGGCGCCCCAATGTTGACGAGAGCTGCCGACCAGCGACAACGTCCGCGCATCCACGAGATACGCCGCCCTCGGGGCGACGTCGGGGATCGTCCACAGCGTGATCGCCAGGTAGCCGGTGGCTGCGCTTACCACAGCGACCAGCAACGCCAGTAGGCGCAGCAGCCAGCCACCGACGGCCAGCGCCGCGACCGCGGCGGCCAGCAAGAGCACGGCGAACGGCACCAGCGCGGTCGACCACACCCCGCCGGACAACGTCGTCGTGCGCGCCGGCCCCAGTTCGTCGAATGTTCGGACACTTACCCACGGCAGCCTCGACGCCACCCACAATCCGATCGCTGCCAGCACCAACAGCAGCTGCGCGACGCGGATCACGGGGACTTCAGCGTCTCGGCCGCGGCGATCGCGTTCAGCACCGCCTTGGCCTTGTTGACGGCCTCGGTGTATTCGTAGGGCCCGTTGGAGTCGGCGACCACACCACCGCCCGCCTGCACGAGCGCGGTGCCCTCGCGCATCAGCGCAGTCCGGATGGCGATCGCGAAGTCGGCGTTGCCGGAGAAGTCGAGGTAACCGACCACCCCGCCGTACAGGCCTCGCCGCGTCTTCTCCACCTCCTCGATCAGCTCCATCGCCCGCACCTTCGGGGCACCCGACAAGGTGCCGGCCGGGAAGCAGGCGGTGACGGCGTCGAGCGCGGTGCGGCCATCCGCCAGCCGGCCGGTAACCGTCGACACCAGGTGCATGACGTGGCTGTATCGCTCGGTGTGGCTGTAATCGTCGACGCGGACGGTGCCCGGCACGCAAACCCGGCCCAGATCGTTACGGCCCAGGTCGACCAGCATCAGGTGCTCCGCGCGCTCCTTCTCGTCGGCCAGCAACTCCTTCTCCAGCAGAACGTCTTCCTCTTCGGTCTGGCCACGCCAGCGGGTCCCGGCGATCGGGTGGGTGGTGGCGCAGCCGTCCGTGACGGTCACGAGCGCTTCCGGGCTGGACCCGACAATTGAAAAGTCAAGGCTGCCATCGATTTTAGGAATGTTCAGCAGGTACATGTAGGGACTCGGGTTGGACACCCGCAGCATCCGGTAGACGTCGATCGGATCGGCGTTGGTGTCCATCTCGAACCGCTGCGACGGCACCACCTGGAACGCCTCACCGGCCTCGATCTCACCGACCAGACGCTCCACGATCGCCCCGTATTCCTCGCGCGTGCGTTGCGCGCGATACAGCGGTTCGGGCCGGTCGAACGTAGCGACAGTGGACGGCAACGGCTGCCCGAGGGCCTCGGTCATCACGTCCAGTCGGGCCACCGCGTCGTCATAGGCCCAGTCGACGCGCTCGTCGGTCCCGTTCCAATTCACCGCGTTGGCGACCAGTGTGATCGTGCCCTCATGGTGGTCGACGGCGGCCATGTCGGTGGCCAGCAGCAGCACCATGTCGGGCAGCTTCAGGTCGTCGACCGCGAGCTCTGGCAGCCGTTCCAGCCGGCGCACCATGTCGTAGGCGAAAAACCCGACCAAACCGCCGGACAGCGGCGGAAGGCCGGACACCGGCTCGGTTGCCAGCAGGTCCATCGTGGCGCGCAGTGCGGCCAGCGGATCGCCACCGCGCGGCGCGGCCTGCGGCGTGACCCCGATCCAGGCGGCTTCGCCGTCACGCACGGTCAACGCCGAAGGGGCGCCGGCGCCGATGAACGACCACCGCGACCAGGACCGGCCGTTCTCGGCAGATTCGAGCAGGAAGGTGCCGGGCCGGTTGGCGGCCAGCTTCCGATACGCCGACAGCGGCGTCTCGCTGTCCGCCAGCACCTTGCGGGTGACGGGCACGAACAGGTGCTCCGCCGCCAGCGCGCGAAACTGTGCACGCGTAGTGGTCACCGTCAGATCCGCGGTCGAGGGCACTTGGCTATCTTCCCACCTTCCTGGTGTACGCCCGGGCCAGGCGTAGCGTGGTCACTCATGAAACGTGGTGAGGTGGTCGAAGAGTTCGAATTGCCGGATCAGACCGGCACCAATCGCAAGTTCAGCGATTTGCTGGCTGACGGTCCGCTGGTGTTGTTCTTCTATCCGGCCGCCGGGACGGCCGGCTGTACCCGGGAGGCGTGCCACTTCCGCGACCTGGGAAAGGAATTCGCCGACGTGGGCGCGTCCCGCGTCGGGATCAGCACCGACCCGGTGGGCAAGCAGGCGAAGTTCTCCGACGACCACAAATTCGACTTTCCCGTGCTGTCCGACGCCGACGGCACCGTGGCGTCGGCGTTCGGCGTGAAACGCGGCCTGCTGGGCAAGTTCATGCCCGTCAAGCGCACGACGTTCGTGATCGACACCGACCGCAAGGTGGTGGACGTCATCGCCAGCGAGGTCAACATGAACACCCACGCCGACAAAGCGCTGGAGGTGCTGCGGGCGCGCCAAGGCGCTTAGTCCGAATTCACGGCTTCCAGCAGCACGTCGGCGTCAAAACAGCTGTGCTCACCGGTATGGCATGCGCTGCCGACCTGGTCGACTTCCAGCAGTACGGTGTCGCCGTCGCAATCCAGCCGCACCGAGTGGACGTGCTGCGTGTGGCCGGATGTCGCGCCCTTGACCCACTGCTCCTGCCTCGACCGCGAGTAATACGTGGCCTCGCGGGTTTCCAGGGTGCGCGCCAGCGCGACGTCGTCCATCCAGGCGACCATCAGCACCTTGCCGCTGCCGCGCTCCTGCGCGACCGCGGTGATCAAACCGTTCGCGTCGCGTTTCAGTCGCGACGCGATGCCCGCGTCCAGCGTCATCGCACGGTGATCCCTTCTGCCGCCATCGCCACCTTGACCTCCTTGATGGTCAGCTCCCGGAAATGAAAGACGCTCGCGGCGAGCACGGCGTCGGCTCCTGCAACAACCGCGGGCGCAAAATGTTCCACCGCGCCGGCGCCGCCGCTGGCGATCACCGGCACGGTGACCGCCGCGCGTACCGCCCGCAGCATCGGCAGGTCGAAGCCCGCCTTTGTGCCGTCGAAATCCATTGAGTTCAGCAGGATCTCCCCCACCCCCAGTTCGGCACCGCGCGCCGCCCACTCGATCGCGTCGATGCCGGTGCCACGTCGACCACCGTGTGTGGTCACCTCCCAGCCCGACGGCGTCGGGCTCGACCCGTCGGGCACGGTACGCGCGTCGACCGACAGCACGATGCATTGTGAGCCGAACTGCCGTGACAGTTCCTCGAGCAACTCGGGACGCGCGATCGCCGCGGTGTTGACGGCCACTTTGTCCGCGCCCGCGCGCAGCAGCATGTCAACGTCGGCGACCGAGCGCACCCCACCGCCGACCGTGAGTGGGATGAAAACCTGCTCCGCGGTGCGGCTCACCACATCCAGCATCGTGGCCCGTCCCGACGACGAGGCCGTGACGTCCAGGAACGTCAACTCGTCGGCGCCCTCGGCGTCGTAGACGGCGGCCAGCTCGACCGGGTCGCCCGCGTCGCGCAGGTTGGCGAAGTTGACACCCTTGACGACCCTGCCGTCATCGACGTCCAGGCATGGAATGACGCGCACCGCAACGTCGGCCATCAGTAGTCCTCCGGGCTTCCGACGTGGTGCAGGATCTCGAGCATCTGCTCGTGGCATTGCGGCACGCCCGCCAGTGCTGACGGCGACCGCGGGGTCCAGGCACTGCCTGCCAAGTCGGTGACGATGCCGCCTGCCGTCCGCACCAACGCGACCCCCGCCGCGTGATCCCAGATGTGGTCGCCGAAACTGATTGCACCGCCAAGGATCCCGGCCGCCGTGTAGGCCAGGTCGATACCCGTGGCACCGTGCATGCGCAGCCGCGAAGACACCCGGCTCAGCCGCTCCACCACGGCCAGCCGGTAGCGGCCCGGGATCCGGCCACGCCAGCCCGCGTTGAAGGTGCCGACTCCGACCACTGCTTCGACCAACTCGGCCGGTTTCAGCGGCGGCAGCTCTACTCCGTTGCAACGCAACGAGCCACCGACGACACCGGTGAATCGTTCGTTGGTGAACGGCAGCCAGGTGAGGCCCGCCACCGGCTCCCCGTCGCGCATCAGTCCCAGCAGGATCGCGGCCAGCGGCAGCCCGGCGGCGTAGTTGAACGTCCCGTCAATGGGGTCGAGAACCCACACCAGCGGGGAGTCGATATCCGCCCCGCCGAACTCCTCGCCGTGGACCCCGATCCCGGTCGCCGATGTCAACGCCTCGACGACCTCGCGCTCGATCGCCAGATCGACCTCGGTGGCGAAGTCGTTGCCCTTCTTGCGGACGGCCGACTCCGCGCCGTGGCCCGCGACGAACCGTTCCGCCGCTTTGTCGAGAATCTTCGCCGCCTCGGCGACCAGCCCATCCAGGTCGGTGGTGCGGGGCGCCATCGCGACTACCGCCCTACCGCGGCGAACGCCTGCGGAAGCGTGAAACACCCCGCGTAGAGCGCCTTTCCGACGATCACGCCCTCCACGCCGACCTCGGTGAGCTTTGCGATCGCCCGCAGATCGTCGAGACTGGAGACACCGCCCGAGGCGATCACCGGTGCATCGGTGCATTCGGCGACGTTGGCCAGCAGATCGATGTTCGGGCCGGTGAGCGTGCCGTCCTTGGTGACGTCGGTGACGACGAACCGCGAACAGCCCTCGCTGTCAAGGCGTTCCAGCACCGTCCACAGGTCGCCGCCGTCAGTCTCCCAGCCGCGACCACGCAGCCGGTGCTCGCCGCCGACGATCTGCACATCAAGCCCGACCGCCACCATGTCACCGTGCTCGCCGATGACCTTGGCGCACCACTGCGGGTTCTCCAGCGCGGCGGTGCCGAGATTCACTCGGGCGCATCCCGTTGCCAGCGCCGCAGCCAGTGAGGCGTCGTCCCTGATGCCACCCGACATTTCCACCTTGACATCCACCGTGCCGACCACCTCGGCCAGCAGTTCACGATTCGAGCCGCGCCCGAACGCCGCGTCGAGGTCCACCAGGTGAATCCACTCCGCGCCGTCGCGCTGCCAGGTCAGCGCGGCGTCCAGCGCCGAGCCGTACTCGGTTTCGCTGCCGGCCTGGCCCTGAACCAAGCGCACCGCGCGTCCGTCCACCACGTCGACGGCGGGCAGCAGGATCAGCGGCGTGCCGGCGGTCACAAGCCCCGCACCCAGTTGCTCAGCATTGTTGCTCCGGCGTCGCCGCTCTTCTCGGGATGGAACTGCGTCGCGGCCAGTGCACCGTCCTCCACGGCAGCGAGGAACGGGACTTCGTGGGTGGCCCAGGTGAGCACCGCGTCGGGGTTGTCCTCCCAGCGCTGCGCGGCGTAGGAGTGCACGAAGTAGAACCGGGTGTCGGCGTCGAGCCCGTCGAACAGTCTGGTGCCCGCCCCGCCCTCGACCACGTTCCAGCCCATGTGCGGGATCACCGGCGCATCCAATCGGGTAACCGCTCCCCGCCATTGGCCGCAGCCGACGCTTTCGACACCGAACTCCACACCCCGGTCGAACAGTATCTGCATGCCCACGCACACCCCGAGCACCTGACCGCCGGCCTTGAGCCGTTCGGCGATGATCTTGTCCCCACCGATGGCCCGCAGGCCCGTCATGCAGGCCTCGAACGCACCGACGCCCGGCACCACCAGACCGTCAGCGGCCATCGCCGCATCGGGATCGGCGGTGACCTCGACGGCCGCGCCGACTCGCTGCAACGCGCGCTGGGCCGACCGCAGGTTGCCTGAACCGTAGTCAAGCACCACCACGGACTTCTTTGTCACAGCGTGCCTTTCGTGGACGGCACGCCCGTCACCCGGGGATCGCGTTCGACCGCCTGGCGCAGCGCTCGGGCCACCGCCTTGTACTGAGCCTCGGTGATGTGGTGCGGGTCGCGCCCGTACAACGTACGCACATGCAACGCGATGCGCGCGTTCATCGCCAGCGACTCGAACACATGGCGGTTGATGACGGTGTGATACGGCACGCTCGACCCGGCGATCGTGGTGTGGCGCAGGTGATCCGGTTCGCCCGTGTGCACGAAGTACGGCCGCCCCGACACATCGACCGCGGCATGGGCGAGCGTCTCATCCATCGGGACGAACGCGTCGCCGAACCGCCGGATCCCCTTCTTGTCGCCCAGGGCCTGCGCCAGCGCCTGGCCCAGCACGATCGCCGTGTCCTCGATGGTGTGGTGACCCTCGATGTGCACGTCACCCTTGGCGCGCACGGTCAGGTCGAAGCTGGCGTGACTTCCCAGCGAGGTCAGCATGTGGTCGTAGAACGGCACTCCGGTGTCGATATCGACATTGCCGGTTCCATCGAGGTCGAGTTCGACAACGATGTCGGATTCCTTTGTCGTGCGCTCAACGCGGGCGCGGCGGTTATCGGTCATGTCGTCTGGGCTCCTAGCGGCTCGGCGAGTTCGGTGGCCGCGAGTCCTGCGCTGGCGGCCAGCAGCGCATTGTTCTCATCAGGCAGTCCGGTGGTGGCGCGCAGATATCCGGGAATGCCGACGTCGCGGATCAAGATGCCGGCATCCAGATAGCGACGCCAGGTGGCGGGCGCGTCGGCGAATTCGCCGAACAGCACGAAGTTGGCATCGCTTCCAACGACCCGAAAGCCCATGCGGCTCAGCGCGTCGGTGACACGCTCACGCTCGGCGACCAGAGCGGCAACGCTGGCCAGCGTTTCGTCGGAGTGGCGCAGCGCCGCTCGCGCCGCCGCCTGGGTTAACGCCGACAAGTGATACGGCAACCGCACCAGCAGCATGGCCTCGATCACCGCAGGCGCCGCGATCAGATAACCGAGCCGCCCGCCGGCGAACGCGAACGCCTTGCTCATCGTGCGGGTGACGACGAGTTTGGCCGGATATTCGTCAACGAGCCCGATCGCGCTCGGCGCCGATGAGAATTCGCCGTACGCCTCATCGAGGATGAGTATCCCGCCGTTCATCGCATCAAGCAGTCGGCGCAGATCTGACAGTGAAACACTTTGTCCCGAAGGGTTGTTCGGGCTCGCGACGAACACCACGTCAGGGCGGTGTTCGATGATCGCGCCGACCGCCGTCTCGGCGTCGAGGCCGAAGTCGTCGGCGCGGCGTGCCTCCAGCCAGCGCGTCTGAGTTCCGCCGGAGATGATCGGGTGCATCGAGTAGGACGGCACGAACCCGATCGCGCTGCGGCCGGGACCCCCGAACGCCTGCAGCAGCTGCTGCAACACCTCGTTTGAACCGTTGCCGGCCCAGAGGTTTTCGACGCCGACATGCACACCGGTCTGGCCGCTCAGGTAGCCGGCGAGGTCAGCACGCAACGCAACCGCATCGCGGTCGGGGTAGCGGTGCAGGTTCGCCGCCGCCTGTCGCACGGAGCGCGCGACGTCGTCGACCAGTGCCGGCGTGGGCGGGTGCGGATTCTCGTTGGTGTTGAGCCGCACCGGCACGTCGAGTTGCGGTGCACCGTAGGGCGACTTGCCCCGCAGGTCGTCGCGCAGCGGTAAGTCGCCCAATGTCACGCGCTGCCCCGGCACGCTCACCTTTCGAACCTCCGGCGCACGGCTTCGCCGTGGGCAGGCAGATCCTCGGCCTCGGCCAGCGTGATCACATGGCCGGACACATCTTTCAGAGCCGCCTCGGTGTAGTCCACCACGTGGATGCCACGCAGGAACGTCTGCACCGACAAGCCGCTGGAGTGGCGTGCGCATCCGGCCGTCGGGAGCACATGATTCGAGCCGGCGCAGTAGTCGCCGAGGCTCACCGGCGAGTACGGGCCAACGAAAATCGCTCCAGCCGAGCGGATTCGGGACGCGACGGCAGGTGCGTCGGCGGTCTGGACCTCCAAATGCTCGGGAGCATAGGCGTTGACCACGCGCACACCGGCATCGATGTCGTCGACGAGCACGATCGCAGATTGCCGGCCCGTCAGTGCCGCTGTCACCCGCTCGCGGTGCACGGTGGTCTCCAGTTGGGCCGCGAGCTCTGCGGACGTTGCGTCGGCAAGCTGGACGCTCGGTGTTACCAGCACGCTGGCGGCCATCTCGTCGTGCTCGGCCTGGCTGATCAGGTCGGCGGCGACGTGCCGCGGGTCCGCGGTGTGGTCAGCGAGAATCGCGATCTCTGTCGGCCCCGCTTCAGCGTCGATGCCGACTTGCGAGCGACAGATCCGCTTGGCCGCGGTGACGTAGATGTTGCCCGGTCCGGTGATCATGTCGACCGAAGCCAGCTCCGCGCCGTCGGTGTCCAAGCCGCCATACGCCAGCAGCGCGATCCCCTGGGCACCGCCGACCGCCCACACTTCGTCGACACCGAGCAGGCGCGCAGCGGCCAGGATGGTCGGATGCGGCAACCCGCCGAAGCGTGCCTGCGGCGGGCTGGCGACCACCAGGGATTCCACGCCGGCCGTCTGGGCGGGCACGACGTTCATCACCACACTGGACGGGTAGACGGCGTTGCCGCCCGGCACGTACAGGCCCACCCGCGCCACCGGCACCCACCGCTCGGTGACGGTGGCACCGGGACCGAGCGTCGTCGTGGTGTCGGTGCGCCGCTGATCGGCGTGCACCGCTCTCGCGCGCTCGATCGCCACCTCCAGCGCGGACCGCACGTCGGGTGCCAGCGCGACGAGGGCCTCGTCGAGTCGCGCTACCGGAACCCGCACCGTGTCGGGCCGTACTCCGTCGAAGGACTCGCCGTATCCCAGGGCCGCCTCGGCTCCTCGCTGGGCGACGGCCTCCACGATCGAGCGCACCGCGGGCAGCACCGTCTCGACATCCACGCCGCCGCGGGGCAGCGCAGCGCGGAGCTGGGCCGCACCCAGCACCCGGTTCCGCAGGTCGATCCTGGTCATCTCGATGGCTGCCATCACATCGATTGTCCCTGATCGACGCACCCGAAGAAAAATTCATTGATTGCCGCCGCGTCGGCGTGACTTGCCGCTACCTGCGGACGTAGACGGTCTTGCCCGTCATTGTCGGCCAGGCAGTGGGCGCGTCGTCCCACTCCACGACCCGCTCGACGGCGGGGGCGAGGTCGCATCCGGCGGCCAGCAACTCGAGGATCTCCGGGATCACTGCTCGCGCGTTCACCCGTCCCGTCACGAATCGGACCCCTCGGGTGTACATCGGCAGCAGTGGCATCTCGACCTTGCCCTGGTAGTAGATCCCGGTGTCGGTGCACACCCCATCCGCCCAGGTCGCATGCAGCGTGGCGGCAAGCAGCGCCGGGTCGGCCGAGGTGTGCACGGTCACTGGATACGGGTTCCAGGATCGGTCGGGTTTTGCGAGATCGTGGGCCACCGCGCCTACCTTCTCAGCGGCCGCCAGCCGGTTTTGGTCGGTGTCGACGTAGTCGACGTGAGCGCCGATCGCCGACGCCAGCGCGGCCGCGTATACGCCGATTGACAGTCGACCGACGACGAGCACGCGACGGTCACCGTCGTCGAGTCCGGCGAGTTCCGACCGGAACGGGCCGACCGCGCGCCAGGCATCGGGGATGTTGTCGGAGAGCGACGCGATCGCCACCGGGTCGACCGCCTCCGGAATCGGGATCAGCATCGCGTCGGCGTAGGGCACCAGCACCGAATCGGCCATGAAGCCGCCGCCATCCAGGCCGGCCAGTGGGGCCATGCCGTACATCGCCATGAACGGAACCGAGCCGCACGATCCCGTGACACCGCGTCGGCATTCGCGACAGTGGCCGCAGCTGATCTGGAACGGCACCACGACACGGTCCCCGACCTTGATGTCGCGGACCGCGTCGCCGACGGCGAGCACCTCGGCGATCCCCTCGTGTCCCACCGGGTGTCCCGGCGGCATCGGCAGCACCCCGTGGGCGACGGCGACGTCCAAGTCACAGCACGCCACCGCCACCGGGCGCACCAGCGCCTGCTCCGGCGCCGCAATTGTGGGTTCCGGAACGTCTTGCCACGCGTATCGTCCGGCCTCTTCGAACATCAAATGCCGCACTGTATGCCCTTTCTTTCTCTTCGCGCATGAAGCCCAACCGGCCCATCGTCAGGATTGTTGAATGATCTTTCTAGTATTGTCAAGGGTGTGCCCCGCCCCGACCGCAGCCGCACCGCGCTGATCGAAACTGCAGCCACCCTGTTCCGCCGCCAGGGCTATGCCGCGACCGGCCTGAACCAGATTCTCGACGATGCCGGCGTCAAGGCCGGGTCGCTGTATCACCACTTTCCGGGCGGCAAGCAGGAGCTGGCGGCGGCCGTGGTCGAGTTCGCGGGCGGCGAGATCCAGGTCGTGCTGCGGGCCGCGCTCGCGCAGGACGTCCCGGTGACGACCGTCGTCGACCGCTGGGTGGACCTGCTGGCGGCCGGGCTGGCCGCGGATGGCCGCGATGGGTGTCCGGTCGAGCCGATCGCCACCGAGTCGGTGCATGCCAGCGAGCCCGTCCGGCGGGCCGCGGCGAGGGCGTTCGACAGCTGGTGCGAAGCGATCTCGGAGCGGCTCGGGGCCGACGGATGGGATCACGAGCGGGCCGCCGAGACCGCGCTCGCCATCATCTCCGTCATCGAAGGCGCGCTGGTGCTGTCGCGAACGAGCGGCAACGCGGCGGCGCTGAAGTCTGCAGGCACGGCGGCGCGAGTGCTGCTCAGCCGCTAAACGTCCAAACCGACGTCAAGCGCGCGAACCGAGTGGGTGAGCGCGCCGACGGCCAAATAGTCGACGCCCGTCTCCGCGTACGCGCGTGCATTCTCCAGAGACAGCCCCCCGGACGACTCCAGCTTCACACCCGGGGCGCGGGCATCGCGGCGCTGCACGGCGATCTGCGTCTGCCAGACCGGCAAGTTGTCCAGCAGCACCAGCTCCACCTGGTCGGCAAGCACCTCGTCAAGCTGCTCGAGGGAGTCGACCTCCACCTCGCACGGCAGGTCGGGTGCAGCGTTCTTGACCGCGTTCAGCGCGGCGACCACCGACCCGGCCGTCGCGACATGGTTGTCCTTGATCAGCGCCGCGTCGCCCAGTCCCATCCGGTGGTTCTGCCCCCCGCCGACCCGCACCGCGTACTTCTGCAACGCCCGCAGGCCGGGCAGCGTCTTGCGGGTGTCGCGGACCACGGCGCGGGTGCCTGCGACGGCGTCGACCCACTGGCGGGTCGCACTGGCGATCCCCGATAGATGGCACACCAGGTTCAGCAACGTCCGCTCGGCGGTCAGCAGACCCCGCGTGCCGGCCTCTAGGCGCAGCACCGCGGCGCCGGCGTCCACGCTGTCGCCGTCGGCGAGCCGGTCCAGCACCCGGTAACCGCCCATCCCGAGCACCTCGTCGAGCACCAGCAGCGCGACCTCGCACCCCGCGATGACCCCGGGCTCTCTGGCCACCAGCGCCGCCGTGATTCTCGCGTCCGCGGCAACTGTTGCCTCGGTGGTGATATCGGGGCCGTACCGCAGGTCCTCGTCGAGCGCGTGGGTGACCAGCTCGCGGGCTTCGGCGACCTCATACTCTGACAGCCTCATCAACCGCAAGCCCCGGCCGGCACCGGCGCGTCGACAAGGACTCGGCCGTCTGCTGCCAGTCGCACGGTGATGCTTCGCGCCTGCGCCGGATCGGTGTCGGGGAAGTCGCCGCGATGGTGGCAACCGCGGGTTTCGCAGCGCGCCAACGCCCCGGCAGCGACGGCACGAGCGGTCGTCGTCAGCGCGACATCCTCGATGTCGGCGCGGCTGAGCGGCGCACGCGGCGGGGCGGCCTGCAGCTCGGCCGCCAGCCGGGCCAGCCCGTCGACGTCGCGGACCACCGACGCGCGGGTGATCATGATTCGCTGAAGATCCTTGCGGCGCAACGCGGTATGGGCGGCACGTTCCGGCGGCGCTGCGCTGACGGCACCACGGGTCCCGGCGTGCGCGGCGGCAGCGCGCCCGGCGCGACCGCCGACCACCAGGCCCTCGAGCAGGCTGTTGGACGCCAGCCGGTTGCCGCCGTGCATCCCGGTTCTGGCCACCTCGCCGGCCGCGAACAGTCCCGGGAGCTCGGTGCGCCCGTCGACGTCGGTGACCACACCGCCGCAGCTGTAATGCGCCCCCGGCACCACCGGAATCAGGTCCTCCTGCGGATCGATGCCCGCCGCGCGGCACGAGGCGGTGACAGTGGGGAACCTGAGTGCGACGCCGGCGATCCGGCGAGCGTCGAGGTAGACACACCGATCGCCGGTCTCGCGAAGTCGCGCGTCGATGGCCGCGGCGACCACATCGCGGGGGGCGAGCTCGGCCATCGGATGCACTCCGGACATGACCGGGACACCCCGTGCATCAACCAGTTTGGCACCCTCCCCCCGCAGCGCCTCGGAGATCAGCGGTCTGCGCCCCGTGCCACGACGTCCCGCGTACAGCATCGTCGGGTGGAACTGGATGAACTCGATGTCGCTCACGGGTAGTCCGGCCCGCAGCGCCAATGCGATGCCGTCGCCGGTGGACCCCTCGGGGTTGGTGGTGGCGCGGTGGAGGTGGCCGAGGCCGCCCGTCGCGAGGATCACCGCCGGTGTGTGCACGACACCGGCGCCGTCGTCGCTGATCACCTGCACACCGGTGATGCCGTCACCGTCGTACAGCAGTTCTTGCGCAATATGATTGCGGCGGATGTCCAGTGTCGCGGCGGCATGATCCAGCGCGCGCTGCACCTCGGCGCCGGTCGCGTCGCCGCCCGCATGGATGATTCGGCGCCGGGAGTGTCCGCCCTCTCTGGTCAGCGCCCAGCGCCCGGGCGCCGCCTCGTCGAAACGCGCCCCGTCAGAGACCAATTCGGTGACGGCGCGATAGCCGTCGGAGACGATCGAGCGCACCGCCTCCGGGTCGCACAGCCCGGCCCCGGCCGACATCGTGTCGTGCACATGGGCGTCGATCGAGTCCTCGGTCCGCGGCAGCACCACTGCGATCCCGCCCTGAGCGAAAAACGTCGCCGTCTCGGCGGCCTTGCTCAGCACCACCACCCGGCGGCCGCGGCGGTGCGCCGCCAGCGCGGCGGCCAGGCCCGCCACCCCGGTGCCGATGACCACGACGTCGGCACGGGCCTGCCAGGCCCTCATTCCCCGCCGCCGGGCTGCCCGATTTCGATCATCCGCCGCACGCTGCGCCGAGCCAGCCGTGCGATCTCGGGGTCGACGTCCACCTCGTCGGCACCCTCAGTCAGGCAGCGCAGCAGCGCAGCGGGGGTGATCATCTTCATGTACTTGCACGACGCCCGTTCGTTGACCGCGCGGAAATCGACTTCCGGTGCGGCCCTGCGCAGTTGGTGCAACATGCCGACCTCGGTCGCTACCAGCACCTGGCGGGCGCGGGTGTGGCGCGCGGCTTCCAGCATGCCGCCGGTCGACAGGATCTTCACTTTGTCGGCGGGCACCGCGCCCTCGGCGGCCAGGTACAGCGCCGAGGTCGCACAGCCGCACTCGGGGTGGACGTACAACTCGGCGTCCGGGTGCGAGCGCGCCTGATTCGCCAGTTCGTCCCCGTTGATGCCGGCGTGCACGTGACACTCGCCCGCCCAGACGTGCAGGTTCTTGCGGCCAGTCACCCTCCGGACGTGAGCGCCCAGGAATTGGTCCGGGCAGAACAACACCTCGCGGTCCTCGGGGATCGATGCGACGACCTCGGCGGCGTTGGCCGACGTGCAGCAGATGTCGGTCAGCGACTTCACCGCCGCTGTGGTGTTGACGTAGGAGACCACCGCGGCGTCGGGATGCTCGGCCTTCCACTCCGCCAGATCCTCCGCGGTGATCGACTCGGCGAGCGAGCAACCCGCGCGCTGATCGGGGATCAGCACGGTCTTGTCCGGGCTGAGGATCTTGGCCGTCTCGGCCATGAAATGGACGCCGCAGAAGACGATCGTCTGCTCGGGCGCCTCGGCGGCGATCCGCGACAGTGCCAGCGAGTCGCCGACATGATCGGCAACGTCCTGGATGGCCGGGATCTGATAATTGTGTGCGAGCAGGGTCGCGTCGCGAACTTTGGCCAGCCGCCGGACCTCGGCGGCCCACTCGGCGTCGGGCTCGACGCCGGTGTAGGGGGCAACGCTGCTCGACTGTCGCTCGCGCAGGTGCTGCGTGTCCTGAAGGACGGTCATCGCCGCCTCCTCCGGGTCAGGTTTTCGACTTATAATCGAAAACATGCCCCATATTAGCACCGAGCACGAGGTGCTCGCCGTCGTGTTTCAGGTTCGCCACCTCGCTACGCCGAAGCCCCAGCTCAGCGTGCTGCTGTGGGAACGAGCGATGAATCCCCAGCGTGGCGCCTGGTCGCTGCCCGGTGGCCGGCTGCGCAACGACGAGGACATGACCAGTTCAATTCGCCGTCAGCTGGCCGAAAAGGTGGATCTGCGTGAGATCGCTCACCTCGAGCAGCTGGCTGTGTTCTCCGACCCAGCACGGGTGCCGGGAAGCCGGGCGATCGCCTCGACCTTCCTGGGCCTGGTGCCCTCCCCCGCCACGCCGGCGCTGCCCGGGGACACCCGCTGGCACCCGGTCGGCGCGCTGCCGCCGATGGCGTTCGACCACGGCCCGATGATCAGCCACGCTGCCAGCAGGCTGGGCGCCAAGATGTCGTACACGAATATCGCATTCGCTTTGGCGCCAAAAGAATTCGCGCTCTCGACGCTGCGTGACATTTACGACGCGGCACTGGGCTACCAGGTCGATGCCACCAACCTCCAACGGGTGCTGACACGCCGAAACGTCATCACTCGCACCGGCACGATCGCCCGCAGCGGGCGCAGCGGCGGCCGTCCGGCGGCCCTCTACCGATTCACCGACTCCCAGTACCGCGTCACCGACGAATTCGCAGCGTTGCGACCACGGGGGTGAGTCGACTGGCTTCTTACCGCACTCTTAAGTAAGAATGCGCGGTGGCACGAAGGAGTGTTCAGATGAAATCTGCCCGCCTGGCGATCACGACCGATGCTGAATGGATCGGCCGCGCGCCCCACGAGGATGTGCGGCGCGGTCGGCCCTTATTGCCGGATGCCGATCCGTTTTACCGCCCGCCGGCGGGCTTCGAGCATGCTGCACCCGGGACCGTGCTGGCCTCACGTGACGTCGAGCTGGCGTTCATGGGCCTCATTCCGCAGAAGTTCACGGCCACTCAGCTGCTGTACCGGAGCACCGACCGCAACGGCGTGCCCGAGGCGGCGGTCACCACTGTGCTGGTGCCCACCGAGCGCGGGCCCGAGCAGGTCTGTCCGGTCGTGTCGTATCAGTGCGCGATCGACGCGGTCGCGTTGCGTTGCTTCCCGTCCTATGCACTTCGGCGCGGTGCGTTCGCGGTGGGCGCGCTGCCGCAATTCGAGCTCCTGCTGATCACCGCGGCCTTGGCGGAAGGCTGGGCGGTGTCGGTACCGGACCATGAGGGCACCCAGGGCATCTGGGGCGCGCCCTACGAACCCGGCTATCGCGTCCTCGACGGCGTCCGCGCGGCGCTGGGCTGCGAACGCGTGAGCCTGTCGCCGTCGGCGCCGATCGGACTGTGGGGGTATTCGGGCGGCGGCCTGGCGTCGGCGTGGGCCGCCGAGGTGGCCGCCGACTACGCGCCCGAGCTCACCATCGCGGGCGCGGTGCTGGGCTCACCCGTCGGCGACCTGGGCCACACCTTCCGCCGGCTCAACGGCACGTTCTACTCCGGCCTGCCCGCGATGGTGGTTGCGGCGCTCAGCCACGCATACCCGGAGCTGGACCGCGTGATCCAACGGCACGCCACCGCAGAAGGCCGCGCGCTGCTCGAGGCGCTCGAGAAGATGACCACGGTCCGGGCCATTCTCCGGATGGTGCACAAGGATCTCGACTCATACGTGGACCGGCCGCTCGACGAAATCCTTGACGAGCCGGAGGTGCAGTTCGTCTTCGACGACATCAAGCTGGGCAAGCAGGCGCCGACCGCGCCGGTGCTGATCGTGCAGGCCGTTCACGACTCGATCGTGTCCGTCGGCGACATCGACGAGCTGGCCAAGAACTATCGCGCGGGGGGCACAGCGGTCACCTATCACCGGGATATGTTCAGTGAGCACATGTTGCTGCACCCGATGTCGGCGCCGATGGCCCTGCGCTGGCTGCGCGACCGATTCGCCGGCGAGCCGCTCTCCGAGCACAAAGTCCGGACGACCTGGCCGACGCTGTTCAACCCGTCGGCCTACAAAGGAATGGTGCGGCTCGGGATGATCACGATGAAGGTCATCACCGGCAGCAAGGTCGAGCGCCGTCCGCTGTCGGACACCGACGCCGCCAGGACAACCGGTCGCTACGGCCCGTAAGGCGACGACCCGGCCGTACGCCACTGGCAGGATCCCGTGAGCTTCAAGGTGGCCAAGTCCTGCAACAGGAAGAAGTCGGTAAACGGAGCACCGGCCTGGATCGGCTTTACCACGGGCGGCCCCCCGGTCGTGGATGTTTGTTCCGCGGTGCAGTCGTTACCGCTGAAACCGATCCAATGGCTGCCCGGGGTGACATCGCCGGCGGTCAATATTGCCGGCGGCCCATAGGTGAACCAGATTTGCGCGGGCCGTTGAATGTCGTCAAGGTGCTGCCATACCGATACCGGGTCACCTTTCAGGCACAGTAAGACGTCGCCCTGCGGTGAGAACGTTTGCGAACCATCCATGGCGAAGCTGCTGCCGGCGGACTTGTTGCATGCAGCGCCGGCTTTTGGCACGGCGACGTCTGCCTGTGCGATCCCGGCCGACACCATCACCGCCATCACGGTGAAGGTCATCGTCGCCACGGTCACACTGCGCGACATAGTCCCAGAACCTAGACCCTATTCAGGGACACCGGATCGGTTTTGCACACCGGACGTAATCGGGATCCACCCGCTAGGCGACCCCACCGCACAACCTAGGGTGAGGTGATGACTCCTCAGTCACCACCGGGACCGCGCGAACTGATGGCGCTGCTCGGAATCGAGATTCCCTTACTGGCGTTCAGCCACTGTCGCGACGTGGTCGCCGCTGTCACCAACGCCGGCGGTTTCGGCGTCCTCGGCGCGGTGACCCTTACCCCCGAACAGCTTGAGCAGGAACTCAATTGGATTGAGGCCGAGGTGCGGGGCAAGTCGTACGGCGTCGACCTCATCGTGCCCCAGAAATCGGTCGGGAAGGGTCAACGGCTGAGCAGCGAGCAGTTCGCCGACATGATCCCCGCCGAGTATCGCCAGTACGTCGACGCGCTGTTGGTCGACCACGGCATCGAGCCGGCGGTTCGCGGCCACGCCCCGCGGGTGTCGCTCACCGATGACGCCAGCGACAGCCTGATGGAGGTCGCGTTCAAGCACCCCATCAAGCTGATCGCCAACGCGCTGGGGCCCCCGCCGCAATCCATGCTGGACGCCGGTAAGTCGCACGGGATTCCGGTTGCGGCGCTGGCCGGCGCCAAGGAACACGCGGTCAAGCACGTCGACGCCGGCGTCGACATCATCGTTGCGGCGGGCACCGAAGCGGGCGGGCACTGTGGCGAGGTGACGACCATGGTGCTGGTGCCCGAGATCATCGAGGCGATCAAGCCGATCCGCGAGGTGCCGGTGCTCGCCGCGGGCGGAATCGTCACCGGCCGCCAGATGGCCGCCGCGGTGGCGATGGGCGCCGCGGGCGCATGGACGGGCTCGGTGTGGCTGACCACCGAGGAAGCCGAGACGGCGCCCTACACCAAGCAGCGGATGCTGGCCGCCACGTCGCGCGACACGATCCGGTCGACGTGCCGGACCGGAAAGCCGACCCGCCAGCTGAAGTCCGACTGGACCGAGGCGTGGGAGTCGGGGCAGGCGCCCGAACCGCTGCCGATGCCGCTGCAGTCGATGATCAGCGAGCCGGTACTGCGCCGCGTCGACACCCTGGCCGCCAAGGGCGACGAGGGCGCACGGGCGCTGGCCACCTACTGGGTGGGTCAGGGCGTCGGGTTGATGAATTCGGTGAAACCCGCGCGCCAGGTGGTCTACGAGTTTGCCGAGGACTATCTCGCCGCGGCCGAGCGGCTACGCGACAGTCTCGGAGACTGACGGCCGAGAGGGTAATCTTGCCCAGCGCCGCTGGGCAAAACCATGCTTTACCTGCATCGACCCGACTTAATGCTTGCGCGGTTCCACCACGCTCGGGCGTGGATGTCACGAGGATGTCACAACCGTGCCCAAAGTCTTGCCGGCGTCGCGCAGCGCCTCGTCCTGGGAGTGGGCGTAGATACGCGCGGTGATCGCGGTGTCGGCGTGGCCGAGCCATTTTGCGATCACCGCCAGCGGCACACCCCGCAAATGCAAAGCGGTGCCGCAGGAGTGGCGGGCGTCGTGTAGCCGGATCTGCCGCACACCGGCGGTCTTGGCGAGCTTGTGCCACATCCGAGTCAGAGTGTCGGGGGTGTAGGGCGCTCCCGCCTCGTTGACCGCGACATAGCCGGAATCGGCGTGCGCCGCGCCGAGGGCCAGCCGCTCGGCCGCGTAACGGGCCGAGGCCCGCTTCAGCACGGCCAGCAGCCCCTCGTCACACGGCAGCGTGCGACGCGACGAGGCCGTCTTGGGGGCGTTTTCCACGACCGCCCGGGTGCCCACCCTGACGCGTCCCCTTGCGATAGTCAGCGTGCCGGCCGCGAAATCAACATCGCACCACCGCAAGCCCGCGATCTCGCTGCGCCGCAACCCCGACAGGGCCAGATACCACAGATGCCCGTTGCGGTCGCTGTCGGCGGCGCGCAGCACGCGTCGTATCTCGTCAGGCGTGTAGGTCGTCATCTCGGAATGCTGGCCCGGCAGCCTCTTGATCGGCGCGGCGACGTTGCGCGACAGCTCGCGGCATTCGACGCCGTAGCCGAACACGGCGCGCCACGCGCGCACGGCCTTGTTGATCGACCGCGGCGACCACGCCGAGCGGGTGCGCACTTTGGCCGTTTTGGTGCCGCCGGCGCGCAGCGCGGCCATTAGCTTGTCCAGGTCCGGACGGGTGAGCTTCTGCGCGGGCACGCTGCCGTGGCGTTCACGCAGCGGACCCAGCACGTAGGTGTAGTCGCCTATCGTCGAGGCCCGCGCGTTGTGCAGCGACGCGAGCCAATCGCCGCACAGCTCATCCACCGTCACGGCCTAACGTCGGCACGTTCGACAGCCTCGGCGAAGCAGATGCAGCCGCACGGGCGAAACGCAACGAGCTGTTCACCGCGAACTACGCGGACCGTGCGGTGACGGCCTTGACTCAGGGGTAATTCCTCGGCACTGTCAGCCGTCTTAGTGACTTATCCCCGTCGGCCTGATCGGCTTGCCGCATCATGCGCTCCGACAGTTCGAGGAACCGATTCTCATGCCCCCCAGCTGCGGACGAGTAGCCAAGCCTTCGTACCTCGGTCGCGAACCCTCGCACGTCATGGGCCAATTGCGCTAGTTGATTCATGCTGAAAACCAAAATCTTTCGATGGGCGGCCCTGGCAGCGGGGCCGCAACTGGGGGGAGCCTCTGCCACCAACCCCAAACACTTACCGCCCCCAACCCTACCCCAGACCTCGGCCCGCCACCCCAACGGGATGCCGGGCCGACGTTTTACCGCGCGGGTGTTCCTCGGCGCGCCAGCCGCGCCGCCTTACCGGCGCACGGAGTGCTTAGGACAGCGTGATTGGGTGCTGCTCGCCCCGCGTTTAGTGTGTATCGCGGTTCAGCCGATCGAGTCCCGGAACTCGATGGCCTTGGTCGCGATCTGGACCGCCTCGGCGATGTCCAGGACGGGCTGGATCTGCCACTCGGCGAACGGCGCGAACGTGGCGACGTCGGCCAGCTCGGTCGGGTTGTCGGTCTCGATTACCGCGTACCCGCCGTTGCCGTCGGCGCGCCCGAGGAACTCGCGATACGTCGTGCCCTCCGGCGGTGACCACTTCGAATACAGCGCGAGGATGCGTTTGGCGGCGGCCTCATTCTCGCTCGTCGAGCCGCCCTGCCGGAACGTCCAGGAAAGGTGGTATTTCATTGATTCCTCCTAGGGATGTTTGATTGCGGGATTGCCCGCAAGTTCGCAGTCCTCCCAGGAGGCGCCGATTATCGCCGAATGGTCGAACTCCTGGTTGTTCGGCAATCCCCCGGGGCGGTGCCTGCCGTCGCCGGGGCTTTCCGCATCTTGCGGGAAGTCTTGATCTGTTCGCCGCAGTGTCTGAGACACGGGTGGTGCCAATTGGCACCCGTCCACGTGGCCGAGCGCCGTGGTGCGAGTGTCACGACGATGTCACAACTCATCCGAAACTCACCGTCCAATCCCCCTCGGACGGCAATGGACTCACATGCACCCGAATGGACGAATTGCCGCAGGTAGGCGGTCGATTCCAGCCATCCGAGTGGGACCCCGACAAACCCCGGTAGACGCCAGTAAACGGGCCTACGCAGTCTCGGGGACTGACGGCGTCACGCCCAGGTCGTCGCGCGCGGACGCGGCGGCCATCGTCCCGTATGTCAGCGCGGCCGCCGCGGCCGGCAGCAGAAGCAGGGTGAGCACCTGCAGCGGCGCGTGGCCGAAGAACACGGCGGGTGCCTCGGTGATGTAGTGAATTTTGTGGTCAGCGGGGATCGCCCCAATGTCAGTGTGGCCGTAGCGAAGTCGGACCAGCACCGCGCCCGTGCCCGTCGCGGTCGCCGCCAGGGCCACGCCGCCCGCCGTCAAGCCGATCACCGTCGCGGGCCCCCGCCGCTGCCGCCACTGCCACAACAGCACCGCGCTGATCACCGCCAGCCCGACCAGCAGCCCGGCCATCATCACCGCGGAGTCGAAATAGTGGTCGGCCTCGTTGCCCAGGTATTCGTGAAGTCGCTTGCCGGACTTGCTGATTACGGCGGCGCTGTGGCTGGGCGGCGCGAGCACGGCCCACACTGCGCCCGCCGCTACCCCTGCCAGGGCCATCCCGGCCGGCACCCTCATCCACCGCCTGATGTCGTCGCCCGTTGGGCGCCTGGGCATTTTCACCGCATCGTCTCCACGTCAGTCGAGTCAACCAGGTCGTGCCGTGAGCACTTCGCCGACCACCCGTCCGGACGCACTTGCACGATCATCCGCCGTCCGCATTCGGCGCAGTACCGCGGCGGTTCCAGGCCGAGCCGCGCGGCCGTCGGGACTTTCGTGCCCCCCGGTTCGCCGGTGTAGATGTTGAACTTGGCCGGCATCGCTAGAAGGTGGCGTTCAGCGCCTTGACGGGCATCTGCAGCTCCTCGAGCAGTTCGAGGTCTGCCTCCGCCGCCCGGCCCAGTGTCGTCAGGTAATTGCCGACGATCACCGCGTTGATCCCGCCGAGGATGCCCTGCTTAGCGCCGAGATCGCCCAGCGTGATCTCCCGGCCCCCGGCGAACCGCAGGATCGTGCGCGGCAACGCCAACCGGAACGCGGCCACCGCCTTCAGCGCCTCCGATGCCGGCAGCACGTCGAGATCGCCGAACGGCGTTCCCGGCCTGGGGTTGAGGAAGTTCAACGGCACCTCGTCGGGCTCCAGCTCGGCAAGGTTCGCCGCGAATTCGGCTCGCTGCTCCAGGGTTTCGCCCATTCCGAGGATGCCGCCGCAGCACACCTCCATCCCGGCGTCGCGCACCATCGACAGCGTGTCCCAGCGCTCCTCCCAGGTGTGCGTGGTGACGACGTTGGAGAAGTACGAGCGTGCGGTCTCCAGGTTGTGGTTGTAGCGGTGCACCCCCATTGCGGAGAGCGCCTCGACCTGCTCCTGGGTCAGCATGCCCAGCGAGCACGCAATCTGGATGTCGACTTCGTCGCGGATCGCTTCGATGCCCGCGGCGACCTGCGCAAGCAGGCGCTCATCGGGTCCGCGCACGGCCGCGACGATGCAGAACTCGGTGGCGCCGGTCTTGGCGGTCTGCTTGGCCGCCTCCACCAGGTTCGGAACATCCAGCCAAGCGCTGCGTACCGGTGACGAGAACAGCCCGGATTGCGAGCAGAAGTGGCAGTCCTCCGGGCAGCCGCCCGTCTTGAGGCTGATGATGCCCTCGACCTCGACCTCGGGTCCGCACCAGCGCATCCGCACGTCATGGGCCAGCGCCAGCAGCTCGTCCAGGCGATCGTCGGGCAACCGCAGAACCTGCAGCACCTGTCCCTGGCTCAGGCCCTCTCCGCGCCGCAGCACCTGCTCCCGGGCGAGTTCCAGGACGTCGGTCACGTGGGGCTCCCTCGTGGTCTGGGGTCAGCTCATCGCGCACACACTTGAACGGTGTTCAGGTTAGGCTAACGGCGTGCAGCTGCACAAACGCGACGTGGTCGACGCGGCGACCGCGCTGCTGGACACCTACGGGATCGCCGATCTGACGATGCGCCGGCTCGCCCGCGAGCTGGCCATCAGTCCCGGCGCGCTGTACTGGCACTTCCCCAACAAGCAGGCGCTGCTCGGCGCGGTGGCCGACCGCATCCTGCAACCCGCCTGCGCGCAGCCGACCTCGGCGGGCTGGCGGGAACGGGTCTCCGGGATCGGCGCAAAGCTGCGCGACGCGCTGTTGTCGCACACCGACGGCGCGGAACTTGTGTCGGCGAGCTTCGCGTCGGGCCAATCCCAGGCAATGGCGAGCATCGTTGCGTGGCTGGCCGATGCGGCAACGGACGCCGGCGTGGCAACCGAACAGGCCGAGTTGGCGGCTCGCACTGTTGTGTATTACGTGCTCGGGTTCACCGCCGATGAACAGTCCCGACTCCAGTGGGATGCGGCAGGCGCCGATCTGCCCGACGGCCAGTCCGTGCTGACAACGGCCCCGACGAACCGGTTCGCGTTCGGGCTGCGGCTGCTGGTGGACGGGATGGGCGCCCGCAGCGAGCAGTTCACCTGATCGGCTGCTCGACGCGCTTGTTGCCGTCCCAGTGCCGCATCCCGACGAATTCGCCGCTGATATCGCGGGTCGTACTGCGGATGCTCAGCGCCTCCGAGAGCTGCGAGGGGACGACCCGGCGGGCCAGCGTGACATGCGGCGTCCATTGCCCCACCGCGGTATTCGGCGCCAGACCAGGTGTGAGGTACGGCAGGCAGATGCGCGCGACCTCGGCGTGCAGTTCCAGCAGCGCCGCTGACGGCACGATGACCCGGACCAAGACGAACGCCGCGCGCCCGAACACCATGGGCGCACCGATGACACACGGAAGCGGAAACCGCCGGCCCACCGAGCTCAGCACGTCGTCGGCGTCCGGCGAAATACTATCGGCCACCACCAAGGTCGAATGGGGCCTGCTCGTCGGCGATGGCGCCCGCAATCCGGCCTCGGACAGCGTCTTCCACACCCGCCGGACCGCGGCGTCGCTTTCGCGGTCCAGCAGCAGCTCGATCGAGTGGACCATCTCAGCCGGCCAGCTCCCCCAGCCACTCCCGGTCGATGCCCGCCGCGCTCATCTGCTCGAACTGGTCGGGGGGCAGTGCCGCCGCCCCGGCCGGTAGCACCGCGCGCAGCGGCGCCATTCCTGCCAGCGCCTCGCGGTTGGTCAACTCGACGGGACCAGGATCTGCGGGCCAGGCGCCGATCACCAGACCGGCGCACGGAATACGTTGTGCAGCCAGTGCTTCCAGTGTCAGCGCGGTGTGGTTGAGCGTTCCGAGGCCGGCCGACACCACGACGAGCACCGGGGCGTGTGCATCGCGGGCGATGTCTCGTAACGTGACGCCGCCGTCGCCGAGTTCGACGAGCAGTCCGCCGGCGCCCTCGACGAGGGTCAGCTGACGCGAGTGGTCGACGACCCGCAGCAGCACATTCAGTTCGACGCGATTGGGCAGCGGAAGACCTGCGCGTTCGGCGGCCGCCGCCGGTGCGAGGGGCTCCGGATAGCGCCACGATCCGATGACTCTGTCGACGCCGGACAACCGCGACACCACGGCGAGGTCGTCGTCGCCGTCCGCCGTGCCCGTCTGCACGGGCTTGCACACCACCACGTCGATGCCCGCCAGCCGGGCAGAGCAGGCCAGCGCGGCAGTCGTGACCGTCTTGCCAACGCCGGTGTCGGTGCCCGTGACGACCAGGACGCTCACGCGCGGGCCGTTGAGAGCACTTCCGTCAATACCCGCGTCGCGGTGTCCAGCTCGTCATCGGTGAGCGACGCTCTGGCCGTCAACCGCAGCCGCGACGTGCCCGGCTGCACCGACGGCGGTCGGAAACAGCCGACCCGCACGCCACGCTCGAGACATGCCGTGGCCGCGCGCAGCGCCACCTCCGGTGCACCCAGGATCACCGACACCACGGCGGATTCGGGCCGGTCCGCGACCCCACAGACCTCGGCCAGTGCGGCGGCGTTGCGCAGCACCTTCTGCGGGCGGTCGGGTTCGGCGATCAGCACCCGCAGCGCCGCCAGCGCCGCACCCAGCGCGGCGGGTGCCAGCCCGGTGTCGAAGATCATCGGCCGGGCCGCGTCGATCAGATGGTTGCGGACCGCGGGCGGACCCAGCACCACACCACCCTGACTGCCCAGCGCCTTGGACAGCGTGGTCGTCATCACCACGTCGGCAGCACCGGCGAGACCGACCTCGTGCAACAGCCCGCGGCCGCCCGCGCCGCGCACCCCGAGCCCGTGCGCCTCGTCGGCGATCAGCAGCGCACCGCGCCTGCGGCACACTTCGTAGAGCGCGACCAGGGGCGCCAGGGCGCCGTCGGCGCTGAACACCGAGTCGGTGATCACGACGGCGCGGCGCTCGGTTCGCGATGCCAGCGCGGCGTCGACGGCGTCGGCGTCGCGGTGCGGCACCACGACGACGCGGGCCCGCGACAACCGGCACGCATCGACCAGCGATGCATGGCTGTGCGCGTCGGACACCACGACCGTTCCGGGGCCCGACAGCGCGACAACGGCGGCCAGGTTTGCGGCGTAGCCCGACGAGAACACCAATGCCGACGGCGCGCCGACGAACTCGGCCAGCGCGTGTTCGAACTCCTCGTGCAGTTCGGTGTTGCCGGTCACCAGCCGCGAACCGGTCGACCCTGCGCCCCAGGTGCGCAGCGCCTGCACGCCGCCGTCGATGACCGCGGGGTGCTGGGACAGCCCCAGGTAGTCGTTGGAGGCGAGGTCCACCTCGGCGCCCACCGGCGACCGCGCGCGCAAGGACCGGCGCAGCCCGGCGCCGCGGCGCGCTCGCTCGACCTCGTCGAGCCAGGCCAGGGGTGAGGTGTCGGTCCCGGTCTCCATTGCGCCTTACCCTAAGCCCGTTGCGCCGGCTCCGATGACGAGGACTCCGCGACGGCCACCATTGCCGAGGTGATCTGGTTGATCTCCGCACGGCCCTGTTCAGGGGGTCAAAAATGGTTCTAGCTGCGAAAAGACATCAATCTAGTTCACTTGAGTTATCTGTAACTGTGGCCAGATTGTGGCCACGGGGTGGCCACGGCGGCCGCAGACCGGCGCCCTCGGCGTTCTGGACAGATCAAGACTTCCTGCAAATAGCGGAAGACCCCGGCGACCGCTCGCCACGGCCCCGGGGAACGGCCGAACTGGAAGGAGTTCGACACCATGAGTATGACAAATTCGCGCAAAATTGCGGAAAATGGTGAACCACCAGAGTCGCGGCAGCACTTCGATGTCTGGCCACCCGAAAACGCAAGCACCAGCCGGCGCGACGTGGCCGGCGAGCTGATCGAGCGCGACGGGCGGGCCACCAAGTGAGCCAGCCCAACATCGACCAGCTCGCGAACATTCTTCGCCCGTCGGCGCTGCGCGAAATGAACGTGCTAATGGGCGAAATGAGGCCGTCGGACCTCACGTCGTGCGAACTGGTCACGATCCTGACCGCGCTGCGCGCAGCGGCCGAAAGGAAGCGGACCGTAGACACGCCGCCGGTACAGCTCAGCGTCGTCCGCCCTCAACGCAGGAGAAAGAAAGGCAGCGGCCCCGGGCACGCTTAAGACTGTCCCCGTCGGCCCGTCATCCTGCTTGGGTGGCGGGCCGACTGCTCGTTCAATGTCGGTTGACCTCGAAAGGCCTGCAGCTCGGCCGCATTCTGCCTGTGAGTGTCCCTGCGATATTTCGGATCTCGCGCGCGGGAGGTTAGCCGGCGCTACCGTCCCGAGAACATCTAGTCGGGAGTCGGACCCATGGGTCAATACAGGGCAGTCGGGAATCACAAGCTAGCAGGCGGGTGGCTGGTCGGGACGCTGGTCTCGGGCGTGCTGGCGGCGGCAGCGCTGAGTTCGGCCGGGGTGGCGAGGGCCACCTGCGTAGACATCAGCGGGGCGAACATTGGGTCGGGCTGCTCGGTGACCGGCACCGGGGACATCGCGATCGCCGTAGGTCCAGGTGCCACCGCGACCGACGACGGGACCGGAGATTTCGCTTTCGCCCACGGTGCGGGTGCCACCGCGACCGCCGACGGCACCGACGACGGGGCCTTCGCCGACGGGCCGGGCAACCAAGCATTCGTGACCGGCCGGCGCTCCACGGCACGTGCGGTTGGTGGCTCAGACAACACCGCCATCGTGCGCGGCAGCTTCAGCTCGGCAGAAGTGATTGGGGGGGCGACCACGACAAACAGTCTCGCCAGCGTGTTCAACACCAACAGCCATGCATTAGTACAAAACTGCAACAGGTGCACGGCCCTCGTCGGCGGAACCGAAAGCACCGCTACCGCAGAAGGTACGCCAGGGGGTGACGGACATAACCTCGCCAACGTTACCGGCGACTTCAGCACCGCCCGAGTTCTCGGCAATAACAGCAGCGCATTAGCAACGAACAACCACGAGACCGTCGTCGCCGACGGCGACAACGTCCACAAGCCCTAACCGCGGCACCCGCAACCTACGCGCCGTGCAAGTGCTGCTCGGACACGCCTCTATCGCCACCACCGAGCGGTAGTACGGCGGGTGGATGACGCGGAGATACAGGCGGCGATGGTGGCCGCGGTCGGCGACTACTAGGCGCGCCTGGTTGTCGGCCACCGGCGTTAAGCTGATTCATTCGCGGCGATTGGGGCAGCCATGCGCGCAATGTTCACGGTGCTGATCGTGCTCGGCGTCCTCGCGACGCTGAAATGGTGGCTGCTTGTCATCGTCGGCATACCACTGCTGACCGTCGCCGCCTACGTGCTGAAGATTCACCTTGAGTACAAAGCCGACACCCGCAGCAAGAAGCAAGCAGCGCTGTCGGCGCGCGCCGACCAACACCTCAACTGGGTCATCGAAGGCGACCCACGCGCCCTGTACGGCAACTACCCACCCGCCATCTAGGCTCAGGCCCCGTGGCCGCGCTCATCGTCTCGATCTGCAGCGCGACAATCGCGTTATTCGGCTTCATCGCAACCCTCGCGCTGTACAAGTTCTCCGGGTCGCGGCTCAAAGTGCAGCTCGTGTTCTCCTATGCCGAAGACGGACGTCGGACGTGGAGCTCGACTGCGCGGAACCGGCCGGCCTTCGCGGACATCGGGTTTGACCACATGTCACCCTTCGGTGTCGAGTACGGGCGGGTACGCGTCACTAATATCGGCCGCACCGCCGTGTCGGTCGAGAACATCTCGTACGAGGTCCAACGCCGATACCGCTGGACCCCAAGGCGACGGCGCGCGACTCTCCAACCGTGGCAGTTCATACACAAAGACGGCGACCCGAAGGAAACGAAGCTCGACCTGTCCAACCCCATTCGGCTCGAGCCCGGCGACAACGTCACCGCGGACCTATACCTGTGGCCAACGCTTGGCGACCACGCCCACGGCGCCGGCGCCGGCGCAATCTCCGTCCGTGGATCGGCCCACGCGGTCGGGCGCAAATGGGCCGCCCGATCAAAGCGCCGCTACGCCTGGAAGATTCCCGCCGGCGCCTGGACCTATTTCACTGACGTCGACGTCACGCCTGAACTCAGGGTGTTCCGTGAACTGTGGGCGCTGAAAGGCCGCGGCGGAATCGCGGCGTCATGGGCGCTGATGATGTACCGCGAGATCAACAAGCGGCTCGCCGAAGGAGCCACCGGGAAAGACATCAACCAATACCTCGACAAGGAGACAGAACGTCTTGACGACGATGGCAAGATAATGGGGAACGCCCTGACGGCCTTGAATGTGTATCGCGTCTACCACAACGAGCCGCCGCGATGACGGCCAGCGCGAAGAAGCCGCGCGCGGCGGCGTGCCGACCAAGAGCAAGCGTGGCGGCTGGCCGGCGACGAACGCGGCATCTACGGCAACTACCCACCCGCGCAGGGGATCTGATGAAAGACAGCACGGCTACGCCTGCGTACGCGCTGGCGGTCTTGGCGCTCGTGTTTGGCGCGACAGCCTGCGCCGCCGAAACGCAGACGGCGACCAACACGACGGCACCCAGCGTGAGTGATGCGGCAAAAGATGACGCCTACATCGCTGAGTTGACGAAGTGGGCGAACCGCGACGGTTACCCGATGGGTGACCGGGGCGAGTTGATTCAGGCGGGCAGCCAGGTGTGCTCATTGCTGGACGCGGGCAAGGAGACGAGTGTGATCAGCGCGTCGGCGGATGTGATGAGGCAGTTTGATCTTTCGGGGCAGGTGGCGCAGGCGGTGGGCGTGGCAGCGGTGGAGAATTTGTGTCCTGCGCACGACCCGTTGCATCAGGGTCTGTTCACCCCCACGCAAAGCACCTCGCCTCCCGTGGCGCCACCCCCCTTCGAGGGGGCACCCTCCTCGGCTCCGGTGCAGTCGCAGGTGATGAACGTGACGCTGCCCGCTGGGACGACGGCTGTCGGTAAAGATGCCGGGACCATTCCAGGGATTGAGATTTGGCACATCCCGCTCGACCCTGCGGCGGCGGTGGACTACATCCGGCCCCAGCTGCCCGCCGGCCCTTATGAGGGCCTGCCCGCCTGCCCTGTGGACGTCACGCAGGACAAGTTCGATCCCGCACCGATTACCACCTGGAACTGGGAGAACGCCGCGGGGGACTACGTCCAGATCAGCGTGAAGACCTTCTGGCTGAAGCCCGACACTCCTGGTCCGGGTAGCGAGGTGGCTATCACTCGCGACCGCGAGTCCACCCCTGAACCCTGCTGACCCCAGGCTCGGACCGATCACGGCCACCCAAGCCGGCGACGAACGCGGCCTCTACGGCAACTACCCACCCGCAACGTAGCCTTCTCGGTTATGCGAGGGCCAACGGCAAAACTCGGTCCAGGGTTCGCAATCGCAGCATGCAGCATCATGCTCGCGTGTTCGCTGACCGGCTGCAGCAGTGACGGCAAACCCTCGTCAACGGCCACCGTTACGGTCCATGAGACAGCGCAGCCACCCCCAACCCCTCAAGGGAAAGCAGGAGGAACAGTTCCCGTATCCGTCGCCCCACCAGCTGGCGCCGCCCAGAATCCGTTGCCCGACGCCGACAATCAGGGTTTTCTGAACTACCAAGGGGCAGGGCGTTGCCGGGGTACCGACCCGGCTGCGCTGATAGTTCGCACAGCCCAATCCGCTGCGATCATATGTCAGTCCGGACCCACCGCGTTCTACTACCGGGGCTTGCGGCTCAGCGACGGCGCGACCATCGAACTCGCCGGGGCAATCCCCGACGGAACAGGGTTCAGCGTCACCAATCCAGCGGACGGCACCAGATATGAACTCAGCCGCAGTGGGTTAGTGATCCAAGGCCCAGGCCAATCGGCCACAGAACCCGCTGTCGAGTCCGCCGCGTGAAACCCCCCTTATTCCGGCTGGCCACCCCGCGGTATCTATGACAATGCAACCCCCGGGCGATGCTAGGAGGTAAGCCCAGTGGATGAGAACGAGTTCGCATCGACGCCAGTAGTTAGCGCCATCAATGACTACCTGGAATCAACTGGCGCGATCCTGGAGCTGACAGGAACGATCTATCACGTGTTCGACGCGACGGTAGCAGAGGCGCTGTCGTCACGACTCCAGTCAACATTCGGCGAAAACGCACACCTGGTTTTCGAGGGCGCCCGCCGTCACAAAGAAGCGCACCACGAGGTACTTCACTCCCTCGTGGTGCTCGCCTCGTGGGCCGCCCTTGAGACACTCATCACCGACGTGTGCAGCAAAATGCTGCAAATCGAGCCGGAGTTACTCGAAACCGAACCGTTCAAGAAGCTCACCCTCCCAGCGCAGATGGTGCTGCTAGATCGCCCTGCACAGCTCGATTTCATCGCCGAGACAGCATTCGCCGGGGGTATCACAGCGAGCGACGACGGCAAAGGAAAGTTCGAAAGACAGCTGCGCATGGTGCGCTTAGACGGCACGGTACCCCAAGACCTAGCCAAGGCAATGGTGTGGGCAAACGCCGTCCGAAATATCATGGCGCACAATGCAAGCCGCGTAGACAAGAGGTTCCTCGAACGTTGCCCCGACTCCGATTATTCGCTAGGCGAGAAGGTCACACTCGACCACGGCAGATGCGCGGACATCCTTTTGGGGTTGCAGACCTACATGTTCATCGTCATGAACCGCTTGCGTCTGAAGTACGGGCTGCGGCCAATGCAGTGTGATCAAAGCAACGCCAACAAGTTCCGCGGCTCATTCAACGAGATGTACCCCGGGGCGATAACGGCTGAGCAACTGACGGAGCGCCTTTGATGCCGCGTAGCAGTTGGCGAGCCTGACAGTTCCTCTTATGTCGGGCCGACTCGCGGGTACCTACCTTTGATGGTGTCGGTTCGTCATGGGTCGTCGGCCGTCGGGCGCGGCGCCGAGGCGACGCGGACCGTTGCCATCGCGAAGAGGTCGGTCAGGGTACCTCCGCCACCAACCGAGTCGTCGCGGGCGCCCAAGCAGATTACGAGACCAGTCGGGGCCGTGACGAGATGCGAATCTCGAAAGCAGGCCAATGAAGCGGAAGCCTGGACACCAGTGCCACCAATAGGTTTCCCCACCGACAACACGTGTGGCACAGGCGCCGGTGCGAAGGGCTTGACCCCGCGGATCAGCCCAAGTCACCATTGGTAGTCAGGGGCGCGGTGTCCGCAGTGCGGGTCCGTTTCCCCATCCCCCTTTCAATCCGTGCGTGCGGTTTTCCCGCACACGGCTTACCGATGATCTTCTGTGCATGGTTACGCAGCCTTCGGGTAGCAGATGGTGCCGCGAAGCCGGTGCAGGCCGTGCCCGTTGAACCACGCCTCGGTCCACTGATCGGTTTGCCCGGCACGTAGGTTGCGGCCCCGCTTTTTGACCATCAAGCGGAACAGCCGCCACGTCACGTACCAGTCGATCTGGCGGAACTTGTCGGCAGCGTTGCCGGTGCGAAAGTAGTTACCCCAGCCGCGCAGGACCGGATTGAGCTCCGCGATCACCTCACGGATATCCGTTCCGACACGGTTGCGGCCGGTGCGGTCACGGACCTTGTCCCGTAACCGTTTCACCGCCGCCTGGCTGGGCCAGCGATGCAGGTAGTAGCGCACGATCCGCTTCTGCTCCCACAGCCGCCCCGACATACGGGCCCGGAAATGACAGCCCAGGAAATCCAGGCCGTCGCGACCGTCCCGCAGGTCGAGCACCTTCGTCTTATCCGGATGCAGCCGCAACCCCAACGACGCCAGGATTTCTCCCACTGCCGCCAAAGCGTGCTCTGCTTGTGCCGCCGAGCGGCACAACACCACACCATCATCGGCGTAGCGCACCAACTCACCCACATCGCGTCGGGTCAGCTCGGTGTCGAGCACGTGCAGGTAGATGTTGGCCAACAACGGCGAGATCACCCCGCCCTGCGGGGTGCCCGCGACCGTCCGCGTCACCACCCCGTCGACCATCACCCCTGCTTGCAGCCACAACCGCAGCAGTTTGAGCACCCGCCGATCCGAGACCCGCCGACTCACCTCCGTGAGCAGCCGTTCGTGGTCGATCTCGCCGAAGAAATTGGCGATGTCAAACTCCACCACAAACGTGTGACCCGCGATGAATCCGGTACGCAACCGCTCCATCGCCTGTGTGGCCGACCGTTTCGGCCGAAACCCATACGAGCACGACATGAAGTCCGCCTCGAAAATCGGTTCCAGCACGATCTTGGCCGCCGCCTGGGCCACCCTGTCCCGCACCGTCGGAATCCCCAACGGCCGCTTACCACCTCGTGGTTTCGGGATCTCCACCCGACGCGCCGGCGCCGGGCGGTACACACCTCGGCGAAGGTCACCACGCAACTCACGCAACATGCGGTCCACGCCGTAGTCCTCCACCGCGACCAGGGTGATCCGATCCACCCCGGCCGCACCCCTGTTCTTACGCACCCGCTCCCACGCCTCCCACAAGACGTCACCCCTGTGGATACGGTCAAAAAGGGCGTGGAAACGCCGACCCTCAGACTGCTTGGCCGCAGCCCATAGCGTGCGTTGAAGTTCTCGTACTTTCACCGGCGATGCACCCAACGGCTCATCGTCGGCTACGGCAAGCACTGGCCTGCCGGGGTGGTTGGACCGGATGATCCCGATCATGCCCTCGCACTTACCCACGTCGCCCGCGTGATCAAAGTTGGGGCCCTTTCCTCCCGGCGCGTTATGTTGCACGCCGATCAGCGGTACTACGACCCCATCGGACTCCCGCTGCCCTCCAAGAGCTTTCACCATCGGCTTATACCCTTGGTCTTTGCCCGACGAAGGCCAGGCAGACGGGTCTCTCCTGTTCCGAACCAGACTGTGTGCACGTGCCGCCTCCCGTACCCCGGAAGGACCCGACGAACTGACCCCGGACCAGGGCCCGCCGGACATGGCCTTCGCCGTGACATCAGCGGCTCGGCTCCTCCGTTGTGAATTTGACGAGGCTGCAGAGTTCGCTTGACGCTACGGCCCGCACACTTGCTCCCTCCGAAGAGGCTCTCGACACCCCGCTCAGCCCACCGCGTCTCCACGACGGACCGGGGCCTGCTACCCGGCGCTCCGGTACCTACCGGGACGGGACTTCCACCCGCTAGTCCAGTCCAACTTTCAGGACGCAACACGCACCAGATCCTATCGGCATAAGTGGTGGGTAGATCGAACTCCCAATTGAGCGGCTCAGATTGGCAATTCATCGACGTCCGCGGTTCGGGACGATTAGGGCGTTGGAATTTGCGGCCGTCCCTTTCGAGGTCTAGCGCAACTTCGTTCCGAACTCCCGGGCCTGCCAGCCTGACCGTCACTTCGTAGCGATCGAAGTGTATGTTCCCCGTCGGTCTTTCCAGAACTTTATGGATGCCCATTCGGCCGACATTGAGCACGATTGCGCGACCGCCTGCGGTGTCGCGCTGCACCCGAAGCTGAGTCCACGCCACGCCGAGCGCGAGGACCGCAACCGCGACCGCCAGGACGGCGACCGCGAGCGTCCATTTGTCAGCGGTAGACCAGCCTGTGCTTTCCAGGCCGGATCCGGCGGCCCACATGCTGGCCAAGTCCATCAGGCGATTACGTTAGTGCAGGCGGCCGACAACTGGCGCCGGGATCATTCACCCTCCGCGACGGGGCCGTCACGATGCGGGTCGAGGTCGCGGGCCGGTCCGATCCGGTCGTTCGGCGACACCCGCACGAACCGCACAGCCCGGTCAAAAGGCAGCCGCGGCGGCCGCGGCGGCCGATCCCGAAGCCACAGCACCGACTCGACGCGGGCGCGCTGAACGATCACCGGCCGGCCGGCCTCCAGCAGCTCCTCAAGCCTGGTGTCGGGAAGAGAACATTCCCCATCGCGGGCCAGCATGTCCGCAGCCAGCCGCGTGTACCAGGCGTTCTGCTCCCGCTCACGCTGCGCCAACGCCCGGTACACGCCGGAGATGTGGATGCCGCCCGCAGAACCGCCAGAGTCAAGCCGAGGCATCGCGGTCCCATCGCCGCCGAGCCGCCCTGCGCGCCTTCACCGTCGTCAAGCTTTCCGCTGGCGCAAGGTCGGTCTTCACCATGCGCACCAGGCGCGCCACCGCCTGCTCAAGCAACCTGACCTCGGCGCTGAACTTGAGCTTCAAATTCGCCGTCGGGGCGTTCGCGTACAGCCCGAGCAATTCAGCCTTGCGGTCCAACAGCGACGATAACTGCCCCAAGATCGCCCGCTCCTGAGCACTCCACGTCAGCTTTTGGCCTAGCCGATCCGAGGCGTCCGCCAACTCCCCGTCCAGCTCGGCCAGTAGGGCCGACGACTCAGCAGAACGCACTTCCCCGACACCACAAGAGTCGTCTTCGCGACGCGCGGGCAGCGGGTCGGCCAGTCCCGTCCCCAAGATCGCAGGCGCCGCGCTATCTGTGACAGCGATGTCACACTTAGCGCCCTTACGGCCGCGGCGTGCACGCTGCCGGCACGTCGAGCCGCAGAACAAGGCACCAGACCTGCCGATGAACAGACCACCGCAGCTAGAACACGTCCGCTTGCCTCCAGCCATCTGCGTCCTTTCAGTCGATTCGGTCGGGTTCTACGGGGGTCCTCCCCCGCCGGTTTCCGCTACGCCGCTCAGCGTTTATGCCTGCTCCCGATCCGGGCCTCAGTGCGTTCCGGACGTGGCGCGACCCCGGCGGGAGGGGTGGTGGCCCTCCCTTTCGGCTGTGACCTTTGCTGATGGTCGGCGGTCGATGGTTCATCTAGCGGCGCCGGCTCAGCGGATGGTTGATGGTCCGATGGTCGATGGTTGGCGGTCGACGTCTTCGGTCCAGCGCCGGCATCCTGCCTACGTTGCGGCGCGGTCATCGGAGCAGTCCCGGATGGCGCTCGGCTGGTCTCTTCCATCGGTTGCGGCCGCGTTTGGCTTGTTTCTGGGTTTCGATGTTGTGGCAGTTGTGGCAGACGGCTCGAAGGTTGCGCGGATCGCGCGGGTCGCCGCCATCACTGATGGGCACGATCTTGTCGACAGCGGTCGCTGCGAGTGTGCAGCCGGGTCCGCGTATCTGACATTGATGGTTGTCGCGTCTCAGGATTTGTAGGCGGAGTTTGCGCCATTCGTGTGTGTGGACGAATTGGCTGCTGGCTGTTTGGTTCTCGGACCAACTCATGCTGCTGTCCCGTCCTCAAACAGGGGCAACTGTCCGGGCGTCAGCGGTGGGGTTCCAAATGCCATCCGTGCTACTTCTGGTAGTGGCGGCGGCCACGGCGCAGGTACGCCTCCGGCGTGGCCGCGGCTGCCGTCTTGGACGTCCTTGCCGAAGAAAGGGACGGTTTGACGCCGTGCCGCCGCCGTGGTCATGGGTCAGGCTGTGCCGCCGTTTGTGGCGGCGTCGATTAACGCGCGCAAAAACTGTTGCGACGCCACGATGCCGACCGAGGAAACCTCGCTGGCGTTCTGCGTCGACAGGATGGCTTGCGTCAGCGTCCCGAAGCCGCTGGGTCCGTTGGTAAGCCATTCTGAAACCACGTCGCTCATTGAAATTCTCCTCCTAATTCGGCTAGTTCGGCTGGTGGGCTAACGGCTTTAAGTTCTGGCGCGATGCGGTCGAAGTAGCCGGCGCGCGGTGCCTCGTTGAGAATCTGCGGCGCCGGCTGTGATTCGCGTTGGCCGTCGGGGTGTCGACGTCCGTCTAGCCGCTGCTGTTTCAACTCGTCAAGCTGCCGAATCGTCGGAACCCATGCTTCGGCACCGCTGGTGACAAGCCAGACGAGTTGTTCGACGGGATCGGCCGGCCACGGTCGCGGGTCCGGCGGACCTCCCCAACGCCGTAACGCTTGGTTCTGTGGCGCGTGCTTCCAATCCGGAAACACGCGGTCCAAGTTCGCAATCGCTAGGTCGGTCGCAAGCTCGTCCTCAAGGTACTCGGAGCGGCAATGCTGTACGCGGTGATCGCCGACCATGATCCAGTCCTGCGCTTGCCTTACGGCGTCGTACTCCGCGCGCAGCGGCGCAAGTTCGCGCCACACATCCGCTACGCCGCGGTCGATGACCTCGCCGGTGTTGCGGGCGCCGTCGAGCCGGTCGACGACCTCGGCGACCGTGCCCATGATGGCGTCGAGGTCGCGCGCAAGCGACGCCAGCTGCCGATCCCGCTGATAAACAATTCCCTGAACCTGTGCCTCGCACTTCTTGACCAACGAGGCAAGCGCGGCATACTTTGCGGCTCGGACGCGTTCCACGGCGTCGGCCTGGGCGACGTCTTCGAGCCACGCGTCGAGGTCGTCATCGACGCGGGTCGGCATCGCCGGCTGCGGAACAGGTGTCAACTCGGCTTGCCACTGCATCGCCTTGCTGCGCAGGGCAATCGCTTCCGCGAACGCGGATGTCACAACAGCCCGCTGGTAAAAGCCGTTCGATTCGGTGCGGCTCATCACCAACGCGGCGTTCGCCGGTACAGGCGCAGTCATTTCTGCCCCCTGCCGTGGCGCCGGGCGACCGCAGCCCTCCCACGGGCACCGGGCGCGACTTGGCCATCGGCGCCGGGGTGGGTCGCGTCGTTTTTGACGCCGTGACGCCGCTCAAGCGCCCTACGCCCCTGGTCCCCAGGGCGTTCCCCGACCGGATTACCGCTCGTCTGGCCCCACTGGCGGCCGGGTGGTTCCTGCCCACCGACCGCAAACAGCGCGGTTAGATGCCCCATCACCTTCTCCTCGTCGACACCGCCGGCGCCGTCGGTGAACGCGGCCGGATTCGCCGCATTGACAAACGCGTCAAGCTGCGGACCCGAAAGCACCTTCGCCGCATGTGTCCTCAACTGCTCTGCGGTGTCGGGAGCGCGCACCTTCGCCGTTAACGCAGCCCAGTCCCCCTCGGACAGGCTGGCTAGTTGCTGCTCCACTTCGGGAGACAAATCACTCATCTGTCAGACCCTCCGCGTCTCTCTGACGACGTCCTCGCGGAACACCCAAGCGCCCCCGACCTTCTGGCCGTCGAGGTCAGCGGCGCGGCGCTGCACGGTCCGCAGGCTCCAACCCAAGACGCGCGCCACTTGCGCGCTGCCGAGCCACTCATCATCGTCACCGTCCCAGAATGGCTGATCGGTGGCGTCATCCTGGCGCGACGACGCCAGGGCGACTTCCTGCTCGAGCCGTCGCACAAGACGCGTGAGCCACGGCTGCACGCCGGGCGGCTTGCCTTGAGCGCGTGCACGTAACTCAGCCGCGCAGCAGTACAAGAGTTGGCGCGTCTCGGTGTCGTCGAGGTTCACGGCTGCGCCTGCTCGATAGCGGCGTCGAGTTCGGCCCTCAGCTCGCGCGCCTCGTCGACTGTCGCTTCGAACGTCGCGAAGCCGAAGCCGATCAAAATAGGCAGGGGGCCGCGTTGTACGGCCACGGTCACGTGGCATTTTCTGCGGCGCAACCTCATCGGGCAACTTCTCTTCGGTCAGGTCGGGCGGCGATGATAAACACGCCGCCGCGGCGCGGGCAGGTGCCCGTTGATGCGGCCGGCACCCAGTGGCGCCGGTCGCAGATCGGGCACGCCACATAGAGAAGGGGGCGCCCATCGCGCAGTCGCCGCCGGACGGCAACGGTGGTAGGCGCCGGTTCGCGGCCTGCCGCCGCTTTGTCAGCGATACCGGGTCTGTCGGCCCCACTGGCCACCGGAGAACCCAGCCCGTATAGAAGGGGTTGGCGCGGCACGCACAGTTCTCGTCCACCGCGCAACGGCAAGCCGGGCCTGTAATGTGGTGGTCGGTGGTGTTGGGTGTGGTGCCCCTATCTCCGTCGTCGGCCGGGCTTAGTGCCCGGCCTTCGTCATCTCGGCCGGGCGGCCCCAGGTCGTCGCGCCGTTGTCTATAGCTCACGCTGCACCGCCGCGGCGGTTGGCTGACAAGTACCTAAGGACGTCATCCCTGAGGTATCGGATTCTGCGCCCCACGCGGGTGTAGGGCACGCCGCGGCGTAGGTACCTGTCCTGCGCAAGGCTCGCCTCGGTCGTGTGCAGAAACTCCGCGAGCTGCTTAGCCGTTGCGACGGGCGGCAGCAGGTCGGCTGACAGACCGCCATGCCCCAGTCCAGCTTCGTCCATCGCTTCGGCGACCTTCGCTGACAGTCCGGTCATTACTCTTTCCTCTCTAGAGCGAGGATTTTCCTCGTTTCTAGAGAGATTTTGTACATCGGGCGTGATGTGTCAATTTCCTCCTTGAAGAGAGGATTTTCATCGTTTACTCTGGCGGCATGCCCAAGCGCGCTACTGAAGACAAGTGGAAGCCGATTGACTCCCTCGGTGAGACTGGGGCCGTCGTGGCCCGGAATATCGAGAGAATCCGGAGGGCTCGGTACCTCGCGTACACCGAGCTATCTGCACGCCTACATGACCTCGGCCGAGAGATTCCGACCTGGGGACTACGGAAGATCGAAAGCGGCGGTCGCCGAGTCGATTCAGACGACCTTGTTGCGCTCGCGCTCGCACTCAACGTTTCGCCAATCGCGTTGCTGTTGCCCACCGAAGCTGCCCGGTTGGTGGACAAATGCGATCAATATCCTGCTGAACGCCTTTGGAAGTGGGCGGCCGGCGTGGACTCGCTTGGTGGGGATGTGCTCGAGTTCATGCGCGACTCAAGGCCGCTCGAGGCGTCCGAATTTGAGTCTTGGATGCAAGAGATGAGGCTTAACGAGTCTGTCGGCCCCGCGGTGTGGGGCCTCAAGAGCCAGCAGGAAGCCCACCGTGACCGGCAGCAGAAGATCGCTGATGAGGTGTCACATGGCGACGATTAGCAAGTACCAAACTTCAAGCGGTGCAACGCTTTACCGTGTCCGCTATCGCACACCTGAGAACCGCCAGACACAGAAGCGCGGCTTCGAGACCAAACGCGACGCTGAACAGTTCGCCGCCACTGTCGAGGTCAGCAAGTTGCGCGGCGAGTTCGTCGCGCCGTCGCATGCTCGGGTGACAGTCGGGGAGCTGGGACCGGCGTGGCTGGCACGCCAGCAAGGGCACATGAAACCGTCTGGCTACCGGACGATGGAGATCGAGTGGCGGCTGCGGGTGGCTCCCCGCTGGGGTGGTGTCGCTCTTGGTGACATTAGGCCGACTGCGGTGCAGCAGTGGGTGGCGGACTTGGGCCGCGGCGGTGACGGTATGAAGCCGGTCGGGGCGAGCGTGGTGACGCGCGCGCACCACGTGTTGTCGGCGATCCTTGCCGACGCGGTGAGGGACAACCAGGTCGCGAGGAACCCCGCGGCTGGGGTCAAGCTGCCACGCAAGAACCGCAAGCGGCCGGTATACCTCACCCACGGGCAGGTGACTAGCCTCGCGGCCGCTGCGGGCGAATACGAGGGCATGGTGCTGCTACTGGCCTACACGGGCCTGCGGTGGGGCGAGGTGATCGGGCTGCGGGTCCGCGACCTAGACATGCTGCGAAAACGGGCCACTATCTCCGAGAACGCGGTGGAGGCAGGCTCGGAGATTTTCGTCGGCACCCCCAAGACCCACAAACAGCGCAGCGTGCCGTTGCCCGAGTTCCTGTTGCCCTATTTAGCCCGTCAGTGCGAGGACAAGCACCGCGACGGTCTGCTGTTTCCTGGCGGCGATGGCAGACACCTTAAGCGGCCCCACACCGAGACGGGGTGGTTCACCAGGGCGGTCGCAAAATCCGGCCTACCACGGGTCACACCGCATGATCTTCGCCACACCGCGGCCAGCCTGGCGGTGTCGGCCGGCGCGAACGTGAAAGCGGTGCAGCGGATGCTCGGGCACGCCAGCGCAGCAATGACCCTCGACATCTATGCGGACCTGTTTGACGACGATCTGGAGGCCGTCGCGGTCGCCTTAGATCAAGCGCGTTCACGTGAAAGTGTGGCCAAAATGTGGCCACGGGGTGGGCAGAACGGGGGCACCGGCAGTGAACCGACAACCCAATAGGGCCTTTGAACTGCTGTTTTACCCCGAGGACTGCGCGACGGCCACCATCGCCGAAGTGATCTGGTTGATCTCCGGCGCCGGGCAGATGTAGGGCGGCATCGCGTAGATGAGGTTGCGGAACGGCCGCAGCCACACGCCGTGGTCGAGCGCGACCGGCGTGGCGATCGCGAGATCGACGGTGCCCGTCATCGCGATCACCCCGATCGCGCCGAGGACCCGAACGTCGGCCACCCCGTCTACCGCGCGTGCCTTCTGCAGCCCGCAGTTCAGCCCCGATTCGATCTCGCGCACCCTCGACTGCCAGTCCTGGCCGAGCAGCAGCTCCACCGACGCGACCGAGACCGCGCACGCCAACGCGTTCGCCATGAACGTGGGGCCGTGCATCAGGGCGCCGGGCTCGTTGGCGCTGATGGTCTGCGCGATCTCAGCGGTGCACAGCGTGGCGGCCAGCGTGATGTATCCCCCGGTCAGCGCCTTGCCGACGCACATGATGTCGGGCGCCACACCGGCGTGGTCGGCGGCGAACAGTTCCCCGGTGCGGCCGAAGCCGGTAGCGATCTCGTCGAAGATCAGCAGCACGCCGTGACGCCGGCACGCATCGCGCAGGTCGCACAGGTAGCGCGGGTCGTGAAACCGCATCCCGCCCGCGCCCTGCACCACGGGCTCGACAATGACGGCGGCCAGTTCGTCCGCGTGCTGCGCGAGCTGTGCCTCGAAGGCCGCACTGTATGCCGCGTCGTAGTGCGTCGGCACCTGCGGCGCGAACACCTGTCGCGCCAGCACGTCGGTCCATAGCGCGTGCATCCCGCCGTCGGGGTCGCAGACGCTCATCGGGGTGAAGGTGTCGCCGTGATACCCGCCGCGCCAGGTCATCAGCCGGTGCTTGCCGGGGCGGCCGATGCTGCGCCAGTACTGCACCGCCATCTTCACCGCGACCTCGACCGACACCGAGCCCGAGTCGCTGAAGAACACCGTGTCCAGCCCTGTCGGCGTGATGTCGACAAGCAACTGCGCCAGCCGCGCCGCGGGTTCATGCGTCAGTCCGCCGAACATCACGTGGTTCATCGTCGCGAGCTGGTCGGTGATCGCCCGGTCCAGCGCCGGATGCCCGTGCCCGTGTATCGCCGTCCACCACGAACTCATCGCATCCAGGACCTCGACCTGCCGGCCATGCCGAATCACCGTCAGCGCGGCCCCGCGCGCGGCCACCGCGACCACTGGTGTCGACCCACCGACCGGGCTGTACGGGTGCCAGACGTGCGCGGCGTCGATCGCGCCGATCTCGTCGGGCGTCAACGCGGGCACGGGGACCGAGCCTAGCGGTGAGCGCTCTTCGAGCGCCGTCGATAGGGTCGAATGATGACCCCGAGCGAAACGAACCCGGACACCGGGCCGATCCTGGCGACAGTGTGGCCCGGCACGCCGTATCCGCTCGGCGCCACGTACGACGGGGCGGGCACCAACTTCTCGGTGTTCTCCGAGGTCGCCGAACGGGTTGAGCTGTGCCTGATCGACAAGCGCGGCACCGAGGACCGCATCCCTCTGGACGAGGTCGACGGCTTCGTCTGGCACGCGTACGTCCCGGCGATCACTCCCGGGCAGCGGTACGGCTTTCGCGTCCACGGGCCGTGGGACCCGGCCGCCGGGCACCGGTGCGATCCGAGCAAGCTGCTGCTGGACCCGTACGGCAAGGCGTTCGACGGCGACTTCAAGCAGGGCCCTGAGCTCTTCTCGTATGACATGGCCACCGCCGAAGACGACGACTCGGCCTCCGTCGAGGGGCCGATGCTCGACTCGCTGGGTCACACGATGACCAGCGTGGTGATCAACCCGTTTTTCGACTGGGGCTCTGACCGTCCGCCGGAACACCCGTATAACGAGACGATCATCTATGAGGCTCACGTCAAGGGCATGACCCGGACGCATCCCGAGATTCCCGAGGAATTGCGTGGCACCTACGCCGGCCTGTCCCACCCCGCGGTGATCGACCACCTGCGGTCACTGAACATCACCGCGATCGAGCTGATGCCGGTGCACCAGTTCATGCACGACTTTCGGCTGCTCGATCTGGGCCTGCGGAACTACTGGGGCTACAACACGTTCGGGTTCTTTGCGCCGCAGAGCGCCTATGCCTCGATCCGGCAACCCGGCGCCGCGGTGGGCGAATTCAAGACCATGGTCCGCGCGTTCCACGAGGCCGACATCGAAGTCATCCTCGACGTGGTTTACAACCACACCGCCGAGGGCAGCCAGCTCGGGCCGACGATCAACTTCCGCGGCATCGACAACGCCGCCTACTACCGGCTGCTTGACGAGGACCAGCGCTATTACAAGGACTTCACCGGCACGGGCAACAGCCTGAACGCCCGTCACCCGCACACCTTGCAGCTGATCATGGATTCCCTGCGCTATTGGGTGCTGGAGATGCACGTCGACGGCTTCCGGTTCGACTTGGCGTCGACACTGGCTCGGGAGCTGCACGACGTGGACCGACTGTCGGCTTTCTTCGACCTGGTGCAACAGGACCCGGTCGTCAGCCAGGTCAAGCTGATCGCGGAGCCATGGGACGTCGGCGAGGGCGGCTATCAGGTCGGCAATTTCCCCGGGCACTGGACCGAATGGAACGGCAAGTACCGCGACACCGTCCGCGACTACTGGCGCGGCCAGCCGGCCACGCTCGGCGAATTCGCCTCCCGGCTGACCGGGTCGTCGGACTTGTATGAGGCCACCGGCCGCCGGCCCGGCGCCAGCATCAACTTCGTCATCGCCCACGACGGTTTCACGCTGCACGACCTGGTCTCCTACAACGAAAAGCACAACGAGGCCAACGGCGAAGACAACCAGGACGGCGAAAGCCACAACCGGTCGTGGAACTGCGGAGTCGAAGGCCCGACCGATGACCCTGAGATCAACAAGCTGCGCGGTCGGCAGATGCGCAACTTCCTTGTCACGCTGATGGTTTCGCAGGGCACACCGATGATCGCGCACGGTGACGAGATGGGCCGCACCCAACAGGGCAACAACAACGTCTACTGTCAGGATTCCAAGCTCTCGTGGATGGACTGGTCGCTGACCGGGCGCAACGCCAGCCTGCTCGAGTTCACCAAGAAGGTAACCGCGCTGCGCAAGGATCATCCGGTGTTCCGCCGTCGCCGGTTCTTCGACGGCACGCCGATCCGCACCGGCGCTCAGGTCCGCGACATCGCCTGGCTCACCCCGGCCGGCGAAGAGATGACGTTGGAGGATTGGGACAGCGGCTTCGGCAAGAGCATCACCGTGTTCCTCAACGGTGATGCGATCCCCGAACCCGACGCCCGCGGCTTCCGGGTGGTCGACGATTCGTTCCTGTTGTTCTTCAACGCTCACGACGCCGATCTGGATTTCGTCGTGCCGCAGGGTACTTACGGAACGCAATGGCAGGCATGCATCGACACTGCCGACCCCGAAGGGAACACCGACCTGGTGGTACGAGCCGGTGACAAGGTCACGCTGGAAGCCCGCTCGGTGATTATCTTGCGCAGAAAAGAGTGACCGATCGCCCGGTGGTGTCCACCTACCGGCTGCAGCTGCGCGGGCCTGCGAGCGGCAGTCCGTTCACGTTCCGCGACGCCGAGAATCTGCTGGATTACCTCGACGATCTCGGCATCAGCCATGTTTATCTGTCGCCGATCCTGACCGCGGTCAGCGGCTCGACGCACGGCTATGACGTCACCGATCCGACCACAGTGTCCGCCGAACTCGGCGGCATGGAAGGACTGGCCGCGCTGTCCGCTTCGGCGCGGGCCCGCGGCATGGGGTTGGTCGTCGACATCGTGCCCAACCACGTCGGCATTGACCGGCCGGACCAGAACGCGTGGTGGTCCGATGTGCTGCGACACGGGCGAGATTCCTTGTACGCGAAGTACTTCGACATCGACTGGGCGCCCGGCAACGGCGTCGACGGCAAAATCGCGCTGCCGGTGTTGGGCGCCGACGACGACGTTGCCGACCTGGTGGTGGACGGCGACACGTTGCGGCTGGGCGATCTCGCCTTCCCGATCGCGCCGGGCACCGGCGCCGGCACAGGACCCGAGGTGCATGACCGACAGCACTACCGGCTGATCGGACCCGACCGTGGGTTGTCCGGCTACCGAAGGTTTTTCGCGATCTCGGCGCTTGCCGCGCTACGGCAGGAGGACCGTGCCGTGTTCGACGCCAGCCATGCCGAGGTCCGCCGCTGGTTCACCGAGCACCTCGTCGACGGTCTGCGGGTAGACCACCCCGACGGGCTGTCCAACCCGACCGGATACCTGACCTGGCTGCGCGAGATCACCGGACCGCACGCGTGGATCGTCATCGAGAAGATCCTCGCTGTGGACGAGGCGCTGGAGCCGACGCTGCCGGCTGCCGGAACCACCGGCTACGACGCGCTGCGCGAAATCGGCGGGCTGTTCGTCGATCCCACCGGCGAACCGTCGCTGACCGCGCTGGTCGAATCCGCGGGGACCAGCTACTCGGCGACGCCTGCGCTGGCCCGCGAGCTCAAGGCCGAGGCGGTGAGCTGCACGCTGTCCGGCGAACTACGCCGACTGTGCCGGTCGATCGTTAACGCGGCGGGCACCGACCACCCGCGGCTGCCGGACGTGATCGCCGCACTGGTGAGCCGGATCGGTGTCTACCGATCCGACTACCGCTGTCTCGCACCGGTGCTGCCGACCGCGATTGCCGAAACCGCTGAGGCCGCACCGGAGTTCGCCGAACCGTTGGCGATCATCGCCGCGGCGCTGGGCTTCGCCGAACCCTCGATCCGGCTGCAGCAGCTGTGCGGCGCGGCGACCGCCAAGTCGATGGAAGACTGCCTCTTCTACCGCGATGCGCGGCTGGTGTCGCTCAACGAGGTCGGCGGCGAACCCGCGCGGTTTGGGGTCGGCGCAGCCGAGTTTCACCATCGCGCGGCGCAGCGGGCACAGTTGTGGCCGTCGGCGATGACGACGCTGTCCACCCACGACACCAAACGCAGTGAGGACGTCCGGGCCCGGATCGGCGTGCTGTCACAGGTGCCGTCGCTGTGGGCGGAGTTCCTCGCCGCCGCCGACCGGCACGCGCCGTCTCCGGGCCCGGCGACGACATTGTTCCTCTGGCAGAACATCTTCGGGGTGTGGCCCTCCGATGGGGTGGTCACCGACGAGCTGCGCGCACGGTTGCACGCCTACACCGAAAAGGCGATCCGCGAGGCCGCCGCGCACACGTCGTGGAACGATCCCGACGACAGCTTCGAGTCCGCGGTGCACCGCTGGTTGGACACCGTCATGACCGACGACATCGCCGCGAAGCTGACCGGGCTGGTAGCGCGGCTGGATCCGCATGCGCGCAACGACGCGCTGGCCCAGAAACTGGTGCAGCTCACCGTCCCCGGGGTGCCCGACGTCTACCAGGGCACCGAGTTGGCCGACGACAGCCTCGTCGATCCCGACAACCGGCGCCCGGTCGACTTCTCGATCAGGCGGGCAGCGCTGGCCACGCCGGAAGATGCCAAGATCCGAATCACCTCTGCGGCGCTACGGCTGCGTCGTCGTCGGCCCGGCACCTTTCTTACCGGCAGGTACACGCCCGTGCTGGCCGGCGGCGCGGCGCGCGATCACATTGTGGCGTATACCCGCGGCGACGACGTTTTGGTGGCGGTCAGCCGGTGGACGGTTCGCCTTGGTGAATCCGGCCGGAGCGAAACCGGTTGGGGCGACACCGTTCTCCGGCTACCCGACGGGCACTGGACCGACGTGCTGACAGACAGGAAACTCGAGGGCGGCGTCTCGGCCGCCGAACTTTTCGAAGCCCTGCCGGTCGTGCTGCTGGAGCGGCTCATCGATGCCTGAGTTCGCCGTGTGGGCACCGATCCCAGACCGCGTGCGTCTTGATGTGGAGGGCGTGTGGTACCCGATGGAACGCGCAGACGACGGCTGGTGGCGCGCCACCGTCGACGCGGCACCGGACGCGCGCTACGGGTTCGTCATCGACGACGACCCGACAGTGTTGCCGGACCCGCGGTCGGCGCGCCAACCCGACGGCGTGCACGGGCGATCCCAGCTGGCCGAACCCGCCGCCGACGCCTGGACCGACCGCGATTGGCACGGCCGAACGATCGCAGGCGGCGTGATCTACGAATTGCACATTGGCACGTTCACGCGCGAGGGCACGCTGGACTCGGCGATCGACAGACTTGATTACCTCGTCGACCTCGGCGTCGACTTCGTCGAGGTGATGCCGGTCAACGCGTTCGCAGGCCACCACGGGTGGGGCTACGACGGAGTGCTGTGGTACGCGGTGCACGAGCCCTACGGCGGTCCCGACGCGCTGGTACGCTTCGTCGACGCGTGCCACGCGCGCGGTCTCGGCGTTCTGATCGACGCGGTGTTCAATCACCTTGGGCCGTCGGGCAACTACCTGCCGCGGTACGGGCCGTATCTCTCCTCCGGCTGCAACCCGTGGGGTGAGGGGCTGAACCTCTCCGACCCGGACTCCGACGAGGTACGTCGTTACATCATCGACGGCGCGCTGCGCTGGATGCGCGACTTCCACGCGGACGGGCTGCGCCTGGACGCCGTGCACGCGCTTGTCGACACCACCGCGATTCACATCCTCGAAGAGCTCTCCGCCGAAACCGACGCGCTGGCCCAACAATTGGGCCGTCCGCTGTCGCTGATCGCCGAGAGCGACCTGAACGACCCGCGGGTGATCACGCCGCGCGACCGCGGCGGCTACGGGATGACCGCACAGTGGGACGATGACATCCACCACGCCATCCACGCTGCGGTCTCCGGCGAACGCCAGGGCTACTATGCCGATTTCGGAACGCTGGAGACGCTGGCGACGACGCTGCAGAACGGGTACTTCCACGCCGGGACGTATTCGTCGTTCCGCGGGCGGCGCCACGGACGGCCGCTGGACAAGACCACCATCCCCGCGACTCGACTGATCGCCTACACCTCCACCCACGACCAGGTCGGCAACCGCGCCGCAGGCGACCGCCCGTCGCAGAACCTCGACTTCGGCCAGCTCGCGGTCAAAGCCGCGCTGGCGCTCGGATCCCCCTGCACCGCGATGCTTTTCATGGGCGAGGAATGGGGTTCTACATGCCCGTTTCAGTTCTTCACCAGCCATCCCGAACCCGAGCTGGCCCGGGCGACCGCCGAGGGACGCCGGGCGGAGTTCGCCGAGCACGGCTGGGACGCCGACGAAGTGGCCGATCCGCAAGATCCGGAGACGTTTTCGCGGTCCAAGCTCGACTGGGATGAACTCGGTGCAGGCGAACACGCACGCCTGCGAGACACCTACCGGCGGCTGATCGCGCTACGCCACACCGAACCCGACCTCGCCGATCCATGGCTCGAGCACCTTTCCGTGGAATATGACGAGGACCGGCGGTGGCTGGTCATGCGGCGTGGCTGCCTGTCGATCGCCGCCAACTTCGGCGTCGATCCGGTGGCGGTGCCGGGCACCGGCGAGGTGGTGCTCGCGTGGAGCGACCCCGCGGTCGACGGCTCGTGCACCGTTGTGCCCGGCCGCTCGTTCGCGATTTTCCGGACTACGGGTTGATCAGATACCGGTAGGACGGTGAATCGGGGGCCAGCACCTCGACGTCGATGTCGTACGCGTCCATCCGGGTGAGCAGGCCCTCATAGTCCTCGGCCGATCCCAACTCGATGCCGATGAGCGCCGGCCCGATCTCCCGGTTGTTGCGCTTGACGTATTCGAACAGCGTGACGTCGTCGTTGGGTCCGAGCACCTGGTCGAGGAAGCGACGCAACGCGCCGGGCTCCTGCGGGAAGTTGACCAGGAAGTAGTGCTTCAACCCCAGGTGCACCTTCGACCGCTCGAGAATCTCGCCGTAGCGGGAGACGTCGTTGTTGCCGCCGGAGATCAGGCAGACGACCGTCGAACCCGGCTCGACGACGTCGTTTTCCATCAACGCCGTCACCGACAGCGCCCCCGCGGGTTCGGCGATGATGCCCTCGTTCTGGTAGAGGTCCAGCATCGCGGTGCACACCGCGCCCTCGTCGACCGTCGTGACCGACACCATGTCGCCGGCCGCGGCCAGCGCGGCATGGGTCAGCGTGCCGACCCGGTTCACCGCGGCACCGTCGACGAACTGGTCCACCTCCGGCAGCGTCACCGGCGCACCGGCGGCCAGCGCCGCGATCATCGCGGCAGCCCCGGCCGGCTCCACGCCGAGGACCGAGGTGTTCGATGTTCGCTCGGCGAGAAAGGTGGTGACGCCGGCGATGCAGCCGCCACCGCCGACAGGCACGATCACCAGGTCCGGCTCTTCCCCGAGCTGGTCGAGGATTTCGGCTGCGATCGTGCCCTGCCCCGCCATCGTGCGCACGTCGTCGAACGGCGGCACCAGCGTGGCGCCGGTCCGTGCCACGTCCTCCAGCGCCGCGGCCGCGGCCTGGTCGTACGTGGAACCCACCGCAATCAGTTCGATGAAATCGCCGCCGTGGTAGACGATCCGGTCGCGCTTCTGCTTCGGGGTCTTGCGGGGCACATACACCCGGCCGTTGATGCCCATCGAGCGGCACGCGTGCGCGAAGCCCTGCGCGTGGTTGCCCGCCGACGAGCACACCACGCCGGCCGCCCGCTCCTCGTCGGAGAGCTGCATCAGCAGGTTGTACGCGCCGCGCAGCTTGTAGGACCGGACCGACTGGAGGTCTTCGCGCTTCAGGTACACCGTGGCCCCGGTCGCCGTCGACAGCCGCTCGCTGAGCTGCAGCGGGGTCGGCACGACGACCCCGGAGATTCGCTTGACCGCCGCGTCGACGTCGGCCGCGGTCAGCGGCCCCGCAGGTGGGGTCAGGCTCGGTTCAGCGGCCACCGGTCAATGGTGCCACGCCGGTGGACCGCTTCAGTTCACCCGGGTCAACACGAAGACGGGAATTTGTCGCTCAGTCTT
>CAVXAG010000014.1:0-392691 GCA_963759655.1 uncultured Actinomycetota bacterium | reverse complement strand
TGCCTGCTTGGCCGGGCCCATGGTTCGTTCAACCAGATCGTGCGTGAGTTCCTCGAACTTCGACCGATTAATGGTCATGGTGAGGTGCTTGGGGCCGTTGGCGTCGGCAGTGACAAACGGCAAATTGACCTGCGTCTGTGTCACCGACGACAGCTCCACCTTCGCCTTCTCGGCCGCCTCGAACAACCGCTGCAGCGCCTGCGGATCTTTGCGCAGATCGATGTTGTTCTCGCGCTGGAACTCGTCGGCCAGATAGTCCACGAGCCGACGGTCGAAGTCGTCGCCACCCAGGTGCGAATCACCGGCGGTGGAGCGAACTTCGACTACCCCGTCACCGACATCGAGAAGGCTGACATCGAACGTGCCGCCCCCGAGGTCGAAGACCAGCACGGTCTCGTGGCCCTTTTTGTCCAACCCGTAAGCCAGTGCCGCGGCCGTGGGCTCGTTGATGATGCGCAGCACGTCCAGCCCGGCGATCCGGCCGGCATCCTTGGTCGCGTTGCGTTGGGCGTCGTTGAAATACGCCGGAACGGTGATCACCGCTTCCTTGACCCGCTCACCGAGGAACTTGCTCGCGTCGTCGACGAGTTTGCGCAGCACCTGAGCGCTGATCTCCTCAGGCGAGTAATGCTTGCCGCGCACTTCGAACCGGGCGGCGCCACCGTCGCCCTCGACGACGTCGAAGCTGACCGCCTTGGCTTCCTCCGATATCTCATCGAAGCGGCGGCCGATGAACCTCTTCGCCGAATAGATGGTGCCCTTCGGGTTCATGATCGATTGCCGCCTGGCCAGTTGCCCGACCAGACGCTCGCCGTTTTCCGTGAACGCCACCACCGACGGGGTCGTTCGCGCCCCCTCGGCATTGGGAATCACAATCGGCTCCCCGCCCTGCCAGGCGGCGATCACCGAATTTGTCGTTCCGAGATCGATGCCTACCGCTGTCGCCATGGTCTATTCCTTTCGGTTGCCGCCGGCGAGGAGTTGCAGCGCACGATCGGCCACCTCCACGTCCGCGACGACGTCGTAATACTTGGGCCGCAGCCCGCTGATGGAGTGGAAATCGCGTTGGCCGCGCTGCAGCGCATGCACGAGCAGCCCGAACAGCGCGCCCACGACGGCGCCGAAGACCAGGCCGTAGCCGGCCAGCACCAGGGCGGAGATCAGTGGTTCGATCCAGTTGAACAGCCCGAAGATCCACCCGATCAGCGCGCCGACCAGGGCGCCGGAGCCAGCACCGCGCAGCGCGGCGGTGCCGTAGTTCATCCGGCCGAGGATCTGTTCCACGAACTCCAGTTCCCGGCCGACGATGGCTACACTGTTTACCTCGAATCGCTGATCGGACAGGTAGTCGACCGCGCGTTCGGCGTCGGCGTAGTTGTCGAAGGTGGCGATCACCTGGCGGGCGGGCTCGTTGGGCCGCACCGCCGATATCGCAACGGTCGAATGCTCAGCCATCACTCCCCCTACGCCTGCCGGCCATACGCACTAAAGCCCATGCCTTCTCCTAAGTTGCGAAGGTCGTCGCACGGAAGCGCCGACACCAGCGGAAAGCAGCGCACGCCCTGTAACGCGCGCCGTATTTCACTCCCAAACAAGGAGTCTGGCAACCCGCGGCGGCTGTCGCGTGCTCCCGCTAAGCCGAAAATCTGGACTCTGATTCGTCCTGTCAGCACCACACTGGAGTAGGGTCGCGTTTCGGACGCTGGGTGGGGACTTTGGGCCCCAGAAAGGCGGTTCCGAACGCCAAACTTCGGGTATGCCGTTCCTAGTGACACCTTAGCGGACACTCCGGCCACGGTGGCTCGAGAGGAGGCAGCCGAGCCTGGCCACTCCAACATGAACGATGGATCGCACAGCCCGGCAAAGGGCGCCCGCCAGGCCGCACAGGCTTCGTCAGGGGGTTTGGCCGCGCTTTCGTGTGTCACTTTCAGTGCCTGCGACGCCGGCGAGATCTTCCGCGCCGCGACCGCCGCCGTCGGTGGCCTCGCAGGCTGCCAGGTCGAGGCCAGTTATCGGTCGATGAACGGCGGATTCGTTCGCTTTCCACCATCCCAGCCGGCACACCCCGACATCGAACGGCACCGCGAGTCCGGCTGGGACGGCCAGGTCAACGCAAATGACGGCCGGTGGGGGTGGGCGTTCCCGCTGAGTCACCGAAGCACCGTCAACGGGTGTTTGGTGGTCAGTGCCGCCAGTGCACCGTCGAAAAATCAGATCCAGTTGCTGACCATCCTGGCCCAGCAAACCGGCGCCGCCCTGGCACATGCCGCAATGCATGATGGCGACGCCGGTGATGTGGCGAAGCTGACAAAATCGAACGCCGATCTGAAGGTAGCGAACCGTGAACTCGGCGCAACGGTGACGCGGCTACAGCGGCAGACGAACATATACGAAGTATTGAGCACGGCGTTGGCCGCGGGAATGGGCGAGCAAGGTATCGCGGACGCACTGAATGACCTGACGGGGCATTCGGTGGGTATCGAGGATAGATTCGGGAACCTGCGCTGCTGGGCCGGACCCGGACAACCCCACCCCTACCCCAAACAGATGACGGACGAGCGCGAACTCCTACTGCACGAGCTGGCCGCACACACCGGTCAGGCACGAATCGGAGGGCGAGTACTCACACTTGTCCAGCCCCGGGCCGAGATCCTCGGTGTCCTCGCGTTGAACGACCCTGACGACAGGGTGACCGAGGACAACTTGCTTGCCCTGCGCTATGGCAGCACCGTTTTGGCGCTGGAGCTTTCCCACCAGCGAGTCGTCGCTGAGATCGAACTCAATCTGCGCCGCGATCTTGTCGACGATCTGTTGGCCGGCACCGACCGGGACGGGGCCTACGCTCGTGCCGACGCCCTGTGCCATGACCTACGACGGCCGCACCATGTGGTGGTGATGCAAAGTACCGGTCGCACCGAGAGCACGCTGGCAATCGCCGCCGCGCGGGCGGCGACCGCGTTGAATCTGAACTACCTGCTCGGGCGTCATGCAGGTCTGGTTGTTCTGCTCACCGACGGCCGCCCGGACCCGCGGGCGTTGCACCACGCGATCAGTGAAATCCTTGGCAGGACGACCACCGTGATCGGTATCGGCTCTCGATGCGCGGTGCCCGACGATTTTCCGCAATCCTTCATGGAAGCGCGTCGCGCCATGAGCATCCGGCTGCGCTCAGCCAGTCCGGAAGGCGCAGCGGCGTTCGACGAACTCGGTTTCTATCGCCTCATCGACGCCGCCCATGGCGGCGGCGAGGTCGAAAGTTTCGTGCGCGAATGGCTGGGCACACTCCTGGATTACGACGACAGCAAGAACTCCGAACTGGTGATGACCCTTAGCGATTACCTGGAGTGCGGTGGAAATTATGACGAATCCGCGGCTGCACTGCACATCCATCGCAGCACGCTTCGTTACCGGCTGGCGCGCATCGCTGAACTCACCGGCCACGATCTCCGCACGGTCGATACCCGGTTCAACCTGCACGCCGCGACGCGGGCGTGGCGATTCCTGAACCCTAGTGGCTGACCGGAAACCCGCTGCAACGGGGAGTCTAGGGTGAGCCGTCGTCGGACTCACTCACCGTGATCTTGCTTGACTTGGTGCTCTCGGCCTTCGGTACATAGACTTTCAGCACGCCATCCGCCAAAGACGCCTCGATGTCGCCTTCCCGAAGGTAGCCCGGCAGCGTTACGCGCAACTCGAACTCACCGACCCGCCGGGTCCGGCGGCGTCATGTCAGCTCCCCTTCTAATTCATCAGCGGCTGTTGTCAAAGACTGCCCCGTCGATGCGGGCGGGCGCCTCGCACTGTCGGGACGATTTCAGGCCCGCGATTTCACACGCTGGGGTCAGTCACGATCGGTGGGGACCGTCGGCATCAGAACACCAGCCGGAATAGCATGAACACCCGGTTCCAGTGCTCAGTCGACGGGTTGGACACTGTTGGGTCCACTACGCGAAACGAACGGGCCAGCGCGATGCTCAACCCGCCGAACAGCTCTGGCAGCAGCTGCTCGGTGGCCTCGGCGAACGTAACGTCCCCAGGTGGTTGCCGCACCACCTGGCGCAGCAGCTCGCGGATCTCCTCGGCCTCCTCGAGCTTGTCGAACTCGCGCATTCGTTCCTGAATGCCCTTGGTGATCGGAAGGTCCTGCGCCACGATTACGTCACGCCCGTTCCACTTGGCCGAGTTGCGCGCGGCTATGGCAATGTCATCGATCTGCTCGTCGACGAACTCCCGGAAGCGACGTACGTCGTTCTTGCCGATGTTGATGCTTGCGACCGAGCGGAAGAACCGTTCGAACACCGGAATACCCGACGGATGGGTCACGCGTTACCTCCAGTCCGTAGAACCAGGCTGACCCCTAACGTTGGCATTTCGTCGGTGACACCGAACCGGACCCGCAGGTGCAATCTCGCCGGGCCGGTTCGGCCTAACAGGTCGATACGCACTAGGGAACGCACTTCGGACGACGTAGAGGACAGCCGCTGGCGGGCCACATGCTGTTCCGGCGTGCCTATCCTCAACGGTGTTTTTCGATCCGCCGGGCCGGTGTGACGCCGGGCCCGCCTTCCCACCATTAAATGCCGTGCACATCGGGCCTCAGTGGCTAATCCCACTGCCGTCAATGGATTCCACTGATGCCACAAAAATGCGCACCGGGGGGTGAAGTGAACGCTCAAGCGGAAGGAAGGCAGACACAAACCTGCTCCGTCACCGTCGACGTGACGCGATCCCCGACGAACAAGAGCGTCATACATGTGAGCGGTGAGCTGGCCCGCGGAGCAACCGCGCCGATGCGCCGGGTCGTTGCTACTGAACTGAAGCGATCGCCGGCACTATTGGCGCTCGATCTGTCCGGTGTGAACCGCATCGACGCCGAGGGAATCGATGCCCTGGTATCGGCGGCGACGCAAGCCGGCGAATCCGATATCTCGTTCTGCCTCGTCGGGGTGCATGTAGGTCCCGTCGAGGCGGCGCTCGCCGATGCCGAACTGACCGAACTGTTCGAGATTTTCGCGTCTCTCACTGACACATAAGCGTCAGAAGGCCGGCCAAGGTATGGGCCGACGCCGGTCCGGTGTCGGCTCGGCGGAGTGACCTCGTCGGTGGCGGGCTTCGCGGGCAACCCGCGGCCGATCGTGGCAGCTAGCGCCCCGCCGTCGACGGTGATCACCGAGGTCGGCCTGCGGCTTCTCGTGGTGTTCGCCTTCCTGCAGACGATGCACTACTTCGTCTGGGTGGCGTTCCTGCCGCGGTATGCGCCCGAAGCGGCGCGCGCGTTCGAGGCCCGAGCGCCCTGGCTCACCGGCCGGCGGGTCTGGGCGCTTGGGGCCGGCCTCGGTGGCGTGCTCGCGTTTTTGTTCGCTATCGACTACGCCTCCGGCAAGGCGTTATACGCCGCGTTCGCCAGCTATCACGCCTACCTGGAATTCCCGGTTCTGCTCGCCGTCCTGTTCAATCTGCGAGGTTCGGCCGTTTCGCGGCTTGTCACAACGGAAGGCGGGCATACCTATCAGGCAGTGGGCACCGGCTCGATGCGAGACCTGCCAAGTCTGGCGACCGCCGAGCCGCCCGTCTGAGGGCACTGAAGCGATGACGCATCGTGGTGACCACCGCACCGCAATCTGCCGGTTCCCCCGCGAGTGTGCGTCGCATTACACCGAATCGGCGTGTCGCGTAAGAAACCGCACAGTCGGCGACGCGACCAAGCGGCACCGGCACGTGACTAGTCGAAGTCGTTGCTCGGGCATCCGATGTCGACCCATACGGTCGTGAGGATGTCTTCGCGGGGCCCCGGGTTGGGATTGTGGATCGCATCGACCCAGCATTCCGACAGCGGCACCGTGGGATAACCGCTCACCCAGTTGACCTGGACGTCGTAGCCCTGGTCCTGCAGGTCATCGATGGTGGCGTCGGCCGGCTCGGCTCCGCCCACCGGCCAGACTGGTTCGGCGGCGCTGACCGGCGCCATCGCCACCGCCATCGATGCGGTGGCGGTGGCCGTAGCAATCAACACCGCCGCGAAGTACCCCGCCTTGAGCGACATCTGCCTCCTTCGACAAGTATCCCGCACAGTGGTCACGGCCGGAACGGGTTGATGCCAAGCCACACCGTTAGCACCAAACCGCGAGGTTCGCCCCTCACACCGATACACCGCGCGCGGCGCTCAGAATGCGGTTCACCGTGCTGTGGTGCACGTTCTGGCGACGCCCGATCGTGCTGGGCGGTGTGCCTGCCGCATGTTCCGCCAAGATCGCCGCCACCACATCCGGATCCTTGGATGTGACACCCTCGCGCACCAGCTGGTCGGCGGTCGGCTTCCACTGCGCGGTGCCACCTGGCGCATCCGCCACCGCGCTCAGCGCGACCGGGGACAGGGTCAACAGCGCCAGCGTGGACTGGGCGATCGACACATCGATCGCCACCGGCCACAGCCAGGCGGTATCCGGACGAAATCCCAGGCTCACCGCCAGATCCCGCAGCGCGTCAAACGACAACACGAACGCGCAGCCAGCCAGTGCGACCGTCATCAGCAGCGCGCACCAATAGCTGGTTCCCAGCCGTCGCGTCTTGACCAGGACGGCGACCGAATGCGTCGACCCGAGCAGCACCGCCGGCGGCACCACCGCTGCGGCGGCGGCCAGCGCCACCGCACCGCGCGGCGCGTTGATGATCGCGTGCGTGACATTGCCGGCCACCGACATCGAGGTGGCCGTGAACAGCCACCGCCAAAAGAACCGCGAGGCCGCCGCACCGGATTGCTCCTGCGCGGGTGAGGTGCCCATCGATCCCTCCACGTGCCCAGCCTGAATCCGCTGGCGGCGTTCAGCTTCGGATACCGGCGAACCGGCAACCACCGTTGCCACCGCTGACCTGAGCCTAACCGCGCCGGCGCGGGACTTCGTGCACAAATTCGTCGCCGCGGCCACCTTCGTCGGCGGGTCCAGAAGCGGCAATGACGACCGCTGGGGTTTCGCTGTTTGCCGCTCGGGATTTCTCGGAGTCCGCCGTGCAAGGCGGCCGCCAGTGCTAGCGTTGGAACCCGCCAATGGTCGTACCCGGCACCTCTTTCGACAAAAGGGAGAACCCGCGATGCTGACCATGCTGCGACGAAATCACCTTCGCGCCGCAATGCCCGTCCGGTTGGCGGGGCAACCATGACGTCGCCGCCGCAGACCACCGCGGCCGGGACGGCAGCTACCGCTCTATCGAGCCGGCACACCGGCACGGAGATCGAGGTCTCCGTCGGCGTGGCTCAGCCGCTGGGTGCCACACCGACACCCGGCGGCGTCAACTTCTCCGTCTACTCCGAGTATGCGACCGAGGTCGTGCTGCTGCTCTTCGATTCCCACGAGGCGGTGACACCCAGCCATGAGATCGCGCTGAACCCGCGGGACAACAAGAGCTTCCATTTCTGGCACTGCCACGTCGCAGGTCTCGGTCCCGGCCAGGTCTACGCGTACCGGATGGACGGTCCCTACGAGCCAACCCGCACCGGACTCCGCTTCAACCGCAACAAGGTGCTGATCGACCCGAACGCCCTCGGCAACATCAACAACGTCTGGGAGCGGAACAAGGCGGTCGGGCCCGATGACAACGTCGCCACGTCGATGCGCAGCGTGGTGATCGACCCGACGACCTACGACTGGGAGGGTGACTGCCCACTCAACACCCCGTTGGCGGAGACGGTCATCTACGAGATGCACGTGCGGGGTTTCACCAAATCACCGTCGGCGGAGGTCAGGCATCCGGGGACGTTCAAGGGCATCATCGACAAGATCCCGTATTTGAAGACCTTGGGTATCACCGCGATCGAACTTCTGCCGATCTTCGACTTCGACGAGACGCAAATCCTTCGTGTCGGGCCGACCGGTCAGCTCCTGACCAACTATTGGGGCTACGACCCCTACGGCCACTGGGCACCGCAGTCGTCCTACTGCGTGTCCCCGCACCTCGGCACCCATCTGCATGAATTTCGGGACATGGTCAAGGCGCTGCACCGCGCCGGCATCGAGGTGATCCTCGATGTCGTGTTCAACCACACCAGCGAGGGCAACCAAAACGGGCCGACGATCAGTTTCCGGGGCCAGGCCAATGAGGCCTACTACATGCTCTCCGGCGCCGACCGGCAGTACTACATGGATTTCTCCGGGTGCGGTAACACGTTCAACGCTAACCACCCGGTGGTCACCAAGTACATCGTCGAATGCCTGGAGTACTGGGTGACCGAGCACCACGTCGACGGCTTCCGGTTCGACCTCGGCTCGGTACTGTCCCGCGGCCCCGACGGCGCCGAGATGTCGATGCCACCGGTGCTGTGGAACATCGAACTGTCCCGGGTGCTCTGGAACACGAAGATGATCGCCGAGGCCTGGGACGCCGGAGGGCTCTACGAGGTGGGCCGGTTCCCCGGCAAACGTTGGTCGGAGTGGAACGGGCCGTTCCGCGACGGCGTACGCAAATTCGTTAAGTCCGAACCTGGACTGGTCGCCAGCATCGCCACCCGGATCGCAGGGAGCAGCGACCTGTTCGGCCCAACCGGCGAGCTGGCCACCAACAGCATCAATTTCGTCACCTGCCACGACGGGTTCACCCTCAACGATCTGGTGAGCTACGACCGCAAGCGAAACGACGCCAACGGCGAGGACAACCGCGATGGCGCCGACGACAACAACAGTTGGAACTGCGGAGTCGAAGGACCCACCGAGGACCCCGAGGTCGAGCGGCTGCGGGAACGTCAGATCAGAAACTTCGCCGCGATCCTGTTACTGAGCCGCGGTGTGCCGATGTTCGTGGCAGGTGATGAGTTCCGCCGCACGCAGCTGGGCAACAACAACGCCTACTGCCAGGACAACGAGCTCAGCTGGGTCGACTGGGACCTGGTCGGGCAGCACGCCGACCTGGTCCGCTTCTGGAGCAAGATGATTCACCTGCGGAAGCGATTTCCCACGCTTCGCCAGCCTGGCTTCTTCACCGGTGAGGTCGGTGAACGCGGGCTGGTCGATGTGTCCTGGCATGGCTGCGAGCTGGATAAGCCCGGGTGGAACGACCCGTACGCCCGTGTGCTTTCCTTCACCCTCGCCGGCCTCGACGGCAGCGACGACCTGCATGTCATTCTCAACATGTTTTGGGAAGCTGTCGATTTCGAGCTGCCCAGCGTTCCGGGCAGACGATGGGTACGCGCCGTCGACACCACGCTTCCGGCCCCCGACGACATCGTCGATCCGGGCGACGAAGTCCCCGTTGAGTCCACCACCTATCACGCCGGCGACCGAAGTGTCGTCGTCCTTATCTCACAAGGGGTCTCCTCATGACGGACATGATGCGGTTCACGCTGTCGGACACCATCGCCGGCTATGTGGTCTCCTTCGACGACGACGAGAACTCCTTCGTCCTGCGGACGACCGACGGCCGTGAGTATCGCGTCTACCTGACCCCCAACACGTCGGGGAGCGCCATCCGAAACTTCGGCGAGGACTATCGGGACGTCACCGGGCAGATCGCCGACATGCTCTACCCGGGGCGGTACCTTTACGCCTACGGCATCTTCTACCCGGAGCGCGGCGAGCACCGCTTCGAGGTGAAGTCGATTGTGTTTCCGGGTATCCCGGGCAGTGAGTACCTGTTCGAGGAAGCGGACTGGTGGAAAAACCAAGCCCGCGCGGTGGCCGACTTCTACCTGCGCGGCCAATTCCCCGACGGCAAATACGACTGGAATCACTACCGGACCAAGCTGACCCTCGCCGGCACCCATACTCCCGACTACATCGCCCCGGATTTCCGGCAGGAGACCGATACCATCTCACGGCTGGTGTACGGGCTCGCCTCTGCCTACCTGCTCACCGGCGAGGACCGATTCATCGAGGCGGCGGAGGCAGGCACCGAATATCTCCGCGAGAACATGCGGGGAGTGCGGGAAGACGAGGGCGTTGTGTTCTGGTTTCACGGCGTCGACGTCTCGTCCACCGGCCAGCGCAAGATCCTCGCGTCGGAGTTCGGCGACGATTTCGACGCAATTCCCATGTACGAGCAGATTTACGCGCTCGCCGGTCCGACCCAGACGTACCGCGTGACGGGCGACCCGCGGATCCTCGACGACATCAACAAGACCATCGCCCTGTTCGACCGCTTCTTCCGTGACCCCGACGGGGGTGGCTACTTCTCCCATCTCGAACCGGTGTCGCTGGACCCGCGCTCGGACCTGCTTCAGCACAACCGCGCCCGCAAGAACTGGAATTCGGTGGGCGACCACGCGCCCGCGTACCTGATCAACGCACTCCTGGCCTCAGGCCGCGAGGACCTCGAGGACTTCTTGGCGGACACGGGGGACACGATCGTTGCACGGTTCCCCGACTACCAGGAGAGCCCGTTCGTCCAGGAGCGGTTCCACGAGGACTGGAGCCACGACCGCCATTACAAGTGGCAGCAGGACAACGCCGTGGTCGGCCACAACCTGAAGATCGCCTGGAACCTGATGCGCATCAACAACATTCGCCCCAACGACGCCTACGTCCAGCTTGCCCGCAAGATCGCCGATATCATGCCCGCGGTGGGGAGCGACCAGCAGCGAGGCGGCTGGTACGACGTCGTAGAGCGCACCCGCAAGCCGGGGCAGGAGTGGAACCGCTTCGTGTGGCACGACCGGAAGGCGTGGTGGCAGCAGGAGCAAGCCATCCTCGCCTACCTCATCCTGGCCGGCACGTTCAGTGAGGACGAGCATCTTCGCCTGGGCCGCGAGGCAGCGTCGTTCTACAACGCGATGTTCCTCGACCATGACGACGGCGGCATCTACTTCAATGTCCTCGCCAGCGGGCTGCCTTACCTCGTCGGCAACGAGCGGCTCAAGGGCAGCCACTCGATGTCGGGCTATCACTCGATCGAGTTGTGCTATCTCTCTGCGGTTTACACGAACCTGCTCATCCGTGAGCAGCCGATGGAGCTGCACTTCAAGCCCAAGGCGTCGTCGTTCCCCGATGGAATCCTGCGGGTCGCGCCCGACCTGCTGCCGCCCGGGCGGGTCAGGCTGTCATACGTCTGGGTCGACGACGAAAAGTACACCGATTTCGACAAAGAAAAGCTCACCGTGCAGTTGCCGAAGGACAAGGAGGTGCGGGTCCGGGTTCGGCTAGTGTCCGCCAAGTCTGAGCTCGACTCGCACTACGAGAAGCGCGAGGGCGAATACCGGCTGACGCTGGTCGGCACGATCCCGCCGAAACGCGTCGAGCACCTGCGCGCCGATCTCAACCAGGTGCTGCGCGCCGACGCCGCACGGCTCCTCCTATTGGTGGCCGAGCTGGACTCGCTTTCCGAGGAGGCCGTCAACGAGTTCCTGTTCTTCCGCTCCAAGGTGCGATTGGACCAGGAGGTCTTCCTCGTCGGGGCCAACGACATCGTGAAGCGCTCGTTCGCGAGCGCCGACCGGTCGACCGGCGGCGAGTTCATCCACCTCGAGACCGTGTGAGCGCCGCGGCGATCGCTCACCACAGGGAGGTTCGATGAGGCTGCAAGGCAAAAAGATCGCGATCCTCGTGGAGAGCGACTTCTACGAGCCGGAGATCTACTACTACCAGCATCGCTTCGCCGAAGAAGGTGCCGAGGCCCACTTCCTCACCCGGTTATGGGGTCAACCCTCGATTGAGTTCAAGGGCCATGAGCTGCGGGCGCCGTTCGTCTGCGACGAGACCTTCGAAGGGATCAGCGACGAGGACCTTGGCCAGTTCGCAGCGGTGATCGTTCCGTCGGGCATGGTGTCCGACCGGCTTCGCTACACCGAGGACATCAGCAAGCTGCCGCCGGCGACCGAGTTCCTGCAGCGCGTCTTCGCCCGGCCGGACATCCTCAAGGGCATCATCTGCCACGGCATGTGGCTGGTAGCCCCCGCACCGGAACTCGTCTGCGGCCGCCGCGTAGTCGCTCACAACAACCTGCTCGGTGACGTGCGGAACATGGGCGCCATCTACGTCGACGAGGATGTCGTCGTCGACGGAGACCTCGTCACCGGACGCGCGGGGCCCGTCTTCCACCACTTCGCCCGGCGGATCATCGACATGCTCGCGGGAGACGACGACGCATGGCGCGCGCCGCCGCAGGAACTGAAATAGCCCTCACAGTAAGGAGAATCACGGTGGCGAAGACGATTCTGTGCTGCTTGTCGGAATGGGGTTACTGGGGCGAAGAGCTCGTCGGCCCCTACGACGTGCTCACCGCGCAGGGCTATCAGATCGATTTCATGACTCCCACCGGTCAAAAGCCGCCCGCGTTGCCGCCCAGCATGCAGGCCGGCTACCTGGACCCGCCGCTGGACAAGGTGGTCACCGATGAGCACTTCGCCCAGCGGACACGCGACATCGACCAGTCCGCCATGCTCGACCGCCCGATCAACCTGGCCGAGTGGTTCCCGGCGATGCCGTACTTCAACAGCGCCGGGTTCGGGCACGGCCTGGAGGAGTATTACTCCAAGCGCGACGCCTGCTGGCAAGAACTGGACAAATACGACGCACTGCTGCTGCCCGGCGGCAGCGGTCCCATGGTCGATATGGTCAACAACGAACGCCTGCACGCCGTCATCTTGGGTTTCGTGAGCAAAGACAAACTCGTTGCTGCCGAATGCTATTGCGTCACCTGCCTGGCTTTCGCGCGCGACTGGACTGACCGCAAGAGCATCATCGCCGGTAAGCACGTCACCGGCCACGCCAGGGAATACGACTACAAGGACGGCACCGGATTCGCCCATCCGTCAGCTGCAGGAGTCAACGTCGGTCCGCCGTTCTATCCGCTGGAGTACATCTTGCGCGACGCCGTCGCGCCGGACGGCCAGTACCACGGCGGCGTTGGGCACACCCTTTCCACCATCCTCGACTATCCGTTCCTGACCGGACGATCCACCCAAGACTCACAACTTGTCGGGGAGTTGATGGTTCAGGTGCTGGAGAAGGGTTTGCGCCGCTACGGATGGTGACGCGGGCCGCTGATGTTTTGCGCGCCCTTCCCATCCGGAGCGTTTAGTTGAACTGGCGGATGCCGTCCCAATCCACCAGCGTCCAACCGGTCGTCGGGCTGCCGGTGATCACGATGCGGCCGAGGTAGGGCACCGGATGGCTGTCCAGCAGGCTGTCCTCGGGTTTTTTGACGTTCATCAGCGTCCAAAACATGAATGCCCCTCCGGGCGCGAACGCGATCGCGTTGGTGCGGCCGCTGTCGTAGATCTTCTGGACGGCCGTAGTGAACCGGTCATTGAACTGGTCGCCGTTGATCGACCCCGGGATGGTGGCTTGGCGATCGCCCGTCAGCCACTGCTTCGGCGCGACCAGAAACGTCGTTGGTTCCGCCGATCTTGGCTCGCCTTCAAAGCGGCCAGCAGCGAATAGGTCCAGGCCGGGCAGGATTTCGACCTGCTCGCTGAGTTCTTTGGACAACGGCGCGGCGGTTTGTTGGCTGCGGAGCTCGCTGGAGGCGTAGATGGCGTCGTATTTGTTGGCGGCAAGTTGGGGGGCGGCCTGTTGGGCCTGCTGTTGGCCTACCTCGGTGAGGCCCGGCCCGGGCGAGCTGGTGTCAACGTTTGCGCTGGGGGTTGTGTTTGGTGACTCTCCCTCCCGGACGAAGGTGAGGGTGAAGGTGGGCTGGTGCGGTGTGCCGGAGCAGGCACCAACGGCGATAGTCGCGGCGAGTGTGGCCGCCGCCTTCCAGATGAAGGTACGGGTGCGGTTGGGCATGACAACATCTTGCTTTGCGGACGGCGCTGGCGGGGGTGTTTCTCGCGGTTGGGTGAAAAAAGCTCCGAATGCGACGCTCGCTCCTTCAGAATGTGGCAATGGTGTCGGCGAATGCCGTGGCAGCAGTCGCACGAATCGAGGGATGACATTTGTGGAAGACACCCTCGGCTCCCGACGCTCGTTGATGTGGGCGTCAGTGAGTTGATTCAGGAGCTCGAGACGGCAGCTCGAGACGGCGTTGTCCCAAACATGCAGCCACCCTTGCAAATAGGGATGAGGTGCTCGATAGTGGGGGACTTTCTTTCACGCGTTGTCTACCGAGTCGTCAGCCACACGTTGATAGCTGTTCTCAAACTCGTCCCACACGACTCGTGCGTGTTCGGTCGCATGAGGAAGTGACGGCCCCGCCTCCGAGGTCGTGGCCTGGCCGGGGACAGTGGCGGAGTACGACAAAAACGACAACCCGAACAGGTCTTGCGGCAAAGTCTCGACGCGATAGCGCCAACCGGGGGGCAGTTGGAGCCGCGAACCCAGGTCCGGCAACTGCTCGATGGTCATAGTCTTTTCCATACGCTGTGAACAGCTTTGCAGCACATACACATGACCCTGCGGGTCGACCAGTTCGTAGACGTCGCTGCCTGCCCGGAACCCCCATGCGATGGCGCGCGGTACCAAATGTTCGGTGTAGTTCGGGAGATTCATCTTGTGAATGTTGACGGCGCCGCGGCCGGTGCTCCAGCAGTACGTGGGGATGTCACCAAACGTGGTCACACGGCCCCCGTCCAAGACGCTACCCACGGCGAAATCCATGAGTGCCAACCGTGGGCCGTTCATGAACACCGCGTCACATCCAAATGAGGCGACAATGTCCGCCGGGTCGAGGCTTTCCCATTGCTCGTCGGTGAAGCCCGCGGTCAGCCCTAGGCTGCCGTACCTCACCTCTAACACGAACTGGTCGCCCCTGTTGAGCAAGACGATCTCGCAGAGGCGGGTTCCTCGCAAGTTGTCCAGTTCAACGGTCTTAATCTCCTGCAGCGGGTCAGTCGACATCCGTGGCTCCGGTTCTGGGCGTGGCTGTTCTGTGTCGACATTAGTGCACGGTCGGCCGGATGAGTCGGTCCTCGACCGCCGAAGCGGTGATGCCGGTCCCGTGGATCGGGATGGCGGTCGCTGGCTCGGCGTAGACCAGCTGCACCTCGCCGAGGCACGCAGCGACGGTGACCAGCGGCAGCACGATGTCAAGGGCCAGTTCGCTTTCTGTCGATTCGGCGCGCAGCGCGAGCACAAACTCGTCGCTAATGTGTGCCCGTGGCTGGTCGGCGGGGGCTGCTCCCGCCAGACGCTCAGATATCCCCTCCGCATGTGCCTCCAGCACGGCGCAGGTTCGTGGGTAGGCAGAAAGGGGGGCCGTTTCGGCATCGGCGATCATTTCGGCCGCACAGTGCACCCGGATGACGTCATTCAACGCCCGCACCACTGGAACGAGAGCCCGCGTCCCCGCTCCGCTCTCCGACAGGTATTGCCGCACAGCGTCATCCATCGTCCACGCTGCCGCCGCGGCTTCGTGGCGCAGCGGGATGTCCCGATCGTCGTCCCCTTCCCAACCGCCGCGAGTGAAATGCAGCACCGAGGCCCGCAACCAGCGACCGCACAGCTCGCCGGCGTCGGCCACTGCGGCGGACACCGCCGCAGTGGCGCCCCGCGGCCACAGCAGCACCGAGACCACGACGGCTACCACGCAGCCGATCACCACATCCTCGATCCGGGTCAGCCCGATCTGCCAACCGGTCGGTGCGATCAGGTTGAAGATGATCAGCAGGCCCGTGGTGAACGAGGCCTGACCCACGGTGAACGACGCGATCTCAGGCGCACAGGCGGCCCCGAACATGGTCGCGGGCAGCAACATCCACAGCGCGATCGGATGGGCACCGATAACGATGATCGCCGCGGCCGCGAGGAAAAAACCGATCGCGGTGCCGGCGACGGCCCGCACGACGTTGCTGCCGGTGGTTATCGCGCTGGTGCGCAACACAGACATCGCGCCAAGCGCAACCCAGAACCCGTGTTGCAATGGTGCGAAGTGGATCGACATGTCGCCAACCGCGAGCCGGAACCCGTTCGCGGGATAGAGTTTGATGACGGCCACCGCCAAGGCCAAGCCGACTCCGGTGCGCAAACTGTTGCGTACGACCACCGAGTGGGTAGCCAGGAAGCCCGCCGTGGTCGTCGCGTCCGCAACGCTTTCGCGGTCGACCGGACCGGTCTGCGGCAGCCGACGGCCCAGCAGCCGTGCCCACACCGGGCGGGCGTCGGCGGCCGCGGCGGTGCCGATGCCCCGTCCCGTCACGCAGATGGTTGCCGCGATGGTGCGGCAAGTGAGCAGCTTACGGCCGACCGAGACCGCGGCGTCGTCGCTGGGCGCGCCCAGCACCTCGACGATGTCATCGCGGTAGGTCCCGGGTGACGCCGAATCGAGATCCTGCAGGGCGGCGCTGAGTTCGGCCCGGCTGCCGCTGCTGTCGACGCCGACAGAATTCTCAAGCACGCGCGCAGACGCGCGCAGCACGCGCACGGCTGGCGGAGTGATCACCGACAGCATCCGACACGTGTTCTGGTCGATCCGGTCGGTGAGCCAGTCGAGATCGTCGACCACACGGACGAGCGCGCGACCGCCGGCGGTCAGACCAACCGGCCGGAACGCGGCCCCGAGGAAGTTGGCCCGCAACGAGTCCATAGCGGTGGTGACGTCACCGCAGGAAACGGTGCCGTCCAGCCGGTCGGCCAACGCCGCGCACACCTGGCCCGCGTGCCTGCGCAGCTCGTTGTAATGCCACGAAGGAAACATGAACAACATCGCCGGCACGCACACCACGAGCGCCATCAGCCACCCGAACAGCCGCTCGTTGATCGGGCCAGGCGGCGAGCACACCGGCAGGACGAAGGCCAGTAAAGTGGCCGGCCGGGCCGCCGCGACGGACGCGCTGATGACACCCGATAAGGTGACGGCCACGCCGACCACGAACATCACCGTGATGGCGAGCCACGCGATGGGCGCCACCAATGTGGCGAGCGTGATCAGGGCGGCGCCGATGACCGCCAGGCCGGCATAGGCGAGTGCCCGCGCCGGCCGGTTGCCGGGAAAGTCGGTCAGCACGATCACCGCGAACGACCCGAAGATCATGATGAGCTGTACCTGAGGGCCGCCCACGACGAAACTGATGGCGATCGCGGCCGGCACCACGATCGCCGCACGAAGGGCACGCCGCAGCGCGTCGTAAAGGGGATCGCGTCGATGAATTTGGTCGACTGCCCCGCGCAACAAGCCTGCGGGCGTCAGCATGTCGGAATTCTATGGCACCGCTTGCCAGTGCATGAGTGGCTTGACGAAGACTGTCAGGCCGATGGCCCCGCAGTCCATGATGGCCCGTACACCGCGCTGGTGGGTTCAAACATGATGGCGTGCTTCTCTCGGATGAGCACACGACCGTCCTCCGGTGAGCGTTCGATCCGCAAACGTTGGTGGGACAGATTGGCGGCGTACGTGCTGGTGGCTTGGCCGCTCACCCATGAACGATGCTCCCACCGCACCACGAGAGCCACGTCCGCCCGATCACCGTCAATGTGGATATCCCACTTCTCCACCTGGTGGGTTTGATCGAAGTACTTGCTCACGACGCCTGCGTACCAGTCCCGGAAGGCCGGAATCCCGACGAACGGGTGCCCCACCTCTGGATACGTCATCTGCACGTCATCGGCCAGCATTTTCGTCATGTCCTCAACGGGCACATGATCGTTCATGCTGTGATACCAGTTGGTGATCAGGTTGCGGACCATGCGTTCGCTCAGCGCCGGAGGTGCCACCGCCGCATCGGCTGGCGCAGCGGCGCTTTCGCTACCGCTCATAATGCCGCAGGCCTTTTTCCAGTATCTGGATCCCTCGCAATTCGGAGAGTTCGACGATCCGCGAAGTCGCCATCTGACGCCCCTTCATTGGCGGTACTGTCGCCAGGAACACTACCCGAGGGAACCATCCTGTTGGAGACGGAAGAGTTGAGCAAAACCCAGCCAAGCCAGACCCTCCAACGAATTCGCCGGAAAACCTCGAGCACCCGTGGCAAAATCCTCAAGACGACAATCACCACACAAAGGTCCGGGGTCTCGTGTTGTTGAGCGTGGACATCCCACAACCCGTCTGCCATCCGACATGACGTGCGTGTCCGGGTGTCTCCGATGAGATTCGCACGCGCTTGCGGACGCGTCCTCGCAGACTTCCGTTGGGTTGTCCTCGCGGCCGTCGCCGTCTTGGCGTTCGTGTTCGGCTGCATCGGTTCTGCCCAGTACCTCGACCACGTGGCCCGACTGCATGAGTTGCTGGGCATACCCGAACCCGCTCCACGGCCGACTGACGCCGCGTATGTCGCGATCAAGCTGTTCTTCGCGGACGGGCCCGATGGGCCTGGTCTTCCGGTCTTGCTGGAGATCGCGCGCTTCCTCTCGCCGGTCGTCGCCGGTTACGCCGCGCTGTCGGGCCTGGCGGTGTTGTTTAGGGAGCGGGTCCAGCAGATGCGGATCCCGCTGATGCGCGGTCATGTCGTGGTATGCGGCCTGGGCTCCGTCGGCGGCGTCTTCCTTCGCACGATTCGGGAGGCCGGGGTCCCGGTGGTCGCCATCGAGTTGGATCCCACCAACCCCCAGATCGAAGTGTGCCGCAACTTGAATATCCCGGTCGTCCTCGGCGATGCGCAGGTGGAACGCACCCTGCACGCCGCCGGGGTTCAGCGCGCCGGGCGACTTCTCGCGGTGTGCGCCGAAGATCCCGTCAACACTGAGATCGTCGCCGTTGCTCGGCGGACCGCTACCGACCGGCCCCGCGGTGAGCTGCGCTGTTTGGCTCAAATCGCTGACCCCGAGCTGTGCGAACTATTGCGGATCCAGGAGGCCAACCTCCCCGAGGACCCCTCGTCGTCATTGGACTTCTTCAACACCGACGAGATCGGCGCACGGTTGTGCCTGGACGAGTTCCCTCTCGATGCCAAGGACGGTCGGCCGCACCTGCTCGTCAGTCGCCTCGACGGCTTGGGAATTTGGCTGGTCAAGCACGCGGCGCGAGGGTGGTACGACGATCGGACCGACGACTCCCCACTGTGGGTGACGGTGGTCGACGATCACGCGGAGGAGCGCGTCCAGGAGCTTCTCGAACAAAACCCGTCCCTGGAGCCGGTGTGTCGGTTCATCTACGCCAGACGGTCCGTTCGCGAAGTGCGCCGGTTGTCGAAGAATCACGCCGACGCGGGGGCGCCGCCGATCGGACGCGCCTACGTCACCGCATACCGCGACGAAGAGGCACTCGATGCCGCGCTCGCGTTGCGCCACGAACTCGATTCGGCCATCCCGCTGGTCGTCGTGTTGTCACGGGCGCGCGGGGTGGCCCGGCTGATCAGCGACGCAAACGCGAGCGGAAAGCTCACCAGCGTCGACATGTTTCCCGCGTTGGAACGCACGTGCACGATGGAGCTGGTCCAGGGCGGATCGTTCGGGCGGATCGCGAAGGCCATCCACCGTCGGTGGCGAGATACGCAACTCGCGGCCGGTCGTCCGGCGCCGGAGTGGCGAGAGCTGGACGAATCGCGCAAGGAGTCGAGCCGTGCTCAGGCGCGCGACATCTCCGACAAACTCCGCATCATCGGCTGCGAGATCGCGCCGTTGCGTGACTGGCGCGCATCGGATTTCGCGTTCACCGACGATGAAATCGAGACACTCGCGGTAGAGGAGCACGACCGGTGGATGGCCGAGCGCATCGCGGCGGGCTGGCGCCCGGGACCCAGGGACCCCGAACAGAAACTGACACCATATTTAGTTCCCTTTGATGAGCTCCCCAAGGAGGTCGCTGACCTGGATCGCGACGCGGTGCGCGGGATGCCCGCCGTCCTCGCTTCGGCCGGTTTTCAAATCATCCGGCCGCACCCATTTGATTCCCACCCCCCGGTGCTGGCCAATCGTTGACGTGGTCGTCTCGGGCGGGCGCGCTGAGGTCAGCGCGGCGGATCCCCCTGCCAGGTGAAGCTGTTGATGAAGTTGCCGATCCACGATGAAATTTCGAGGTTGACAGCCGACGGGTGGTCGGTGTTGTCGGGCGTGAACGCCTCGTAGGGGCCGTCGGCCGCCGCGATCAGGGCGAGTCCGTTTTTCTCTGCGACGATCACCTGTACCCGCACCCTGCTATAGCTACTGGTCTGGGACTGCGGATAAAAGTCGTCGACCTCGCCGTAGCCCGGTTGATAGCCGACCATGGCGTTGGGGATCTGATAGCTGCGGGTCGCGCCGGGGTAGAGCTTTTGGATTATGCCCGTTGCGATTTGATCAGGCATCTGATCTCCTGCCGGTTTGCCGAGCAGAACGGCCTCGCCGTCGACGTGGGGAAACCGCAGCACCACCCCGCCGTCCTGCACGGTGGAGTCCTCCGCGGGGTAGGCGACGGAGAATCCGCCGTCGGCGGGGGTGAAGCGGGGGAACGACTCCACCGGTGGGCCCGCGACCGCAGCGCCCCGCGGTGCGTTCTGCGCGGCCCGGGGCTGAACCGCCTGCTGAGTCGGCGCGGCGGGTTGCCCCGGAGCCGTCGGCGAGTCCGGTGTCACCAGGGATGTCACCCCGCCGCGCGCCATCGGACCTCCCGGCGTTCCAACCGGGGGTCTGATCGGCGGCCGCCCACACTGCGGTGCGCACGGGAACTGGGGCGGCGCCGGTGTGGCCAGGACCGCAACGAGGAAGCCAACGGCCACGACCACGAGCAGGCCGACACCGAGGATCACGAACAGCCGCCGGTGCGAGGTGTGGCGAACCGGTGGCGCTGCGTAGCAGCCGGCCGGCATCGCGTAGGCCGGCCACTCCCGTTGTGGTGCCGGATCGTTGGCGGCGTTCATGGATTCTCCGTCGGTGTGTCTGTGGCCGCGGCGCTGTCTGCGCGCACCGGACGCGTGACGCGCCGGGACTGACGTGAGGCACGCGAGGATGCCAGCGTGGATACGCCGCAATTCGGGCAGAACGCCATGTCCGGAACGACGTGGTAGCAGTGCACGCACAGCAGGGGTTCGCCCTGGATCGCGTCGTGTGCCTCGTGCAGCAGCGCCATGTGCACTGCGATCCGCACGGCGAGAATGGCGACCGTGGCGATCAACAGGTGCAAAAACAGCTGCAGCCCGGGCGGCAGCCTGGCCACGTCGGTGAGTCCCAGTCCGGCGTACACGGCCAGCACCGTCGCGACCGCGGCCGGAACCGCAGCACGCGCGTACCAAGGACGGGGCTGCGACGGATCACGTCGGGTCACCCACAGTGCCGCACCAACCATGCCGCCTGCCGCGGCGGCGGTCAGCGGCACCGCGACGCCGCGGATACCGGCTTCGATGAGCAGGCTGTCGATGGGCCTGCCGCGGGCAACGAGGCCGGTCGAGAACTGCGGGGCAAGCCGCGTCAGGGTCGCCGCGGCCGCGTAACCGATTGCCCCGACCGACCCGATCAGAAAGCCGTCCAACGACTCTCGGACCGACGGGCGGGTCAGCGCCACCAGCACGACCGGCAGCAGTGTGAGGATCGCGCCGACGAGGGGGATCGCGAGGCCCTCCAACAGCACCCGCGGCCCCGACGGCGACAAACTCAGCCCGATCGCGACGTTGTAGGAGCGGGCGACGACCGGGCCGGTCAGCAAAGCCCATCCGAGACCGAGGGCGGCGCCCAGTGAGGTCGCGAACAGCAGCGTGCGGACCGGGAGATCATCGTAGACGTCGCACTCTTGCAGATAGAACTGAAACACCAGCGGAAAACCCAGCGCGCTGACCGCGATCAGCGGCGCCTGCCACCGCAGCAACGCGAACACGACAAGCGCCACCACCACGATCGCCAGTCCTGACCGAAATGCGGTGCGCGACCGGTGCGGCAGGTGCGGAAACAGCGAACTCACCACCGACGGCCGCAGCAGGTGCTCTCCGGGTGCGGCCGCGTATGCCCGGATGCGCAGCCAATCCGGTCCGTCGCCGGGGTGCGCGAACAGGTGAGCGCCGCAGAACCCGCAGAACGCGCCGCGCGGCACATCGGTCCCGCACACGCGACAGGTCATCGTCGCGGGTCCGGGCTCATCGGCCATAGTGATCAGTGTCCCGTCTGAATGTCGAGGAGGTCGTGGACAAGGTTGTTGACATCGGGGCTACCGAGTCCGGTGACCACGTCGTAGCCGGGCGCGGCCATGTAGACGGCGTTGCCGGCCACGGTGATGTCGTGAAACGCCGGCCGGGCAGCGCCCCCGTACACCTGGTACAGCAACGGGTTCATGGCCCCGGCGGAATGTCCGCCGTGGGCGATCAGGTACTGGTTCATCAACGCTGTCAGGGCGGCCCATATCGGCGCGGCTTGCGAGGTGCCGCCGCCGCTTTCGGTCTTCTGGTTGAACATGATCCGCACCCCGGTGAACGGGTCGGCGTCGGCAGAGACGTCCGGGACCAACCGATGCACGCGCGCAGTGTCGGCCGACGACGCCACCGCGTTCTGCCACGCGGGACGCGGGAACAGATCCGACACTCCGCCCCCGGTCCCTTGAGTCATCGCCGTGTCGATCCAGGTCTCTTCGGCAACCCATGTCCCGTTGGCATCCGTTGACAGCGTGGTGCCGCCGACCGACGTTATCTCCGGTAGCGATGCCAGAGAATCCAGCCCCTTGTCTGACGCGCCGGGGGGAGTGTGCCAGTCCTTGATGTTCTTGCATTCATAGCCGGCGGTGTCCCCACTCGCGTCGAAGGCCGAGGTGCCGTGTGTCTCCGCGGTGGCGAGGACGGTCTGCACCGGGGCGAGGTCGGTGGCGGTGTCGGTGCGGTCGCATCCCCAGCCGACCGACGAACTCCACACCGCGCCGGGGAAGCGCTGATCCGCTTGTTGGAGAGCGTCAGCGACATCCTGGTAGCTGCGGATCTCCTGGGGCACCTCGACGATCACCAGTTGTGCGTCGGGCGCGATCGCGTGCGCGACTTCGAGATCCATCGTCGTCTCAGCGTCGGGTTTACCGGGCGATCCGCCGATCACCGTCGGCACGAACCTGGGCAGGTGGGACATGTCGGCGAAGCCATCGAGGTCTGCCGGGTCGTAACCGCCGGCCTCCAAGAAAGCGATGGTCTGTCCGTGGCCGGTGAAACCCGCGGCGATCAGCGGGCCGGCGTCGTAGCTGGCCACCAGTTCGTCGGGAGTCAACCCGCCCTTGGGCACATCGAGGACAAGATCGGCCGGTCGGGCCAGATGGAGCGGGCGATATCCCAAAAGCCGGCCGAGCGCGGTGACCTCATCACGCGTCTCCGCCGGAACCGAGGGCTGCTGCGCCGATGCGTAGAACACCGGTCCGCTGCGGCTGCGGTAGTCATGCACCGGCACCCCGAAGGCCTCGGCCACACGTCCCGCCGCGCCGTCGACTGATGCCCAGTCGTCGCCGGGCCGCCAATTCACCGACAAACCATGGCTTTTCGCCCATGCGATCAACCTGTCGGGGCGAAATGGGCCGGCGAGCCCGGCGATCAGCTGGACCGGGTCGCTGCGGGCCGGACCGAGATCGGTCGAGTCCGCCAAGAGCCACGAAACCGGGCCGTCGATGACCGCCGGTCCGCCGCGCGATGGCGGGACGTCGAACGCTTGCACGGCGCGTACCCCCGTCACCAGCGTCAGGGCCGCCGCCGCGCCGAGCGCGAGCAGCACCAGACCGCGGCGAGGCGTTGCGCGCCAATAACAACCCATCTCCGGGCTCCTCGCAGTCAGCGTCAAGGCACTTTACTGTCGTCGGCGACCGATTGCGGTGGATTCCGAAGGCTTCATTGCAACTTCGCAGGACGGCCACATCCCGGCCTCCGTCGCGACCGGGCGGGCTAGCGTTGGAAGCCGTGACCGACCGCGTCCCCACGCAACCGCGCACCTGGGGTAAACCGCCGATATCGGCCGCCGACCTGTGGATTTCCGTCGCCACCCTGGCGTTGACGGTGCTGGTCGGCGTTGTCGGCGCTGCCGGTGGCCTGTTTTCCCTTGCGTTCCTTGACTATTGCCCGCCCGATAGCTGCAGCGCGGACGGTGCCGCAACAGCCGTCCTGGGCTCCGTGCTCATCGCCGCACTTGTCGGGCTGGCCGGACTAACCGTCACGATCATTCGATTGATGCGGCGCAAGCCCGGCTGGCCGTTCGCGATCGCGACGCTCTGCACCTGCGGCGTGGTCCTCTGCGCCGGCCTCGTCGGCTATCTCGTCGCCACCGGGATGGCGGGCGCGGCAAGTCGTTGACGAACCACGCCGACACTTAACCAGTTGCGATGACGCGCCGCGGAGTAGCACAGCCGTTTCAGTTTCACGAAATCTCAGCTCGAACGCCCTGATGCCATCCGCTCGAACGGGCCCGGGTAATGCCGGTGCGCCAGCTACCCTCGGCACTAAGAGATGACCACCGAACTGGTACTGCTCGGCACCGCGGGCGCACCCATGCCCGTCGCCGGCCGCGGCGGGATCTCCTCGGCGCTCATCGTCGACGAACGAATCTTCGTCATCGACTGCGGCCGCGGGTCGCCCTCCGCGTTCGCCGACGCCGGACTGGACTTCACCCGCCTGGCCGCGGTGTTCCTCACCCACCTGCACGCCGACCACACCGGCGATCTGCCCGGCATGCTGCTCTACCCGTGGGGTGTCCGCACGGACGCTCACGGACCGATCCGGGTCTACGGACCGTCCCGACCGGAGGTGCTACCGGCGGGCGACGCCAACTTCCATCGTGAGACGACGATTCACCCTGAACTTCCCGCCCCGGGCACCAGCGACCTGGTCGACCACATCCTCGCCGGCTACGCCTACCACCTCAACGTCATGCCACTGGATGCCCGCATGCCCGACCCGGGCGCGCTCGTCCGGCCTGTCGACATCCGTTGTCCCGCACGAGATAACAACCAGGTTCCAGTCCTCGACGACCAAGCACTTCGAGTCACCGCCGTCGCGGTAACTCACGGCCACGCCGTCCCGGCGCTGGCCTACCGCTTCGACACCGCCGACGGCTCGGTGGTGTTCTCCGGCGACACCACCGTCAACGACGATCTGATCGCCCTCGCACACGGGGCAGACATCCTCGTCCACCAGGTCGCCGACTTGGCCTTCCTGCAACGGCATGGCATCACCGGCGCCGCGCTGGAACGGATGGCGGGGTTGCACACCGACGTCACCCAGGTAGGCGGCGTCGCCGAATGCGCACAGGTCGGCGAACTGATCCTCAACCACTACCTGCCGGCCGAACCGGACGCCATCACCACCGCGCAGTGGGCCGAACGCGCCGGCCAAGGCTTCAGCGGGCCCACCACCGCAGGCACCGACGGGCTGCGCAGACAACTATCCACGCCGAGTCACTGAGCGCCTGGCAAAAGCAGGCCCGAGATCGTGCGCGAGTATGCTGAAAACATCGAGTCGCCGTTGTCTTCAGTTGCGCGACTAGGTAATTGACCGTACGGGTTGGAACTCTGCTCAAAGGATGCGCATGACCGATCTGAACACCACGTTGCCTCCGGCGCTGCGCAGGGCGCTGGAGCTGCTCGCCGATCCACCGGCCGAACCGGATGTCAGCAAGGGCTATCTCGATCTGCTGGGCGCCGGTTTGCCGAAAGGGACCCCTGCGGTTGAGGCGGTGTTCGCCTCGCCGGTCGGGTCCATGGTCTACGACAACATGCAGGGGCTGGTACGCAGGCTGTTCACCGCCTTTCAACAACCCACGGAGTGGTTGAACGTCCCGGCCGGCGGGATCGCGCTGGACGTCGGCTGCGGCCCGGGTAACGTGACCGCATCGCTGGCCCGCTCAGCGGGCGCCGACGGGCTGGCCCTGGGCCTGGACATCTCCGAGGCGATGCTGGCCCGCGCGGTGCGCGTCGAAGCGGGACCGCAGATCGGCTTCCTGCGGGCGGATGCGCAACGGCTGCCGCTGCGCGACAAGACGGTCGACGCGGTGGTCTCGATCGCCGTGCTGCAGCTGGTGCCGAATCCGGCAGCGGCGCTCGCGGAGATGGCACGGGTGCTGCGAGCGGGCGGGCGGCTGGCCGTGATGGTTCCCACCGCCGGGTGGGCCGCCGGGTTTGGGCGGATGCTGCCGAGCATCGGGGCCCATCTGTTCGGGGAGGATGAGATGGGCGACATCCTCGAAGACCACGGGTTCACCAGCGTGCGGACCAACAACTACGGCCCTCTCCAGTGGGTGCGAGGCAAACGCGGGTAACACCGCCGCCTACTGCGCAGCCGGCGCCCGCGCATAGTCCGCATTGAAGGTGGCGGCCACTGCCGCCACCACCGCAGGCGCCGATGTGGTGTCCAGCCCCAGCGAAAGCTCCCGGTTTTCCACAAGGCTTGCCGTGGAAAGGTTGTGGCTGCCGATCACCAGTGAGCTGTCGTCGACCAAAATCACCTTCTCGTGCATGTACAACCCGTCGACCGTGTCGGGCAGCAGGTGGACCGAGCAGCCGGCGGCGCCCACCTCGGCGATCGCCTTGTCGAAGGCCGGATTCTGCGTCATCACGATGCGACACACCACGCCGCGGCGCGCTGTCTGCTCGATCGCGCCGATCACCGCGCGATCCTTGAGCTCCTCGGTGGTGACATCCACACTCCGGGAGGCATTGTCGATCTGCTGGGTGAACGTCGCGCGAGCCGCCGGGGACCAAATCAGGTGCGCTCCCGGGGTCGCATCGGGCGGATGCCCGACCGGTCCCGCCGTGAAGTCGGCGTCGAACGTCGCCGCGATGGCAGCCACATCGGCACTGTTCGTGTCCAGCACCCAGGCGTCGCGGCTGGTGGGATACCACTTGGCGGTGAGGTTTCCGGTCCCGACGGCCGCCGTGGTGTCGTCGACCACGATGGTCTTCTGGTGGTAGATCACACCGTCGGGCGCCCACTTCACCGTCACTCCGGCGCGCGAAAGCGCATCGAAAGCAGCCGTGTTGGTCTTGCGGCCGTGAAATGCCGAATCGAGCAGCACCCGGGTGTCCACGCCCCGGTTGTGGGCGTCGATCAGCGCCTGCGTCGCATTCGTGTCGGCCAGTTCGTACATCGTCATGCGGATCGACCTGGCCGCGCCACCCAGAAGACCCAGCACGGGGGCGAAGCCGTCGTCGGGTTCCTGGACGAGCTGATAGCCGGAGTCGGCCCCTGACGCGCGGGGCAGCAGTGGCTTTATCGCCGAGCCCGGCGCCCAACATCCCGCGCAGGCCAGCGCCGACGTCGCCAATACGCCGGCCACCGCCGCAGCAACCCGCCGCGAGAAACCAGTGCACCAGTCAGGACGCCACACGGTCCGCATCCTATTCGTGCCCACCGACACCGATCCGTGTGCGTTAGGCGCCGCACTGGCCGACAGAGGTGTTGTTGCACAGCACTGCCTCCGCGCTGAGGCCGATGGTCACCCGAAGGTTGACACCCTGGCCCTGAAAACCGGGGACGATCGTGGCCGTCACCGGATCGCCTACGGCGCCGGTCTGTTCATCCGAGCTGGCGGTGACGCTTCCGGTGGCCACGCCGTTGGTGACCGACGTCAACCTGAACGCGAGGGTGCCCACCGGTGCGTCGGCCGACGAACAGTTCGGACACGCCCTCACGTCCTGGTAGGTCCAGTTGCCGGTGCCGTTGCTGCCGATCTTGAGCCTCTGCTGGTGCTTCTCCCATGTCCCGACGAACGGGGCCAGTGCGCCAGGCGGCGGGGTCTGGGTCGATGGCTCGTCGAGGCCGGGCACGTCGCCGACGAGCTGTTTGATCTTGGCCACCAGTGCATCCGGTGTCGTCGGGTCGTAGTCCTGGCCGTTGATGCGCACCGTCGGGGTGTGGTTGACGTTGGTCGCGTCGGCCATGCCCGCCACCATCGCGGTGTAGATGCCGCTGTTGATGCAGGCGGCAACGGCGTCACCCGCGCCCGCCGGCCGTGCGGTGTCGATCAGCGCGGCGTTGTCGGGAAAGCTCGCCGCGGACTCGGCGGGCTGGTTGGCATACAGGGCGGTCTTGAAGCGCCGGAACGCGTCGGTGGACTGGTCGGCCACGCAGTAGGCGGCCGCGCCGGCGCGCGACGAATAGTCCCGGTCGGGCCTGTCGAGGATGGCGACCATGTAGTAGTCGGCCGCGACCGCGCCGGTGTCGATGAGCTTGTCGACGGTCGCGCCGAAGGTGTGCTCGAATCTGCGGCAGTACGGGCACAACGAGTCCTCATACATCGACAGCACCACCGTGGGCTGGCCGGTGCCGGGGTCGGTGATCACATTGCCCGACGTCACCCGGATGGACTTGGCGTCAGCGGCGCCCGCCGTCGGGCCGTCGGACAGGACCGGGACGACCGCCACGGCCAGCATCACCGCCGCCGCGGTCACACCGGCCCGGGTCAGCCGGCGCAGGCGTCTGGTGGTGGCCACGAGACGCAGCCTATCTGTCCGGGTGTTGTGTGCCGGCGCCCTGATGTGCGCTGGCCGTGCCCGCCGCTTGCGTGGTGATGACGGTGAAGTTGTGGCTGGTGGCCCACGCCTGCTCGAACTCGGCGACGGGAACCTGCTCGTCGCGGCCGGTGTCGATGCCGCTGTCGTTGAGGTGCACCACGCCGGTCGCGGAGTCGATGCCGGTGACGACCACGAAGTGGTTCTCCTTGGTGCGCTCACCCGGCGTGTTCCAGATGGTCTCGTCGTTGACTCCCGCGATCACCTTCTGCCCGTCCTCCAGCGCCTGTTGCACATCTTGCAGGCTGCGCGGGCCGTCGTCGGAACCGATGCCGTAGCCGGTCAGCAAGGTGCGCAGATCTCCGTTGGAGGTGTAGTCGCCCGGGTGCCAGATGGCCCCGGAATGCACTGTGCTGGAGGTGTTTTCGGCAACCGCGGTGATGTCCGGCTCGCTGGGCTCGCGCCCGGTGATCTGACCGACGACATCGGCAACCGCCATCTCACCGCAGTCGCTGCCGCTTTGGCGTTGCCAGTAGGGCGCCGCGGCCGACGGGTTGCCGACGATCGCGGCCGGGCCGCTGCTGTGGGCGCCGGCATCGGGGGTGGCGTGGGCCGCGCCCGCGCACGCGATCATCGCCGCCGCGATCGCCGCGCCGAACGACGCGACGGCCACCTTCGACGCGAACGTGGTGGTCATGGCCGGCTGTCCTCTCCTGGCCGCCGCAGCTTCATCTGCATGTCGAGAGAAGGATCATCCCCAACCCTTGATGGATTCTCAACGGATTCTTGGAGCGCGCTCGTCCCCAAGATTCGTGCGCGTGACCTGCTGTTGGCGCGTTTAGGGTCGATGAGTGAGCGGCAACGGGCACCGGCCGGCGATCACCCCGTTCGGCGGCTGGGTGACCGATCACCACACGGGCCGGCTGGTGCCGTTGGAGACCGCCCCGCACATCCTCGGGCTGGCCCCGCCGGGCACCGGAAAGACGCGGCGGTGGCTGTCCCAGAGTGCGGTGCTGTGGCCCGGCCCGGCGGTGGTGTCGTCGAGCAAGGACGACCTGATGCAGATGGTCGCGTCGCGCCGCTGGGGCAAGGCGATGCTGCTCGATCTGCGTCCGATCACCCCGCCGCACTATCCGAGCGCGTTCACCCGCTGCCGCTATGACCCGACCGTTCTGATCAACAGCCTGGAGGACGCCCAAGGCGTCGCCGAGACGGTGCTGGCCATGTCGTCGATCGCGTTCGGCGGTGCACAGTCGCGCCCGGCCGCCGACAACGGCATGTGGGAGAACCTGGCCTTCGCGCCGTTGACCTGTCTGCTGTTCGCCGCCTCCCCGTCCGCCTCCGGGCTGGGCATGAACTGGGTGTTGGAGGCCGCCGAGGACGTCAGCACCCCCGAACAGTGGCCCGGTCGCGGTGAGCAGCTCAGCAACGATCCGTCATGGGTCGCCGCGGCGACGTGGTGCCCCGATCGGCTGTTCGAGGCGCGCGTGCGCGGCATCCTGGACATGGTTGACAAGCAACGTGATTCGGTGAAGATGACCGTCAGCAAATCGTTGACGGCCTGGTTGCGCACCTCGATCCGCGACCGCGGACTGCCTGCGTTCGACCCGGCGGACCTGGATGACCCGCACACCACGCTGTACGTGCTGTCGCCGGCCGACGGCACGGTGGCCCCGCTGCCGGTCACGTTGATGGAGCAGCTGATCCGCCGCCAGCGCGTCAAAGTGGGGCAGTGGGAGCAGTTTCCGCGGTTGGGCTTTTTCATCGACGAGCTGCCCAACACGCCGTTGCCGAAGATCTTGCAGTATTTCGCCGAGGCCCGCGGCCTGGGCGTGTCGATTTGCGCTGCCGCGCAGGCCAGTTCGCAGCTGGACGTGATCTACGGTCCGCAGCAGGGCCGGGCCATCCGCGACGTGGTGCCCGCGACGCTGATCATGTACGGCGCCCATGAGGAGGAGCTGATGCGCTCGGCGGCGTTCTGGGGCGGCAAGACCACCCGCAGCCACCAGTCCTATGACCACAACAGCGACGGAAAGTCGACGTCTCGTCAGTTCGGCAACGCGTTCGACCCCGAGGAGCTCAGTCCGCGCAACATGGGTCAGGCGCGGCTGCTGGTGCGCGGCACCCCCGGACAGCTGGTGGAGCTGATCGACTGGACCGACTTCGTGACGTATCTCGGGGAACTGCGGGCAGCGCGTCGCTTTTTGTAGGGTCTCAAACTCGATGGCGGATGTCTCATCGAAATGACGGATGATGGCGGATCCGCCATTTCGATGAGAAAGTGGTTAGCTAAATTAGCTTTCCCGCTGATCTGCCCTCCACGCGAGGATCTGGCGACAGTCGACTGATTCCGGCGGTTTTCGATGCGACGCACGCTTCCTTGCAACATCTTTCGTGTTTCATGAGCCGCGGTCGCGGGTTGAAATCCGGAACGAGCGATCGACGAATAGGCAACTGAACGCGTAATAGCCGTCCGCCAGCTCATCTGGCGAAGGTGCGCAGAATCTCGATTCCGTCACATACCTGCGTACGCGGTGTCAACCTTGAGGTCGCAGCGCATACGCTGCGCGGAGAAGTCAGTGTCGGTCGAGGTTTGTGTTGAGCTGGATTCCGCGGTCGTTGTTTATCGGCCGGCGGCGGGGGAGCAGCGTGCCAGGCCGGCTAAGCAAGTTTCGTTGTCGGACATGTTCGATGCTGCGCCGTGGAGAACCTTCCGGTGGTATTACGGTCAGCGCCATTACTCGGGAACCTACTGGTCGTCGACGCTGCTGGAGCATGTGATCTACGAGTCGCGGTTGGAGTTAGCGGCTTTACTGTTCGCTGACTTTGATCCAATCGTGACAGGGATAGTGGCCCAGCCGTTCGTGTTGCGTGCCGATGTGGATGGGCAAGCGAAAAGCCATGTCTTGGATTACCTGTGGGAAACTCCTGCCGGGCCGGTGGTCGTCGATGTGGTGCGCGCCGAGAGGCTCGAACGTCCCCAGGTAGCGGTGCTGTGTGCATGGACGCGTCACGTCGTCGAATCCTTGGGCTGGTCATACCGAATCTTCACCGAACCGCCAGCCGTTGAGCTGGCCAACCTGCGCTTCCTCGCGGGCTACCGCCGTGAATGGTTGATCAATCAGGCGATCCTAGCCGAGATGCGTGCTCGCGTTGAGGATCTCGTCGGTATGACGATCACCGATGGTGAGCACCTGTTCTGGAATCAGCCGTGGCCATTGGTGCGCCCCGCCTTGATGCATCTGCTGTGGCGCCAAGAACTGAGCGTAAACCTGACCCAGTCACTTCGCCCATCGACGGTAATGGAGGCCAAGTTATGAAACATGCAGGAGTACGAGCTGGTGTTGGAACGCGATTCATGTACGACGGCGAGATCGTCGAAGTCATCGAGGTGCATTCTGTGGATGGCTCACCGCAGGCACTGGTCAGACATCTTCGCACGCAGACGGTGGCCCGATTCGCTCTCAGCGAGTTGATGTTCTCGCCGGGATCGCGTCTCATGAGCGAGGACCTGGTCGTTGAGGCCGACCGCCCGGGGGGCGACGTTGCGAGCGTGAAGTGGTCGGCTGCCCCCGAGCGCGCTCGTCGACGAGCGCGGGAACGGGCCGCGCATGTCCGTGAAGCGCTTACCGGCTACCGGTCGGGATGTGCGCAGACCGCGTTGCCCGGCGAGCCTCGAGCCAAGTATCGGCCCACGTTGCCGAAGCAACAGCGCAAGCGATCCAAGTCTGATGAACTCCGTATCGGGCTACGCACGTTCGAGCGGTGGATCCAATGCTATGAAGAGGAGGGCGAAGCCGGTTTGGTGTCCGCCAGGGCGGTCCAGTCAGAGTTGGGCAGCAAGACCTTTGAGCTGTTCGAGCACGCGGCGCTGGACATCATGGTCGAGCGCACCGAGGCGTCTAAGCCGACGGAGGGCTACGTCATCGACCACGCCCGCGCCCGGCTGGTTGGCACCTATGACCCCGATGAAGTTCCGCTACCGTCACGGGCCACTGCGTATCGGATCCTCGGAAAGCTTGAGCGCCAACATCCTACGTTCATCAAAAGCGCCAAACTTAATCGGGATATCGCGGCGCGCTCGCTGAAGGCGTACGGAAAACTACATCCCAGGCGGCCGGGTGAGTATCTGCTGATGGACACCACCCGGTTGGATGTGTTTGCGATGGATCCCCTCACGTTGCGCTGGGTCGGCGTCGATCTTACCGTCGGGATGGATTGGTATTCGCGCTGCATCACCGGCTTACGCCTCACCCCGTTCTCGACGAAGGCCATCGACTCCGCCGTGACGCTCTACCAAAGTTTCCGGCCGATGCCCGCGGGTCGGGACTGGCCGGATGACGCGGTGTGGCCACCGCACGGGGTTCCGCGATCGGTCCTGGTCGAGCGCGAGGCGCTGGACCCGGCGAGTGTCTGTGCGGCTACGCCGGCGGTCGTTCCCGAAACGGTGATCGTCGATCACGGCAAAATCTATGTAGGCGAACAACTCACCAGCGTGTGCCGCCAGATGGGCATCTCGATCCAGCCCGCCCGGGTGCGAAAAGGCCAGGACAAGGGGCCGGTGGAACGGTTCTTCCGGACCGTCCGCGAGGGCTTTCTGCAGGAGCTACCCGGTTATAAGGGCCCAGATGTGTACTCCCGCGGCGTCGCTCCCGAGAAGGAGGCGTTCTACTTCGTTGATGAGTTGGAGGCACTCCTGCGGGAGTGGGTGGCAACCGTGTATCACCGCCGCGCCCACGACGGTATCGGTGAACCCGGGCTGTGGACACTGGGAATGTCGCCGATGGAGATGTTTGACCACGGTATCGCGCGCGCCGGATATATCGAGGCCCCACGCGACCCGTGCCTGGCCTACCAATTCTTAAGGGTCGAATGGCGCACGATCCAGCATTACGGCGTCGAGATCAATGGTCGCATCTACCGCGGAGAAGTCCTCGTTGGCTACCTCGGCCGGAAGAGCCCGTACCCACATCGCAAGCACCAGTGGCCAATCCATGTGGACCCCGATGACATCACCCGCGTGTATTTCTTCGACGTGAGGAACACCCGGCAGTGGCACGCGCTGGTGTGGACCGAAGCCTCGGAGTGGGAAGGCCCGATGAACGAGGACGGCCTGAGGTTCGCACGCAAGCTCGCTGCGGCCAAGCACCGCCACGTCGATGACAAGCTTGCTCTCGCCGAACTGCGCGGCCGCCGCAAACTCGGAGAAGGATACAGCAACGCCGAACGTCGTGCGGCACTACGGCTTTCGCGCGAGCAGTCAACACTGTCGGCTGACCTTGCGACAGGCGTTCACGTGAGCGAGCTTCCGACAGCCAGAAAGATCTTCGGAGAACCAGACCCCGTCGATGCAACCGCCGAGGACGCAGCCGCCTTCGACGATGACCTTGATGACATTCCGACGGCCGCCGACAGCGGTTTCTACGACGACGTATTGGAAGACATATGAGCAGCCCCACCTCCACGCGGCCTGAGCGTTGCGGCAACTTGGACAACCTGACCCTGTCCCGCAAGGAAGGCTGGCGCGAATACGTCGATGCACCGAAAAGGGTAAGTCCAGAGCTGTTATCGAAACGCCAGATTCGTCGCCTCAGCGACGCCGCGGCTGAACTCTATAACGAACAGAGAACTGACTGGCACAACAACATAGGGCCGTTGAAGACGCCACAGCTGGCGGCATTACACGACGACCTGTGGGACATCATGGACGGCAATGCCCGCGACGGGAATCACGCCAAAGGTGCTGTAGCGCTGGAAGGCTATCCGGCGCTCGGTAAGACAACGGGCGCAGAGACATTTGCCGCGGAGTTTCACCGTCGCGACATCCGCCGCCACGGCGTGTATACCCGCGCCGGGGATGAACGCTGGCCGGTGTGCCGCATCGGGATGCGCGGCAACACCAGTATGAAAGACTTCAACGCCGCCCTGTGCGACTTCTACGCCCACCCAGGCGCTCGTCGCGGCACCGCTGAGCAACTGGGACGATGCGCCCTGGACTGTGTGCTGAGCTGTGAAACCCGCCTGCTGATCATCGACGACCTGCACTTCCTGCACTGGCAGCGCAGCGGGGGAGTCCAGATCGGCAACCATTTTAAGTACATCGCCAACGAGTTCCCGTTGACGCTGCTGTTCATCGGTATCGGACTGGGACAACGCGGTCTGCTGATGGAAGACCTGTGCTACAGCCTCGAAGGTGCCTCATATCAGAACATCGTCCTGGAACAAACCACCCGCCGTACCACCACGCTCGAGATGCTGCCGTACAGCATCGACAACGAGCGGGGACGCCGCGACTGGCGCAAACTGCTGACCACGATTGAGCAGCGACTCATTCTGGGGTCCAAACGCGAGGGAATGCTGACCGACGACCTGTCTGACTACCTGTTCATCCGCAGCACGGGACACATCGGATCGCTGATGGAACTGATCCGGCGCGGTTGCGCCAGAGCCGTCCGCACCGGCACGGAAATGTTGAACCAGAAGCTGTTTGACTCGATCACGATCGATAGCGCCGCTGAAAAGGCCCGTACCGAACTCGCCGTGTCGTTTCGCACCCGCAAGCTCACCACCAAACTGCAAGTGTGACGGTTCCGGCCGATGACCACCATCCGTACCCTTCCCTTCCGGATCGCGCCAGTGCCCGGGGAAGCGATCGACTCCTGGTTGGAGGCATATGCGCACAGATACGGGGTGCCCCTACGAGAGGTCATGGCGCGCGCCGGGATTAATCACCGTTGGCGCGCCGATTGGATGATCAAACTGTCCACACCCCAGGTGCACAGCCTGGCTGTCGCGACGGGGCTGCACGCGCCGCGTATCGAGGCCATGACGCTGAGCCGCTACGACGGCGTAACGTTGGACGTGCAGGACGCCACCACTCGACGGGCGCCCGGATTCCGGTGGAGCCGACTCAACAGATCGCGATACTGCCCGACCTGCCTGGCTCAATCCGGCGGACGATGGCAACTCGGTTGGCGATTGACTTGGTCTTTTGCCTGCGTGACACACCGGTGCCTGCTCGCCGACACCTGCCCGGAATGTGGAGCCCAACAACGAGACAAGCCTCAACCCACCCGGCGTGTACCGCAGCCGGCTCAATGTGCATCCAACGGCACATTCAACACCGCCGAGTGCCACGCAGACCTCACCAAGGCGATCACCACAAGACTGCAGGCCCCACAGCCACTTATTGCCGCGCAACACACCATCAACGCAGTGATCGCCACCAACCACGCCGCCTTCGGCGTCTACCACGAAACCCCGTGTGATGCCCGTACCGCATTGACCGACCTCAGTGTCTTGGCGGCGCGCATCCTCGCTCACGCCGGCCGACTCGGACTCGACCCATCGCACCCCGACGACCTTGTCGACACATATCTGGGCTCGGCGCCGCCTCCCGCAGTGACCTGGTCCTACCACTGGCGTCCGCGAAGCCGGGCACCGAACACAGTCATCGAAACGGCCGTCGGCATCGCGGCCGCGCTGAACATACTCAACCAAGGCAGCCTCGAGGATGCCGCCGAAGCGATGCAATGGCTGGCCCCAAGGCCGGTCGCAGATGCGGCCCGCGCCGCGGGGCTGAGCTGGGCCCTACATGCCAGCCCGGTCCTGACGAGCATCCAACTCAAGGCGTATGCCCCGCGGCTGGGCGCCGCGCTGCAACTGCGCCACCACGCCGCGCTTCCAACGCCCACCGCCTCCCGGCCCGACACGGGTGCGGCGACACGGATTGTGGATCGGGTACCGGCGGCGCTATGGCCTGCCTTCTCGATCAGGCTGCAGCCGCCAGAATTCTGGGATAGATGCCGGCATCTGCGCCCGGCGCTGTCGTGTGCGGTTCTGCTCTGCGCCACACAGATGACGAAAGCGGAGGCGGCAGCGGCTCTCGGTGGCGTGCTGGATGCTGAATCACTTAACTTCACCTTAACCAGGCTGCGTGAATACCCATCCTGGCCCCAGATCAGCATCGCGGTGGCCGCGCTGGCTGACTATCTGATCGCCTATCCCTCACCCATCGACTACAGCCGGCGGCGACGGCTAGATTACGAGGGCCTGTTGCCAACCTCGAAGTGGCATCGGATGTGCTGGGCCACGGGAACTTTGTCCGGCGGCCCGCTGGGTGCCCAGGTTGCCCGCGGCGCATTGGTCGAAGAGATTAGCGGAGGCCTGCCGCCACCTCATGTGCGAACTATTCAGTCCACCAAGGGCCGCCAAGTCTTCAAAAGCCGCGTCAAAGACCTTCCGTTGCGCCTCACGCCCGCACTCGCCGAGCGGCTACGGGAGGAAGCCGCACGTTTCCTCGCCCGACACCCTCACGTCGCCGAACCCCTCACATGGCATCCGCCGCTGTCGCTGCTCGAGGACCTGGACCTGCCAAACGGGGATGTCGACCGCATCACCATTGCAGAGCTGCACCGCGCGGCCACCAGCCCTAAGGCAACAGCGGGCCAGATTGCCCGATCACTCGACACTGACATCGACATCGTTCGCTATCTGCTGAGCGTTCACCCCCTCGATCGGCGCCTGCAGCCATCGCGGGGAGGGGCCGAACGGATACCTCGACGATCAACTGTGCCCACGCCACGATCGCAATGAGCCGGTCTCGTAATGAGCCGCGGTCTGGGGGTGCGGGCGGTATCACCGACTTAAAATGCGGCCGCCAGCAAGTCATCTCCGCGCGTGAAGTGTCGGTACAGCGTGTCCAGCCACGTTGGCGGCTCTGGTGACCGATTCGACGTAACTGCGTTAGGGCCGCCGGAGCGCAACAGCGAAACCGCCGCGTCGACTAAGCGAGCGCGCGAGAGCGCGGGCCGCGGGTCGGGACGTCGTCGGCCAGTCATCTCGAGCTAATGATGCCGGAGCTGCACCCGGCCAGCGGCCGGGTTACGTCCGATCGTTTAGTTACACGTCGCGAAGCCATCCGTCCAGATCACTACATGCCCATCTTGAGACTTGCGCCGCCGTCAACAAACAGCTGTTGTCCTGTGACGTAACGGGATTCGTCAGATGCGAGATAGACAATCGCGTGTGAGACGTCTTCGGGCTCGACATAGGGAATCGGCATTGCCTGCAGGATGGGGAATACGACCTCTGCGTCTTCACGCTTCGGGTCGGACAGATCCGGTCGGAACGTGCGGTACATGGGCAGGTTGTGAAGCATGTCGGTGTTCACGCTTGTGGGATGGACCGTGTTGACCCGGATGCTGTGCGGCGCCATTGTCAGCGCCAGCGCCTTCGTGTAGTCGCGGACCATCTTCTTAGCCATGCCGTATCCGGCCCCGCCGGGACCCTGTGGCCCTCCGCCGGTAGCGAGATCCTTCTGCTCGACAAGCCCGGCGATCGACCCCGTCACGATGATTGATCCCCCTGCGGTGAGATGTTCGAGGCCTAGGTGGACGGTGTTGACAGCGCCGACGAAATCCACGTCGAATGCGTCGATGAATCCCCGATAGGGAATGTGGTTGCCCTGAGGGCAGATTCCCGCGTTGGCAACGACGACATGGAGTCCGCCGAGTTCTGCGACGGCGCCGTCAATTGCCTTCTTCAGAGCTGCGCGGTCGCGGACGTCGACCACTGCCGACACCACGCGCCGACCCGACTTTTCAATGAGCTTTGCGGTTTCGTCCAAGTCGGCCGGACTCGCCAACGGATATTCGTTTGATGCGATATCTGCGCAAATGTCTAGGGCGATGATGTCGGCGCCCTCATCGGCCATGTGGACTGCGTGGCTGCGGCCTTGGCCGCGCGCCGCGCCGGTGACGACGGCCACTTTTCCGCTGAGACGGTCCATCTATCCCTCCATCGCGATCGGAAGATCACCCGGCGATGTTAGATAATAGAACACCAAGTGTTAATCTGTCACGTCGGCCGAAGCTAATCGTGTCGACGACCGTAGGGGTTTTGATGGTGCTAACCCGCGACGCTGTGTCCTTGGACGGCCGCGTAGCAGTGGTGACTGGTGGCGGTGCGGGCATCGGCCGTGCCGTGGCAGCCACATTCGCCGCGTTCGGTGCGCGGGTCGTGGTCTGGGAGAAGGACCCGTCCACCTCGCATTCGGTGGCCCACGAGGTTGGCGGACTCGGCTGTGTCACGGATGTCCGCGATGCCGACCAAGTGGACAGTGCATTGACCGAAACGGTCAAAAAGCTCGGCACACCAACAATTCTGGTTAACAACGCTGGAGGTGTGTTTTGGTCGGGTCTATTGGATACCTCGCCCAACGGGTGGGAGGCGCTGATCCGGATCAACCTCACTCAGGTGTTGCTGTGCACCCAGCGCGTCGCCCGCACGATGGTCGATGCCGGATCGGGTGGCAGCATCATCAACGTCAGCACGATTGAAGGGATGCGGGCTGCGCCCGGTTTCGCCGCTTACGCGGCCGCCAAGGCGGGCGTCGTCAACTTCACCAAGACCGCGGCGCTGGAGCTCGCGCCACATGGGATCAGGGTCAATGGGTTGGCTCCTGACTTCACCGTGACCGACAGTCTGCGTGCGATGGCGCCAGCGGGGGAGGAGAACGCCAAGTTGCTGGTCCCGCTGGGCCGCGCCGGCCACGTCGACGAGATAGCCGGTGCCGCAGTGTTTCTCGCTAGCGACCTAAGTGCCTACGTCACTGGCCAGACCCTGCATGTCGATGGTGGAACTGCCGCAGCGGGTGGGTGGTATCACCATCCCGAGGGCGGGCACTACATCCTTGGTCACGCGGCACCCGCCAGTGGTGAAGCCGACTGACGGGTTCGAGGTCGGAGTGGCATATGGCAGAGCTGATGTCCGTGGTGTCGTCACATCGCGGTGCGGCTGTCGTGTCCCATGGAAGCTGGGTCGCGCTCGAACTCTCGCACCATTGCCTGGATTGTGTAGGACGCCGCCAACCTGCCGTCGGGCGTGAACACCCGGCCATCGCCCTGCACGAGTCCGCGTCCCGACCAGAACGCGTTGTTGGAGTAGAGCAACCACTCGGTGACGTCGGCTTCGTCGTGGAAGGCAATTGTTGCCTTTATGATCCCGGTCGATAGCGTTTGGTGTGCGCGTGCTTCACCGAACCCCTGGTGGGGCAACATTCCTGCGGCGATCGTCCAGTGAGTTGTGGACTGAGCGATCAGTGCGTCGTGCAGATATTGCTTGGCCGGCGCATCGCGGAAGCGCACCCAGGCATTGATCTCGGGCGGCCCGATTCGATCGGGATCGGGGTCGTATGCGGCATCGACCACTCGGATCTCCCGACCTGGCATCGCGAATCCCTCGAACGCGATAGCGTCCTGCGGTCCCGGAACGTCAGGCATCGCCGCGGCATAGCGGATGACGTCGGGGGCACCCGAATCGGCGAGGAGGATGCCCGTGGTGCGTACGGAATCGTGTTGGGTCACCCGAACCTCGGTCGTCGAGAACGTTCGGCCGCGACGGAGCACCTCGACGCTGATGTCGATCGGCGCGTCGAATGACGCCGCCTTGGTGAAGATCATCGAGGCCGACGTGATACGCTGCCCTGGAAGGGTTTTAGCGGACGCGACGATGGCCTGGGCCAGTAGTTGGCCGCCCTCGACGACATTGCGTTCAGTCGGTCCATGCGCAGGGCCGACGAATCGCTGCTCGGCGACGGGCTCGACGTCGATCAACCGCAGCAGCTCGGCGGCATCGCCCCACAGCGGGAACTTGGCGGGGACGGCGGACCCGTCCGGCCAGCGCTCCACCACGACCACGCGTAGCGCTTCGTCGTAGAACGACACGTGCTCGGCGATGCCAGCCACCTCGGGCAACGGTGTGCGGTACGTCCAAACAACGTTCGGAACCGCCGGCTCGGCGCCCGTCAGGCTCCAATACGTCGCTGTGCCCTTGAAGGGGCATACCGTAGTCTGCTCAGTTTCGGTGAACAGGTCCCATTTCACGTCTGCTTCCGGAAAGTACAGCCGATCAACGTGATCGGTCTCGGCAACGACGAGGCAGTTCTCGCTTTCAGCGAGAAACACGTCGCCGAGCCAAACCTGTCCGGTATATGGGCATCGACCGATCTCGATGCGGTAGTCGGGGTGGGCTGCCCACGCCGACTCGACCGGCGTTTTTGTCAATGGGTCTCCTAAAGGTTTGTGAAATACTCACGCTCGAAGCGGGCCGGTTGGCGACTTGACGACGACGGATTCCAGCCCCACGTCTGGGTGATCCAAGGCGGTGGCGAAAATGCCCGCCAGGACGTCGGCGACTGCCTCGGGCGTCATGCGACTTTCCTGGACGAGGCCTCTCGCAATCCATTCCGTGACGGCGGTGCCGAGCAGGTCGGGATCGAACGAGGACGTGAAGTCGGTTGGGACCGTGCCACTGACCTCGACGCAGCTGAAGCGATAGCCGGGATTCTCCATTCGCCAAGACACCAGGCATTGCTCCATTGCGGCCTTGCTGGACGAGTATGCGCCCAGTGCGGTGTGCGGGTGCCGGACCGAGTCTGATGACATTGCGGCGACGATAGCCGATGGAGTTAGAGCCGGCAGATGGGCGCGGATGGTTTCGTGGACACCAATCACGTTGGTTTCGAAGACATCTAGCCAGTCTTGTGCGTCGGTATCGGTGAACAGCTTCAGCGGCGCGTACCCGGACGAGATGAGAAGCAGGTCGACGTGGCCGAGCGCTTTCTTGGCGACTTCGCCGATGCGCGCACAGTCCTGCGGCTGCCGAACGTCCACCACCACTGGGGTTCCGCCTCCGGCCTCCTCGACGACCTCGGCGAGGCGGTCCCCCCGGCGTGCTGCGACGACGAGCTTGGCGCCTTCCTTTCCTGCGCGGACCGCGAACGCCCGCCCGATGCCCGCGGAGGCGCCGACCACGACCACCCGTTTGCCCGCCAGCGACCGCTCACCCATGGGGATGCCTTTCTGCTCAAGCGTCATCCGCGATCACGACATGTCCACCGCGTCGCCGGCGGCGACAACGCCGATGCCCTCTTCGGTAGCTGGGGTGCCCGTCAATTAGCATCGCTCTTCTAGCCAGATCTCAGCCATTGATCTCCCGCATCGTCCGGCTAGGCCGAGCCCAGTCATCTGGTCAGCAGAACAATAATACACAGAGTGTTTACTTGCCCCCCGCCGGGGATAGGTCAGCGCAGTCCGTTGACCGCAAATTTCTCGACGTAGCGGCGCACCGTCGCCGGCTTGGACATGTCGAAAGTTTGGGCGTGATTCACCGTGGAGAACGAGTAGATGATCCGCGCGAGCCATTCACTCGCCGCGGTGACGTCGACTCCGGCGCCCACTTCGCCGCGCTCTTGGGCCTCGCGCACATAGGGAACCAGGAACGCGGTCGTGCGCCGGATGGCGGAATCGCCGTCGGAGATCATGTGCCGCATCAACTCTGCGTCGTCGGCCATCAGCCGGTTGCGGGTTCGATGTTCAAGCAGGATTTTGGCGTGGGTTTCGGCCATCGCGCCGACCTTCTCTGCCAGCGTCGACCTCTTTGCCATAGCCGCGGCGACGTCCTGGTAGAACTTCTGTGCACCGAATTCGATCGCTGCGTCGATCAGTATGTTGCGGTCTTCGAAGTAGCGGTAGACGGTCCCGCGCGACACATTGGCCATTCGGGCGACATCCTGCACACTGGTGCGTTGGATCCCGAGCTGAGTGAAGCACACGTTCGCCGCTTCGAGAATCTGGTCTCGGCGGTCGTACTCGTCCTGCGCGTCGAGCTCGGCGGCCAATCGCTCAGTCGACATGTCGCTCCTTGCTCCGGACATCCGCTTCCTCAGTCCATCCATGCTACGCGACACCGACTGTCCAGGTGTTCCGGCGCACCGGAGCCGTGCTGGGACCTTCGCTGGCGTCTGGCCTCAACACTCCCGATGGTGATGATCGGTGTCGGGCGTAACAGAGTGACTAGACATCGGCACACATTGCGTTCTGTTGTTTACAGTCAGCTTATCCTCGACTGGCGGGGTTCGCAGTCCCGCAGCGATGGAGGGAGCCAAATTGGACCTCGGGGTGAAGGGGCGCAACTTCGTATTCGTCGGCGGCAGCACAGGTATGGGGTTTGCCGCCGCTCAGCAATTGGCCGGTGAAGGCGCCAACGTCGCGTTGTTGGCGCGCGACGGCGAACGCGCAGCCGAGAAGGCGCAGCACATCGCAGACCACTACCACGTGAACGCGGTCGGCATCAGCGTCGACGCGTCCGCACGCGGCGACGGTGTCGATCGCGCTGTTGCACAGGCCGCCGACGATCTCGGGCCACTGCGTGGCCTTGCCGTCACCGCCGGGCCGATGAAGCAGCAGGGCCCGTTCCTGGAGCATAGCGACGATTCGTGGGACTGGTACTACCAGATGATCCTGATGGCCACGGTGCGCTCTTGCCGCGCGATCATCCCGCACCTTCAGCGCAACGGCGGTGGAACGGTGGTGACCACGGCGGCTTACTCGGTGCGGGCGCCGAAGATCCTCATCCCGCCCTACAACTCCCTCAAGGCGGCGGTGCTGACGATGTCGAAGATCCTGGCCAAGACCCATGGGCCGGACGGGATCCGGGTGAACACTGTGTGTCCCGGTTTGTTCGACACCGAGGTGAACGATTTCATCCGGGCTCAGCGGGCCGAGGAGTTCGGCGTCCCTGTCGAGGACGCGATCTACGCGCACCTGGCGAGCAACCCGGCGTGGAACATGCGGGTTGCCCTCGACCGGGGTGGGCGACCACACGAGGCCGGCGAACTGATCGCGTTCCTGCTCAGCGATCGGGCCGCCTATCTGACTGGCGCGGCGATCAACATTGACGGGGGCACTGACTTCTAGATGCCGATCCGGTCGGCGAGCCGTCGGCGGTGGTAGGCGGGGTCGCCCAGCAGATGTCCCGACGAGTTGGCCCGCTTGAAATACAGGTGCGCGGGATGTTCCCAGGTGAATCCGATGCCGCCGTGGATCTGGATGTTGGCCGCCGCGGCGCGGGCGTAGGTATCCGAGCAGTACGCCTTAGCGAGCGACGCGGCCGCAGGCAGTTCGTCGGTAAGGTTCGCGGCGGCCTGCACCGCGTATTGCGCCGCCCCGCGGGCGCATTCGATGTCGAGCATCAGGTCGGCGCACTTGTGCCGGATGGCCTGGAAGGATCCGATCGGCTTGCCGAACTGCCGGCGCGTCTTCGCGTAGTCGACCGCCAGGTCAAGACACCGTTGGGCGCCGCCGACCTGTTCTGCGGCCAGGCCCGCCGCGGCGATGTCCAATGCACGCCCCAGCGCGGGCCATGCGTTTCCGTCGCAACCAATGAGGGTGGCGGGTGTCTGGACGAAGTCGAGGCGCGCCTGTCGCCGCGTCGGGTCCAGGGTGGAAAGCATTCGACGTGTCAGGCGGTCGGGCCGGTTGACGGCGAACAATGAGATGCCCGCATCGGTGCGCGCCGCGACCAACACCAGGTCGGCGATGTGTCCGTCGAGTACAAATGTCTTGGTGCCCTCGAGGATCCAGGTGTCACCGTTGCGGTGTGCCGCGGCTTGTATGCCCTCGGCGTCCCAGCGGCCGGACTCCTCGGTCAGCGCCAGCGTGGCGATGGTGTCACCCGACGCAATGCCTGGCAGGTACCGCGTCTTCGCGTGGTGGTCTTCGCACTGCATCAACACGCCGCCTGCCAGCACCACCGACCCGAAGAACGGACCCGGCAGCAATGCGCGCCCCATCTCCTCGAGGACCACGCCGAGCTCGGCGAAGCCGAAGCCGTGTCCCCCGAGGTTCTCGGGAATGGCCAGACCCTGCCACCCCAGTTGGTCGGCCATCTGCCGCCACACCCCCGCGTCGTAGCCCTCCGGCGTCTCCATGACGCGACGCACTTCGGCCTCGTCAGCCTTGAGCTCGAGGAAGGAGCGCGCCGTGCGACGCAGCTCCTGTTGCTCCTCGGTGAGCGCGAAACCCTGGGCGGCACTGACCATCTCAACCGTTCCCGGGGTCGTTCTCGGCACGACCGGTCGAATTCACCGGTGGGGTGGTGGCATTGCGCCGTAGCGTGCGCAGCCATGCACCGACCGGGGCGGGTGCGGGGATTGGGGCGTCGAGGCGACCTGGATCGGCATCCCAGAACTCCGTCCAGGACGGGAACGCGTCGTGGAAGCCGCCGTCATGGCTGGGGGAGCCGGGCCAGCGCATCTTCTCGGAGCCCACCGGCGGGTCGGTGATGTCGCTTTGGTACCAGAACAGCGGGGTCCGCTTCACGAAGTACCAGCGGCCGTCGCGACGCTCATAGCTGTCGAGGTAGGCGAGGAACTCGATCACCCAGACCGAGTCGGTTTCCAGGTCGTTGCGGGAATAGGCGAGGCCGCTGGCATGGTCGGCGTCGTGAACGTCGACGACGTGTCCGAGCACGCCGTGGGCGCTGCCCAGCAGGTTGTGCCGCATCTCGGTGTCATACCAAGCGCGCAGGGCCGCGCGGCCGCGGCGCTTGCCGGGGACGCCGACATCCTCGACGAACAGATTCACCAGTGCGTCGAGGTCTCGCATGTCCAGCGCGACCGCATATTTCGCCGCCAGTTGCCTGATCTCGTCGAGCGCTTCGAGCCGCTCGATACGTGCAGCCAGGACGGCCAGTGTCGGGTCACTCACTGTAGGGCGCCCTCGGCGATCAGGGTGGTGAGCCTTTTCTTGTCGATCTTGTCGGTCGTGGTGTAGGGCAGCCGGGCCGCGTCGTCGAGGATCACCCACTTCTTCGGCACTTTGTAGGCGGCCAATTGCGTGCGGCAGGCGCCGATCAGGTCCTCGGCCGAGGCGCGGTGGCCGTCGTTGAGCACCACCGCAGCGCCGACGATTGCGCCCTTATCGGGGTCGGGAACACCAACCACGTAAGCGATCCGGACACCCTCGATGCGGCCCAGCGCCTCTTCCACCTCGATGGGGGCCACATTGGTGCCCGCCGTCTTGATCATCTCGTCGGTGCGCCCCGCGAAGTAGAGATGACCGTCATCGTCGCGATAGCCGGCGTCCTTGGTGTGCAGCCAACCGTCTCGGTCGACAAGTTCGTGCCATTGTCGGCCGACCATGCCGCGCATCATCGCAGTTCCGCGCACACAGATTTCGCCCGTGACGCCATTGGGCACCTCGCGGCCCGCGTCGTCGACGACCTTGTGCTCGTAGCCGGGCGCGGACACGCCGAGCGACCCGCGCTTGGCTTCGGGGACCTGTTCGTGCGGCGGCCACCACGTGTGCGAACTGCAGGTCTCGGTCATTCCCAGCTGTCGCACCCGCAAGGAGGGGTCTGCCGTGCGGCGCTCGGGCGCCAGCAGCACCTGCTGGTAGCCCTCGCGCAGGTTAGATAAATCGGTGGACGCGAAGTCGGGATGGTTGGCCAGGGCCGGTCCGACGTGCGGGAATCCCGTTGTATAGGTCGCCCGTTCGCGCTCGAGCAGGCGCAGCACGTCAGCGGCGTCGAACCGGTACTCGGTGAGGATGGTCGCGCCCATTTGCATCGGACCCAGCAACCCGAACACCAGCCCAGCCACCCAGAAGAACACCATCGGCACGTAGATGCGGTCGTCGGCCGCCCAGTCGTGGGCCCGTGCGATGAACCGTGCGTGCGCGATCGTCGTGCCGTGGGTGTGGATGATGCCCTTCGGGTTTGACGTGCTGCCCGAGGTATAGATGACGAGCAGATCGTCGGCCGGGCGCACCGTGGACTCGCAGGCTTGCAGTAAGGGTGTCGGCACCGGCTCTGGCCACTGGCTCGGCCACCGCCGTTCACTAACCCCCAGCGCAAACACGTTGCGTAGCTGGGGAAGTCGCTGCGGATACAGCGGTCCGCCAGTCTCGTCACGTTGGCCCACGGCCGCGCATACGCGGGCCAACACGTCCTTGCCCAGCAGGCTTTCCACCGACAGCACGGTGTGCACGTCGGCGTCGCGCAGCACCCAGAACAATTCGTCGGGGCCGAAGAATGTGTTGATTGGCACCGCGACTGCGCCGATCCTGGTGACCGCGAGGAAGGCGACAGCGAAGTCTGGCCCGTTGGGCGCGAGGATCCCGACTCGCACGCCCTTGACGACGCCGGCCGCGATGAGCCGCGCGGCCATGTCGGCGGACCGCGCGTCGGCGTGTGCGTAGGTGATCCTTTCGACGGTGCCTTCGCCGACCGATGAGACCACGAAATCGTTGTCGCCGTGCGCGCTGGTAACGGTCGCGAGCATGGCGGGCAAGACCGCCTCATACGGCAACGGGTCGTAGTGAAATCGCCTGGCCGCCTCGGTCGTTCGGCTGGTCATTCGACCACCCACCGCGGTTCACGCTTCTCGGCGAAAGCGGCCATTCCCTCCCGGTAGTCGGGGTGGGTCATCTGATGCTGCAGCACGTAGCGGTAGGCGACGTCGTTGGCCGCGTGCAGGCCCACATCGAGGCTGGTCCACATCGCCTTGATGGACGCCTGCACCGTGGCGGGCGACAGCTGCGCGATCGACAGTGCGATCTCGCGGGCCCGCTGCTGCAGTCGCTCGGCGGGCACCACCTCGTTGATGAGTCCGATGTCATAGCCCCGCTGTGCGCTGATGCGGCCGTCTTTGGTCATCAGCGCCAGCTGCATCACCATCGACAGCGGCATCCGGCGCAGCAGAACGGCGGGCTCGAGTGCGAACACATTGCCAACCCGCAGATGAGTGTCGATCAACTCGGCGTGCTCTGCGGCGATGATGAGGTCGGCGTCGGCGACCTGGTGTAGCCCGCCGCCGACCACCATGCCGTTCAGCGCGCAGATGACCGGTTTCCAGACGTTGTGGTGCAGGCGGGAACCGGGCACTTTGTTGCCGATGCCGCCTTCGGCGGTCGCCCTGATGTCCTGGCCGGCGCAGAACGAACGATCCCCGGCCCCGGTGATGATGGCGACCCTGATCTCGGAGTCGTCTCGGACGCGCGCCCAGGCCACGCCGAGCTCTGTGCGAGTTAGGTCGTCAGTCGCGTTGAGCCGCTCCGGCCGGTTGATCGTGATCGTCGCGACGTGGTCGCTGACGTCGAACAGAATTCGCTTCAGATCCACAGAATCCCTGGCCTCCAAGCGCACTAACCCCCTAAACACTGTATCAGGATATGTTCAATCGTTCTGTTGGCCTGGGTCTCAGGGCATCCACTGGCCGCCGGAGACCGAGATGAGTTGTCCGGTGAGATGTTTCGCATCCGGTGAGCACAGGAATGCAACGACGCGTGCCACGTCATCGGGCTCACCGATCTGGCCGGTCAGCGTCGAGGAACGCATCTGGTCGATCTCGGTGTCTGTCTTGCGTGACAGCAGCCATGGGGTGGCTGTTGTGCCGACCACCACCGTATTGACCCGGATGCCGAGCGGTCCCAACTGCACGGCCATCAGCCGGCTCAGCCCCTCCACGCCGGCCTTGGCCGCTGCATAGGCGGGCGGCCCGGTCCGCACTCCGTGCGCCGACACCGAGCTGATGTTCACGATCGAACCGGTCTTCTCATCGACCATCTGACGTGCGACGACCTGGGAAATGACGAATGTGCCCTTGAGGTTGACGTCGACGATTCGGTCCCAGTCCTCATCGGTCTGGTCCAAGAAGGTCGCCGGCAGAGTCATGCCCGCGTTGTTGATCAAGGCGCGGATTGGACCGTGCTCGGCGGCCAACCGGGTCATCGCGGCTTGGACTGCGTCGCGGTCGGTGATCGACAGGTGCAACGGGATCAGTAGTCGCTGTTGAGCCACGTCGGTTTCGGCAGCGCGCGCAATGGCCTTGGCGTTCACGTCGACGACGGCGGTTCGGTACCCGGCGGCGACGAGTTCGCCGACGATCGCCTCTCCGATGCCTCGCGCCCCGCCGGTGACGACCGCGACCGGCCGCGCGTCATCCAACACGGCGGCCGCGATTCTGTTTCACGATTCGCTCGATGCGGTTGATCGACGGGCGCATCAGTCCTACGGCTTCGGCCATCGCAGCGACGAGGTCGCTGCCGCCGCCTTCGGAGACCCACACGTCGATCGCTGCGCGGTTGGCCGCGTTGATTGCGGTGGCGGCCAGCCGGGGTGCCAGGTCGGTGTCGGCGTCGGCGTTTAACCAGCGCGCAACTTCGGTGGTCATCTGGTCGATCCAGTCGTCGTTGATCCGCAGCATCGTTGCGCGCAGGGCGGGCAAGCTGTGGTACATCCTTGCCCGCACAAGGAACATCTCGGGCTGTTCGCTGATCGCCTCGGCGACCGCTTGGGAGGCGTCGGCAAGCGCACCCCATAGCGTCGTCGAGCGCGACGCGCGGAAACGCCGAGCGGCTTCGTCGAGGCGGGCGGCGTAACCGTCGAACAGGATGTCGTCCTTGGTGGCGAAGTGATGGAAGAACGTCCGCGCGGCGACGCCGGCCGCTGCCGAGATCTGCTCGACCGTGGTCGCCTCGTACCCGTCGGCGGTGAACAGGTCGATCGCCGCGTGGATGAGGGCCTCACGGTTGCGCTGACCACGAACACGCCGTTGGTCCATATCAGCAGCCTGCCAAGGTGGCGGTGCCGGAGGCGAGCGCCACAACGTCGCCCTGCAGGGCCTGGAAGCGCACGGAGTCGCCGTCGCGCCATATCTGCGTGCACAGTTCGGAATCGAGCATCACCGGTTTCGCGAAGCGGCAACTGATCGATGTCAGTGTTTGCGGATCGCCGCCGCCGACGACGTTGATCAGCGCACGCGCGGCGAAGCCAAGTGTGCACAACCCGTGCAGGAAGACGTCGTCGAAGCCGAACTTGCGGGCCGCCGAGGGATCGATATGCAGTGGGTTGCGATCACCACTGAGACGATAAATGGCCGCCTGCTCGGGCCGGATCACGTCCATGTACATCTCGTCGGGCCCACCATGGGGCCCCTCCTCGGCCGCCGGGCCCCGCGATCCGCCGAATCCGCCGCCGCCAAGCACCATTGTCTGCGCGGAAGCGCTGAACAGAGGGCCGTCGGCGTCCACACCAACCGACATCACTTCGATAGCGGCATGCTTGCCCTTGTCCCAGACCGCGGTCACCTGGGCGGTGACGTTCACCTCGCCCGCGGAGCTGAGCGGTCGCTCGAGCGTCAGGGACTGAGCGGAGTGCACTATCGGGAATGACCCCAAATTCAGCGTGGCGCGCAGATCCTTGACGGCCCACCAGTTGGCGATCAGGGCGAATGTCGGGAGCACCGCAGGCCCGCGATGCTCGTCGAGCAGCTGCAGCTCATCGGGCGGGCGCGCCCCGACACCCAGCGCGTACAGGATCATATCGGTGTCGGTCCACCGGAAGGTCGCCGGGGCCAGCTCGGCGCCGACCAGGGCATCGGACAGGGTCGCGGGCGCGGTCACGAGGCCTCCAAGAGACAGAACGGATTGACGCTATCTGTTCCATCGTGCAATATAGTGGCAGTAACTGCAACTATATCCTGGACGGAGGTATCGGCATGCGGTTCGGCGTGTTCATCCTCGGCGACAAGCCCAATCACCTCACCCACGCAGAGGTTTTCGCCAACGTGCTCGAGGAGGCGCGGTGGGCCGAAGAACTCGGTTACGACGAGATCTGGCTGGCTGAACACCACTTCTCGCCGTACGGCAGTCTCGCAGACCTGCCGCTGGTCGCGGCGGCCATCGCCGCGCAGACTGAGCGGGTCCGGATCGGCACTGCGTGCATGGTCGCCCCGTTCCACGACCCGATTCACCTGGCCGAGCGCATCGCCATGGTGGACAACCTGAGTGGAGGCCGCTTCGATGCCGGCTTCGGGCGCGGTTACCAGGCGCACGAGTTCAAGGGATTCGGCATCCCGATGGACGAGGCGACCGCCCGCTACCAGGAGTGCGTGGAGGTCGTCAATCTGCTGCTGACGCAGGAGAGCGTCACCTACGACGGCAAGTACTGGCAGCTCGACGACGTGACCATCCAGCCGCGGCCAGTGCAGAGCCGGATTCCCGTGTGGGGCACGGTGATGAAGACGCCGTCCAGCTTCGAGTGGCTGGCCGACAAGGGGTTCGGTGCCATCATCGGTAACCCGTATCAGGTCGACCCCGACCTGCAGGGTGCGCTCGACATCTACCTGGAGACGCAGTCGAAGAAGGGGCTGGCGGCGGCCACCGGGAACGTGTGGGCGCTGCTGAACGCGTTCTGCCATACCGACGACGCCTTCGCCCGTGCCTACCCGCGGGAAAGCGTCGAGCTGTCCATCCAGACCCACCGCCAATACTCCAGCCCGTTCGAGCGCGGTGGTGACATCCCGGCCGACTACAAGGCTTACTCCGACTGGTTCGAGAAGCACGACAAGCAGAGCTACGAGGCGGTGCTGAACTCGCATCTGACGTTGATGGGTGATCCGGACAGGATCATCGAGAAGATGCGGGCCGTCGTCGACATGGGATGGCGCAACATCATGCTGCGCATGTCCCGCGGCGGCGCGATGGACCGCTCCAAGGTGTACGAGTCGATGAAACTGTTCGCCAAAGAGGTCATTCCCGCGGCGACCGAGATGGCGGCAGCACCAGCTTGAGCGGACAGCTCGCCGACCGTATCCGCGAGATCCTGGCGCTCGATCCCAAAGCCCCCGCGATCGAGTACCGGGGCATCTGGACGGACTGGCAAGAGATCGCCGATGTCGCCACCGGCGTCGAAAGTCGTTTGAGGTCGGTGGGTTTAGGCGAAGGGACCCCTGTTGGTCTGCTGTTGCGTAACCATCCGGCGATGGTCGCGGCGATGCTCGGTGTGTTGTTGGCCAACGGCTGCATCGTCACGATCAACGCGTCTGACGGGGAAGCGGGGTTGGCATCCGACATCGCCGAGTTGCGGCTACCCGCAGTGGTCGGACTGGGCGTCGACTGGCCCCGACCCGGTATCGCCGCGGCAGCGCAAGGATCGTTGGGCCTGGAGGTGGATACCGGCCCATCCCTGGTCAAGGCTGTAGTGGGACTGGAACAGCCCGGCTGCGGGCCCTTCCGGCAGGAACCCGACGGTGTCGCGGTCGAGATGCTGACCAGCGGCACTACCGGTCCGCCAAAGCGAATTCCGTTGTCGTATCAGGCGTTCGAGCACACCGTAGCCGCTGCCGGCGCGCACTACAGCTCGGGCGACACCGGCCGTCCTGGCCTGCGGAGCGGGGTCGCCATCGTCAGCTCGCCGCTGGTGCACATGGCCGGGTTGTTCCGCACCCTGCTGAACATCTGCGAGGGTCGTCGGATCGTGCTCCTGGACAGGTTCCGCGTGCCCGATTTCGTCGACGTGGTCGTGCGTCACCGTCCGAAGGCGGTCAGCCTGGTCCCGTCGGCGCTGACGATGGTGCTCGACGCGCAGGTGGCACCCGAGGTGTTCTCCAGTGTTCAGGTCGTCACCTCCGGTACGGCACCGCTGCCGGTGTCGGTCCAGGAGGCGTTCGAGGAGCGCTACGGCGTCGCGGTGCTCCCGTCCTACGGTGCCACCGAATTCGCCGGCGGCGTGGCGGGCTGGAACCTCGCGCTGCACCGCGAGTGGGCAACGGCGAAGCGGGGCAGCGTCGGTCGCCCGCAGAGCGGCCGCGAGATCCGCATCGTGTCGACGGAGGATGCTACCGAGGTGCCGACCGGGGAACAGGGCCAGATCGAGGTCCGCACCCGGGGCAGCGAATGGGTGCGGACCACCGATCTGGGCCGCGTCGACGCCGACGGCTTCCTCTTCGTCGACGGCCGCACCGACGACGTCATCATCCGCGGCGGGTTCAAGGTCACACCCGCCGACATCGTGACGGTGCTGCGCAGCCACCCCGCCGTGCGCGACGCCGGCGTCACCGGGATCCCTGACGACCGGCTGGGCGCGGTGCCGGTCGGCGCGGTCGAACTCGCCGACGGCGCACGAGTGGACTCCGAGGAATTGCTTGACTTCGTGCGGCAGCGCGTCACCCCGTATCAGGTGCCCGTGCAGCTGCTGATCGTCGACGAGTTGCCACGCACCCCGTCGTTGAAGGTGAGTCAGCCGGCATTGCGCGAACTGTTCGGACGGGAGCAGAGGTGAACTCGATCGTTCGAGGTGCCGCCGCGGTGGTCGGTGTCGCCGACGAGGTGTCGCCGTCCGGTGTCATCGACGTTCCACTGCGTGAGTTGGAGGCGCGTGTCATCATCGCGGCGCTCGCCGACGCGGGACTGTCGCTCCGCGACGTCGACGGCTTGTGCACCTGTACCGGCGGCACCCTGATGCACTCGGTCGAACTGGCCGAATACCTCGGTATCACACCAAGATTCACCGATGCCACGCAGACCGGTGGCGCCAGTTACGGGCTGTACGTCGAGCATGCCGCCGCAGCGATCGCCGCAGATCTCGCGGACACCGTGGTGATCGCATACGCGTCCACGCCCCGCGCCGCTCGCAAACGGGGTGAGAAGGGGCTTGGAGTTTTCGCCACGCCCGAGCGCCTGGAATGGGAGACCCCGTTCGGGGTGATGCCGCCGATCAGTGCCTACGCGCTGGCCGCCAACCGGCACATGGCGACCTATGGCACCACCGCCGAACAGCTCGCACAGATCGCCGTCGACACCAGAGCGTGGGCAGCGCGCAATCCGCGGGCGCACCTGCGCGACCCGATCACCGTCGACGACGTCCTCGGTTCGGGCTTCCTCGCCGAACCCCTCCACAAGCTCGAATGCTGCCTGGTGACCGACGGCGCCGCCGCCATCGTCGTCACCAGCGCCGGGCGGGCTCGTTCGCTGGCCAAGCCGCCCGCCTTCGTGTTGGGCGCAGCGTCGGCGGCGTCGCACGCGATGATCACGCAGATGCCCGACCTCACCGTCACCCCCGGGGCGCTCTCGGGACCCGCCGCCTTCGCCAGCGCCGGGCTGACCCCAGGGCAGATCGACGTGGTCCAGCTCTACGACTCGTTCACGATCACCGTCCTGCTTGCTCTTGAAGACCTCGGATTTTGCAAGAAGGGCGACGGCGGGCCGTTCGTCGGTGACGGTGTACTTGCACCCGGCGGTGCGCAGCCGGGCCAGACCAGCGGCGGCGGGTTGGCGTACACCCATCCCGGTGCGTTCGGCGCCTTCTTACTCGTCGAGGCCACCCGGCAGTTGCGGGGGGAATGCGGCGACCGCCAGGTCGCCGCTGCCCAGACTGCGCTGGCACACGGCACCGGCGGCGTGCTGTCGGCGACGTCGACCGTGATCTTGGGAACGGAGGCAACCGTATGAGCGCGGCATTTGCGGTACCGGAACCCAGCGCGGTGTCCGCGCCGTTCTGGGCGGCCACCCAAAGACATCAGCTGGTCATGCAGCGCTGCGAGTCGTGCAATCGGCTGGTCTGGTATCCGCGCTTCGTTTGTCCGCACTGCGGCGAGTTTTCGTTGCGCTGGGAGCAACTGTCCGGCCACGGAGTCATCCACGCAGTCAGCGTGCATCACCGTGCTGCGCACCCCGCGTTCGCCGATCGGGTGCCCTACTCGGTGGTGCTGGTCGATCTCGACGAGGGTGCTCGGATGATGTCGAACGTGTTCGGGCCGCCACCCGCCGCGGGGGATGTGGTCTCGGTGGCGTGGCTACCCCTCGAGGACGGACGAAACCTACCCACCTTCGAGCCTCGATGAGCGCCCACAATGAATTGCAGCGGATCCGCGAGGAACTTGTGCTGCGGCACGTCGCGGGGGAGAACAACCGTGACCTGGAGGCGGTGATGGCCACCTTCACGCATCCGCGCTACGAGATCATTCCCAGTGCAACCGTTTACGACGGCGACGAAGCGGTGCGACAGATGATTCTGCGGCAGTGGCTGGAGCTGCCCCGGATGCAGTACACCGCCGAGAGCGTCTACCACGGCGAGCACGGTGTGATGGTGGAGACCAGGACCACCTGCCCGGGCAACGAAATCGACATGCTCAGCGTCAACCTGTTCGGTTTCGACGGACCGGGGCTGATCCTCGAGCGCTGCTACTTTGACCGCATGCTGCTGGCGTCCCAGCTCGAACGGCAGGCAACGCAGTGGGTGTGATTGGTGAAAGGCGTCCAGAATCGGCTGGAATCAATGATACATTCTATGTACTATTGTTCAATGGATAACGTGGTGCCGTTCGCGTTCCGCGTCGACGTCGTTGCCTTTTCGGTCGCCGATCTGGTGAAGTGTGCCGGCGGTTGGCTCTTCGACCGAGCGATCGCGGGATGGGATGTCACGGTCGGTGTCCGCGACGACCAAGGGGTGCAGGCGCTGCGCATCTTGGGGCTCAAAACACAGCCACTCGAGTCGGCGCTGGAATCGATCATCAGCTATCCGGCGCCGGAACTCGCGGTGGCGGCCGAGGCATGGTCGTGCGACCGCGGTGTTCGCGACATCGTTGCCTCCGCCCTGCGGAAGGGAAATCGAACCCTCGTGTTCTGGGGTGATACTGGTGCCGACGAGCTGGATCGCCGATTGAGAATGGTTCGCTATCAGCCGAGTTCAGCCGCGTGTGCGTTCAAAGCCCATGCGCTTGCGGCAGCGGCGATTGCCGATGATCCGGGCCGCGTCGAGTCGTTTCGCAGTAATCGGCGATATGTCACAACCGACCCCGAGTCCTCCGGTGCAACTCCGGATGCCCGGCAGCTGTCCCACGGCCGCGCCGCTGCATTAGCACACCAGAACGATTGAACAGATTTCGTCATGTTGTAGACTCAAGCGCCGAGCGGACGGGCAAGGAGTTTTGCATTGGCCACGCAGTTGGGCATCGAGGCGCAGTCACCGACCAGCGATCGCGCCATCGAGTTGTACCGCCTGATGAGCAAGATTCACCACGCCGACCAACGTGTCCGAAAAGGGTTGTCGTCGGGTGAGATCGCGATGAGCTATTGGCCGGTCGACGGACAAGAGGCGATGTCGGCCGGGGCAGCGCTCGCGCTCGGCGAGTCCGATCAGCTGGTCACCACCTATCGCGGCCTGGGCGACGTCGTCGCCAAGGGGATCGACCTGGCTGGATACTTCGGCGAGATCCTCGGCCGTCGGACCGGCCTGTCCAAGGGCAAGGCCGGCGCCATGGGCATCTTCGATCCCGACCACGGGATCGCCTGGACCACCGGCATCGTCGGCGCGGGCCCACTCATCGCCAACGGCATCGCGCTGGCCGCGTCGATTCGCAACACAGATCAAGTGGTGCTCGTCAGCTTCGGTGATGGCGCCACCAGCATCGGCTACGTCCACGAAGCAATGAATATGGCCGCATTGTGGTCGCTGCCCATCGTGTTCTTCTGCCAGAACAACGCGTGGGCCGAGTGCACCGCAATGTCGAGGTACACCCGTTCGACCAAGCTGTCCGACCGTGCTGCTGGTTATGCGATGACAGGCGTGACGGTCGACGGCACCGATCCGCACGCCGTGCACGCGGCGGTGTCCGAGGCCGCCGAGCGTGCCCGGTCGGGCGGCGGACCGTCGTTCGTCGAAGCCGTCGCGTATCGATTGCAGGGCCACTACTTCGGCGATGCCATGTCCTACGCCGATCCCGACGAGCTCGCGGCCAAGCGCGCCGACCCGCCATTCGCGCGATACCGCAAGCGTCTGATCGACGGGGGGACCGCCACGGAAGCCGAACTCGATCGGATCGACGCCGAACTGTCCGACGAGATCGAGAACGCGTTCACCTCAGCGCGCGATGCGCCGCCGCCCGATGTCGACGAACTCACCCGAGACGTGTTCTCGAACAATGGATCCGAGTTGGCGGCCGATGGGAAGATCCATGCGACGGTGCCCGGCGGGGAAACCGAGAACCTTGGTCTGGTGCAGGCGATCCACCGCACCCTCGACCGCGCCATGGCTACCGACGACTCGATCATCCTGTTGGGCGAGGACATCGGCGACCCGTCGGGCGGCGGCATGTTCAAGATCACGGCGGGATTGTCCGCGACGTACGGGGAGAACCGGGTGCTGGACACCCCGATTGCGGAATCGTCGATCATCGGCGCGGCGATCGGCGCCGCACTCGGGGGTCTGCGTCCCGTCGCCGAGTTGATGTTCATGGACTTCCTCGGGGTGGCAATGGATCAGATCGCCAACCACGCCGCCAAGGTCCGTTACATGTCCGGTGGCCGCAAAGGTGCACCGATGGTGATCCGCACGATGGTGGGAACAGCGGCCGGACCCCAGCATTCACAGGCTTTCGAAGCTTGGGCGATGCACACACCGGGAATCAAGGTCGTCTGGCCAAGTACTGCCGCCGACGCGGTCGGTCTGCTCAACGCCTGCCTGCTCGACAATGACCCGTGCTTGTTCGTCGAGTCCATGAAGCTCTACTACGGAGGCGGCAAAGGACCCGTGCCGGTGACAGACTACGTGATTCCGCTCGGGCAGGCCGACATCAAGCGGATCGGCGCCGACGTCACCCTCTGCACGTACGGCGTCATGGTTCATGCTGCGCTTGACGCTGCCAATGAGCTTGAAGCCGAGGGTGTTTCGGTAGAGATCGTGGACCTGAGAACACTCGTGCCGCTGGACCTCCTGACCGTTCTGGACTCCGTTCGCAAGACCAAGCGACTGGTGGTCACCCACGAGTCGGTCGGCTTCTGCGGGCCGGGCGCCGAAATCGCCTCCGCCGTCGGCGCCGAGCTGTTCGGCGAGCTGGCGGCGCCGATCCAACGTGTCGCGGGCACGTACACACCGGTGCCACGCGCGGCCACACTGGAGGCGGCGTGCCGGCCCAACGCCAGTCAACTTGTCGACGCCGTGAGGAGGATTGTGTGACCGAGGTGCGGATGCCCAAGCCGGGTGATGCGATCACCGAGGCGGAGCTCACGCAAATTTACGTGTCCGACGGAGAGTCGGTCACGGAGGGGGACTCGCTGTACGAGATCGCCACTGACAAAGTGGATATGGACATCGAAGCGCCTGCCTCCGGAGTGGTGCGGTGGAAGGTCGAGGCCGGTGCCACCTACGACGTTGGTGACCTGCTTGCCGTGATCGAGGCGGTATGACGGCGCTCCCGGAGTCCGTCGATGTCGACCTTGGTGCATCGGAGTTGACGGGGCGTATTCGTGGAGACACCCTCACAGTGACGATCAATCGTCCGAAAAAGCGCAACGCCTTGACGGCCGACGGATATCACGGCATCAAACGGGCCGCGATGATCGTGGCCGATGAACCGGACTTGGGGTTCCTCGTGCTCACCGGGTCCGGCGACGCGTTCTGCGCCGGCGGCGACATGAACGCCGTCGGAAACCCCGACCGGCGTTGGGATTCCTTCACCGAGGCCTACGACGCCACACCGTTTGAGACATTGGGCAAGATACCGAAGATCGTTGTGTGTGCCGTCAACGGCATGGCGCTCGGCGGCGGTCTTGTGATGACCCTGTTTGCCGATCTGGTCATCGCGTCGGATCAGGCCAGGTTTCGCGTTCCTGATCTCACCCGCGGGGTGTTCGAGGCCTTCATCGCCGCACGGATACCTCAACGCATCGGCACCTTACGTGCCAACCACCTCATCTACGGGAACGACTGGGTCGACGCGACCGAAGCGGAACGACTGGGCCTTGTCGGCAAGGTGGTGCAACACGAATCCCTGGAGTCGGAGACCGAGGCGCTCCTGGAGCGCGTCCGCAAGACCGGCCCCGCCGCGCGTGCGGCGATGAAGCGAGAGATGTTGCGCGCCTTGCCGCCGGTCGACGTATCGGGCTACTGGGCGTCCATGGGCACCGCCGAGCAGATCGAGGCGTTCAGTGCCTTCCTGCAGAAGCGTGAACCAAACTGGCCCAACATCGCCGATAGGGATGCCTTCGTACAGACCCGTAGGCCGGCGTGGATGCCATCCGACTCCTGAAGGGAATCGCCGTCCATTGATCACAACGAGATTCACCGAATCATAGTGTTCGTTGCTACGGTGCGGCCGATGGCGCGGCCGCAGCGCACCCCAACGACTGCGCGACGGGAGCTGCCAGCGTCCGCTTCAAATGCGCGACGAGGTCGTCGGCCACATCCTGTGCTGGGCGGTTGCGCTCAGAGTTGACCCAATCGGTCAACCAGACCTGCAACGCCGAGACCGCCAACCCGGCCACGACGTTTGGGCGCATCGCGGGAATCTCGCCTGCTGCGATGGCGTCCTCTGCCAGCGCAACCACAATGCCGAGGCCCGTGCGCCATGCATCGCGCTGAACGCCACGGCCCAGTTCAAGGCCTGCGGTGGCCCAGCTCCACCCCTCCCGAATGTGAAGCTCCAAGAAGTTTGGATGGTCGGCAAAGAACATGACCTGTGCCCGCGCGGAACACAACAGCCGGTCCAGCGGTGACGTCACGTCCTGCGTTGCGCGCCGACCAGCGGCGATGAACCCATCCATACGGTGCCTGTTGAGCGCATCCCAGATGTCGTTCTTGCCGGCGAAGTTCTTGTACACCGTGTCCACGGACACGTCAGCAGTGCGGGCGATGTCAGCAACTTTCGTCTTGTCGAAGCCGGTCCTGGCGAACTCGAGTTCTGCTGCAACGATGATCTGCTGCCGATACATCTCCCGGCGCGCCTGGCGGATACTTAACCCCGTCGTCATACGTCAGCGGCCCCGTCGGCAAGCATTCACGTCAATTCTCCATCCATCCGTTGCGATGCTTGCCGCCGGTTGGCGAGCTAACGCGGGCGCGCCGGTCGAGAACGACCCACGGAACCGTCGGCCGCACCCGTTCGGAACGGCTATTGCGTGACTCATAACGATAATGCTAACTTACAGAATGCTGATTCTGGTAAACGGGAGGAGGGTTCTGCCGGCGCCGTACTCCGGGTTCACCCGAGCAGACTGGAGGGAGCTGTCATGACAACGCCTGCCCTAGAACACGATTTCGCCAAGCCATGGGCGAAGCAGCGCGTCCGGACTTACACCTGGTGCGCGGCGTTCACGGTGACCATCGCCCTGGGAAGCATCATCGGTGTGGGGGTGGGCTTGATTCCCATGGTTCCCCTGACTGGTGTCATTGCTTGCTTCCTCTTCATGACGCCAGTTTTCGTCATGTTTGCGACATCGTGGATCGACGCTCCGGGCGAGACGCGGACAACCTTGGAAAAAGCCAACGAGTTTCAGATGCTCTGGTTTTGCATCGCTGGCGCGGCAAGTGAGCTGTGGTGGGAGGTGGCCTGGCTAGTGGGTGACCTCATGGGCAAGATGCACATCACCGACCACCAGCGGTGGGGATGGGTCATCTGGTACTACGGCATCAACGACGTGCGTTACCTGCATAGCGATGGACCGTTGTGGGCCATGGAATTGGCCGTCGTGACCGGTGCTGCCATTCTACTGTTCTCGTGGTGGAAACTGAGAAAAGCGGCAAACGACCCTGAAAAGCGCGTCCGGCCGCTGTGGTGGAGCTTCTTCACCATGGCGATGATGTTGACGGTGTTTTTCATCTACTTCGTCGCCGAAGCCCGCCACGGCTTCCCCGATTTCCCGCGCCATGGGTTCTGGGACGTCTCGATCATCTTGATCTATGAGAATCTGCCCTGGGTGATCGCGCCTATCGTCAGCCTTCCTCTCGTCGCCAAGCAACTGGGCTACCTCTACGGAAAGATGGCCTTGAACTCGGCCAAGCGAACGACAGTCGCGCACGCTGCCCCAGCCGTCACGGCCTCCGTTAGCGGCCAATAACTCCCACGCCGGCTGGTTGCACTGGCCACTCGATCCGGTCAGTGCAACCAGCCGCCCGGCGCCAAGGCCCTGCAATTCCCGCTCACGTGCAACAGTTCTCGCGAATCGAACCGACCAATCAATCCGGCACACGGCGAAGATTTGCGGCGTAGACAAGTGCTCCGCACACCTGATGTGTCTGAATCCCTGCCACAACCCCATCGGACACCATGACCCTTCCCCCTCCCAGCGATGAGTCCACGGCGATGACATCGGCCGCCGCGTTCGATTTCTCGCAGTACCGGCCGGAAGCGGCGAGCGCAGAGTTCGCCCAGTTCACGCAGAACTTGCGGGAATTACAGGACGTTATGCAATCGGCGAACCCCGACGCCGCCGTGTGGGCCGCCGCCGCGGTCCAACTCAGCCAACTCAGCGCGACACTGGCCCAGCATCGCGCACCCGAAATGCACGCCCCACGCCAACCGTTCCGACATGCTCAGTGTGTCCTTGAGCATGTCGACGGCGTGGCGCTTGGCACCTGGGCCTGAAATTTTCCCTTCGCCACCTCACGCAGTGCGTCTTTGACGAGTTCAGCCTCGGCCAACAATCGCTTCAATCGGGCGTTCTGCTCGCGCAGTTCCTTGAGTTCTTTGGCCGCGTCGGTGTCCATCCCGCCATAAGCGCGGCGCCAGTTGTACAACGTCGCCGGCGAGACCAATTTTCCGTGGCGGTTACTTGTTCCACCGCCTGGCGTCGACGGAGTACAGCCACGGCAGCTGAATGAAGGGAGTCAGGTAGAAGATGTCGAAGATCCACCAGCCGGTGACGCCAAAGAGAGACGCGCCCATGCGGTGGTCGAAGCCCATCAGGATGTTGAACAGGTAACCGATCCACAGGAATAGGTAGCCCCAGCCGGTGATGATCATCCACCGCAGGCCCCAGCGCTTCAATTTCAGAAAAGCCCAGGTGGCCGCCGCGCGCGCCGGGAAGATGCACAGCACTGAGAACAAGGCTATGGCCTTTTCGCCGTTGTCGTTGATGCCGCCGACGGGGCTGCCGTTGTAGTTGACGTAGTAGCCGCCATCGACGAGCTTGCCGAATCCGGTGCCCATCGCTTGCACCACATGGGTGTGGTTGGCGAAGATGTCCAGGGACCAACCGATCCAGTTGATGCCACCGTCGACCAGCGCGAATACCGCGAGCAGTGAGACCGACAGTGGGCGTACCCAGCCGAGCTGTCCGGCTCGGTGCAACTTCACCATCCCGATGATGATGATGACCAGTCCTAGAGGTGCCAGAATCACGGTCCCGCAGGCGATACTGCCGACCAGCAACCACACGTCGGCCTTCTGCATCGCGGCGTAGGCCGCCGACTGCTTGAGGTCCGTTCGTTCGGAGTCTTGCAGCTCGATCGTCATAGATCAGTTCCATCCGTAGCGCAGTAGGGCCAGGGGCAAAATCGCGGCAGCAAAGAACGACAGGCCGGCGACGCACACCCATCCGGTCACGACAAACACTTTCAGTAACCCGGGGGAGTAGACGTAGTACCAGCTCTGTTCCTGGGATAGGTCGGCGCCGTCGGGCGCGGGCAGCGGATTGTCGTCTGACACACCGTCCAACCGGGGCATCAGCCAGTGCCAGCCGAAGAGCAGACCGAAATCGAGACCGATAGTCGCGATCAAGATCGCGAGGTCGCCGAAGAAACCGGTGCCCCCCTTGTGCGCCCCGGTCCCCGCGGGTAGCTGGCGGCCGTCCCCGAAGCCGGTTCCGTAGCCGTGCGAAAAAGCGATGATGTAGCTGATCACGATGCCGCCGGTGAAGAACAGCCAGCAAAACGTAGTTAGGGCAATGACGGCCTGTCGTCGCTGCCGGACGGCGATAGGGTTGCGCGCCGGCGCTGCCGGTGTTGCTGTGGTTGTCATCGGGGCGTCTTTCCTCCCTGCTCCTGCTCCTGTGCCTGCCGCGCTAGGCGTTGTTCGTGGATGGTGATGAGCTCGCGGAACCCAAGCCGCGGGTAGTGCGGTTTGGGCTGGACTCCCCAGGTGTCCTGGGAGGTCTTTTCGCCGGCACCTTCTGCCGGACCGAGGAGTGGGTAGGGGTACTTGCACTCGCGGGTGTCGTCGGAGTACATGACCTTCTGTAATTCGTCGCAAATCTGGTGCATCGACAGCGTCGGCCAGCCGTACCAGACGACCAGGAACGGCACGAATAACGTGCCCTCCACTACCAAGGCGAATAGGCATACGTAAATCGCTCGGCGCAGCCAGGTGTGCAGCCTCTTGTAGTACGAAGTAGTGCCCTGGGGCAGCACCTCCGGCCCGGCGGCCTGGTCGGATTCCGTTGTGCTCATGGGACGTTCTCCTCTGTGCGGGCTCATGCGTCAATCCGAGAAGATCTCGCGGTTGACGGTGTGCAGGTAGGGGATCGCCAAGAACGGCGTGATGTAGAAGATGTCGTAGATCCACCATGCGATCACCGGGAAGCCGATGTTGGTGTATCGCAGGTCGGCGTAGATCGTCATGTTGGCCACATAGCCGACCCAGATCACCACCCCGAACCAGCAGGTGACGATCAGCCACTGGTGGCCCCATCGCTTCATCTGCAGGAAGGCGATGGCCGCGGCCATGCGCATCGGGAACACGACCAGCACACAAGCGATCTCCCAGGACTTCTCGCCTGGGGCGCCCGAGCCGCCGATCCACAGTTCGTTGTAGTGCCAGAAGTAGCCGGCGTCAAAGAAGTTGCCCCACGCTACGGTGATCGTGCGGTTGATCAAAGTGTGGTTGGCCACCAGGTCCAGTGCCCATCCGAAGCTGTTCAGCGCCGCGTCGATGAAGACGAGGAAACCGATCAGCGTCACCATCAGCGGGCGGACCGACAGCCCGTCCTTGCCGGCGCGGCGCAGAATTGTCAGCCCGTAGAAGAAGATCGGGAATCCGATCACCCCGAGCACCAGGGTGCCCATGAGAAACCCGCCGATCATCAGGTAGATGTCGGCCTTGCGCTGGACTCGCTTAGACTCGGCCATGTGGTCCTCGTAGCTCACCGAGCCCGAGGCCACAGCATCGGGAACCGACGGGATGAACTCGCGTTGACCCGGTTTCATCCTGGGAAAGTTCATGGCCACCTCACCAACTTCGCTGAAAGCTCATGTAGAGCTGGATGAGGAAGTTGCCCAACAAGAATCCGTAAATCGCGATCTGGAACCAGAACAGCGCTCGGCGCCGCTTCCTGTCTTGTTCGTTCACTACCACCTGGGTTCCTTTCTTACAGTGTTCGCGGTGTCGCTTCGCGCGCACCGGCCAGGCTGGCGGCCGCTACTTCGCGGAGGCCTTCGGTGATCGCGCCGTCGGTGCTGAGCGGCGCCAGAACCGAGGCGGTGACGGCGTCCACCTCGTCGGCGCCGACGGCAATGAGCTGAGCGGCCGTCACCAACACGCGCGTCGACGGGGGCTCGAAGTGGAAGACGTCGTCCGCGGTACGAATGCTGGTGGCGCACTTCACCAATCGATCTGCGACCGCGCGGGCGATGCCGGCTTCATTCATCAGCACCTCGGCCTCGCGCTGTGGTGGCAGGTAGTCCATCCCAATGGTCACGAACCGCTGCCGAAACGATGGTTTGAGTTCCTTCAGCAAGCTGCGATAGGCCGGGTTGTATGAGCAGACGAGCATGAAAGAGTCCGGTGCATGGACCGTTTCGTTGGCACGGTCGAGGTGTAGGGTTCGACGGTAATCGGTCAGCGAGTGCAGGACCGCCAGTGAGTCGTGGCGCGCCTCCACCACTTCGTCGAGGTAGCAGATGGCTCCGGTGCGCACCGCACGGGTCAACGGCCCGTCGGTCCACACGACGTCACCGCCCGTCACGATGAATCGCCCGACCAGATCGGAGCTGGTGAGATCGTCGTGGCAGCTGACGGTGACCAGTGACCGACCCAACAGGCCCGCCGTGTACTCGACGAACCGCGTCTTGCCGCATCCCGTCGGGCCGGTGAGCATAACGGGCAGCCGCCGCTCGTAGGCCTGCTCGAAGAGCTTGACCTCGTTGCCGCTGACGCAATAGAACTCGGCTGGCACGAAACCTCCTGAATGGCCTGGCCTACGCCGCGATCAGTTCGCGGTGGACATGTCCCAACACTTGCGGCAGCTGCTCGATCCGCCGAATCCGTTGTGAGCGATGCAGGCCGAAGACTTCGGGGAGCGGATCGACCCGGGTCGCACCCGCCCCGATGTAGTAAATGAACACGCCTGCGTCTTCGGCTTCCTCGACGGCGTGGTTGACGTCGGCCCATGCGTAGCGGCCCTCGTAACCCTCGTCTGAGATCAGTCCGTCACCGATCACGATCAGAAGCCGACGCTGCGAGGGTTGCTGCAGCAGCCGGGTCGTTAGGTGTCGCAGTGGTGCGCCGAGCCGGGTGTAGCCCGCTGTGACCAGACCCTGCGTGCTCGGGGCGACGAACTGCCGGTCATCGAAGTCTTTGAGGCAGCGAACCTCAACGCGGTGACGGGTATTACCGGTAAACACGAATATTGCGTGTCGTTCCCGGGCTTGCGTCATCGCCTGCGACAGCGCGTCGGCGCACTGCAGCTCGAGGTGGAAGATGTGGCCTTGATGGGCGCCCAGCGATGAACTCCCGTCGAGCAGAAGGCATGTGGTGACATCGCGATGCATTGGGACAAGGTCGCGAAATACGCGACCCTCCGTCGAATGACCGGTCCAGGAGTCGATGTGATGGTCGACGTAGCGATCGATGTCTAGATCGCAGCCGTCCTCCAGGCCGTTGCGCATCACGCGCTGGGTGCGCACCTCGAAGTATCGCCGCAGATCTGCGGGGGGCCGGCTCGGTCGTTGCGAGGATGCGGTGTGCTTGCGTTCGAGCACCGCCACGTGATCGGGCAGGAACTGCTTCGTCCAGAAATTCCATTCCGGGTAGGGCACACCGGCGCGCTGGTCCGGGGTGATCTCGATCTCTTCGTCCTCGGGTCGACTCGGTGGCGGAAGGTTGGGGTTCTTGACGCCTCCCTCCCCGCCGACCGGCACCGAGTAGATCTTGTAGGCATCCTGACGCCGTGAGGTCCATGGCATTCGTCCCCACATCCTGCGGGCGGCCTCGGCCATGCCGCGGCGGTTGGTTACCGGGCTCGGAAGCCGGCCCAGTAGGGGCCATGACGGTAGCGGCTCGCCCAAGCCGGCCAGGGCCAGCGCCTGATCGAGCATGGTTTGGCCGTCGAGTTCTTCGGGGATCGGCTCCAGGCCGGGCAGCCGGCGCCGAAGCTCGGACATCATGCCCGGCCAGTGGCTGGCCACCCAGCCCAGAGCTACCCGGCCTTCGACGATCGCCAACGCCCGCAGTTCGTGCGCCGTCAGCTCGTGAATCGACCGCTGCGCGATCACATCCTTCGACGGTGCACATTGCAGGGCGACGCCGCAGGACAGCGTGCGCAGCGTCCACCCCGGCTCCGCCGGGAAGGGGACATTGACCACGGTGCGGCTGATGTTCATGCCGAAGGCTCGGTGCTCACCGGACATCAGTCGGACGTCCTGGCGTCTTCCACCGGAAAGAGCAACGGCGACCAGCGAACAACTCCGCTCGACCGTCAGCGCGGACACCCGTGGGTCAGCCACGGCTTACACTCCGCGACACGGGCGCGAACCGGTCGTTCAAAACGTGCCGATGTTGCTCATCACCCAGTACCAGAACCAGATGATTGCGGCGCAACCGCCCCATGCGACGGCCAAACGAATGACGTCCTCGATCACGACGAAACCTCCTTGTGGGTAGTGACGAGTTGTGCGGCCTCACCGCACCTCCAGCCCCCGGGTGACGCTGGCGAGGTATTTCTCGAGGGCCACGGTGCGTGCGGGTGCACGGTCTTGGTTGGTGAGAAGCAGCCCGTAGAGCCCGATGAGGAAGAAAACGCCGCTGTATCCCGCTTCGACCTCCGCATAGACCTCGCCGCGGTCGCGCGCACTTTCGATCTGTTCGATCACGATGGCCACGATGGGGTGTGTGGCAGAGTCTCTGAGCTCTGGCTGCGTCGCCGAGAAGTACAGGTTCAGAACATCGCGGAACAGGACATGGCCGAGTCGGGCTTCCTCTGCCACGACCCTCCGGATCACCTCGGCCAAAGCCGATTTCAAGTCAACCGTTGAGGCGAGGGCGTCGGCGAGTTCTTCTGCCATCAGCGCCTCTTCGCGGCGGGTCAACTCCGCCAGCACGTGTTCCTTCGTGGGGAAGTGGAAGTAGAACGTGCCGCGCGCCACCCCGGCCGCCGACGTGATGCCGCCGATGTCAGCATCGGCCATTCCTGTCCGCCCGAATTCGCGCACCGCGGCCTCAAGCACCCGCTCACGGGTCTCGAGCCGCTGCAGCTCGCGGCCGGTGGGTTTCTGCGCCAGGCGCGTCATTAGCGATGACCATAGTCCTACTACTGACAACCGTCAATGGATCATTGACTCCTATGAACTGGCCTTAAATCGACAGCCATCGGATATCAGCTCTGTTGACTGACATTTGTCACGCGAGCCCGTGGATCGGCCATTACCGCGTGACAGATAGACACAATCTGTCCTACTATCCATTGCAATGAGCGCCTGGCCTGAGGGCACACCTGAACTGACCGGGTGCGACGAAATCCTCGTCGCCAACGATGGTCCGGTCCAGATTGTGACGTTGAACAATCCCGAAAACGCCAATGCGGTCAACAACGCCATGCACACCGCGTTCACCCGACTGTGGGACCGCCTGGCCGAGGACCCCCACGCCCGCGCGGTGCTCCTGACTGGAAGCGGTGACTATTTCTCGGCTGGCGGGAATCTCGTCGAATGGCTCGAGACTCATGTAAACAATCCCGTCACCCGGCGGGCTGGCATGCGCGATGCCCGAAGGATCGTGCGCGACATGATCGACTTCCCACTGCCGATCGTCGCCGCCGTCAACGGTCCCGCAGTGGGATTCGGTTGCAGCATCGCAGTGCTGTGCGACATCGTGCTGATGTCGGATCGTGCCTTCTTCGCAGATACCCATGTCGCGAGCGGACTGGTAGCCGGCGACGGCGGATCAGTGCTATGGCCATTGTTGATGAGCCTGCTCAAGGCCAAGGAGTACCTGTTGCTTGGCGAACGCATCAATGCGGACAAGGCCGTTGAGCTGGGCCTGGCCAATCGCGTGGTGGCCCATGACTCGATCAAACAGGAAGGTCTCGCGCTCGCGCATCGGTTGGCGGCGCTTCCGCCGCGGGCAGTGCAGGACACCAAGCGGACCTTGAACCTGCACGCAGAGCGTGCGATTGCCGGAATTCTCGAATATGGAATCTCTGCGGAGACGGAGTGCTTCACCACTCAGGAACACCGGGCCGCGATCGACAAGTTCCTCAACCGCTAGACGGCATCGATGGCCGAAGCACCTTTGATATTGCGCGAAGACAGGGGTGGCATCGCAGTTGTCACCCTGAACCGCCCGCGTCAACGAAACGCGCTCTGCTACGACTCGTGGACGGAGTTGTCCGGTGTTCTAAACATCGCGGCAACTGACAGCGCTGTGGGTGGAATCGTCATCGTTGGCGCGCACGGATTCTTCAGTGCCGGTGGTGATTTGAAGACAGGCCCTTCGCACGGCACGGGACCTATGGGGCCTGCGGGTCGTGTCGAGCATGCGCAGCGGGTGATGGAACAGCTCAAAGCGGTTCCAGTGCCAACGATCGCCGCCGTGGAAGGTGCCGCGGTCGGTCTCGGGTGGAGCCTGGCATTGTCGTGCGACCTTCTGGTCGCCGCCACCGATGCGTTCTTCAGTGCGCCGTTCGTCGCCCGGGCGGTCGTTCCTGATGGCGGATTGGCCTGGCGGCTCACCCAACAGCTCGGCAGACACCGTGCCGCATCGCTTCTCCTGCGCGGTACCCGGCTCACCGCTCTTGAGGCGCGGGATACCGGTTTGGTGACCGACGTTGTTGAGCCAGGCTCAGCTGTCAACCGCGCGGTGGACATCGCGTCAGAAATAGCCCAATCCGATGCTGGGGCGGTGGAGATGACCAAGCGGCTGATCAATTCGGCTGAGGCGGCGCACCTGGCTGCGTTCCATCCGCTGGAGTTGGCGATGGCGACGGTCGCCCAGCAGCGGTCGGCCGCCGCTAACGCGCGTACGGATTTCGCCTAGCGGGGCAAACCCAAGCCGGCGGTGGAGATGAGGTCTCGCTGGATTTCACTTGTCCCTCCACCGATGGTATGCAGCAGCGACAGCAGCAGACCCTCGGAGAAGTGTCCATCGAGCAGCGCATCGGGGTCGTCGGGCATCAATGCGCCTGCGGGACCGAGGATCCGGGCGCCGAACCGGCGGAGCTCGGCGGTCAGCTCGGAGTGGTACAGCTTGGACAGCGACGGCAGTGCCGGGTCCAGTTCGCCCGCGGCTTGCAGATGTGCGACGCGGTAGGACAGCGCGCGTCCCACCTCGACCCGTTCGACCGCGTGCGTCAAGGCGATCCGGTTCATCGGATCGGCCAGCGGGTCGTGGGCCGACCCGCGTTGGGCGTGGCACCAGTCGACCAGCTCGTCGAGGTAGCGCTGCGCCTGGGCGGCGCGGGTGACGTTGGACCGCTCGGCATCCAGCAGAGCCTTGGCCACCTTCCAGCCCTCGCCCTCGCCGCCGACTATGTTCGCCGTCGGCACGCGCACGCCGTCGAAGAACTCCTCGGCGAACGTCGGATAGCCGGTCATCGACCGGATTGGCCGACGGGTGATGCCCGGCGTGGACAGGTCGACGAGAAAGAACGAGATTCCTGCCTGCCGCTTGTCACCGACCGGTGACGTCCGGGCGAGCACGAAGATCCAGTCGGCGAGCACGCCGTTGCTCGTCCAGGTCTTCTGGCCGTCCAGCACATAGTGATCGCCGTCGCGCCGGGCCGTCATCCGCAGTGCCGCGAGATCCGAGCCGGCCTCGGGCTCGGAGTAGCCCTGCGCCCACATCCGCTCCGAGCGCGCGATGGCGGGCAGGTGGACTTCCCGCTGTTCGGGCGTGCCGAACCGAAACAGGACCGGCGCAAGCATGTTGACGCCGTTGGTGTTCACCAGCGGCGCGCCGGCATAGGCGAGCTCTTCGCGGATGACGACCTGTTCGACGACGCCGAGCCCGCCGCCTTCATACTTCGCCGGCCAGTGCGGCACGAACCACCCCTGCGCATGCAGCTTGCGGCAGAACGCCACCGCACGCTCGTGGGCGTCGCGGGGCAGATAGTCCGGGTTGGCTGCGGTACGGCGGAACTCATCGGGCAGGTTGTCGGCCAGCCAACCGCGAACGCGGGCACGGAGCGCCTCGACGTGTTCGCCGCCGCCGAACCGCACGATCGGCTTGAGCGGCACGACTCAGATCCGATCGGCGGGTTTGGCGGCCTTCTTCATGAGCTCGGCCATGTATTCCTGGAACTCCCTGGAGCCGGTGACCACCGCCTGCAGGTCGTTGCTGGCCTGCTGATGGGTGCGGAAGCCCATGTTCTCCCACGCCCGCAGGATGCCGGCCTTGGTGGCCTGCAGCGTGATTAACGGTGCCTTGGCGATCTTGGCCGCCAGGTCCTCGACGGTGGCCTCGAGCTGATCCGCGGGCACGACATGGTTCACCAATCCGAACTCGAGCGCCTGTTCGGCGGAGATCTTCTGTGCGGTGTAGAGGTACTCGGCGGCGCGTTTGTAGTTCATGAAAACCCACGGCTCGAACATCGTTTCGGCACCAGGCAGCCCGAATCCGGGAACGAGTGGCATCTGGAACCAGGCGTCGTCCGAGCACACGGTGATCTCGGGGATCAACGCCCACGTCGTGCCACCGCCGATGGCATACCCGTGCACCTGAGAAATCACGGGTTTGGGGAATTCCCAGAGCTTAAGCACCGGCCACAGGAACAGCTGAGCGGCCGAGCGCCATACTTTTCCCGATGCGTCGAGTTCGGCCTTGAACTCCGGATAGCTGCCGTCGGGCACGTGGCCCGAGCAGAATCCCTTCCCGTTGGCTTTGATGATGATGACCTTGATGTCGTAGTCGTACTGCGCGTCGTCGAGAGCCTGGTTGACGCTGTGCACCATCTGGGAGGTCTGGGCGTTGGCGCGTTCCGGATTGTTGAGGATGATCCGGGCGATCGGGCCATCCTTCTCGTAGATGACGTGATCCAGAGTTCGCGTATCCAACTGGGTGTCCTCCTCGACGACTAAACAGAATTACGCGAAGTGTACCATTGTATAGCCGCCGTTCTCCCCGGGAAAGGAGTCTGCAGATGGTGACAGCGGAGCTGCGCTGGGATCCCTTCGACCGTGCCCTGCACAGAGATCCCTACGGGGTGTGGCAACGACTGCGCGACGAGGCACCGGTCTATCACAACGAGCAGTACGACTTCTACGCGCTGAGCAGGTTCGCCGACGTGATCGAGGCGTCTCTGGACACCGAGACGTTCTCGTCGGAGCACGGTATCACCCTCGACGCCATCACCCCCGAACCGTGGGCGTCGCCGAAAGCGATGATCATGATGGACCCACCGGATCACACCGCAATGCGAAAAATGGTCAACCGTACGTTCTTTCGCAGCAAGGTCGCCGAGTTGGAGGACAGGGTTCGGACGTTGTGCCGGGAGTACCTGGATACCTACGTCGGGTCCGGCGGGTTCGACTATGTCCGCGACTTCTCGATGAAGCTGCCCGTTATGGTCATCAGCTCGCTGCTGGGCTTCCCGCAAGAGGATCACGACAACCTGCGGGAGTGGTCCGACGCGCAGCTGCACCGCGACGAAGGCAGCCCAGAGCTCAGCGAGATCGGCAAGCAGGCCAACGAGAAGCTGATCGGCTACTACTACGAGCAGGTCCACAAACGGCGTGCCAACCGGCCCGACGACATCGTCAGCGATCTGATGGATTCCGACCTTGTCCAACCCGGGCGCGAGACTCGTCGACTCGATGACGGTGAACTGTTGATGTTCATCGCGTTGATCAACGTCGCCGGAAATGAGACGGTGGCCCGGCTACTCGGCTGGGCCGCAGTGACATTGGCGCGCTTTCCGCAGGAGCGCGCGAAGCTCGTTGCCGACCCCGGCCTTATCGGGGGAGCGGTCGAGGAGCTGCTGCGGTATGAAGCACCCTCGCCGGTGCAGGGTCGGTTCACGCTGCGGGACTCGACGTATCACGACACGGTGATCCCGGCGGGATCAAAGGTTGCCCTGCTGACCGGGTCGGCCGGTCGCGACGAACGCCAGTACCCGAACGCCGATGTCTTCGACGTGAACCGAACCGGCATCCGCCACGTCAGCTTCGGCCATGGTTCCCACTTCTGCCTCGGTGCCGCACTGGCCCGCCTGGAGGCCCGGGTCGCCATCGAAGAGACGCTGGCCCGCTTTCCCACGTGGGATATCGACGAGGACGCGGTCGAATTCGTCCACACCAACTCGGTGCGCGGACCGTCGAGCGTCCCGATCAGCCTGTGAGCGCCACCGGGTTGACCGTCCGCACCGAGGACGAGGTGTGCTGGCTGGTGCTGGACCGGCCCGATGTCGGCAACTCGGTGACGAGGGCGATGCAACGCGACATCGTCGACAATCTCGCGCGGGCATCTGCTGATTCCGAGATCCGCGCTGTGGTGCTGACCGCGGCCGGCAACAAGCACTTCTGTACCGGGCCGAACCTGCAAGACCCCAACATGCGGCCCGCCCAGGACCGCATACCTGGTGATGCCGCACGCATTCTGCGCAATGGCTCGCAGGCCGTGGTTTCGGCGCTGTTGGATTGCGAGAAGCCGGTCATCTGCGGCCTGAACGGTGCCGCGGCAGGAGTCGGCGCGAGCATGGTGCTGGCGTGCGACCTGATCGTCGCCGCTGAAAGTTCAAAATTCATCGAGCTGTTCGTGCGCCGCGGGCTGGCTCCGGACGGCGGTGCCGCGTACCTGTTGGCGCGAAAGGTGCCGTTCAACGTCGCCAAGGAGCTGTTGCTCTTCGGGGAAGAACTGTCTGCGCTCGACGCACATCGAATCGGGTTGGTCAACAAAGTCGTCGCCGATGCAGAGCTGACGGCCGAAGTCACCGCCTGGGCCAAGAGGCTCGCGCAGGCAGCGACTCGGGGGATCGCCGCCGCCAAAGTGATGCTCAACCAGGCCCTGGATGTGGACCGCGCCGCGGCCTTCAATGTCGAGGCGCTTCTCGTCGACCAGGTCGCGGGCACTGACGACGCCGCCGAGGGTGTCGCGGCCTTCCTGGAGCGGCGCGAACCGCGGTTTCGCGGTCGCTGACCGCCGAGGCTATCGCGGGAGGCCAAAGCCGATGCGCTTCATCATGACTCACCCGATGCACAACCATCCCTATAATCCGGAACTGGTGACCGGCGCGAGTATCGCCAAGGTCGCCGCGGGCACCGAGGCGGCCGGGTTCTTCGGATTCGGGTTCACCGACCACCCCGCACCGACGCAGCGGTGGCTCGAGTCCGGCGGATATGACGCGCTCGATCCCTTCGTGGCGATGGGGTATGCGGCCGCTGTCACCACTAGGCTGCGTCTGATACCGAACCTCGTCGTGTTGCCCTACCGCAGCCCTTTCGTCGTGGCGAAATCCGGTGCAACACTAGACCTGTTGTCGCAGGGGCGCTTCACGCTGGCGGTCGGCGTGGGTTACCTCAAGGGAGTTCGCCGCACTCGGTGTCGATTACGACGAGCGCCGAACTCGTTGACGAAGCTCTGCAAGTGATCCGCGCGATCTGGACCGCCGACGATGTCTCGTTCGAAGGCAGACACTTCACGGCTCGGGGGATCACGGCACACCCGCGGCCTGAAAATTTGCCGCCCATCTGGGTCGGCGGGAACACCGCCGCGGCTCGTCAGCGAGTGGCCCTTTACGGCGACGGCTGGTGCCCGTTCGCTGCTCCGGACATGCTGGCCCGTGTGACGCGCACCGACGCCATGGACAGCAATGACAGACTCGCTCGTGGGATCGCCGACCTGCGGCGGCGCTGTGAATCGGCGGGCCGCGACTTCGCGGCGATTGACATCGTTTTCAACGGGCTCGGCGCGCCCCGAAATGGTGGCGGTGATGTGGATGCATACAGCGCAGAAGTGGGAAGGCTTGCCGCGCTTGGCGTCACGGCGTTGCAGGTCAGTTCTCCCGGTGATAGCCTCGCGCACTCACTGGAGATGATCGATGAGTTCGGCGGATCCATAATCGCAGCTCACCGCTAGGTCGCTCAGGCGATGAAGGTGGTCTTGGTCTCGAGGTATTCCATGATCCCGGCACGGCCGTTCTCGGCGCCCAGACCTGATTGCTTGACTCCGCCGAACGGGGCATGGGGCTGCAGCGTCCACGTGTTGACCCCGACATTGCCCGCGCGCAGGGCTGCGCTCACCCGTACTGCGCGGCTGACGTCCTTCGTGTAGAGCGCCGCGCCGAGACCGTAGGCGGTGTCATTGGCCAAGCCGATCGCCTCTTCTTCGGTGTCGAATGGGATCACGCACAGCACCGGCCCGAAAATCTCCTCGCGGGCGACCGGCATCGAGTTGTCAACGTCCACAAGCACTGTCGGTGCCACGAAGTTGCCTGTCGACGGTGCGCCGTGCGGGCGCTCTCCGCCGACAGCGACCCGTGCGCCATCGTCGACCGCCCGTGTGATGTGACCGAGGACCCGATTCATGTGCTGCTTGCTGATCATCGGCGCTGCCGACACCCCCGGGTCGAACGGATCTCCGTAAGACGCGGCGGCAGCGAACCCCAAGAGGTTGTCGAGGACCTCGTCGTAGGCCGATCGCTCGACGAGGATGCGTGACTGACACACGCACACCTGTCCCGACATTCCCAGAAACACGTTGCCCGCGGCCATTGCGACCGCCAGGCCGATGTCGGCGTCGGCGAAGATCAGCGCCGGATTCTTGCCGCCCAACTCGAGTGACACCCGGCCGATCCGGGCCCCCACGGTGGATGCGATTGCGCCACCCACGGCCCTGCTGCCGGTGAAGGACACCTTGTCGACGCGCGGGTCGTTCACCAGCGCGGTCCCGACGGGATGGCCGGGGCCGGTGATCATGTTGAAGACGCCCGGCGGGAGGTCGGCCTGGGCGATCAGCTCACTGATCCGCAGGCTGGTCAACGGCGCGAGTTCGGACGGTTTGGCCACCACGGTGCAGCCGGCCGCCAGCGCGGGCGCCACCTTCTGCGCCAGCAGGCTCAGTGGTGCGTTCCACGGCGTGATGAGAGCCACGACGCCGACAGGGGCGTGGGTCGTGAAGGTGAGCGGCTGCGTGGGCTCCCACTGCGGAAACGTCTCCCCGGTCACCTTGTCGATCCAGCCTGCGTAGGTCTCGAAGAGGTCCGCCGGATACTCGGCGCCCATCTGGTAAAAGCCGACGAACGACACCGGGGTGGCATTGTCGAGGGACAACAGCGCGTTCAGGTTGGCCGCGTCGGCGCGGATCAGCTCGCCGATCCTGCGGAGATAGCGTGCGCGTTCGCGGCCCATCAGACCTGGCCACGGTCCTTGGTCGAAGGCCCTGCGCGCGGCGCTCACTGCTTCGTCAACGGTGTTCTCGTCCGCGCCGGGTGCCTCGAAGACGGCTTCTCCCGTCGCTGGATGGCGGTGGCGCAGCGGATGGCCCTGCCCGTCGATCCATTTGCCGTCGACGTACATCTTGGCTGGCGGGAGCGCGGCTGCGCACAGGTGGGGGAGAACGGAGAGTGCCGTCACGGGTCTAAACAATAGTACACAATGTGTACTCTTGTAAGAGACCATCACCGACCTCCTCGGCCGATCGGAGACGCAAATGACCCTGTTCGATGCCTTCTCTTATCGCGACAAACGAGTGCTCGTCGTTGGTGGCGCCACCGGGATGGGCGCCGCCACTGCGCGGCTGGCCTTGATGCCGGCGCTGAGGTGGTGGTGATGGACATCAAAATGGACGCTGCGACGATCGACGGGCCCGGTGTGACGGCGATCCAGATGAACCTCGCCGATGCGGCCAGCATCGAGGCGGCGGTCGACGCGTGCGGTGGCCCCATCCATGCACTGTTCTCCTGCGCAGGGGTAGCCGACGGGCCAGGGATCGAGCGGATCAACTTCATCGGCCACCGTCATCTGATCGAGCGGCTGCGCAGTCGCGCCATGATGCCGCGCGGCAGCGCCATCGGCTTCATCTCGTCGGCGGCGGGCCTGGCGTGGCGCTCGAACCTCGAGCAGCTCAACGAGTTTCTCACCATCACCGATTTCGACGCCGCCACGCAGTGGGCGGTAGATCATGGCTGTGCTCACTACATGTGGACCAAACAAGCGGTCTGCGCCTACGTTGCCCGCGAAGCGATGAGCCTGCTCGAACACGGCATCCGGATCAACGCGATCTGCCCCGGACCGACGGACACCCCGCTGGCCCAGGCCAATGCGGACCTGTGGTTGGAGTTCGGCGCGGACTACCGGCAGAAGGTCGGGGTCCAAGCGGCAACACCGATGGAGCAGGCATACCCGCTGCTGTTCCTGTGCAGCGATGCAGCGAGCGTCGTCAACGGCATCACGATGATCACCGACTCGGGGTATCTCAGTGCGGGAATCACTGGAGCGTTCCCCGCCGGGTCCGATATGGCCACCATGCTGCTGGACGGCTAGGGCAGCGCGACGTGAGCGATCTGACTGACCGTGTCGCGCTGATCACCGGCGCTAGCGGCGGTATCGGACGGGTGCTGGCACGCCGCTATGCCTACAGTGGCGCAAAAGTGGCCTTGGTCGCCCGGCGCCCCGACGAGCTGAACGTGACCGCGGCGGCGATCGCCCAGGAAGGTGGCGAGGCACTGGTACTGGTCGCCGACATCCGTGACGAGGACCAGTGTCGCGATGTCGTTGCTGCGACGGTGTCGCGCTGGGGAGGGCTCGACGTCCTCGTCAACAACGCGGCGGTGCCCGGCACCGATGAGTCGGTCGCCGAGGCGACCACGAATAACTGGCACGATGTGCTGGCCACCAACCTCGTCGCGCCGATGGTGCTGTCTCGAGAAGCGCTGCGCCAATCGATGATTGGGGCCAACTCCGGAAACATCCAATTCCTGTCCTCGGCCGCGGCGCGTCTTGTGCAACCATTCAAGGCCCACTACGCCGCAGCCAAGCTCGGCCTGACCGCGCTCGGGCAGACGCTGGCGCTCGAAGTCGGCGCTGCGGGCATCCGCGTCAATACGTTGGTGATCGGCAGTGTGGCAGGTGAGCTCTTCGACAACTACGTGGCCAGGCGGGCGAAGGCGGACGGTGTGAGCCCGGCCGACGCGCGGCGCAGGCTGGTCGGGCTCAACAAGTTGGGCCGGCTGGTGCAGCCTGACGAGGTCGCCGAAGTGTCGATCTGGTTGGCCTCGGACACGTCGTCGGCGATCACCGGACAGGACATCAACGTCACGGGAGGGTGAGCCGATGAGCGAACGAGCCGACGTCGCCGCGATGCTCGCGCGCGACGAGATCCGTCAGCTTCCTTATCGGTACGCCGCGGCGATCGAGACGCGCGACGTCGACGCCATGGTCGAGCTCTTCTCGCCGCATGCCCGATTCGGCGAATACGGTGAGGGTCCCCAAGGCCTGCGACGGCTGATGACGCAGACCCTCGACGACAGCCTGGTCGCAGTCATTCTCGTCGCCAACCATCTCATCGAAATCGAGAGCCACGACCGGGCGCGGGGCCAGGTCTGGGCGCACTGCTTCGCCCAGACCCGCGCCGACGGCTTCGTCGAGCAACTCATCAAGTACGAGGATCGCTATGAATACCACGACGGTAGGTGGCTCTTCGTGCGCCGAAGGCATCGGTTGTGGTACGGCGTCGGCCATAACCCGTCGCCGTTGGGCCAGCAGGCCGCCAACTGGCCGGACAGTCAGGTCGGGGTGGGTGATATCCCGTTGTCGGATCCCGTTTTTCGTGACTGGTGGGGGGATCGGTCATGACCGTCAACGCTCGCTGCCTCGCCGACAGGCTCGCCTTTCCGGAGAGCCCGATCGCCTGTCCCGACGGCTCTGTGCTCGTGTCGGAGATGGCGGCGGGACGCATCACCCGGATTCGTCAAGACGGAGTCCGCGAGACCGTCGCGGCGACGGGCGGAGGCCCCAATGGCGTTGCCCGGCTTGCCGACGGGCGCCTTGTAGTTTGTCAGAACGGCGGCTCAGAGTTCGGAATCGGGCCCTGGCCGTATGAATTCGAAGGCTGCGCAATGCTGTTCCGGCCCACGGGCCCGGCGCAAGCACCGATGACGCCACAGGTCCAGATTGTGGGAACCGACGGCCGGGTAGCGACTCTGGCAACAGAATTCACGACACGGGGTGGCCGACGGCAGCCTCTCGTCCGGCCGAGCGACATCTGCGTCGACGCTCACAACGGCTTCTACCTCACCGACGGCGGCACTGTGCACGGGCGCACGCGCAGTGTCACGGGTCTGCTGTACGGAACGGTTGACGGTGAGATACGGGAGGTTGTCTTCCCGCTCGAGATGCCCAACGGGACAGCACTTTCGCCGGACGGAACAAAGGTCTACGTGGCCGAGACGAGGACCCGGCGGATCTGGGAGTTCGAGCTCGCCGCGCCCGGAATCATCAGCCGGGCACGCGGATTGGCGACGGTTCCCAGCGGAGGGCCGCTCAACATCGGTGGCGCCGACGGCCTCTGCGTGGATGCCGACGGCAGGATCGTGGTCGCGACGCTCGGCACGGGTGGCGTGACGGTCTTTTCCTCCGACGGTGGCTTGTTGGGCGCGATACCTGCCGACGACCCGATGACCACGAACGTGACATTGAGCGCAGATGGAGAGACGCTGTTCGCCACGCTGGCCTCGTCGGGTCGGTTGATGGTCATCGAGAACTGGCTCGAGGTCGCGGAGAACACGTCGTTGTGAACCTGTGGTCCGCGTGGCGCCGCAGGCAGCATCCGGTCGGGTGGGCCGGGCGGGCTCTGCTGGTGTCGGGCGCCATCGTTCCCACGGTCCTGGGGGCTGCGGTGATCGCCGCATTGACGTTCTGGGCACTGCCCACTGGTGGCGCTCTGCGCGAGCGTGACGTGTTGGAGCGCAACGTGATCAGTTCCGTCATCTACTCCGGAGTTGCCATTCCGATCGCGGTGGTGTGGGGGTACCTGTGGTTGACCCTTCCTCCGGACGCCGACGAAGCGGTCAGCCGGCGCATATTGCTGGTCATTCCGCCTCGGATGGCGGTGATCCACGGGACAGTGTGGACCACGGCGGCATTGCTATTGGTGGTAACCAATCTCACGGCGCCTTGGCTGGCGGCGACGTTGGGCGTCTCGGTGCTACTCGGTGCAGTGGTGACCACGGCGATGTCGTACTGGTTGTGCACGCGTGCCCTACGCCCAGCCGTCGCGGAGTTGCTGACCACCGACCCGCCGACTCAACCTCGGCGGCCCGGACTACGACTTCGCGCGGTGAGCGCCTGGGTAGTGGGAACCGGCGTTCCCTTGCTGATGGTGATGCTGGTTGCCGCCAGCGCATTGGTCGTCAAATATCCCAGTCATCAACTGGCGTGGGTTGTCCTGGCAGTCGGGACACTCGCTGTCGTGAGCGGGTTGTCGGTGGCTGCGTTCACAGGTGCCACCACCGCAGACCCGATCGACGAGGTCAGACGTGGCATGCGACGTGTCGAACGCGGTGACTACAACGTCTCCGTTCCTGTCTTCGATGCCTCCGAACTCGGGTTGCTGCAGGCCGGCTTCAACACCATGGCGGGAGGCCTTCGCGAACGCGAGCGACTACGCGACCTGTTCGGTCGTCACGTCGGCCGTGACGTCGCCCGTCTCGCTGAGGAGACCGCGTCGAACGACGGGTCGCAGATCGCGATGGGCGGCGTGAATTGTGAAGTGGCGGTGCTGTTCATCGACATGGTCGGCTCCACTCGGCTGGCTGGTACGCTCCCGCCCGAAGAGCTCGTGGCCATGCTCAACGAGTTCTTCGCGGTGGTGATCGACGTCATCGAGCGCCACGGCGGTGTGATCAACAAGTTCGAGGGCGACGCGGCGTTGGCGATCTTCGGGGCCCCGCTGCCGATTGACGACGCTGCCGGCCGTGCGCTATCCGCCGCCGGGCAACTGAACGTCCGGCTGAACTCGCCGGGCGCAGAGATCAACTTCGGCATCGGTGTATCGGCCGGTATGGCGGCCGCGGGCAACGTCGGTGACCCGAGTCGCTACGAGTACACGGTGATCGGTGATCCGGTCAACGAGGCGGCGCGGCTGGCCGAGGTCGCAAAGCTATCTGGCGGCGTCGTGGCCTCTGGCGCCGCGCTGAGCCGGGCTTCACACGCAGAAACCAACAACTGGCGGGTCACTGAGTCCATGACGCTGCGGGGCCGCGACCAACCAACAGATATCGCGGTGCCACGCGCCAACGCCTAGTTCTCCTTATTGGCCATCTGCTCGGCGAGGTTGGCGACGAACGCGTCGTAGCCGACACCGCCGTGGTCGGCCATCACCACGTCGTAGTCGTACTGCGATGGCTTGCCGTCGTTGGGCCGCCACCCGGAGTCGGCCCCGCAAGATTTGAACCCCTCCTCGGGGAACGCGTACCAGCGACGCGCGTTGAGTTCGACGATCTTGGCCGCATCTTCGTCGGGCACATCGGCCAGCATCTCCTGGGCGCGGGCGCGGCTCTTGGGCCAGAACGAATCCGAGTGCGGGTAGTCACACTCCCAGGTGATGTTGTCCACACCGATCTCGTTGCGCAGCGACATGCCCACCTCGTCCTCGATGAAACAGCCCGCGATGTTGCGGCGGAACAGTTCCGACGGCGCGACCGTGGGATGGATGTTCTGATAGAACTTGTGCTTGCGCCACACGTAGTCGGCTCGCTCGACGAGATAGGGCATCCAGCCCACGCCGCCCTCAGAGAACGCCACCTTCAGGTTGGGGTGCTTGTGGAACACCGGCGAGAAGATCAGCTCGGTGGCCGCGGCCATCGACGTGGTGCCCATCAACGTGACCATCACCGCGAACGGCGCCTCGGGTGCGGTCTGGGGCGGGAATCCGCCCGAGCCGAAATGCATCACGGCGGTCAGGTTGGTTTCCTCCAACGCGGAGAAAACCGGATCCCAGTAGCCGGTGTGGTAGCTGGGCAGGTTCAGGTTGGTCGGGTTGTCCGGCAGGCCGATCGCGCGGCAGCCCTTGGCCGCCACCCGTTCGATCTCGGCGACCATCAGCTGGGCGTCCCACAGCGGGGTGATCGCCATCGGGATGAAGCGCGCGGGGTCGGTAGCGCACCACTCGTCGAGTGAGAAGTCGTTCCAAGCCTTGACCGACAGCAGCGCCAGGTCCTTGTCTTCGCCCTCGAGGAACACCGTGCCGCAGAAGCGGGGGAACGACGGGAAGCACAGCATGGCGTGCACGCCGTCAATGTCCATGTCGGTCAGGCGCGCCTTCGGGTCGTAGCAGCCCGGAATCATGTCGGCGTAACGGACCGGGTCCACACCGAACTCCTCGGGTGACTTTCCAGCGACGGCGTTGAGCCCGATGTTGGGATACGCCCGCCCTTCGTAGACCCACTGCTGAACGGGTTCCGCGCCGTCCTTGGGGAAATACACAATCCGCGGACCCTGTTGCAGGTACTTCTTCGGGAGTCGGTCCGACCATACGTGCGGGGGTTCGATGAGATGGTCATCGACAGACAGCAGTTTCATCGAAGGTTGCAGCGGCATCGCGTGATCCTCGGTTCTTCCCGGCTGTTAGACTCAGTGATACAAATGAACACTTTCTGATCATCTGATTATACCGCCGACCGTGGCTTGAGCTCAACTGCGGGTGCGGTGAGGAGGGCATCAGTGGAGCCGCATGAGCGCATTCCGCACGACGACTGGGCAGACCAGGACCTCTTGACGCGCGGCGAGGCTGCCGACCGCTTGGCGGCCGAGATCAGGGAGGTCAGCGCCACGATCGCCGTCGGGAACGGTGACCAGGACATGTTGCGCCGGCTGGCCGCCCTGGAAACGGCGTACGAACAGCTGACCTCCGGGAACGGCTGACCCGCGCCGTCACCGCCGTGGCAAGCCCAGCACCCGCTGCGCGACGATGTTGCGCTGAATCTGCGCGGTACCGCCGTAGATTCCCGCGGCGCGGGACCACACGTAGATGTCCCACTCCAGCCCCTCGGTGAGCAGCGCCTCGCTGTCGGTGAGGTCCATCATGGTGTGGCCGAATACCTGATCGGCCCGCGCCATCAGCAATTTGTCGACCGACCCCTCCGGCCCCGGCAGGGCGCCTCGCTGCCGATCGCTCAACGAACGCTGCACCTTGACCTGCAATGCGCGCAGTTCGGCGTACGCCTCGCCGAGGCGAGCTCTGGTCGCCGGCGAGTTCACGATCCGGCCGAGCCGCACGTCTCGCTCCAGGCCGCGCAGTTGCCGTGACAGTCTGCTGATCCAGTTGATGTCACTTGGCCCGCGTTCGTAGGCGAGGAGCTGGTTGGCGATTGACCAGCCCTGGCCCCGCTCGCCGAGCAGATTCTCGGCGGCAACCTCGACGTCATCGAAGGTGACCTCGGCGAACTCGCGGTTGCGCGCGGCGTTGGTGATCGGGCGCACCTCGATCCCGGTCGTCGACATCGGGACGAGCAGAACGGAGATCCCTTCGTGCTTCGGGGCGTCGGGTTCGGTGCGGCACAACAGGAAACACCAGTCGGCGACCGCGGCGAAGCTGGTCCAGATCTTGCGTCCGTTGACGCGGAAAACCGGCCGACCGTCGACCTCGACGAGCTCGGCCCGCGTCTTCAGGCTCGCCAGATCCGACCCCGCCTCCGGCTCGCTGAACCCCTGGCACCAGCGGACTGCGCCCGACAACAGGCCGGGCAGCAGTTCGGCCCGCTGGCCGTCGGTCCCAAACAGCCTCAACGCGTTACTGAGGTGACCGACCCCTTCGATCGGCGGTGCCCCAGCGTGGCCGAGCTCGTCGTTCAGGATCGCTTCGTAGCTCGGCGGCAGGCCGTGGCCTCCGTACTCGACCGGGAACGATAATCCGATGTAGCCGGCTTCATACAGCGTTTGGTGCCAGGCATTTTGGGCGTCGGCGCGGGCGGCTGGGTCGTCGGGGATTGCGGCGTCGGCGCTGTGGTCGCGAAGCCACTGACGGAGGCGCGAGCGGAACTCGGCCCCCTCGGGGGTGTCGTTGAAGTCCATCGGCTACGCCAACCCCTCGTTCGCCAGCCGTATCTGCGCGATGGCCTCGTACTGCGTGGTTTCGTCGCCGAACAGTCGGCGATCCACCAGCGTTCGGCGTACGCGCAGGTGCGCGACGTGCTCCCAGGTGATCGCGATCCCCCCGAACACCTGAACCGCCGTCTCGACAACGTCACGGCCCGCGGCCGCGGCGTACGCCTTCGCCGTCATGGCCGCCAGCCGCGCCTCGTCGACCGGTAGATGGTCGATCGCCCAGGCGGCGTGCCACAAACAGCTCCTGGCCCCCTCGACGCGGACGAGCGCCTCGGCCAGCATGTGCTGCACCGCTTGGAACGAGCCGATCCTGACCCCGAACTGCACTCGCTCACCCGCATAGCGCACCGCTTCGTCCAGCGCGCCCTGCATGACACCCACCAGGTCCGCGGCAATGGCGGTCAGCGCGAGTGCTTCAACCCGGTGCCATCGTTGATCGTCGATCGGCTCACCGGTCGCCGACGCCGATGCCGCGAAGTCGGCGGGAACCCTGCGCAGCGTGCGGGTGAGGTCCAGGCCCTGCCCGCCGGCGCCCTCCAATGGCGCGCATGCCAGGCGCCGTGCCCCGTCGGCCTCCAGCACGAGCAGGCCGTGGGTGGCCCCGACGGCATCGAATGCGATCCCATCGGACTCGGCCGCACCGAATCGCCTCAGATCACCGGTGAGTACGGGTGTGACACGCAGGTTGCCCTCGGCGATGAGTTCCAGCTCCTTATCGGCTCCGGCGGCCTCCAGCAATTCGGTCGCCAAGACCGCCTGTCCGACGACCGGCACCGCGCACAGCGTGCGCGCCAGCTGCTCGACGACCACCACCGTCTCGACACCGCTGGCATCCAGACCGCACAAGCCGGGGGAGCGCAGCGTGGGCACTCCGAGCTCGACGACCTTGCGCCAGTGGTCGGTGAGGGCGTCGCCGGTCGGAATATCGCTCGGATCGGTGGTCGCCAGGTGTTCCGCGAGTTCGGATGCGGTGTCCTGCAGCAGCTTCTGCTCGTCGGTCAGACCAAGGTTCATCGACAGGCGGTCAATCGCCGTGCAGTTTCAGCGCGATCTTCGGACACAAGCCGACCCCCTCCCGCGCGTCGACCTCACGGTCCGGCGGCACCTCGTCCACCAGTACACGCGCCAGGTCGTCATCTCCGAGATCGAAGATGTCTGGTGCGATACCGACGCATACCGCGTTGGACTCGCACAGATCGCGATCCACTTCGACGCGCATCGCATTCCCCTCTCCGTCGGTGATCTGTCATCATCTTGAATGATAGAACGAATGATGTTCCACTGTTCAATCTAGGAGGCACGGCTTGTCCCGGTTGAGTAATCGAAACGCCCTCGTCACCGGCGGTGCACAGGGGTTGGGGCGCGCGATCGCTCGCCGCCTCGCCGCCGAGGGCGCGCGGGTTACCGTCGTCGACCTCGACGAGGACAAGGGCCGCGAGTGCGTCGGGTTGATCGAATCGGCGGGCGGCGCGGCCATGTTCGTCCAGGCCAACGTCGCCAAACGCGAGGATATCGAGGCGGCCACCGCCGAGTCCGCCCTGGACGGCCGGCTGGATGTCCTGGTCAATGCCGCGCAGTACTTCGCCATGCCGAAGGCTCTTGAGCTGGTCAGCGACAAGGACTGGGAGCTGTCGGAGGCGACTGGGCCCAAGGCGACGTTTCGGTTCATGCAGAGCGCGTTCGGGTATCTGAAGGAAACCGGCAGGGCGTCGGTGATCAACTTCGTATCGGGTTCCGCGCTCGGCGGCATGGCCTACACCGCGCCCTACTCGGCCGCCAAGGGAGCCGTGCACGCGTTGACGAAGGTCGGCGCGAATGAGTGGGCGCGGCACGGCATACGCGTGAACGCGGTGTGCCCGTTCGCGCTGACCGACGTCCAGCGCGACATGATCGGGACCGAATGGGACAACTACACCCGCACAGCGGTGGCGTCGCCCATGAAACGCGGTGCCGACCCGGACTCCGAAATCGCGCCCGCAGTGGCGTTTTTAGCCAGCGACGACGCAGCGTTCGTCACGGGCACCGTGTTGCACATCGACGGCGGTATGACCGAACTGTCCACAGTGGACTACTCGGAGTCACCCGGCGTCTTCCAATAGCGAAGGTCAGAATCTGTCAGGCTGTCTCAAGGAGTGGAATCCAGCTCGTGGAAATGCGTGTGGCCGGGAGCCGTTTAACTACTTCAGCGTCATCTCCACGCTGGTGTAGCCGCGCACGGTCGCGGTCAGGACGCGCTGGTGGGCGCCGACGGTGTAGTTCGGGAACTTCTTAGCGACGTATTCGAACACCAATTGCGCCTCCCGGCGCGCCAGCCATTGGCCCAGGCAAATGTGGATGCCCCAGCCGAAGTAAACGTCGGTGCCACGCGGACGGTCGATGATGAACCGGTCGGGTTCGTCGTAGCGGCGCTCGTCGCGGTTGGCGCTGCCAAGGAGCAGCAGGACCCAGTCGCCCGCATCCATCGTCACTCCGTGCTTTTCGATGGGATGCGTCAACGTACGGGCCACCCAATGGCTGGGTGTGTCATAGCGCAGTGCCTCGTTGACAGCCGCGGGAATCAGTCTGTGGTCGTTGACGATCCGCTGCCACTGGTCGGGATGCTCGTGCAGCGCGACCAGGCCGTTGGAGATCAACTTCTGAGTGGTCTCCGACCCCGCGGCCGACAGCAGGTTGGCGAACATCAGAACCTCGTGCGGCGTGAGCGAGCGTTCACCGCCGGCCTGGGGATCGTCGAATGTTGCCCTCAGCGCGATGCTGATGAGGTCGTCGCCGGGTGTGGTGCGCCGCTCTTCGATGAGATCGCTGATGTATGCGGTGATCTTGCGGTTGGCCTTGATGGCGCTGGGTGGCATGGCGACCTCGCCCTCGTGGCGGGTGAGAAATGCCTCCCACCAGATGCGCAACTGCTCACGGTCGGCCTGCGGCACCCCCAGCAGGTCGCCGATGACGTCGGTGGGCACAGAGAACGCGAACGCCTCCATCGCATCGACGGTGGTACCTGGCTGCAACCTGTCCAGGTGGTGGTTGACTACGGCCTGGAGGGCGTCCTGCATCGCTGCGACCGCCTTGGGGGTGAAGAACCCCTTGAGGACTCCGCGGATGCGGTCGTGGCGTGGCGGATCCATCGAGATGACCGAGTACTTTCGGCCGTCGTCATCCGGGTTTTCCGGGGCCGGGCCCAGTTTGGACGAGTAGGTCTGCCAATCCCGCAACGCGCCTGCGACATCGTCGAACCGGGACAGCACCCACCACCGGTTCTCCGGATCGCGATAGATCGGTGCCTCGTCACGTAGCCGGCGGTACACCGGATACGGATCGTCAAAGATCGCCTTCGAGAACGGCGAATACATCAACTCGCTGGTCGCCGGCACGCAGCCACTCTATCATCGTGTTGAACAATCGAACGACCGGTGCCTAGTTGATCAGTCACCTGTATGCCGTGGGACCCGCTCGATCAGTTCGAGCAGGTTGCCGTCGGGGTCGGCCGCCATCAGACCCCGGTTTCCTCCTGCGAAGCTGACGGTGCGTTTCTCGAGTGCTCGACCGCCATGCCTGACGACCGCTTCTATGAGGCTGTCGGGGTCGTCTACTCGAAACGACAGGTGTGTGAAGCCCAGCGCGTTCATCGGTCGCGGGGCAGTGTTCCCGACAGTTGCGGGTTGGGCGTATCCGAGCAGTTCGAGGCGGAATCCGTCGCGTTGCAGGTAGACCACGTCCAGGACGAGACCGGGAACATCGAGCAGGGCCGCGGTCGCGTCGTCGTCGAACCTCGTGCGGGCGACTTCGGCGAACCCGAGTGCTGCGCAATAGAACTCGGCGGATCGATCGATATCCCGGACGCACAGGCCGATGTGGGTGAGGCGGTGTCCGTCGCTCATGGCCGCCGTTGGGCGAGTTCGTCGAGCAACGCATTGTGCTCGCCCAGCAGCGGCGGCCGTACCGGCGCGGCGGGTGGCGTCTCGCTGAAGACATACGGTGTGCCGGGGTAGGTGACGGTCCTGCCGAGTTCGGGGTGCTCGACCGGCACGTGAAAGCCCCTGGCGACGGTGTGTTCGTCGTCGAAGGCCGCGTCGGGCGGCAACACGGCGCCGCAGGGAAAGCCGCGGAGCTGGCTGGTGATAAAGAATTCCTTGGCGGGCAGACTCGACGCGATCAACCGGATCGCGTCTCGGGCGGCGCTCAGGATCGCCGTCGTCTCGTCGTCGGCGCCGATCATCGCGATGTCCACTGGTTCGTCGCGTTGCGCGGCGAGGTCGAGGAACACCGCCTCCGGCAGCTCTTCGGTCAGGCCGAGTTCGCCGAGCCACTTCACGAGCCGGGCGAACTCCTCGGGTTTGCGGGGAAGCACGCCGGTGGTCGCGTAATGGCCGTCGGCACAACGAACCTGGACCTTCGAGCTCGGGATCGGATAGGCGTGTCTGCCGGTCTGACGCAGACAGACGCTCTGGTTCACCAGCCAGTGGTACGTCGTCTGTTCGCAGGTCACATTGCACGCAGCGGTGACGTTGACGTCGACAAGCTGGCCCTGGCCGGTGTGGTCCCGATGCGTGAGAGCTACGAGCGCGCCGATGGCGCAGTACATTCCGGCGATGTTGGACGACTGATCGCCGGCGCCTCGGATCGGCGGAAGGGTTCGGTCGTCGTATCCGCAGTTCCACACCGGGCCGCCGCCTGCCAGCATGGTCAGGTCTGTGACGGGTTGGCCGGCGCGGCTGCTGCCGAGACCGAACGGGCTCACCGACACCCAGATCAACCTTGTGTCATTGGCCGCGCAGTGCTGGTAGCCGATTTTGCTGCCGTCGCACTGGTCGCTGCCCGCGATGACGATATCGGCGGTCGCGATCAGTTCCAGGAGAGCGCGTACACCTGCCTCGGTGGTCAGATCGACTGTCACTGCCCGCTTTCCGACGTTGCCCGCCCACCAGAGCAGGCTCCGGTTGACGCCCGGCTCGTCGTCGACGAACGGCGGCCGGGACCGATGTGGCGAGCCGGTCGGCGGTTCGACGACGATGACGTCGGCGCCCAGCTCGGCGAGCACCCGGGCCCCGACCGCAGTGAACTGGTCGCTGATCTCGATGACGCGCAGACCTCTCAGGGAGCTCAGATCACACCTCGCTTCGCCCAATCGCCGAGCTCGTCGTCGGAGTGGCCGAGAAGGTCCCCCAGTACCTCGCGGTTGTGTTGGCCCAATCGCGGTGCGGCGCAGGTGATCTGCCATGGAGTTGCGGAGAACCGCAAGGGGATACCCTCGACTCGAACTGTGCCGATGTCGGGATGGGTCACGGTGGGAAAGAGTCCCATCGCGGCGAGGTCGGGGTCGCCGTCGATGCGTTCGGCGGGGCTGTTGACGACGCTGGCGGGGACTGCGGCTGCAATCAGGTCGTCGCCGAGCAGGATTGCGTCGCGCGTTGCCGTGACGGCGCTGATCATCTCGTCCAACTCGTCGGCGACGCGAAGGCGCTGTTGCAGGGTCGCGAACCGGTCCGACGTCAACCCTGGCTCGTTGAGTACCTTGGCAAGTAGGCCGAACTCGCGGTCGTCCCGGCAGGCAATGGCGATCCATCGGTCGTCGCCGCGGCACGGGTAGATGCCGTGGGGGGCCATCTCGGCGAAGTCGGCGCGGTTACCTCCCGCGGTCGCGATCGAGCGTCCGTTGACCGTCCAGTCGAGCACCTCTGTCGGCAGCATCGCGATGCCGGCCGACACAGTGGCGAGATCGACGTGCTGTCCCTCGCCGGTCTGTTCGCGGTGGTGCAGCGCCGCCAGGATCGCGATCGTCATGTAGAACGCCGAGCCGTGGTCCATGTAGGAGAAGCCCCAACCGGAGGGCTCCGTGTCGGGGAGACCCGCGGTGAATGTCAGACCGCTGACCGCCTGAACGATGGGACCCCAGGTCTTGAAGTCCCGGTAGGGTCCGGTGTGGCCGAACCCGCAGTTGGACACGTAGACAATGTCGGGCTTGATCTTCCGTAGCTCGTCGTAGCCGAAGCCGCGGCCCTCCATCACACCTGCTGCGAAGTTCTCGCAGACGACGTCGCTGATGGCGATGAGCTCGCGGAGCAGCTCCTTGCCCTCGTCGGTGCGCAGGTTGATCGTCACGCCGTACTTGCCGACGTTGTGGTTGTTGAATCCGGCACCGAGGTTGACCCCGCGACGGTCATCGACGTAAGGGCCGACCCCGCGCAGCGCGTCCCATAGGCCCTGGGTCGCGGGATCCTCGACCCTGATGACCTCCGCTTCGAACGCGGCCAGAATCTTTGTAGCTCCCGCGCCGGCCAGCTGGCCACTCAAGTCGCACACCCGAAGGTGCGACAACGCGCTCGTCACGACCCGACTGTAGCAGATAGACAATGCGTGTTCTATTGTTCAGCTTGGCGACAATTGTACCGGCGCGCGCCGACTCCACAGGAGGCATGGCAATGACGCAACCTGCTCCTTCGCCGATGACGGGTGTGCGAGTGTTGGAAGTGGCGCAGTGGACGTTTGTCCCAGCGGCCGGCGCGGTGCTCGCCGACTGGGGCGCCGACGTGATCAAGATCGAACACCCGCAGACCGGAGATTCCCAGCGGGGACTCAAGCAACTCGGACACATCAAGGTCGAGGGCAACCGCAATCCGGTGATGGAGCACGCCAATCGCGGCAAACGTTCGGTGGCGCTGGATATCTCGACACCTGAGGGCTACGAGCTGCTGATGGACATCGTCCGCACCAGCGATGTGTTCCTGACCAATTTTCTGCCCGCGGCCCGCAAGAAGCTCAAGATCGACGTCGACGACGTCCGTGCTGTGAACCCGCGCATCGTGTACGCCAGGGGCACCGCCTACGGGCCGCTCGGCGATGATGCCGGGACCGGCGGGTATGACATGACGGGGTTCTGGAGCCGTGCTGCGGGCGCGTTCAGCGCCACCCCGAGCGACCTCAATGGTGTTATCGCACAGCCCGGTCCGGCCTACGGGGACTCGATCGGTGGCATGACGATCGCCGGCGGGATTGCCGCGGCGCTGTTCGAGCGGGAGCGAACCGGCAACGCCAGGGTGGTCGACATTTCGTTACTCGGGGTGGGTGTGTGGGCGTCCGGGGTGGCGATCAACGCGGCGCTGATCAGCGGTGAGCCGTGGGTGGCCAACCCCGCGGGCGCCAACGTGACGCCACACAATCCGTTGGTCGGCTTTTACCGCACCAGCGACGACCGATTCCTCGGGCTGTCGATGCTGCAGGGGTTCCGCTACTTCGCCGAGTTCTGCCGACGCGTCGGCGTCGGCGAGTTGGCTACCGACGAGCGCTTCGCCAGCCACGAATTGCTCACGCGCAACGCCGGCGAGGCGATCGCGGTGTTGCGCGAGGCCATCGCCGCCCAGCCGCTGCAACATTGGCGACAGGCGTTGGAGGGCTTCACGGGTCAGTGGGCACCGGTGCTCAACACCGCCGAGGTGTGCAGCGATCCCCAGGTGAGAGCCAACGGCAACATCGTCGGCGTCATGCAGGACGGCGAGTCGTTCGATCTGGTGGCCAGCCCTGTTCTTTTTGACGAGCATGCCGCTGACTCTCGGCCCGACGCCGGAGTTCGCGGCCAACACCGAGGAATTGATCCTCGAGCTCGGTGGTGACTGGGACCGGATCATGGCGCTGAAAGAGAGCGGAGCGATCGCCTGATCGGTCAGCGGCGTAGCAGGGTGACGACGCACGAGCCGCCGCCGCCGACGGCCTGCGCCAGGCCGGTCCGTGGTTCGGCGACCTGCCGCGAATCCGCGTCTCCGCGAAGCTGACTCACGATCTCGGCGACTTGGGCCAAACCCGTCGCCCCGATTGGATGGCCGCGTGCAATGCACCCGCCGTCGGTGTTTGTAGGGAGCGAACCGTCGGATGCCAACCCACCGGACTCGGCCAGTTTCACCACACCCGCCGAGTCGGCCAGGCCCATCGCGATCAGGGCGGTGATTTCCTCGCTGGCGCACATGTCGTGCAGCGACACGACGCCGACGTCGCTCGGATCCACCCCGGCGGCGTTGTAGGCCCGCTTGGCGGTCAAGGTGATCTGTGACGGGGGGCCCACCACTGGGCCGACGAGCGGCCACGATGGATCCGCAGGCCAGCTGGTCTGCTCGATCGACAGCACCGACACCGACCGCGGCGCGGCGTCGGCGGAGACCACGACAGCCGCCCCGCCGTCGGTCGACGCGTGGCACATCATCTTGGTCAGGGGTTCGGCCACCATTCGCGCGCCCAGCACGTCGTCGACGGTCACCTGCTCGGGGTTGCGCCGCGCGGCAAGGGGGTTGAGCCGGGCCTGGTTGTACGACTTGGCCGCGACCGCGGCGATGATCTCCGGCCCGCACTGTGCCTCGTGCAGCCAATGCGCCGCCTCGATGGCGTAGTGCAGCTGCGGCGGGAAGCGGTCCCAGAAGCCGACGGCCGCGGGCACCACGCCGCCGGGCTCCAACGTGGTGGTTTTCTCGTAGCCGATCGCCAGCGCCGTGCGGCATCGGCCGGAGGCCACCGCCCAGACCGCGTGCCGCAGCGCCACCATGCCGCCGGCCGACGCGCTTTCCGTAGCGGTCACCGGAATTGCGGTGCGGCCCAACCGGTGAGCCACCGAGAGGCCGGTCTGGGGTCCCGCCAGCGCGGAGGAGGTGAACACCTCGCCGACGGCGTCATAGCCGATGCCCGCGTCGGCCAGCGCTGTCTCGGCCGCGGCGACGCCCAGGTCGGCGAGCGGCGTGTCGCCGTGCCTGCCGAACTCGGTGACGCCGACCCCGGTGATCTGTACGCCCGTCACGAGGGGTCCGCCACGAACATCTCGACGGCATCATCGCCCAGCGTCGCGGCGATCAGCCGGCCGACGGTACCGGGTGCGGGTCGGGAACCGTCGACGAGAACCTGCAACCGCCCGCCCGCGGTGTCCACCCACGCCACGCTGTAACCCTCCTGGCCGTATTCGGGGTAGGGCGATTTCGACGGCACGAACGTCGACGACCACACCGTCGCCGCGGTTTCAGATGCTGACATCTTCAGACGGTCGTCCTGTCGTACGGCGGCGGATCGCGGCGTGCTGCCCAGCGCCGGGGGTGGTGCAAGCGGTACGGGCCCCTCGCCGGCGAACCGCCACGGCAGCCCGACCAGGCGCGCGGTGCCGAGGGACGGGTCTGGATGGGTGATTTCGGGAAAGAACCCGCGGGCGGCCAGGTGCTCGTCGATCACCAGTTCTTCGGCGCTGCGCACGACCGCGGCCCGCACTCCGGCGCCGGCCAGCCGAGCGGCGACGTCCTCGGCCGGATCCGCGGCGGCCAGCGCGGCGAGTTCATCATGGTCGTAGTCGCGCGGTTCGTCACCGGTCAGCTCGACGGCAACCCAGCGCGCGTCGGCGCTGCGGTAGACCCCGCGCCGCACCAGCGGGTCCGGCGTCGCCTGCTCGGTCGAGGCTGCCGTGACGTACTCGGAGATGGTGGAGGCGACCACTTCGGACATGGACACGTCGACAACTGCGCCCGTGTTGCGGCCCGGTCCAAGTGCCCAGGCCGCGATGACGACGGCGGCCACCACCGAGGACAGCGGGTCGGCCAATACGGTGCCCAACCGCGCGGGTTCGTCGCCGGCGCCGGTGGTCAAGCCGGCAAGGCCGCCGTAGGACTGGACGTTGTTGGCGTACACGCGATATCCGGCCAGCGGGCCGTCTGACCCGAATCCCGATACCCGCGCCACCAGTCGGCCCGAGGCGGCCAGCGCTGCCGGATCGACGCGCAATCGGTTGAGCCGCGACGACCCGACGTTCTCGATCAGGACGTCGGCTGCCGCGAGCACACCGGCGACCTCGTCGGCGGCGCGGGCGGGGTCGATCATCACACTGCGTTTGGAGTGGTTGGCCACGGCGTAGTACGCGCCCCGTTCGACGCCCGCCACCCCGTCGGCGAACGGGCCGCTGCGCCGGTAGATGTCGAGGCGGTCGGGGTCCTCCAGCCGCACTACCGAAGCGCCCATCGCCCCCAACAGGGCGCCGATGAGCGGGCCGGCCAGAACGTGGGTGAGCTCGGCGATCCGAAGGGTCTTGAGGCCACCGGGCCGTGGCCGGCCCGCGCGGCCGGGCGTGGTGTGCCACGGTGTGCCCAGGACCGCGACGTCGTGCTCGTCCAGCCGCATGGTGGTCACGAAGCCACGATGGGAGAGCTGCGGTGAGGTCAGCAGCTCACCGGGCAGGTTGACCGGCGTCGACGGGACACCGTTGGCCTGCAGCAGCGCGGCGCAGTCGGCCTTGTCGCGCTCGACGGTCCACTCGGTGACCTTGGCGTTGATCAGCTCGGCGTGCTCGATGCGGGCCGGGCGTTCGTCCAGGCCGACCGCCCAGTCCGGGTTACCCAGCGCGACCAGCAACCCCTTCCACTGATGGTTTTCCACCGCCGTGATGCGGACCCGCCCGTCGCGGCAGGCGAACACGCCGGACGGCGCGAGGTAGCGGCCGCTGCCGGCGCGGCCGGGGCAGCGGTAGATGACGTGGGCGCACTCGGGCAGCGCGGCGGTGAAGATCACGGCCTCCTGCACGGACACGTCGACGTGTACCGCGCAAGGTGCGTCGTCCTTCCGGTCCAGCCCGTGCAGCGCGGCCAGCGCGGCGACTGCGCCTGCGGACTTGAGTGCGACGTAGCCGGGGGCGGGCACGGGGTTGCCGTCGCCGTCCTCGATGGTGGCCAGCAGCCCGCCGCTGGCCTGGGCCACCAACTCGCCGCCCGGATGGCCTGGCCCGTCAAGGCCAAAGGGAGACAGCGTGACAAGGACCGTGCGGGCGTCCACGGGTGGCGCGGCGGCGCCGTCGAGGATGACAATGTCGGCGGCGCGGGAGTATTCGGCTGGATCGGTGCCGGGGTCGAGCACCCGTTTGCGGTGGTCGAGAACGACGTCGACTGCGGGTGTATTGCCGTGTGGGGTGGCCAATGCGGGGCCCGCGCGGCGCGCGGTAGGACCGGCGATCTTGGCAACGTCGGCGCCCAGGCTGGCGAGCAGCGCGGCGCAGCTCGAGCCGGCGATGCCGTCGCCGAGCTGGAGGACGCGCACACCGGCCAAAAAACCGGTGGTGGGAAGATCCTGGCTCACTGCGCTGCTCCTGCATCCGAATCCGAGGCCGACCAGGCCTGAACAATTGAACATTATTCGTTTCGTTGATGTCCACTGCGGAGGGTTCGGCGCCGATCAGCGCAGGCGTTTCACACCTTCACATCCAGTGTTCTATTGTTCATGTTATGACGACGATCACTGGCCTTTCTGAAGCCCGGTTCGACGACCCGGTGTTCTATCTCGGCGACCCCAACGCGACGTTTCGCGAGCTGCGGGAGACCGATCCGCTGCATTGGTACGACGAAGGCAAGTTCTGGGTCGTCACGAAGTACGACGACATCAAGACCATTTCCGCGCGGCCGGAGAAGTTCACGTCGGAACGCATCGCGATCATGATGGACCTGATCGCCCACCGCCAGGGCGTCGACCCTCAGGGCTTCGGAAGTCGCGGGATCATGTTCATGGATCCGCCCGAACACCGCGCGCACCGCAAGGCGATCGGCGTCCGGTTCACCCCCGCTGCGGTGGCCAAGATGGAAGACCGCGTCCAGCAGGTCGTCGCCCAGGCTTTCGATGACCTCCCCGCCGGGGAGTTCGACTGGATCGAGTACATCGCCGAGCCGATCCCGGTCTACATCTTCTCGCATTTTCTCGGTGTGCCGGAAGCGGATTGGTCCAAGGTGGCCTCGTGGGCCACCACCATCGCCAAGGCGGGCAGCGGGTTGGCCAGCGACGCGGACTTTCAGCTGATCTTCGACCGAATCGCGCCGTACCTGCTGGGGCTGACGGCCGAACGGGCCGAGAATCCCACCGACGATCTGCTGACGATGCTGACGCAAGTGCGAATCGACGGCGAGCCGTTCAACGAGGCCCAGATCATGGTCTATGCGATGACACTGCTCGCCGCAGGAAGCGAGACCACCCAGAGCCTGCTGGCGGGACTCATCCAGTGCTTGGACCTGCATCCGGCGCAGGCCGATGCGCTCTTCGCCGACCCGTCGCTGTCCGACAACACCGTGGAGGAGACGCTGCGATGGTGGACGCCGGTGATGAGCATGGCCCGCCAGGCTGTCCGTGACGTCGAGGTGCGGGGAAAGACGATCCGTGCGGGTGAAGGCCTTCTGATGGCCTATGCGTCGGCCAACCGCGACGCCGACCATTGGGGTCCCACCGCCGAACAGTTCGACATCACCCGCGCCGATGCTTCGGGCCACGTGGGTTTCGGTGTGGGCGAGCACTTTTGCATGGGTGCGGCCCTCGCGCGTCGCGAAGCACGGTTCGTGCTCGCCGAGCTGATCCGACGGGCCAAGGGGCTGCGTGTCACCGGTGAGCGGATCAAGCGGGAGTCGGCGCTGGTAAATACTTTTGACCGACTGGATGTCACCCTCGACTATCGCTGACGTCAGCCTCGTGCGACCAGCCAGTCGGTGACCGCCCGGCGGTGCTCCCCCCGCGCGCCCAGTGTCGCGGCGACGGTCGCTGCGCGGCGCAGGTGCACATGGGCCTCGTGCTCCCAGGTGTAGGCGATGCCGCCGAACACCTGCGTGGCGCCCTCCGGCACGGCGCGCAGCGAGTCGACCGCCCAGAAGGCCGCGAGCGACACCAACGCCGGTGCGTCGGGGTGGTCCTGATCGCACGCGTCGGCCGCCCGGTTGACCAGAGCCCGGCCGACCTCGATGGCACAACGCTGGTCGACCAGGCGATGTTTGATCGCCTGGAACGAACCGATCGGCCGGTCGAACGCGACACGAACCTTCGCGTATTCGGTTGCGGCTTCGTTGGCCGCGGCGGCGATGCCGACCAGTTCGGCGGCCATACCGACACGCATACGCAGCAGTGCATTTCGGTGGCGGCGGACCGCGTCGGCACCGTCGGCGATCACCTGGATCGGCGCGCGGTCGAGTGTGATGAGAGCCGCGGGGTCGTGGTCGAGCGGCGTCAGCGGCGTCCGTGTGACTCCTGGTCCGGCAGGATCCAGCACACCCAGTGCCGACCGCCCGTCGCTCTCGGCGAATATCACGACGCGCGTCGCGACGGCCCCGTATGGCACCAGCCCGAACAAGCCCGAAACAGACTGGCCCGCAAGCGTTGCCGGTTCGGGAAGGACGACTGCAACACCGTCGGCGCATCGGTCCTCGCACCACGCGGCCGCAGCGGTGGCGGCCAGCGGCACCGGCGCAGCTGCGCCACCGGCTGCCTCGACGAGAACCGCGAGCTCGCGCAGTGTCCCGCCGCCGCCCCCGTTGTGCTCCGTCACCAGCACGTCCGGCCAGCCCAGGTCCACGACGGTCGTCCACAGCGACTCGTCGAACGCCGGCCCCGGTCCGTCCAGAAGGGCGCGGCAGCGCTCCACCGACCAGGCCTGCCGAAGAGTGTCGTCCGCGGAAGCGCGAAGCTCGGCGAGTTCGGCCGCGGTGTCGGCGATCTCGGCCAGTGACGGCCTCGACGAGGTGGCGATGTCAGGGGTCACGGGGCAGTCCCAGCAGTCGTTCGGCGACGACGTTGCGTTGAATCTCCGACGTGCCGGCGCCGAATGTGGCCGCGCGCATCAGCAGGTAGCTGTGGGCGACGTTGCCCTTCTTGGCGGCCCCGGGCGAGCCGCGCTCCAACGTGCCTGCGGGACCGGCCAGCTCGAGCCCGAAAGTCGCCATGGACTGGTCCACCTCGGAGGTCAGCAGTTTGGCGACCGAAGCCTCCGGACCAGGGCTGACGCCGCGCACGCCCGCCGCGGTCGCCTGCGCGGCAATCTGTCGCAGCGCCTCCACCTGTGCGGCGTAACGGGCGATCCGGTCGGCGACGTAGCTGTCATCGAACCCCTTGTCGGTCAGTGCGTTCGGCTGCTGAGCCATCTTCACTAAGATGTCGAGCCGACGTTGGATCCGATGGGTGCGGCTCTGCCCCACCCGCTCGTAACCCAAGGTTGACTTGGCGACCTTCCAGCCGCCGTGCAGCGGGCCGAGCACATTGGCCAACGGCACCCGCACGGCGTCGAAGAACACCTCGTTGAACTCGGCGGCCCCGGTGATCTGCCGGATGGGCCGCACTTCGATGCCCGGAGATCTGAGATCCGCCAGAATGTAGCTGATCCCGTCTCGCTTGCCTGCGCTGGGATCGGTGCGCGCCAGAATGTAGATCCAGTCGGCGTAGGAGGCCTTCGACGTCCAAATCTTCTGCCCTGTGATGACGAGTTCGTCATCTTCGATGATGGCCTTGGTTCGCAGCGCGGCGAGGTCGCTGCCCGCCTCGGGCTCGGAAAAGCCCTGGCACCAGACATCTTCGGCAGACAGGATTCGGGGGAGGTATCGGGCGCGCTGTTCGTCGGTGCCCCATTGGATGATCGTGGGGCCGAGCTGATTGATTGCACTGCGGTTGATCGGCTCGGGTGCGTTTGCCGCGGCCATCTCGGCGTTGAAGATCAGCTGCTGTGCCGGGGTGGCCGCACGTCCGCCGTACTTGACCGGCCAGGAGATCGCGGCCAGTCCAGCGTCGTGAAGTCGGCGCTGCCACAGCCGCACTCGATCAAGCCGGCTGGATTCGCTACCCTCCCTGCTGAGCAGGTCGGGGGTCAGCGAACAGGACAGAAACTCGCATACCGCGTCGCGAAACGCTCGGTCCGCGTCGTTGAGGACCACGCCGTAGTCGCGATCGGTCACGTGCCGCCGCGGATGATGGACGCCATCCGCTCCTTCATCTCGCCGTAGGTGATGGCGGTCGTTCCGGCCCTGGGTGCTCGACCGGCGTCGACCTTCGGCGCTGCCAGGTCGAGGCTGACGATCTTGTCCCGCAACGCCGCAACGGTGCAGTTCTGTCGCCCCAGCCGGTCGACGGCGTCGTAGCCGAACGCGCGCGCCGCATTACGCCACGTGATCGCCTCGATCTCGCCGGGTGAGCACCCTTCCAACTGCGCGGCGAGCTGCTCCGGCGCGTCCGGCCAGCTGCTGTCGGAATGCGGATAGTCCATCTCCCAACAGATGGTCTCCACACCGATGCGATCGCGCATCTCGATTCCCACCCTGTCGCGGATGAAGCACGACATGAAATTGCGGCGGAAAACATCGGTCGGGCTCCGGTCATCACCGAGGTCGTCGCCGGTCCATGCGCGCTGGCGGGAGTAGATGTCCTCGAACCGTTCGAGCAGGAAGGGAATCCAGCCGATGCCGCCCTCGGAGAGCGCGAACTTGATCGTCGGGAACTTGACGACAACGGGGGAGAACAGGAGGTCGGCGGTGAACCGCATGGTGTCGATGGCCAGCATCGAATTATAGGCGAGATAGGTGGTCTGGTCGGACGGGACAGGAACCCCGCCTCCGGTGCCGATGTGGATGTTGACGACGGTGTTGTGCTCGCACACGGCTTCCCACATCACGTCCCACTGCGGGTCCTGCCACGGCGGCTGCCCGTAGCTGCCGATGTGCTGGGGCACCGTGACGGCGTGGCAGCCCCTGTCGGACAAGCGCTTGACTTCGGCTGCGGCTAGAGCCGGATCCCACAGCGGCAGGATGCCCAACGGGATGAACCGGTCGGGATGGCGTCCGCACCAGTCCTCGATGTGCCAGTCGTTGTAGGCGCGGACCATCACCTCAGAGATGTCACGGTCGCCGCGGAAGGTGAACAACGCCCCCGAGATCGTCGGGAAGGAGGGAAAGCACAACGACGCCAGCACGCCCGACGCGTTCATGTCGTCGACACGAGCGTCGACGTCGTAGCAGCCGGCGCGCATGTCGTCGAATCGTGACGGCTCGAAGCCCCATTCGTCGTTGGGGCGCCCTGCGACGGCGTTGAGCCCGATGTTCGGAAGCTGCAGACCCGCGTACTCCCAATAGCACACCCCCGCGGGATCCTCGACGATTCGGGGCGCATCCTCGGCGAAGCGGCTAGGCACCCGGCCCTTGAACATGTCGGGCGGCTCCACCGTGTGGTCATCGACGCTGATCAGAACAAGATCGAGGGGATCTATCACCGGACATATCCTAGACTTATGAACAAATGATGTCCAAGTGTTCCATCGGCTCAAACGCTGTCGGCCGTGACCGCGTCGGCCAGCCAGCCGGCCATCGTGCTGTAGATCAGGTCGATCGCGCCACGGGCGCTGGCGTCATCGCCGACCGGCTCGTAGTCGATTCCCCAGCTGGCCGTAGACCCACCTTCGGGCCCACCGTTGTCGGTTACCGTGACGACGGCATGAAACCGACTCACCGGCAGCGGGGAGTCCGCGATCGCATACGACAGTGCGTTCTGATCGGGCTTGATCCAGATCAGCGTCTCGACGACGGGCGTTCCGCCGCTGCCATGAATGATGCGCCGCATGCCTGGGCCCTCGCCCTCGACGTCTACCTCACCCGCGACGGGGATCCAGCCGACGTTCGCGAAGTCGGCCAGGATCGCCCACACGGCCTGGGCGGGCGCATCGATGTGCTTGCTGACCGCGACGGTTGCCATGCAGGGAAGGTACCACCCTATGAAACAATTGATCGGCTAGTGTTCTTATGTGCTGCCGACGCAGCGCGCCGGAATTGAGGTGGCATGAGCACCGACGAGCAGGGCGCCCGCGACATCGAGGTCAACGAGGACTGGGTGCGTTACGAGGTCGTTGAACCGCACATCGCTCAGATCACGATCAACCGTCCGGACCGCCGTAACGCGATCCTGTCGCCGGACATGCACGCGCTGTTCAAGAACCGCCTCGATATCGCCGAGGACGATGACGACGTAAAGGTCGTCGTGCTTCTCGCCGAGGGCAAGGATTTCTGCAGCGGCGACGACGTGCGCAAACTCCCGGTCGAGCAGGCTGGCCTGACGAAGGGCAAGAAACTGCCCCAGACGGCTCGCATGGGAAACGCGCGGCGGCTGCATCGGCATCTGACGAACTGGCTGGAGTTTCCCAAGACCGTCATCGCCGCCTGCCAGGGCGCGACGTTGGGGGCGGGGATGAACCTCGCGCTCGCCGCCGACATCCTCGTGGTGTCCGACGACATGTATCTGGCGCGCCCACAAGCGCGGATCGGCTTCGCCGGCTTCTCGACTGCCATGCCGTTGGCACTGCTCAAGCTCGGTCCCAACCGCGGCTACGAGGCGATGATCACCGGTCGCAAGGTTACCGCGACAGAGCTGCGCGACTGGGGTGTCGCCGCCTCGGTGGTGCCCGCCGACGCGCTGCGCGACGAGGCGCTTCGGTACGCGCGTGCGATCGCCCACCATTCGGCCGACGGCCTGATGGTCGGCAAGCATGCGCTCATCGCCTTCTGGCACGCGGTGGGAATGGCCCAATTCGGGGACTGGGTCCCCATGGGACACACCGTGTTCAGCAATCTGACATGGCGTGACGACGAGTTCAACTTCATGAAAGAGAGGGGTGAGCGCGGCGGCCGGCAGGCGCTGGCCGAGCTCGAGCGTCGCTACTCGGAGTGGGGCTTCGACTAGACGTAACACCTATACAAAGTGTGTCTGTGTGTTCTGTATGCTGAATGGGTAGATGTTTGAGTGGAGGAGCGGAAGTCGATGGCTGTTCTGGACGGACGGACCGCGCTGGTGACCGGGGCGGGCCGTGGGATCGGGGCGGCGATCGCCGAAGGCCTAGCCGCCGAAGGGGCGACCATCCTGGTCTCCGACGCCGGGGTCGGTGTCGACGGCACCGGTCACGACGCGGGACCGGCCGAAGCGGTCGCGGCGGCCATCAACGCACGGGGCGGCAAGGCCTTCGCGGACACCACCGACATCACCGACTTCGCAGCGTGCGCGGATCTCATCGATCGTGCCGCAGACACGCTGGGTGGCCTCGACGTCGTGGTGAACGCGGCAGGGATTTTGCGCGACGGCATGGTGTTCAAGATGAGCGAGCAGGATTGGGACGCCGTGGTGGCGGTGCACCTGAAGGGCACGTTCAACGTCACCCGGCATGCCGCGGGATGGTGGCGGGAGAACCGCGGCGGCCAGTACCGGCTCATCAACTTCACGTCGATGTCCGGGCTTCAGGGCGCGCCCAGCCAGCCGAACTACGCGGCCGCAAAGATGGGCATCGTCGGATTCACGTTCTCCTGCGCCAACGCGTTGAAGAACTACGGAGTGCGCTCCAATGCCGTCGCACCGATCGCGGGCACCCGGATGACGCAGGGCATCAAGGGCGGCGGAAGCATGGACTACTCCGAATCCAACATTCGGCTCTCCCCGAAGAACTGCGTACCTCCGGTGGCCTATCTGGCCAGCGTCCAATCGGAATGGCTCAATCGCCGTATCATCTTCGCCGGGAACGGCCGGATCAGCTTGATGTCCAACCCGGTCATCGAACGCGAGATTGTGTCGGTTTCCGGCACCTGGGACATCCCCACCGCATTCGCCGAGATCGAGACGTCGTTCAAGGAAGCGGTGTTGTGGCCCAACATCTTCGACAAACCACCCGCAAGCTGACAGACGAATGGGGTGATGATGACCAAGGCGGCCACAGCGCGGGTGCCGGAGAAGTTCGGCTGCGGTGAGACTTTCGTCCCCAAGAGCCGCTACATCGATCCGGACTTCCTGCGGCTCGAACTGGACCGGCTATTCACCCAGGTCTGGCAGGTCGCATGCCGCGAAGAGGAGATTCCCGACCCGGGCTGTTACTACGAGTACACGATCGGCAGGCAGTCGGTGATGGTGGTGCGCCAGAAGGACGGCGCCATCAAGGCCTTCTACAACACGTGCGCGCACCGCGGAATGAAGATCGTGCGCGGCAGTGGATGCGCATCCGAGGGGAACCTGCGGTGTGAGTTCCACGGCTGGCGCTACGGACTGGACGGCCGGTCGTCGTTCGTACCCTGCCGTGACGAGTTCGCCTCGCGCCCCCGCGATCAGTGGGGCCTCGCCCCGATCAAGGTGGGCACGTGGGGCGGCTGGGTGTTCATCACCATGGCCGACGATCCGCCGGAACTGCTCGAATGGCTCGACCCGCTACCGACGGCATTGGAGCCGTTCCGCTTGCAGGACATGCGCTACCGCTGGCGCAAGCGAACGTTCCTGCCCGCCAACTACAAGACGGTGATCGACGCGTTCATTGAGGGCTACCACACACCCGGCACCCATCCGCAGACCCTGCGCTCCACACAGGGCCCGCGGCCGACGGCGGAACCCGCTCAGCCACAGGAATACGTCTACGCCCCGTACACGCCGACGATCACCTACCAGAACCACTCCCGCTTCGTCTACACCCAGCGTCCCGACACCGCCAACCGCGACAGCGCACGTCAGGAGCAGGCGGCCCGCCCGGAGGTGTTCGCGAACTCGATGCAGTACAACTATCTCGAAGTGGGCTCACTGGTCACCGAACGCGACTACCGCGCCGCGCAAGAGTTGGCCAAGATGGAGCCGGGCGAGGTCTCGCCGTTCATCCTCTATCACAAGATGTGTGAAGAACTCGCGCTGGCCGAGGGCGTCGACTTCCCCAAGATGACGATGGAGCAGTACTTCGCGGGTAACGGCGACTGGCACGTCTTCCCGACCCTGGTGATTCTGGTGGAGAAGTCGTGCCTGCTCGGCTACCGGATGCTGCCCGATGCCGAGGATCCCAACCGGTGCACCTTCGAGATGTTCTCGCTGGAGCACTTCGCGCCCGGTGAAGTTCCCGAGACCACTTGGCAGGAGTTCGAGCGCTGGCAGGACTATGACGGCTGGGGCGAGTTGCCGACCCAGGACCTCAAGAACATCGGCGCCATTCACGCCGGCATGCACTCCAAGGGATTTGACGGTCTGTGGCTGAACACGGCCCAGGAGATGTCGATCCGCAACGAGCATGCGATCGCCGATCGGTTCATCTTCGGCGACAAGCCGTGAGCGACACCGCGATCGAGCGGCCCTTGCCGCTGCTGTCCGATCTGAACCGGACCTACTGGACCTCCGGCGGCGACGGGGTGTGGCGCCTGCAGCGGTGCACACGCTGTGAGCGGCTATTCCACCCTCCCGCCCTGCGGTGTCCGTATGACCACGGGGTGCCCGAATACGTTGTGCTCAGCGGTCGCGGGCGCGTCGAGTCATGGACGATCAACCACCACCAGTTCTTTCCGGGCTTTACTCCGCCGTACATCATCGCCTTCGTCAATCCGGTCGAGGATGACCGGGTCCGGGTGCTCACCAACCTTGTGAATATCGATCCGAGTGAAATCACAGGGGGGATGCCGGTTCGCGTGACGTTCGAGCGGTACGACGACGGTGACGAGCGGGTGTTCGTTCCGCTCTTCGAGCCGGATCTGTGATGGCGACCCCGCTCGCCGACAAGGTTGTCATCAGTGGCGTCGGCCAGTCCGCTATCGGCAGGCGGCTCGGCCGTGATGCGTTGGGGCTCACCGCCGAGGCGTGTATGGCCGCCGTCGAAGATGCCGGCCTGACCCTCGCCGATATCGACGGGCTCACCACGTATCCCGGTGCGTCACAGGCGGGTCCGGGGTTCTCAGGCGCATCGTTGCGAGCCATCCATGACGCGCTCGGCGTGAAACCTAATTGGGTTGCCGGTGGTGTCGAGTCACCGGGGCAGCTCGGCGCTGTTGTCGATGCGATGCTCGCGGTCACCGGTGGTGTGGCCAATCACGTGCTGTGCTGGCGCAGCATCTGGGAGGGAACCGCGCAGGGGGCTGGTCGGCGCCAAGGGTACGGAGCACGCGGGGGCCGGCCGACCGGAATGATGGGGTGGCAGTTGCCGTTTGGCGCTACCGCGGCGAATCTTGCGGGCATCCAGATTCGGGCGCGAATGCTGCGTTACGGGCTTACCCGGGAACAGCTTGCGTCAATCGCGATCGTGCAGCGTGCCAACGCCGGTCTCAATCCCTCGGCGATTTACACCGATCCGCTGGACCTGCAAACCTATCTCGGTGCGCGTATGGTGTCCGATCCGCTGTGCATGTACGACTGCGATATCGCGTGCGATGGGGCAACGGCCTTCGTCATCTCTCGGGCCGAACATTCGAGTGCGCTCGATCACGCGGCGATCACCGTCGAGGCACTCGACTGCGCTCACCACGATCGGTTCACCTGGGAGGGCGGCGAAGACATCACCCGCATCAGCTCACGATGGTCGACGATCTGGGACCGCACCGATTTCACCGTTGCCGACGTCGACTATGCCTCGCTCTACGACGGCTTCAGCGTGTTCGTGCTGTGTTGGCTTGAAGATTTCGGCTTCTGCAAGGTCGGTGAATCCGGCGAGTTCGTCGCCGATCCTGCGCGCATCTCACTTGCCGGGGAGTTGCCGATCAACAGCGCTGGCGGGCAGCTCTCGGGAGGACGTCTGCACGGCTTCGGACATCTACACGAAGCCTGTCTGCAACTCCGCGGCGAAGCGACTGCCCGGCAGGTAGACGGTGCCGCCCTGGCAGCTGTCGGAGTCGGTGCAGCCAACAGCGGCACCACCGCCATGTTGCTCCGCCGGTCGAGATAGCAGTGCGGCTATTAAGAGCACGGTGGCCCGCAACGTTTGAGCTGGGTGTTTTGTGATGGCATCAACACCCGTTGTGTATCCGCGGGTCGCTTCGCGTCATTTCACGTTGCTGGTTCTGGCACGGCGGCGCAGCAGTGGTGGGGTGGTCGTCGTGGCGTCTCAGGGGCCGACCGATGAATCATGGATACTAGAGTATACCCAGGAATCCTGGCGGAATGTCCTCACAGACACCATGATTCGCAGTGGACGTGCCGTGACTAGCCGCCGGCGGTGTCGAGCAGCTGTACGCACAGGGCTCCAAGCGCGAACGCGACATTGCTAATTCGATACTGGGCTCTCCTACTCCGGAAGCAATTTGTGCACTACCGTGCGGTTGTAGGATCCGCCACGAAGATGAGAAAAACCCATCCGCCATTTTGATGAGAACTCTGCAAAGGCCCAGGTAGAGGCATCGCCATCCGCCAAGCAGTTTGAGACCCTACAGCTTTTGTCGGTTCTCATCCAAGATGGCGGAATTCTCACAGTAATGGCGGACGAGTGGCGGATCCGCCACAAAGATGAGAATCTGATTAGCTGATCTACGCATCACGGTAGGCGGTTTCCGGTTTTCCGCACGAAGGGGTAACTCCGAGTGTCACGCTGAATTAGCGGCGGTTTGACCGTGCGGAGTAAGCAGTGTTGGGCGCTGCAAACCTTCATGGATGAGGTCCCCTGGGAGCAGCTCAGCGGTGTCACGGACGGCTGAAGTAAGGAAATTCGGCCGTGATCCGCGCTGGGTCGGGCGCGACACCGGCGCCCAGCGGGGAGTTGGTCAATACCGACAGCACATTGTCCAGCACGTTGTCCATCAGCCCGCGCCCGTTCATTCCGGTGTAGTCGAAGGATGCGGGCGTGCCCAGCTCGTAGGGCAGGTTCATCGATCCGAACAGGTCGGCCACGCGGCGCGCGTAGGCGGCCGGATCAGCGGAAGTGCCGGCGAGTGTGACGTATTTGGTGACGGTGTCGATGGTGCGCGCGACGAACCGCGAATTGTCCCCGGACGGGGTGGTCGAGTTGAACGCCTCGCTCAACTCGTCGTCGTTGAGGTGGAGGTGGGTGAACATCGGCAGACCCCAGCGGGCCACTTGCTGCTCAGGCGCGTGGCCGCACAGCGACACCGTGGCCCAGGCCTGCACCCTGGTCGTGCTGCTGATCAACTCGTTGGGCGCCTCGACGACGATGCCGGCGACGGTCCGATCCCGGAAGACGTTGACGTGGTTGGCGAAAGCCTCGGGTTTGTAGACGCCGGCCGCGGAGGCATCCCTGAAGTCATTGAGGCCCGCATTAGCGCCGAACACATCGTGCACCACTCCGGCGAAGACGCGCACCCCGCTCTCACCGGCGACTGTGACGCCGGTCGTTCCCGACGCGATCAAATCGCCAGATCCACCCTGAGCTGCGTCGGCGCCGGTGGCGAGGCGCAGCTCGAAGGTCTGTGCGTGTCCGCCCGCTGGGGCCGTGCTGTGCACCACCTCAGCGAACTTGAGTTTGAAGGACACCTCCTCATGGGCGTCACTGTCTGTGTCGAAGCGAAACACGTAGAGAGCCTCATCGCGAAAAGGGGCAGACGTCTCCGCGGTGGCCGCCGGGTTGACCGTCATCGCCATTACGGTCGTCTTTCCGGGGTCGCCGGCGAAAAGATAGAAATCGCAGAGATTCAGACGGGGGTCTTCGCGACCCGTCGGGGTGTCGAAGTGATGGGACATCGGTCTCGGCTCTCCTGAATCCGTCAGCGACAGGCATGGTGAGACGTCGGCGAGCTGCGTCCATTCTGCGCCGGTCACCGGCGAGAGGCAACGGGAAACCCGATGTCACGGAAGTCGGTATCTGCCACACGCGGGTGAGAACCTACATCTAGGGACGACGACAACAACGACGACGACGCGAGACTGTAGGTGCGGAGCAGTTCGCCCCGCGTGAGCTCATGGAGTTGGCCGTGGAGGCCGAGGCGCACGGCATGGACAGTGCGGCGGTGAGCGATCACTTCCAGCCCTGCCGCCAGGGGGCGGGCACGCGCCGTTCTCGCTGGCCCGGAGGACCGCTGTCGGTGAGCGCACCAGCTTGCTGTTGCTGGGAACTTCAGTGCTGACGCCGACGTCGACGCGGCCATTTCAGGTCATGGCCGAGGCAGCGAGCGCCACGTGACCCGAACCTCCACCTCGGACTAAGCGTGCATCTTCAGCGAGGACGCAGAGCACTACCATCCCTGCGATCATTACGAAACAATGCGTGTTGAGAACATCTCGGTCCTCGACTACTCGAAGGAGACCACGATGAGCAACGACCAGATCACCGCTCTGGTCACTGGCGCCAACCGGGGACTAGGTAAGCGGTTCGCAACCCAACTCATCGAGCGGGGAGCGAAGGTCTACGCCGCCGCGCGCCGACCCGAAACGATCGACGTGTCCGGCGTCGAACCCATCCAACTGGACATCACCGACCCGGCCTCAGTGCGCCGCGCCGCGGACGTGGCCAGCGACGTTACCGTGCTCGTCAACAATGCGGGTACCGCAACGCGCGCGTCAGTGCTGTCCGGGGCGTTCGAGGACGTCCGGCTGGAGATGGAGACGCACTACTTCGGCACGCTGAATGTCATCCGCACCTTCGCCCCGATCATCGAAGGTAACGGCGGGGGAGCGATCCTCAACATGCTGTCGGTGTTGTCCTGGCTGCATGATCCGACCTCCGGCGCCTATTCGGCAGCCAAGGCGGCGGAGTGGGCGATGACCGATGCAATCAGGCAGGAACTTGCGCCTCGCGGCATCCACGTCACCGCCGTGCACGTCGGCTACATAGACACCGACATGGCCGCCTTCGCGCCTGCAGATCAAAAGAGCGATCCCGCGGTCGTCGCCCGACTCGCGCTGGACGGCTTGTTCGCCGGCGAGCCGGAGATCCTCGCCGACGACCTAACACGCACGACGAAGGCGCATCTGTCCGGCGGTATGCAGCGGTAACTCCGCCCGGCCGGCTTTACGGTCGCGCTGGACGTTATCTTTCGTCCGCGGCGCGGTCCAGTTCTCATTTGCGATGTCCACTGGATGTCCACTGTGGACAAGAAAGTGAGAATCATTGTGTTGGTGTCAAACTCGCTCGCACTAGCTCGCCGATGACGGCAGCTTCGGCGCCTACCACTGGCTAACGACACACTCGAAGAACCTCGACAACGATCAGCCGATCATGGACAGCGCGGAGGCCCCTCATCGTCCTGCGCGACCCCGACAACATCCAGATCGAACTTACTGCTGGCTGGCAACCGTCGGTCTAGGCCTGCACGACGGAATGCACGCGCGTCGGCAGCGAGATGCGTTGTGCCACATTGTACTGCGCAGTAGTTAACTGGTAATGGTGCGTGTTCGGGAGGTGCGAGTTGTATGAACCCTGCGGGGGAGTAGCCAGGGAGGGAGCGGCGCTGTCAGAGCAGGATGCGACGATCGTCGGACGAGTCGAAACAAAGCCGGAAGGTCACATCATGGATGTGCAGTTCATCGCGAGTATCGCAGTGATCGCCTCTGACCCGAGCGTCAGCAGAAGGTTGTACGTGGATGCGCTTGGGCTCCCACTGATGGGGTCGGAAGTTGACTATCTGCACAGTGAAGACATCGAGGGTAGCAAGAGCTTCGGCGTCTGGGCACTGACGCAAGCTGCGCAGGCCTGCTTCGGCACTCCCGATTGGCCAGCCGATCGACCGGTGCCGCAGGCGAGCATCGAGTTCGAGGTCGCCGACGCTGACGCCGTCCAAGTCGGTGCGGACGAGTTGAAGGAGAAGGGGTTCACGCTGCTGCACGAGGCGCATACCGAGCCCTGGGGACAGACGGTCGCTCGGCTTCAGTCAAGCGAGGGTGCGATCATCGGCCTCTCGTACGTGCCTTCAATGCATTCCTAGCAAGACGAATGGCCGCCCGAAGCCTGGCCAACCGTCGGCTCAAGCCTGCTGGCCGATTGCGGGTCTACTCACCGCGGCGCATCAATAGCCCCTGCGCCCCAATACAATTCGTCACAGTGACATATTGATGGCGATATCGGCAGCGGGCGGAAGGGTGGTCGATTGCCGATTACACGGCCCCGGCCGTGGCGGCACGCTCAATGTTTCACCTAACACCCGAATCTTTCATCAAGTGATTGAACTCTTATGACAGCCCTGCGCATACGCACGACAGATGCGTCCAGCCCATTCGACCGCAAAGACGACAATCAATGCGCTGGCTTGCTCAAATCAACAAATCATCAAGGGGTGCAAGTTCTTTCACTAAATGTAACTCGCAATAGTTAATTGCTGACAGTTAACTGGTAACGGTGCGTGTTCACGAGGTGCGAGTTCCGCCCAGGGGAGCGGTAGCGGCTGCGGTTTGGCGATCTGTCGCAGGCTGCCCAGCGAAATACCGGTAACCCCGCCGTAGTCGAATCGGTTGTACACGTCCCGTCATCAGATCGCGGACGGGCATTAGCCCTCTACGAGCTTCTCTCGGCCAGCCGCCCAAAGTGCGCCGTCGTCATCTCAAAAGTCTTCCGCACTGTTCCCCCCAGTACTCGTGCCGCGATCGAAGCCAACGGTCCGGTAAAGACGCTGCGCTGTGTGATCAAGGTGCCCGAGTCAGTGGGCTCGATGAGGTGATCGATGGTCTCGGTCAATCCGGGCCCTTTCGCCACTGCCGTCCACAACATCGGCGCTTCTACCCGGGTGACGGTCAATCTCAGCGGCGGATGGCCCTTTACCCGCATCGTGATCTTCGCCCCCACCACGAAAGGGCCGTCGATCTTGGCCTTCACAATGACATCACCTGGCCACTGGGCGGGGTTCGTCCACGCCGCCCATACATCCTCGGCGCTCGCCGAGGAATGGGACGAGCCGCCGAACGGGCCTTTCGCCTCACCCATGCTGCAATTCCGTCTCGTCCAGTATCCGCCGCAGCCACCTCTGATAGGCATCCACACTCATGCCGTCGTGGTTCACGATCCGGTGGTAGGTCTCGGCGCTTGACAGGACCACTGTCGTCTCGACGACGTCGTCGAACGCAATGTCATCACGTATCCATTCGCGGTCGCGGCACACACCGAGTAGTCGCCGGTTTCTCAGAGCGACGTCGGCCACGACATCGGCGTAGTAACGGCCCAACTCGGGATCCATGGAGGCGGCGCCAGCCAGCGCCACTATCAACGACGCGCCACGCCCGTACATGTCGGTAGCCGCGGCGATCAGGTAGCTGATTGCTTCGTCGCGGTCGTCGATGGCCAGCAGACCCCGGCCGAGGTCGAGGTCGAACAGACTGTTGGCTGTGTCAAGGTAAATCGGCCCCACTGTGACAGAGGTAAATGGCCCATCTTGTTTCTCCTCCCGCTGCTGCAGCAGGACCCCTCTTCATTATTTCCTGCTCCCGTCCGCACGTGTCCAGCAGCATTGTCGAGGAGCCCGAGTCCATCACCTCGGGCCGCGCGTGCCGCCGCGCGACACCGTGAGCACCAGCAGCGTGGCTGGCAGCGCGATCGCGAATCCGAGCGCCGTGATCAGCAGCGCGCCCGTCGATGGCGCGAGGTGATCGAGCATCGTCAGGTGCACAATGCAGTGCGGAACCGCCCACGTCAGGTACATGGCGAGCGCGACAACCGTCAGCATCCGTCCGATGTGGATGGTTGCGGCGCCGAGCACCACCGCGCTGGCGAGAGTCATGGCGCCGTAGTCGCGCATCAGGTGCTCGTTGTAGGCCATTCCCATACCGACGACGTCGAGCGAGAAAAAGCTCGCCGGGAAAAACAACGCCCAGATGCCGACGACGACCTGGCTGGCGGCGAGAAATCCGACACCGGCACGCAGCCACCGATTCATCGGCTGCTCCGTTGGCGCGCGATCCCGGCAACGAATTCGTCGAACGTGATCCGTCCGACCGTCCGCTCCGGGGTGAGGTGGTTGCCCGCACGGTAGTCCCGCATCGCCCTGCCCGGCATCGGAATCGACCACACCGCGCGGCGGCGTCCGATCGCCCGGAGGTAGGTGCGGGCCAGTTCGGCCGCGTCACGCACCTGCGGTCCGCCCAGATCGGGCACCCGTGCCGCGGCCGACGCCGCGGCGATCGCGACGAGCCGATCGGCGACCTCCGTGACGTCAATCGGCTGGAAGCTCACCTTCGATGGCATCATCGTCACCGGCAGCCCGCGCTGGGCATCGCACATCGCGGTGATCAGGTCGTGGAACTGCGTCGTGCGCTGGATCGTCCACGGCAGCCCGGACTCCTCGATCAGACGCTCGCAGGCCACTTTCGCGCGATAGTAGTCGAGTGCGACGTCCTCGATACCGACGATCGACACGTACACCAGGTGCGGTTTGCCGGCCGCCCTCGCCGCTTCGATCAGGTTGCGCGTCGCGGCCACATCACCGCGCCCGGTGGCCAAATGGATGATCACCTCGGCGCCAGTGACTGCCTCGGCGATTCCGCGTCCGGTGCGCAGATCACCGACCGCCCACTCCCACGCGGCGGCCTCGCGTTCCCTGCGAGTCAGCACGCGCACCCCGTGACCGGCGTCGGCCAGCTGCGGCACGAGGGTGCGTCCGAGCCGTCCGGTACCACCGGTGACCAGAACCGTTGTCGTCATTCCCTGCTCCGTCCTGGCTTGAGACTTCGCCCTACACCACTAGGAACCGGATACCTCCGGTGAACGTGACAACCGCACCGCCTGGTCGGCGAGGAAGCCCAGCTTGTCCGTGTTGGCCACGATCCAGACGGCGGTGATCCGCTCGCCCGCGATCTCGGGGATGAGCACGCCGACCAGCATCGTCCCGGACCAGCCGACTACCGCGGGCACGCCGTTGACCTCCTGGATGAACGCCGCCACACCCGCGACGCTTCGGCTCACCGTCGCGGCCAGATACCGCGCGACCTCCATGCCCCGCATAGGCCGCCGCGCCACGCCCGGCAGGCCACCACCGTCGGCGACCGAGCTGACGTCCTCGGCGAGCATCCGCTCGAGGCCGGCGAGATCACCGTTGCGCGCGGCGACGAGGAACCGCTCGACCAGTGCGCGGAGCTCGGGCAGGTCGGCCGGCGACCGCGACAGCTCCGCATGAGCCAACCGTTTCCGCGCACGACGGTGCAGCTGCCGGCAGTTCGACTCCGACAGCTCGACCAACTCGGCCACCTCGCGATGGCTGTAGCCGAACGCCTCGCGCAGCACGAACACCGCTCGTTCGCTCGGGGTGAGCCGCTCGGCAAGCACCAGGAACGCAAACGACACCGTGTCGCGTTGCTCGACCGTCTCCAGCGGCCCCAACGCGCTGTCCGGCGTCAGCACCGGCTCGGGCAACCACGCCCCGACGTATCGCTCTCGGCGACTGCGTGCGGAATCGAGCCTGTTCAGGCACAGGTTCGTCGTGACCTTGGCCAACCACGCGGACGGGACCTCGACCGAACCGGGCTTGGTGTTCTCCCACCGCAGGAACGCATCTTGGACGACGTCTTCGGCCTCGGCGCCCGAACCGAGCATCCGATACGCCAGGCCCAACAGTCGCGCCCGATGCCGCTCGAACACCTCGACCGCCTCTTCAGCCATACAGCAAGGATGACAGGGCACGGACCGGCCAGCCCCCTCGAACAGGAATGTTCGGCGGTCAGCGCGAACGGCATCGCCGGGCGACATGGCGAGACGAACGCGCGGCAGAATTCCTACCGCTGCTTGAATAGCACTGGGCGAGCCACGCCTAAACATTCACCGGGGCTGCTCCTCGCATGGGCCACCAAAGCGGTTCATGCCCAGCAGGTTTTGCATAACAGGAACAGATTGATTGACCAAACCTGCACAGGAGTCGGTCAGTCTATCTGCGGCACAGGCAGCCGCACTGGAATCGATAAATTGGCCCGGCACACCCATCGTGGGTTCTAGGCACCCCGCCCGATTTATCTCTCGATGAGGATGGATGCGGCGATGTACGCGCCGTAGACGGTGAGCAGCATGGCTCCTTGGATGCGGGTGACGCGGGCCGCGCCACAGGAATGCGGTGGCCAGCCAGGTGGCGCCGATCAGAACGGGCCAGTCCAGCGTGAGGACTCGGTGCGGTACAGGCATGGGCACCAGATTCGTTCCGTTGCTAAGCCGACCCCAGGTACTCAGACAGCCGGGCCTGGCTGTGCGCGCACGCTCGTCACGCCTTGCCGTCGCGCAGACTAAATGATCAGACGGACGCTACCGCCGAACTCGTCGGGACTTCATCGACGAATCCCAAAGCATTCACCGGCCGGTCGACGAACGCTTATCGCACCGAAAGATATTGCGGCTCCGTCGAATACACGTTTGCCACGTGGTGCCGCACTGCGGTAGGGGATTCGCTAGCTGGTCATGGCGGCGAGCATGTAGGCCATGCTTGCGGCCATGACGGCGAGGCTGAGCCTGATGTCGAGGGTGTTGTGCCCCGACAGTCCGACCGACCGGTCTCGCGAGGCCAGCGCGCGGCCCCAGAGATCGAGCAGCCAGGCCAGTGTGTCAAAGGCGAGGTAGGCGACGACGACCCACGTCACTGCGGCGGGGACGGCGGACGGGCACAGCATGACGGCCGCCATGTAGCTCATCGCCGCCGAGTCGACGGCGGTGACCACCCACAGCGGGTTGAGCACCCGCTCGCGGCGGCGCACCACGACGGCGGTGACCACCAGCGCCACCGCGACGACGGCGAAGAGCACCTCGAGCACGTCGTAAAGGCCGCGCTGGCGCATCGGGTCGGCGGCGTACATGCCGATCATGCCCAGCGCCATGGCGGTGTGCGCGCCGTGCCACCACCGCGGCTGTGCGGGCGTCGTCGCGCCGTGCCAGATGTGCAGCACAGCAACCACGGCCAACGCGACAATCCAGAGCACCCGCACCCATCCGGGCAGCAGGGTCAGCATCGTGGTCGGCATCGGCATCGGCATCGGACCCGGCATCGTGTTCTCCTCATCGGTGGCCGCAGTACAACGGTCGTTGCCGCGGGCCGGTCGGTTCCCGCAGTTACCCAGATGTGACGTTCGCCGAGCCGATCAGGGGTTCCACCTAGTGACGACACCTCGTTGTCCTCCCTGCGGGAGGCGACCATCGCCACCCCACGGCGATCACTCATCCACTGGTGGGGCCAGAACTGATGCAGACTCGCCCAGCGGCAACCACCAACCACGATCAGGTGGGGCCGGAGCTAATGCAGAAACTTCACCTACCGGGGCCAGAACAGATGACCACACTCACCGCCGCAACGCTTCAGCGCGGGACGCGTATCGCGGCCGCTGATCTTGGCAAACGTCTGGGAGGTCTAAATCTTGCTGGCTTTGGGTATCGTCCATGTTGTGATCCACTCGGTCAGCAGGTAGGCCGCAAACGCGATTAGGTGACTTGCCCGGATAACCTCATCGGCGCCCAGGGAGCGACGATTCAATGCGAACTGATGGATGCTGGTCAGACCTACGGCGTCAACGTGTCCGGCACCCGTGTCGACGCCAGCAACGTCAAATTCGACATCAAGGCCGACGATCAAGCCGAGCCGTGATATGACCCTGGCTCCACCACCTCGCGCCGAGGTCTTCTTGGTGAAGAACCGCCTCAACTCGATCTCGACGCGAGCCGAGCTCGAACTCACCGATCACAATTTGCGCTGCACCGTCAAGGAGTACTCGAAGTGGGTCGAGAAGGCCCTGGGGATTTCAGATCTCAAGTCTCGGCTGCAAGCAGGCGAAGCGGTTGCGGCGTTCGATTTCCGGCGTGATCGGCTGAAGGTCAAGTGGCTCAAGCAATTTCTGAATGCGGGTTTCGAGGTTAGTGAAGGGGGCTCGCTCCGTTGGCTGGTGTCCCTCGTTTATCCCACGGGAGTCCTAGCATTGGTGGAGGTGGTGGATGGGTGGGACGTCCACAATCAGTGGCGGCAAGCTCTGCCTCCGAATTGACCCGCGGGTTCCGACGTTATCGGGCTTGCGCAGGTTCCCCCGGCCCAACAATCAAAGCGAATACGGTGCCCTTTTCATGGATAGTGACGAGTATCCATGAAGGCCTCGTAAAGGATTGGCAGAGAACACAACTCGCGAGTTATATCAGCAAGTCCCTTCAGATCGTGCGACTCTCCTGTTCTGAGCGACGACTAGCACCATTGGATAGCTGGATGGGACAGTCGGGTCTCCGGTCATTGGATGTGCTCATCGACGGACAACACGGGCGTCACATGACGAAACAAAAGACGCCTTGGCCCCCGCCGACCGTACGCGGACCCCAGCGTCACCGCCTACCTAGCGCATCAGTCGAATAGGTCTGGCGGGTCGAGGACCTCGCCGTGGGGTCCGGTCTCATACTCGACGAACCAGCGCTTCATGACGCCTTCGCCCGGCTGACCCGAAACGATCTTCACCCGAATCGGCCACTCGCCGGCAGCGGCCAGCGCATCAACGACTATCCGACGCACCAACGACCGCAACTTGTGTTCAGGCGTGCTGATAGGCAGAAGCACCGACAGGCAGCCGGTGCGAAACGCGGGCAGGTCGGCCATGGATCATTCTGACGTCAAATCGCTGGCGTCGCCCGGCCCGCGACGCCGGCAAGCCGGGGCAAGCGGACCGTTGCGCAATCGAATCTGTGAACCGCCGTCAATGAAGCCGCTTCCCTGCGCCAGACGCACGCGCCGTATCAGAGGTTCACCGCCTGGTCGGGCGGGTGTCGCTTCAGCGGCGCGAGTCCACTGCGCCCGGGGTGAGCGGCCCCCAGACGAGGAACAGGTGCTCGACAATCCGCGCCGGGTGGGCTCCGACAAGCGTGAGGGCGGTGGCCGCTGTGGAATTCGTCTCGGCGAGCAGGCCGTAGAGGATGTGCTCGACCTCGACGAGGTTATGGCCACGCCGTTGTGCCTCATGCAGACTCCGGTCGAGCGCTTTCCTGGCTTGCGGGGTCATTGGCAGGTCGCGGGAAGCGGCGCGTTGAGCTGGCCCGATCGTCTTGTCCACGTGGCGGCGGACTGCTCTGGGATCGGCGCCGAGAACCTGCAGCATTCTCGCTACGTCGCTGTCACGGATCAGCCCAAGCAGCAGGTGCGCTGTTCCGATGTACTCGGTGTGACGCGCATAGGCTTCGTGATGGGCCTGCGCGACAACGCGCCGCGCCCGCTCGCTGAACTTATGAAACACCCACCGCACCCGCTTCCTGTGCTGCCGCCAATCATCGAGGTGCGGCCGCAACCGGCCGCTCACCGCACTACCACGACCAGTCCGACGACCGTTGGATGTTGCAATTGCTTTTGGTTGTTGCACGTTACCTGAGAGCTGTCCTCGATTGGCGAGCTGCGCCGGGCCGAGTACTGCAGGGCACTGCTGACCAGCACACTGGTCGGGTCGGGTTCGTGCCCCCTGACGCACCCGATCCTGCCGATCCTGACGTCCAATTCAGCGTCCCGACCGAACAGATCGCCGCTGCGCTGCTCGAACTATGCGACCAGTTCCTCGGCCAGGCCAGCCCAATCGGTGCATGCCGAGCCCGCGACAGTTCCTCACCGAGCACGGTCACCGCGGCGGTCTCGGCTGGTTTCCCCGAGCCCTCGGCTTCACCACCCTCAACCGCACCGGCTTGAACAATAACCCCGGTGGCTGGTCACGGTGAGCTGGCGCAGCCTTGGCCGGCCACCAAGCCCGCCGATCTCGACCCGTCGATCTCGTCGACGCCGACTCGATCGACGTCACGTCGCCCGCCTGGTTGCAGCGGTGATGATCCGGGTTCCAAGCGTGCGTCCTGGCCGGGATCTGCGGACGCGGTGACCGCGGTGATCGCCGCTGTGCGGTCGTGCGCCAAATCGAAATCGCCGGATCAGTGCGTGTGTGACGATCGATGCCGTGGTGTTGGCGGGTGACGCGGAGCTCGGGCGGGAGGCCCCTGGCGAAGCCGATGTCGCGCAAGCGCACGTGTTCGCCGCCGCCCTGCACGCTGAAGTGGCGGAGTTGCAGATGCGGATCGAGCAGGCCCAACGGTGGCTGCGGCGGCGCGGCAAGCGCAGCGGCGACCTGGACCCGCCTGAACGTCTCCTGCGACTTCGGGCCGACCTCGAGGAAGCCACCAGGATCCTGAGCACAATGCACGACGGCCGCCTTTTGCGCCCCGACAATTAGGACCCCGCGGTGGGAAGCCGATGACGGTTAGCCGACGGTTAGCCGCCCGGTCCGCCGAGCCGGTCGTCGGTCGGCCACCCGCCGTTTCGCAGTCGCTGCTGGACGCGCTCGACTTCGTCGGGCGAGGGGATCTCGTCGGTGATTTTGGTGATCGCTACACGAATATCGGTGGCATCGATGGGCAGCTCGCCGCGCGCGGCCAGCTCCGAAGCCACCGCCACGACCTCGTCGTCAGATAATCGCCGCCGCAGCAGCGCAATCAGCGGAACATAGTCGGTGGCCGGCACCCCGTGCGGATATCCGGCCCGCAGAAACGCGACTACTCGGGCCACCACGTCTGACAGCGCCATGCAACCCTCACCACCTCAACTGGCCCGCTCGGCACGGGTCAAATGACCCGACCAGGTGAGCTTATGCAGTCACATGACGAGGCCGCTGCCCGCCATGCACGGCATTTGTCGCCGTCCTTTCGTCAGGCTTCACGGCGCGTTTACCAAACCGTTCGTCGTCGTATGGACCGGCGGCTTCTAGGGTGGAGGGCTATGCGCACGGCATATCACCAGCAGTTGGACTCCCTGACCGCCGGTATCGCCGAACTGTGCGGCCTGGCCGGACAGGCGATGCAATGCGCCACGCAGGCGCTGCTGCAGGCCGACCTCGAGCAGGCCGAACAAGTCATCACCGACCATGGTCAGATCACAGCGCGCACGGTGGGTCTGGAAGAGGCCGCGTTCACCTTGCTGGCCCTGCAAGCGCCGGTGGCCGGCGAGCTGCGCGCGGTGGTCTCCGCTATCAAGAACGTCGCCGACGTCGAACGTATGGGCGCTCTGGCACTGCATGTCGCCAAGGTCGTCCGTCGGCGCCACCCGGCTCACGCGTTACCCGAGGACGTGAGGGGTTATTTCGCCGAGATGGGGCGCATCGCCGTCGAAATCGGCGATGACGCGAAAAGCGTTGTTCTGGAAGGCGATCCGCATAAGGCGGCCCGCTTACGCCACGACGACGACGCGATGGACGACCTGCACCGCCACTTGTTTGCGGTGCTGATGGATCGCGAATGGACACATGGTGTGCTCACCGCCGTCGACGTCACCCTGCTGGGCCGCTACTACGAACGCTTCGCCGACCACGCCGTCGAGATCGCTCGCCGCGTCATCTACCAAGCCACCGGCGCTACCGAAATCCCCGACTAAACTCCACGCCGCCAGGCCCCGCCGGTCAGACCGGTCCCGGAGCGCAGGCAGCGAGGGCACTCGTTGAGGCCTACACACCCGCAGACCCTTCAAGCCCGGGGCCAAGTAGCCCCCGTCACAGTGGGGCCCATTTACCTTGACACAGCCATCTCAAAAAAATGACACGGATTTGAGAATGAACCCAGATTGGTTGAGTCGGCCTGGGGCGCGGTGCCGGTATTGCTATCGGTCCGTTTCCCCAGGCCGCTCGCCGAACCCGCCGTGCGTGTTTCCACGCAGCGGGCTCTCCACGGTGTCTGCCGTCAGGCGTGGTTGGCCAGGGTCCAGGGGTTGGGGATCGTGTTGCCGCGGTACCGATATCGGGTGATAGGGACCTTGGCGAGGTTGAACAGTTCGATCCCGTCCGCCGAGGGACGCACCCAGCGGCCATCTCGACCGGTGTGGTGTCGGCGGACGTCACGCCAGTTCCAGCGGTGCAGTCTCTTCCACCAACGAATCACCCTGTGCCACACGAAGTTTTCCAGGGAGCCCATGGTGTGTTTGGCGACTGCGTGCCGGAAGTAGGTGGCCCAGCCGCGCATGATCTGGTTGAGCCGGATCAGCACGTCCCTGGGTGGCTGCTGCGATAATCTGCTGGTCAGGGCACGTATCTTGTCCTTCAGGGACCGGATGGGCCGGTCGGCGATGAAGGTGTAGACGTACCACTTGGTTGTTCCTCGCTTGCGGCGCCACTGGATGCGGAACCCCAGGAAGTCGAACCCGTCGCTCATGTGCATGATCCGGGTCTTGGCCTCGGAAAGCCGCAGACCCAGGGGTGCCAACACATGGGTGATGTCTTCGCGCAGGGTTTCGACATCAGCGCCGGTGCCGTGCACGAGCACGACGAAATCGTCTGCGTAGCGGACGATTCGCCAGTTCGGCAGGCCCTTGGCGCGACGCCGGGCGCGTCGGCGAGGAGTACTCATGGCCCCGCCGGGTTGCCACGGCCCGTGCACGTGCTCATCGAGCGCGCTCAGGGCGATGTTGGCCAACAGCGGGGACAGGATGCCTCCCTGCGGCGTGCCGGTGAGGCTGTCCTCGTGATCGCCGAGTTCGGTGAGGATCCCGGCCTTGAGGAACGATTTCACCAGCGCGAGCACGCGCTTGTCCTTGACTCGTGCGCGCACCCGGCCCATCAGGGCCGTGTGATCGATCGAGTCGAAGCACGCTTCGATGTCGGCATCCAGCACCCAGCGATAGCCCTTGGTGCCGAAGCGTTGAATCTCCGCGACCGCGTCGTGCGCTCGCCGCATCGGCCGAAACCCGTAGGAGACCGGCGCGAAGTCGGCCTCGAAAATGGGTTCCAGCACGAGCTTCAGCGCCGCCTGAACAACCCGATCCGCAATGGTCGGAATCCCCAACCGTCGGACCTTACCGCTGCCACCGGGTTTGGGGATCGTGCGTTCCCGCACTGGAAGTGGCCGAAACGAACCGGTCTTCAGCTGGGCCCGCAGGTCGTCCAGGAAACCGGGCATCCCGATGCTGTCCTCCACGGCGCGAACGGTCAGACCGTCCACCCCTGGAGTGTTCGCACCGGTATTGCCCGCGACCCGATCGAACGCCACGATCAGCGTCGCCGGGTCGCACACGAAGTTGAACAGATCATCGAACCTGCGACCGGAATCGGCCGCCGCCCAATGGTGAAGCTTGGTCTGCATCCCCGATACCCGCGACCGCGGCCCACCCGGGGTCGTTTGGTCGCGAGCGCCGATATTCGCCGGCGCATCTTCCGGCATTACAGTGTCCTTCCCTTCTCGATACCGCTGCCGCCCTTCCCCATGTGCCGGGCTTTCCCCGGCGCGGAGTACTACGGCGGCTCCGCCCCGTCCTGGACCGGTCGGCGGTCGGTGCGCCCAGCCGATGCTCCAGACCGGATGCCCGGGACAGCGGCGGGACCAGAACGGTTCCCGTGTTCACTGTGATTCGCTTGACGAAGGAGGAGCCCGACTCGGTCCCTGCGGCCTCACCACGGTTACCCCGCAGCACTTCACCGTGGTCTCCCGGCCGGTCGCCGAAACCAGCCCGGGAGTTGCCAACCCCAAAGCTCGAAAAGAGTTGGCACGCACCGCTCTCGGCCCACATCCGCCAGGTTGGAGCCGATCCAGACTTGAGAGACGTAAACGCCGGTTCCTTGCGTACTCCTTTCCATCCCGCTTGCCGGACCCGCACCATCTGGCAGTGCTGGCGCGTTCCGACTTTGTCGGGGCCGCTTGCCGCCCTCACCGTCACCACACGGATCGGGCTGCCCCCAGCTTCACCGTCCTGCTGCGACAGGATCGGCGGAGGAGGTTTCCCACCTCCTCTCGAATCGACAGCGCCTCACGGCGCACTCGACGGCATCTGAATTTTGACCCCCTGGCGGCGGGGTGGTTTCTAGCGGCGGTCGCAACACTTCTCTAGGTTCTGGAGGTTGTGTTGGCATCGTCGCGTCGGGTGAAGAAGGGGCCGGGGCGTCGTCCGCAGTCGGCCAAGCGGCAGCGGTTCATGGAGTTGCGGGCTCGCGGGTGGAGTGTTCGCGCAGCGGCTCGCGGAGTGGGGGTGTCTCGCACGGCCGGAGCAAACTGGTCGCGTGGGTATAAGACGTATCGCAACGGTGTTGTGGTCGGGTTCGTCGCGCCGTTGGATCGGCTGGCGGTCCGCCAGATCAGCACCCGGTACCTCAGTCAGGACGAGCGAATCGAGATCGCTGATCTGCGCCGGTCCGGGTTGAGCGTGCGGGCGATCGCTATCCGGCTCGATCGAGCGCCGTCGACGATCTCGCGGGAATTACGGCGCAACTCGGTCGTCGGCCACGGGTATCGCCCGTTCGACGCTCATCGCCGCGCCACCGTGCGGCGGGCACGCCGCCACCGACGCAGGGTCGACGTCAACAGTGAGCTCAGTGGTGTGGTCGCCGAGCTGCTTCTCCAGCGGTGGAGCCCGCAACAGATCAGCCGTCATCTTCGATTGCGCTTCGCCGACGACCCGTCGATGTGGTTGTGTCATGAGAGCATCTATCAAGCAGTGTATCAACCGAATTCATGTTTTCTGCGGCCTTCGCCGTTGGCACCGCATCGCCGCTCGCCGCTGCGCACCGATCGTGATCACCGCCGAGCCCATCAGCGGCCGCAGCGGAGGCGACCGAGGTTTCAGCAGCCGATGCTGTCCATCCACGACCGGCCGTTCCCAGTTGACGACCGATCCGAGGCCGGGCATTGGGAGGGGGATCTCATCATCGGCGACAATCACTGCTCGGCGATCGGCACGCTGGTCGAGCGCCAGACCCGGATGGTGCGGTTGGTGCACCTGCCGCGCAGTGACTCCGACTCCCTGCACGCAGCGCTGGTGACCCGCATGCAGGACCTGCCGGCGGGGCTGATGCGGTCGATCACCTGGGACCAGGGCACCGAGATGGCGCGCCACCTGGTCACCACCGACAAGCTCGGCGCGCCGGTGTACTTCTGCGACTCCCGGTCGCCGTGGCAGCGCGGCAGCAACGAGAACACGAACGGATTGCTGCGCGACTACTTCCCTAAGGGCGTCAGCCTCACCCACCACTCACAGACTCACCTGCTGGCCGTCGAGCACGAACTCAACCATCGCCCGCGCATGGTCCTCCAAGACCGTTCTCCGGCCGACTTATTCGCCGCCCTGCTAGCCTCGCAGAGTCCGTCAGTGTTGCGACGTTGACTAGAACCCACCCCGCCGCCAGGGGGTCAAAATTCAGATGCCGTCGACACAGATGACATCGTGTGAGAAACTGCGCATCGCTGCAGGTCAGTGGATCCTGAGATGACACATGATTCGGGAACCTACACGCCCCCCGCCGACGACGACGACGCGATGCTGTTGTCAGTTCTCAAACTGGATGTCATCGTCTCAATTTCAATGTCATCGCGATGTCATAAATGACACGAAAGTGAGAATCGGGGCCAACACCTCGCGGACGGCCTGGCGGCGGCGGGGCGATAGCATCACATCATTGTGGCGGGGGCAGCCGCTTTCCGGTCCTCGGGTAGTGTCAACCCGCGGCCGCGGCCAACGGCATGGCCGCATCCACCGGCCTCAGATCGGCGGCAAGGCCTGCAGCGCTGCGTATTTCGACAAACGCGTCGATCATCGCGTCGGTTGCCTCGTGCGGATCGTCGAGGGTGAGGTCGTCGGTTAACACCGAGATGGCGAGCTGATCAACGTAGCTCCATACGGTGATGTTCATGCCGCTGCCGGCAACTACGGGCCCAACGGAATAGATCTCGCTGATGGTCGCCCCTTCGATGTGGCCTCGCTCGCGAGGACCCGCGACGTTGGAGATTGTCAGGTTCATGACGCTGGCCGATTGGACGCGTCGGGCTTGGGTGCGGAAGAGCCGTGGCGCGAGCGCAGGAGGCAGGTAGGACATCCACGCCGGCAGTACCGTCGGCCCGAGCAGCTGGTGGTTCTCTTTGGCGATCTTGGTGCTCATCGAGGTCAGCCGCACACGCTCCAGCGGATCGTCGATGTGTACCGGTAGTGAAGGGGTCAGATAGGTGAACTCATTGCCCACCAATCGATCCGGCGAGGTGTTGTAGCTCACCGGCACCCCGGCGATCAGCGGCGAGTCGGCTGCTCCGTCGTACCGCAGCAACAACCGGCGCAGCGCGCCGGCGGCAGTTGCCAGCACCACGTCGTTGATCGTGACGCCGAGATGTTTGCCCGTCTGCTTGACATCCGAGAGCGCCACCGGCGCCGTCGCGAACCGCCGCCCCGGAGAGACCACATGGTTGATGAAGCTTTCCGGCGGCGCGAAGTTGCGGGCCAGGTCCGGGTGCCGGCCCCGCTCCTTGGACCGGCGACGCACCCGTGACACACCGCCAGCCGTCTCGGTCACCAACCGTGGCAGTTTTCGGATCAGTCGCAGATGGTCACGTGCGGCCGCCTTCAGCAGGTTCGCCGAGCTGAGGTCCGAGTCGTCGAAAACCGACGTACCCACGATCGGGTGGTGTGGCTGCATCGCCTTGGCCATCTGATTGGCCGACGCCACCCCATCGGCGAGGACGTGATGGACCTTGTGGATGATCGCGATCCGGTTGTCGGTCAGGCCTTGGGCGACATACATCTCCCACAGCGGGCGCCCACGATCCAGCGGGGTGCTCGCGATGTGGCCGATCAACTGATCCAGCTCGCGACGTCCACCCGGAGCGGGCACCTGCACGTGGCGAACGTGGTAGTCCAAATCGATATCGTCGTTCTCCATCCACATCGGGTGATGCAGCTTCAACGGAATGTCCACAAGCTGGTAGCGAAGCGGCGCCAAGGCGAGTAACCGCGGGTATGCCACCTGGCGGAACAACTCGAAGGTGAATTCGCCCTCCACACCGGACACGTCAAGCACGCCGACCTTCAGGGTGTGCATGTGAATTTCGGGCGTCTCGCTGTACAACATCAGCGCGTCCACGCCGTTGAGTCGCCTCACATCCCACCCCGTTCGTCAGCCCGAGCTGTGTCCCCCATTGCACTCCGTCTGATGGCCGGGCACCGGGGCTTCGACCGAAAAGCCAACGATTTCCATTCAAGGCGGCGCTTCGCAACTGGGCACTCAGCTTGCACGGTGTGCTCGCCGACACCGGTGTATGCGCAGCGACCGTGGCCATCAATGTGTTCATCGGCACTGAAGCGCCGCCGGGTGTGCTTAACGTCACCCCAGACGACATCGCCGCGGAATACGGGCGACTGCACAAACACCGCGATGTGGCAGAGCACCTGGTGAGCGGTTGCGGTTGGGGGCGCATTGCCGTCGTGGGTGTTGGCCGCGCTGAAGTCTCCGTCGGCTAGTGGGCGTCCCCATCGGTGGCTACTCGCGGAAAGAGCGTCGAATCGACCGGCGACCCGCGAAACGGGCCGGATGCTGGACAAAGCCTGCGCAGATTCGTCGCTGTGGTTTGACACTTCCGCCGCCGCGCGGACAAGATTTCAGACCATGCGTACCCACGGGTGGGGCGGAGCCACGCCTGCGAGTGACGAGGAAGCCGTCGACCGCATTCTCGATGCGGCCGGTGCAGCCATTGATGAACGCGGCGCCAATATTCGCGTAGCTGAGGTGGCACGGGTGCTGGAGATATCCCGCCAGACCGTTTACAACTACTTTCCGGGAAACAGCACGCTCGTTGAAGCGGTCGCCAACCGGTCGGGATTGAAATTCCTCGAGCGGTTGGCCGCACACCTGATCGGCATCACTGACCCCGTCGAGGCCCTCGTGGAGAGTCTGTCGTTCACGTTGGAGTGGCTTCCGGGCGACAAGCCGGTGCAGCTGATGTTGGCCAATGACTTCGGCAGGACCTCCTCCAACGTGACCTCCGATCTGTCCAGACAGTTCGGCCACGGCATTCTGGCCGGTTTGGATGTCGACTGGGCTGCGCTTGGATTCGACGACGCCGGCATCGACGATCTCGTCGAGTACATGCTGCGGATCCTGGTGTCGTTCATGGTCGATCCCGGTCGCCCCCCGCGTCGCGGCGACGAGCTACGCGGCTATGTGCGTCGTTGGGTCGGACCTGTCGTCACTGCCGAGATCGCCCGTCATCAAAGGTGACCCGTAAGCCGTCCACCCGGGACCCGGCTTATGACGTTGATCGGCACGTCGTGTTCCCAGGGTTGGCGGCCGACGGTGTCGATGACCCGAAAGGTGCCCCGTTCGATTTCGCCGGTGGCTGCATCGACGATTCGGTACTCCTGCCACTGGTGATGGATGGCCTGCCCGTCGAGCATGAGGATGCGCAACTCGCCTGGCTCGAAGTGGCAACGACGCTGGAGCGCAGCCACTAAACGTTCGTTGTGGAGATGGCCGTCACCGAAGCTCCACCCCAACGCATAGCCCGCGACCGGCTCACCGTCGATGACGGTGTAGTCGACCTCGCGGCCCGGAGGTACGACGTGATCCCATAGCGTCATCAAGGCCCGCCCGTGGGCGAACATGGCGCGAAAGGCGTGCCCGAGCGACAGCGCGAGCTGGGTGCCTTCGGGAGTGGAGAACTTCTCGATCTGTTTGTGCTGAACGAGTCCCAGTCCGATTCGCCTTTCGGCTAACTTCTGGCTGGCCGACTCGGTGAAGAACCACTGCGAGGTGTCCCAATTGCCTGCGTAATAGCGCATTCCGGGCAGGAAGGACACTTTTGTGGGGGACACATTCCCGATCACGATCGCCGTGACGATGACGGCAAGCAGAGCCAGGATCGGCCAGGGGTGGGTGACCGAGTCCAGGCCGATGGCGGCCTTGTCGACGAACAGCGAGCCGATACCGAAGATCATGAATACGTTCCACTCCAAGGGCACCCCGAGCGGGATCGCCGTCAGGATGACCAGGTGAAACATCACCATGACCGCTGCGGCCACCACGGTGACTACGCCGCCGTGGGAGAAGAAAAGCACCAGCGGTATGCCGAACTCGATCAGGGTGCCCCCATGAGCGAGCAGCCGCGGGATCCGTCCTGGCAGCAGGTCGTCGGGGAACTTGCGGAAAAACATCCGCTTCATCCACTTTGCCCGCACCAGCGGGTTGTTCGCCATCATCGTCGCGACGACGAACGGGAAGTGCCGGTTGAGTTTCGAGGTCGCGGCTCCGATCCAGATGGCGAGCATCACGAGCTTCGCAGCGACGATCATGTCCGCTCCGGCGAACAGAAAGGTGACCGTGAGCGAGCCGTAGACCTCGCCGCGGGTGGCCAGGAAGATGACCTTGTCGCGCAATCCGATCACGGCCAGCACCGTCAAGACTGCGACGATCCGCTCCGGCGGTATCACGCCGATCGACGTCCCCAGCACGGCGACGGGGCCGGCGCCGTCGGATAACAACGCGAAGACCGTGGACCCGAGCAGTAACGCGTAGAGCACCACGTCGTAGATGGTGCGCCGGTCACCGCCGGTGAACGGAATCCTGTTGGGCCACGGGGCAAGTCGGATGGTCTCGGGTCTGAGCCAGTACAGCGGTGAACCCATCGGTGGCGCGATCTTGCCCGTTAACGGGCCGAACCCGCAGCCCAGGCCGAGCACTTCGAACAGCAGCGACCACAACACCATCTTCTGGAACACGATCGGTTCGCTCCACCAGGTCCCGAGGCCGCCCCAGCCATCGATACCGGCAGTGGTCAGCGCGAAGCAGAGGCCGCCGAGAATGTAGAGCCCGATCTTCACCGTGTACAGCAGGTAGAAGACATCGGGATTTCCGATGCCGTGTTCAGCGATGTGCCGTGCCATCGGCTTGATGCGCTCAGAGCGGCTGTAGGTGAGCCACTCCGCGACGTCGACTCGAGGCATGTTGGGTTTCAGGAATCCCACTGCGGCATCACCTCGTCGAGTTGCTTGCTGAATGGCAGGCTGGACAGTTACTACATGGTGTCAAGTCAGGAACGTAGCATCAGGCGGACGGGTAAGGAAGGACACCGCAAACCGGCGAACAGTTCGGCGGCATTCGACATGAGTGGACGTAGTCGATAAACTGTCAAGTCGGGCTGACGTCGAACATACGGGAGTACAACCATGACTTTCGACACGGTGATACTCAACGGTCACTGGTTCGACGGCACCGGTGGCCCATCGGCCGTCCGCAACATCGGCATCCGTGATGGGCGCATCGCCGCTGTGACCGCGGAACTCATTGATGGAACCGAGGTCATCGACGCGACCGGGCACTGGGTGATGCCAGGCATCATCGACATCCACACCCACTACGACGCCGAGGTGCTGGCCGCGCCGGCCCTGTCGGAATCGCTGCGGCACGGAGTGACGTCGATCGTCATGGGGTCGTGCTCGCTGTCGACGGTGCACGTGAGCGCTTCGGAGGCGGCCGATCTTTTCGGCCGGGTGGAGGCGATTCCGCATGAGCACGTCGTCCGCATCGTCGGTGAGCACAAGACCTGGGGTGGGGCGCAGGAGTACGTGGAGGCGCTCGAAGCGCTGCCGCTGGGACCCAACGTGACCGCCTTCATCGGGCATTCGGACATCCGGGTCGCCGTGATGGGCCTGGATCGTGCGACCCGCAAGGACGTCCGCCCCACTCGGGCCGAGCGGGCCCGCATGGAGTCCATGCTGGGCGAGGCGCTCGACGCTGGCTTCATCGGTCTGTCCTCGCAGCAACTGTTGTTTGACAGGATCGACGGTGATGTTTGTCGATCGCGGACGCTGCCGTCGACGTTTGCGAAGGCACGCGAACTGCGACGCTTGAAGTCCCTGTTGCGTCGCCGGGATCGCGCATTGCAGTCCGGCCCGGACGTCACCCATCCCCACAACATCGTGTCGCAGGCGTTGCAGTCGGTCGGTTTCGGCCGTCCGCGGCTCAAGACCAGCCTGCTGGCCGCAGCCGACATGAAGTCCGCGCCCGGGGCTGTGTGGCTTACCGTGGTTTTGGCGGCGATCGCCAACCGGCTCGGGGGTGACTTCCGGTTCCAGCACCTGCCGGTACCGTTTGAGGTGTATGCCGACGGGATCGATCTGGTCATCTTCGAAGAGTTCGGCTCGGGTGCGGCGGCGTTGCACCTCAAGACCGAGTTCGAACGTAACGAGCTGCTCAAGGATGAGGCCTACCGGCGCAGCTTCCGCAAGGACTACGACAGCAAGTACGGCCCGCGCGCGTGGCACCGCGACTTCTTCGACGCCGAGATCGTCAGCTGCCCCGACGAAACCGTGGTGGGCAAGTCGTTCGGCGCTGTCGGTGTCGAGCGCGGAGGGCTGCACCCGGTGGACGCCTTCCTGGATCTCGTTCTTGAGCACGGCGCGGCATTGCGTTGGCGCACGACCATTTCCAACCACCGCCCCAAGATGCTTCGGCAACTTGCGGTCAAGGCGGGGATCCAGATGGGGTTCTCCGATGCCGGGGCGCATCTGCGCAACATGGCGTTCTACAACTGGGGGCTTCGGCTGCTACGTCACGTCCGCGACGCCGAGCGAAGTGGCCAATCGTTCATGACCCTCGAGCGCGCGGTGCACCGGCTCACCGGCGAACTTGCCGATTGGTATCACCTGGACGCCGGGCATCTGCGTAAGGGTGATTGGGCTGACATCCTCGTCGTCGACCCACAACGTCTGGACTCGTCGCTCGACGGCTATCACGAGGCGCCCATCGATGCCTTTGGCGGCCTGAAGCGGATGGTCAACCGCAACGACGACACCGTCAAGGTCGTGCTTGTCGCGGGGCGAACGGTGTTCGTCGACGGTGAGCCCACCGAACTCGTTGGCACACAACGCACCGGCAGCTTCCTGCGGGCCGACGGGCGACCGCGCAACGCGTCGGTGCGCAACCGGTTCGAGCGGCCGAGCGTCGCGGCGGTATGACCACGCCGCAGAGACTGACCCTCGATCTGCCGCACCTTCGCTTCGAAGCACTTAGCTGGGGACCCGAGCAGGGTCGGCTGATGCTCTGCCTGCACGGTTACCCAGACACGCCGTGGACCTGGCGACACCTCGGTCCGCACTTCGCCGAGCGTGCCTTCCGTGTGGTCGCACCGTTCATGCGCGGCTACGCGCCGACTGAACTTGCCCGCGACGGTGATTACGGCATCGGTGCGCTGATGTACGACGCCATTGCCCTGCACGAGGCGCTTGGAGGCGGTGTCGACGCGGTCCTCGTCGGTCACGACTGGGGCGGCTTGGCTGCTAACGGAGTCGCTGCTTATCCGGGAAACCCTTTCGAGAAGGTGGTATCGATGGGGGTGCCGATGGTGGCAGGTCTCAATAGAGGGTCAGGCAACCTGCGTGAGCTGATTCAGTTGCTGCCGCGGCAGCTACGGATGAGTTGGTATGTGCTCTTCCAACAACTTCCGTGGATCTCCGAACTCACCCTCGACTGGGTCCTGCCCAAGTTGTGGCAGGACTGGTGCCCTTCAGGCTACGACGCCAGCGCCGACCTTGTCCACGTATGGCAGAGCCTGCCCGACCGGCACCGCCGCACCGCCGCACTGTCCTATTACCGGGCCGGGTTCCGGCCTTTGCGGCGCAACGGGCAGTACCGCGACCATTCTCGATACGCGATGGGACAGGCTCCGCTGCTACCCATGCTGGTCATGCACGGACGCATCGACGGCGCCATCGACCCACGCATCGGCACACTCGGCGCGCAAGTCCTTCCCCAGGGGAGTCGCCACGAAGTCGTCGACAGCGCAGGGCATTTCATGCATCTCGACCGGCCTGAGGCGGTTCACGGACTCATCGGGGCCTATGTGCAAGCTTGACCCTAGGGCTGCAGCTCGTAGTCGTCAGGGTCGGGGCGGTTGGTCCATTTCCAGTAGTCGACGATTCGGAATCCGTACAGCGTGGGTACTGTGCCGGCGGAGTTCTGGTAGTAGCTGACGACTTTCGGATGGGTGTAGACCATCGTCTTCAGTCTGTCTTGATTGCGACGGTTGTAGTCCTCGCAGACGTCTGCTCTGGGCATGGCGGACCGCACGTTGTGCGCGAGCACCATGTCGAGGCACCCCATGATGTAGCGCATCTGACACTCGGAGTTGTAGATGATGCTGGCTCCGTTTACGGCGTTGGTGCCGGGCCCGTACATGCAGTAGAAGTTCGGGAAGCCCGGCACGGTGACCCCTAGGTAGGCGTACGGGGATTCCCCCCACGCCTCATTGAGCGACAACCCATTTAGGCCTCGGACGTTGATCGGGCCGAGTTGGTGGTTCACGTCGAAACCAGTGGCCCATAACAGGACATCGGCGGGCCGGTGTACGCCGTCGACCGTCGTGACGCCGTCGCAGTCGATCTGCGCGACGCCGTCACAGATCAGCTCGACATCCTCGCGCTGCAGCGTCGTGAGCCAGGTTCCGTTGTCCTGCAGCATCCTCTTGCCCATCGGCGGGTAATTGGGCGTGACCTTCGCGAGCAACTCCTCGTCGTCGGTGAACGCGCGCATCCAGGCGATCAGCATCTCGCGCACCGCATGGTTGGCCTCACCGCAGGACTGGCCGCCGGTATCCCACTCCGGGTCGATCATCACCCGCTCCTCGGCGGCGTCGGTCAACGGCCACCACGAAACGAACCGCAGCCAGCGCCCGTAATACGGCAGATGGCGGATCGCCCACCTGGCACCGCCGGGAATCGTCTCGTGATAGGCGACGTTGGGCGCCATCCACTGCGGGGTGCGCTGGTAGACATCGACTTGCTCAGTGCGATCCGCGATGGCGGGAACGAGCTGAAAGCCGCTGGCGCCCGCGCCGATCACGGCCACCCGCTTGCCGCTCAAATCGACGTCGTCGCGCCAGTCGGCGGTGTGAAACGACGGTCCGTCGAACTCGGCTGAGCCCTTGACAGCTGGGATCACCGCATTGCTGAACTGGCCCACGGCGCAGATCACTGCCCGGGCCGTCAATTCCTCTTCGACGCCGGCTGCCGAGCGGGTAGCCACGCGCCACGTCGCTGATTGCTCGTCCCACGTCGCGCTCGTGACTTCGGTGGAAAACCTGACGTTGGAGGCGACGTCGTGCTTGGCCATCACCTCTTCGAGGTACCTGAGGATCTCCGGTTGTTCGGAGTAGTAGTGCGACCAATGGTCGGTCGGCTCGAACGAGTACGCGTAGTACTGGTTGGCGATGTCCACGCGGCAGCCCGGATAACGATTCGCCCGCCAGGTGCCGCCGACACCGGACTGCTTGTCCACGATCGTGTAGGGAATCCCGGCCTGTCCGAGCTTGATCCCGGCCAACAGGCCTGCCTCGCCACACCCGATCACCACCACAGGAAAGTCACGGCGTTGTTGCGGCGTCGACGCCAGGGCAGGACCCAACTGATCGGCATTGGTGAACCGCAGGTCCGCAGCGACGTAATCGACGTACTCCTCGGTGACCTGCCCGGCGGACATGACGTCGAACATCACCCGCATCTGTTCGGCGTCCGGCACGAATGGCTCCGGGCAACCGCGATCGCGGTAGTCGCGCACCACGTCGAACGCCCGGTCGCGGACCGTCTGCTTATCGGCCTCGCTCATCCCGCCCTGTAAGTCCAACGGGATGAGCATGTAGGGCTTCGGGAGTTCGGAGAGCAGACTGAGATCACCGGTCATGTGCACCATCGACATCAGCAGCGCCGGCACGCTGGCCTCGCCGATCGCCGCACGGAGCACATCGTCGGAATCGCTGAACGGCAGCCCAATCAGCGCACCCATGTTCACCGAACCGGTCGTGCCCGCGTCGCTGACGGCCGTTCGACCCATATCGTCACCATCCAGTCGCTGCGTTGCGCGTGATTGAGGCTCCCCGGCTCACCCACCAGAGCCGGTGATCAGCACCCACGAGTTCGGCGACCGAATCGTTGTCTCGGGCGCCCGGCAATGCTAACCTATGACTGGACACATGACAAACACTGTCCAGTCACGAAGACGCCGATGAGCGTCGACCGTGCAGACGGCCAGTAGCGGCGAAGAGCTAGAGGGCATTTGGTTCACTACGGGCATTGCCGACGCGCACGTCATCGGCCGTCCGGTCGCCGTCAATCGGAGAGGCGCCGCACATGACAGACCTCGCGTGCGACTGGCGCGTTTCGGCTCTTGATCAGGCGACTTACGCCGGTGCCTCCAAACGGGTGCTCATGGCAATGACCCACCGTCGCGAGCGATGCCCGCGAATCCCGTTGATTAGCCGACACATTCCCGGTGAACCACCGTTGAGCCAGAAGGAGCATTGAAACCATGACCGCAGTGACGTTCCGCAAGATGCGATTCGATCTCGATTCGTCGGTGCCGTTTCAGTGGAACCAAGCCAATCCCGCCTCGGGGGTGCTGTCCAACGCGATCTCGTTCATCGCGGTGGGCTTCGAGCGCTACATCGTCCTCGCTGTCAAGGATGCGCTCACGCTCATGACGGATTCGCAACTTCGCGAGGAGGCCGAGATCTTCATCGCGCAGGAGGCGCAGCATTCTGCGGCGCATCGCAAGCATGTGAATGCCCTCATTGCGCAGTATCCGGGGTTAGCCGACACGCTGCGACAGGTCATCAAAGCGTATGAAGACCTCTATGCAGCCAAACCTTTGGAGTTCCACCTCGCCTACGTCGCAAGCCTGGAGGCGACCTTCCCGCCGCTGTTCACCTTCATGATCGAACACCGCGAGCAACTGTTCAACGGCGATTCGCGGGTCGCTTCCCTGTTCCTGTGGCACTACGTCGAAGAGATCGAACACCGTAGTTCGGCCGCCATCGTCTACGACGGAGTCGTCGACAATCGCTGGTATAGGGTGCGGACTCTGCCGACGTCGATGAGCCACATCGTCGCCGTCACCGGGCTGATCGTTGACGGGTTCCGGTCCGCGGTACCCGCCCAGGACATCGGTGTGGATCCGGGGGCGGCGACGGTCGGGATGGCGCGGGGCGAGTTGATGTCGCGGCTGCCCTTCATCGGCAGGCGTCACGGTTCCGCGCAATCCCCCGTCTTTCAGGGTATCCCGACGAGCGCGCTGCTGAAACTTGTTGCGGGGCTGGTGCGCTCGCAGCTGCCGTTTCATCACCCCGGCTCGGTACGAGCACCGGCGTGGTACCAGACCTGGATGACCAGCTACACCGCTGGCGAGGACATGGCGCATTACTTCGGCATCCCACCGCGCACCGAGAATGCAACAACCAGCGCCTTGGAGAGGTCGTCATGACGCAAGACATAGACGCGTCGGTGACGCCCGCCCGCCTTGATGACCGACCCCTCGACTCGTCGTTCGACTTCATCGATCCCGATCTCCTTGAGCGTGAGCTGCCGCTGACCCAGCTCGCCCACCTGCGTCGGACCGCACCGGTGTGGTGGAGCCAGCAGCCAGGCGGCTCACAATTCGGCGACAGCGGCTATTGGGTGATCAGCCGGCACGCCGACGTCGCCGCGATCTTCCCGAACACCACACAGTGGTCCTCGCAGCGCAACGGCGCAATCATTCTTCTGCCAGAGGCAGTCGGCCCCGAGCAAAGAGACATGATGCTGACCCTGGTCGTCAATCAAGATCCACCCGGGCACACCCGGCTCCGCAAGCTGGTGTCACGGCTGTTCACGCCGCGCGCCGTGGCCCAACTCGAAGAACAGCTCCGCGCCGCCGCCAGCCGCATCGTGAAAGACGCCGTGACCAACGGATCTGGTGACTTCGTCACCGACGTCGCTGCACTGCTGCCCGCCGCGGCCATCATCGAACTGATCGGTGTGCCCGAAGAAGACCGCGCACAGATGAGCAGTTGGATCAACGCGTTCTCCAACTCCGACGATCCCGCGGTGACCGATGGCTACGACGTCATGGAACTACAGGCGCAATTCGCCGCCTACGCCTACACGATGGCCGAGGATCGCCGAAGATACCCCAAGGACGACATCGTGACCCGCCTCGTCGAGCCGGACGCCGACGGTGACGTGCTCGAGGACTCCGAATTCGCGATGTTCCTGATCCTGCTGGCCGTGGCCGGCAGCGAAACGACACGCAACGCAATCACCAACGGCATGAACGCGTTCTTCGAATTCCCCGACCAGTGGGCCTTATTCAAGAGCGAGCGCCCTGCCACCACCATCGAAGAAATACTGAGGTGGAGCACACCGGTGCATTGCATTCAACGGACCGCGACGGCGGAAACCCAACTCCACGATGTGACGATCCGCGGGGGCGATCGAGTCGGCCTGTTCCTGAGCTCCGCCAACTACGACGAGACCGTTTTCGATGAGCCATTCAGATTCGACATTCTGCGCCATCCCAACCCGCACATCACCTTCGGCGGCCACGGTATTCACTACTGCCTTGGTGCGAACCTGGCACGTATGGAGATCCGGCTGATGGTCGACGAGCTGGCACGCCAAGCACCCGGCATTCGCAAGGTATCCGAACCGCAACGTGTTCGGTCCGGATGGATCAACGGGGTCAAACGCCTCAGCGTCGACTACGGCACATAGTCGACGGTGCGGCAAGGCATTCGGTGACTACCCGCGCAAGGTAGGCAGATGCAGACCTGGATCGGAGTTCGCCGAGGCGGGGCGCAGCCTCGACTACAACGAAGGCGATTCACCGAACCTTCCGGACTACCTTGCATTCCGGCCTGAGATGCTGCGATGGAACGTAGCCCTGATCGAAGCTAGTGCCCATCGTGGGCGCAGTGGTATTCGTGCGCCGTGGTTTTCGTGTGGCTGGGCGTGCGCGCGGCCTGCCGCGATCAAACCGGGCACCCCGACCGGTTCGCTGGCACGGGTGCTTAATTGCTACTTGTTCCTCGGCTGTGTTCTCTGGCGTCTTTGCGACCTGAACGGAGCGACAACTGGGGGAGCCGTTGCAAGCCAGCAGGGATCGCTCACTACGTCGTCAGCATGATCTTCGTGCAATCCGCGGTCCGGGCAGCCACCTGCGCATACGCGTCGGGGGCCTGCTCGAGTGGCAGGCTGTGCGTGAACACCCCAGCGGTGTCCAGCTTTCCCGCGGTGATTAGCGGCACGACTTCACGCCAGGCGGACTGGACTGCGGCCATGGACATTCGCAAGGTGACTGATTTGTACACGCCAATCAGGATCGGCATCGGATAGGGCGCGACGTCATGGATTCCGACCACCGATACTGTGCCGCCGCTACGTACGGCGCCGAAGGCCGAGTCCAGGGATTTGTCGGTGGCCACCGCGTCAATGACTCCATCGACACCGCGGCCACCGGTGGTCTCGAGCACCGCAGTGACGACCTCATCGCCCACTGCCTCGCCGCCGAAGGCCTCGCCGCGGGCGCGCCGACCAGCGACCGGGTCGTAGACGAACACTCTTGCGGCGCCCAGCGCCAGCGCCGCGCGGACCGCGCACAGCCCGACCGCCCCGAGGCCAAGCACGAGCACCGAGTTGCCTGGACTGATCTCGCCGCGCCGGGCAGCCGTCCACCCGGTCGAGAGGTTGTCGGTCAACAACAGCGCGGCTTCGTCGTCGATCGAGTCCGGCAGCTTCATGAGCGTGCTGTCGGCGGCCGGCACGGCGAGCAGATCGGCCTGCGCTCCGCCCAGGCCTGCGCCGAATCCGAAGATGGTGCAGCCGTGGTCGCAGGTCGCCGGGTCGCCGGCACCGCAGCCCGGACAGTGACCGCACCCTGCGATGCAGGACACCATCACTCGGTCGCCGACAGCGATCCTATTCACGGCGTTGCCGACCTCGACGACGGTCCCGACCGCTTCGTGACCGATCGACAGACCGTCGATTGCCGGCAGGTCTCCATCGAAGAAGTGCAGATCGGATCCGCAGATTGCTGCGGCCGCGACTGCGACGACCGCGCCTTGGGGGCCCGGAAGCGCGGGGTCGGGCACCGTCTCGACCCCAACCTTGCCGCCGCTGTTCATGATGACCGCGCGCATCGCGCCTCCAACGTGTAGTTCCTCGGCACCCACCTCATCCGGGTGGAACCGATGCTAACGTATGACTGGACACGAATAGTAAACTGTCCAATCGCAGCTGGGAGGATGCGTGATGGTGGCGGACGGCCCGGAAAGCCATCTGATCGGGAAACACCCAATCCCACAGGGCGCGTCAATCGCCCCTTTCGGGAGGACCATGAGCGAGCCGAGCCTGGCTTCAAATCTCTCGGCCGTTTTTCCAGCGGTGGACCGCGGTGCCCGATCGAGCCGGCTACAAGATGCCCAAGTCATTCGTCCTCGGCAACGACGTGGTGCGCTCACCTGCCGAAAGGCTGGCTGTTGCTGGGCCCAGACATCGCCACCGCGGGGCGTGGATGAAAAACGCGGCCGGCCCGAATCTAGGACGCGCCATCGGCGGTGCAGCGAACGTCCTGCCTGGACAAAGCGCTCCTGCACTTGTGCCTTAGGAAGTCCCGCAAACAATGTGAGAGGACGTGTTGGTGACAGAAATCAGTGGTGCGATGTCGGCCAAGGTCGTCAAGGTGTGCGTCAGCGTCGGCGACGAAGTCAACGACGGGGACACGTTGGTGGTGGTCGAGGCGATGAAAATGGAAATGCCAATCACCGCAACGGCATTCGGCACGGTCGACAAGATCTGCGTCGAGGAGGGTCAACACGTACAGCCGAACCAGGTTCTTGTCGTGGTCGCGTAGAGGTCGCCCAGTGATGGTGATCCATCGAGCCTGGCGTTGCCACCGGGGGAGGTGCGTGACCGTGCCTGGCCACGCACTTGGCCTGTCTGCACGTGGGTCATGCTTCCCGCTCAGGCAGGGCGACGCGCGACCTGCACCGTCTGCGGCGTTGGACCGAGCTGACGACACCGCAGCCCGCCGCCGAAGGGGTAGATCGTATGGCCAGACTTGGAGCTGATGGCGAAAAGGTCGATCCTGAGCTGAGGCGATCGGCGCGTCTGCTGCCCGGTGGGTACGCCCTTCATCGCGGCTTGATGATGCCGCGAGCGTTGATGAATCTCGCCGTGCGTGCGGGCCGTCTCAAGGGCGTCGAGTGCATTGCGGTCGATTCGAACGTCACTGTGCGCGTGCACCGTCCGGCCGCGCCGGCGGATCCTGGACCCGCCCTGCTGTGGATTCACGGCGGCGGCACGGTAATGGGAGGAGCCGGACAAGAAGACGGGTTCTGCCGCAAATTGATGAACTTCACCGATGTCTCGGTCGTGGCCGTCGATCACCGCTTGGCGCCCGAACATCCCTATCCCACACCGCTGGAGGACTGCTACGCCGCTCTCTTGTGGCTGACGCGCCAACCCTGGATCGATCCGACTCGGGTGGCGATCGGCGGGGCCAGCGCCGGCGGTGGCTTCGCCGCGGCCCTGGCGCTGTTGGCGCGCGACCGCGGGGAAGTCTCTCCCGCTCTGCAGATGATGGTCTACCCGATGCTCGACGATCGCACAGGTGCAGCGGCTGGCCAGCCCGCCCGCATCATGTGGTCTGGACGCGACAATCAGATCGCGTGGCAGTGGTATCTCGGTGGGGCCGATCCACGAGCGGCCGCCCCAGGTCGCCGGGAGGACCTCGCAGGGTTGCCGCCAGCGTGGATCGGAGTCGGCACCCTGGATCTCTTCTACGAGGAATCGCTGGCCTACGGACGCCGATTGCGCGCCGCCGGTGTTCCGACACACGTCGAGGTCGCCGAGGGTGCCTTCCACGCCTTCGACATGATTGCGCCGAATACCTCCGTCTCGCAACGCTTCTTCGCCAGCCAGTGCCGAACCTTGCGGGCGGCGTTCATCGACGACACCGAAGCGACGGGTGGGTGATCTCGGGAGTATCGTATATGCAACTGTAAGTGCGACGGTAATTGTCGGCTGGAACGCGTGAAGCGATCTGGTTGGCCTGTGTAGAAAGTACGAAGGCAGTGACCCCTGCAGGCAGCGCAACCCCCCATCATCGCGTGCGCTCATCAAGTACCGCACCGAGCTGGCGTGGGAGCAGACGCGGCCAGCCTCACGCCTACCGAATCGACGTCTTCTGCAGTGACATAGCTGATGTCGTGCAATCGGTTGGTGGCTGGCTTTTTGACCAGGCGATGGCGGGTTGGCACATTGGCGTGATCCTCGGCCCCGAGCAGGACCCGCGGCCGTTGCAGATCCTTGGCATTGGACCTCATCGACTCAACGATGCGACCCTCTCGATGCGCCCTGCCGCGATCGCCGTCGCCGCCGATGTCCTGGACCGCGACGACAACGTCCGCAACGCGGTCGCTGCAGCACTACGTAGCGGCGACGAGGTGACCGTGTGGGGTCATAGCATTGCGGCTGAACGAGAATTCGACCGCTACCTAGGCGCTGTTCAGTACCCGCTCAGCTCGGCTGCAAGGGCCTTCAAAACTCAAGCGCTTATCGCGGCGAGGGCCACTGTCCCTTCTCCTGATCACATCGAACTCTTCCGTGCTAGCTCCGAAAAGATGCCCTAGGGCCCCCGGCCCATCGAGACCCCGTGCGCTCCGTTCGAGCCGTTATACCGACCGGGGTTCTTGGGTGTGTTTGATCGTGACGGCGTCGCGGTGGACATCCATGTCTCGATGTTGGCCTGGGGGGGCGTCGCCGGACCGCGGCCGCACGGCGGCCAGCAGTAGCAGAACTGCCACGAAGGATGCGGCCGCATAAGGCAAATTGCCGATTGCGGTTCCTCGGCCGGTAACGCCGCCGACGGCGCTGAGGTACTCGGGTAGCGAACTCGCCCACAACACCGCGAACACCACAGCGAACAACGCTCCGCTCGTCCACATGATGATGGGAAGCGGCGCAATGAACTCCGTGCGACGATCCCAGTATGCGCGTGCTAGTACCCAGGCCCCGGCGCCCAGTAGCACCGCTGTGAGCGCGATCAGAACCACTGCCTGCGCCACGACGTTCGGGTGGTCTCCGCTGCCGGCGAGCCGACCCGGAATGCCACCGAGCATCACGCCGATGGGTGCCGCGAACCCCGCGACGACGATCGCGCCGATCAGGCGCACGGGGGTATTCAATCCGGTTCCGTTGCGGCGCTTGGCCATTGACAGAACGACGACGGTGATGAGCCCCGGCCCCAGCGTGGCGAATAGGAAGATGCTGTTGAGCGGTACGGCGGCGATGGCCGGCCGATTGGCATTCGAGTGTGTGTTCCACAGCCACCAGTTCAGCTGCGGGCCCAGATGGTCGAACACCTCGTAGAAGCAGTGGTGCACGAAGCACACAGCCACGGATCCGGCCAGAATGCCGCGCCGAGTGAATATGCCAAACGCACGGACGATTTCGTATGCCAGCACCATCAGCGCGGGGTAGATCGCGACGATGTAGAGCGGTAACCGATCCCACAGGAACTCGACCGTGAACACGTTGTGGACGAACACAACCCCCATCGATTCCTCGGCTCCGACCAAGTCCGGAAAATACACCGGGGGCTCAATCACCAACAGATACAGCACTGGAGCGCACCACATCACCAGCGGTATGCGGTCGCCTTCGCGACGGAATCGGCGTACCGCGTGGATCAGCGCGAGGACCGCGCATCCGACGATCAACGCCTCGAGCACCGGGAGAGTCCAGTTGGTCAGACCGAATGGATTGCGGATCTGGATCACGGGGTGCGCTTGGGCGCAGGTAAAACCACCGACCTCGGCGGCGAGGCGCTGAAAGTCCGCCGAGCAGGGTCCGGACATCAGATGGTGCCTGCCGACTGTCCCGCTGCCGCGGTGTACCAGTGGGCGACGTCGGCGCCGTCGTCGTAACTGCGGAACCAGCGGTCGGCGAATCGCGGAAGCGGCTGGTGGGTCGGGTTGTGACGCGGCCATTGCGACTCGAGAATGCGTAGCCCGGCCACGAGTTTCTCGCGCCTGGGCAGGTGAGCGAGCGACGGTGGTGCAAGCCGTCGACGACGCAACGCGTTCCAGGAGAACGCCGGGATGACCGTGTGTGCATCGATGATGCGGTCGGACTCGGGCACGTGCTCGTTGAAGCCGTTCAACACGATCATGAAGGCCTCGTTGATGTGTTTTGTGATGGCGGGCAACGCTCGCACGCGATAGGACCGACTGCGCACGAGTGCGTCGTACACGATGAGCGCTGAGCTGCGGTGTTCGACTTCTTCGGCGAAGTGCCAGAGGAACAGCGATGCCACGCGCTCATCGCCGGGCGCGAACAGGGTGTCCTCGTTGTCCAACAGGAGCTTGAAGAACGGCGTGAACGTCGCCTCGAGATTGGCGGTGTAGGCCAATCGAAAGTCCAGCGGCGCGGTGTCGGTCAGTCGATCGAAGCACCTCGTCGCCTCGGCTAGCGTCTCCTCGATTCCTGGATGGCGTCTGGCGAGCGCACGGATGTGTTGCCGGTGCGCGCTAGCGTGCTGGGCTTCCTGGCGCAGGAAGGCATCAGCCTCTGACCTGGCCTCAGCATCGGTGATGCGAGGGATCGCTTCCCGGGTCGCGGCCACGATGAACTTCTCGAAGACGATCGCGATGATCGAGACGGCGTTCGTGAAAACTGAGAACGTCGGGTTCGCTGGATTCCATAGGAACGGCACGTCACCGTCCAGATCGAAACGCACCTTACGGATTACCAGCGACGTCATCCCGCATCTCCTCGCAGTCACGGCTCCCGAACGCGCTGTCGCCGTGAATTTGTTGTGCCTGCTCGTATTTGCAAGACGCACTGGGGCGACCTCTGTGCCACGCTCAGCAACGGTGAGCATAACCAGCGGCTGGACACGTCGTCAATAGTGTCCAATCTACCGTGGCCGGCCGGCTGGTGTGTGTCGCGGTCGGCCGCAAGTCGCACGGTGTGGCCAGTCCGCTGTTGCCGCGCGAGTCTGGATGGCGATGCCGGAAACGCCCCAGTCGACCAAACATCTGTCCCAGCGACAACGTTGGAGCGATCGGAGCCGCGCACCGTCCTCCTTCGGGGTGAATTCGCCACGGGGGGTTCATCGGCCAGGGGACCGTCAACTGATCGTTGACGTCGACTGACTGTTGGCGGCGCTGAGCAGTTCGTCGAAAGCGGTCTGCATGCACTCGGCGTAGTGGGCGGGGTCGGGGAGCGCGCTGCGGTCGGCGGTCGCTCCGATCGAAATGGTCCCGTTGTAGCTGACGACGACGTGGAACAGATTCATACCCCCTATCAGGGGACCCAGCCCAGTGACGCGTTCGAGTCGAGCCCCCGCGAAGTAGATCGGCTCCGTCGGTCCCGGCACGTTGCTCACCGTGGTGCTGGCGATGGTGGGAGCGGAGAACGGCATGGCAGTGGCCGCCTTGACCGTCAGCCCGAGCAGCGTGGTGGGCACCACGCCCACCAGATCCATCAACCTGGAGTTGCCCGCGGGATCGGCGTTTTCGCGGAAAGCCGAGGTCTCTTCGACGATCGCCGCAAGGCGCTTGAGTGGGTCGGCGATCGAGGTACCCAGCGGGTGCAGCCTGCCGAAGAGTCGGTTGCCGCCCGCACCGCGCTCATCAGTGGAGCGAATGGACGCCGGGCAGGCCGCGACGAGATTCTCGTCGGGCAGTTCACCGTGCCCCTTGAGGTAATGGCGAAGGGCACCGCCGACGTAGGCCAGCGTCACGTCGTTGATCGTCGCCTTGGGCACGCAACCCTTGATGCGCTTGAAGTCGGCGAGGTCGTGGAAGCGAGCCTCGAACACCCGGTGCGGGGTCACCGACCCGTTGAACCGAGTGGCCGGGGCGAACAGTGAGCCACTCCCGGGCGCTAGTGTCGCGGCTACGCCGGACGCCAGCGCGCCGGGCAACGTGTGCAGATGGCGTAGCGCGCTGAAGGCGTTCGGAAGCAGGACCTTGCTCACCCGCAGTGGATACAGGGCGACGTTGATCGCCGTGCGGGCGACGAGATCCGACGTCGACGGGAGTGGGCCGGGCTCGAATGCGCGAGCCGGCGGCGCGGGCCGGGGGCCGTCGGCGGCGAGATCGTGCATGGCGGCCATCAACTCGACACTCTCCATTCCGTCGACGACGCAGTGATGCAACTTGAGCGATATCGCGAACGACCCCTTCGGCACGCCGGGAATGGAATTCAGCCCCTCGATCACCGTCATCTCCCACGGCGGGCGGCGGAGGTCGAGTTGGCGTCCATGAATGCGCGCGATCTGAATGCACAGCTGGCGCCAGTCGCCGGGTTGCGGCAGGGCGATGTGACGGACGTGGTACTCGAGGTCGAAGTCCGGGTCGTCGACCCAGTACGGCATGTGCAGTCCGCCGGGCAACTCCGTCAGCCGCCGCCGAAAGGTCGGTGCAAGGTGCAGTCGCGCGTCGATCTCCTCGAGGATGCGCTTGAAGGTGACCTTGCCGGCGGGGGCCGTCGTCTGGTCATAGATGAGCAGCATCTGGATCTGCATCGGGGTTTCGGGCCGTTCGGCACGCAGCATCATGTCGTCGGTCCAGCTCAGCTGCTCCACGTGACTCTCCGTCCACCTCGTCTCGAACCCCAGTCGACACGGTCAGCGCGGGGTGCGCAGCGGTTCGCCGAAACTGCCACCGCTGAACGGACCTCAAAAGTCTTACGTCATGGCCGATTCGCGGTGATCGAGGTGCCGGCGGGCCGTACGCTACGGCGATGCTCGGATTGCCAACTGCGCAAACGGCCCGCACGGTGCGTTCCTACGTCCGGTGGGCGGCAAAGGCCAAGCCAGGTGACTACGTGATCGCGCTCAGCGCCGCGTCGGCGTCGGTGCCCCTCATCGGACGTCATCTGGAAGTGCTCGGTGGCTTTGCGGCTCTCGGCGTGGGCGGTCGACGCTATGTATGGGGCATCGTCGCCGGCATGACACAGGCCCGGTTGAGCCCCGCCAGCGCAGAGCAGCGAGACGCCCAGCGCGCGCTGACGCCGAGCGTGCTGACAGCCGCGTTGGACGGCATCGTCGCCGCCGAACACCTCGCCCAACCGTGGCCCTCGCATCGTGAGCGGGCGCCGCTGTGGAAGGCGGCCGGGCAGCGGCGGTACGTATACCGCTCGTCGGTGCACTATGGCGACCACCCAAACCAGCTGCTCGACGTCTGGCGAAGCCAGGGCACGGACGCCGTGCAGAGACCGGCGCCCGTGCTCATCTTCATACCGGGCGGCGCATGGGTGTTCGGCCGGCGGGAGTTGCAGGGCCACGCGCTGATGGCCCACCTCGCACGACGAGGGTGGGTGTGCCTGTCAGTTCAGTACCGGTCCAGCCCGCGACACCGCTGGCCGCGCCAGATGACCGACGTCAAAGCGGCGATTGCGTGGGCACGGACCAACGCTCAGCGGTTCGGCGGTGACCCCAATTTCGTTGCCGTCGCCGGGTGTTCGGCCGGCGGCCACTTGGCCACCTTGGCTGGACTGACGGCCAACGACCCGCAGTGGCAAGCCGAACTTCCCGCGGATGCCGATACCGCGGTGGATGCGGTGGTCAGCGTGTACGGCCTGTATGACTGGCACGACCGCTCCACCCCGGAGCGCGACCGGTTCATGGAGTTCCTCGAGCGCGTCGTCGTGAAGCGTACACAGGCTCGTCATCCCGAGGTCTTTCGTGCGGCATCGCCGACGGAACGCGTTCATTCGTTCGCACCACCGTTCTTGGCGGTACACGGGAGCAACGACGGCCTCATCCCCGTCGCGGAGGCACGCGCGTTCGTCGACCGAATGCGGTCGGTGTCCGAGTCCACCGTGGGCTACATCGAACTGCCCGGCGTGGGACACGGTTTCGACCTGGTCGACGGTGCGCGTACGGCGCCGGTGGTGGCCGCGATCGGCCGGTTCCTTCAACACGTGCGTCAGGAACGACGTGACGGCGAGGTCACTTCGGCGGTCTGACACACCCTGCAGTCCACGGTGCTCGACGACGACCACCACCGCCCGCACCACCGAGCGTGCTCAAAGCAGCTCCGCTGTCACCACGTCAACCCGTGGCGTACATGGATACGGTGGAGTCGGAGCTGGCTCTGATGGCGCTATTGCGCCGCCGCCTCTGGCTTCTTATGCTTAGGAAGCTGATATAGCCGAGCCGCGTATAGCAGTGTGGCACGCGAATTTTCGGTCTACAGCTCAATCTAGGAGACCCCGACCTAGGAATGCGCCTCCTTGGCCGAATGGGTTCGAACACGTCCACATGTCCGAAGGCGAAACCGGAGATCCTGGTCGGCAAGCACCGAGACGGTCCAACGAAGACCATCACCGTGGATCGTCAGCTACGCCTGTCCCGGTTGACGAACGACATAGTTATGCGGGCACGTGAAACTACGAACCCCAAGCGCCGTCACGGTGACGAAATGAGCCACCTGGGCGTTTACCGGGGTATGGATGACGCCTTCGCGCGCCAGCCCGACATTCGAGGCCGTCTCGAAAAATGACTCTCAATGATTAAGTCAAGCCGCTGCGGTCGCTGCGGTCGGTTTCTCGGGGGTGAACTCACGGCCATCGCGGAGCAGGGCCCAGAGGACGTCGATCAGTCGGCGGGCGAGGGCTAGGAGGGCCTGGGTGTGGATGAGTCTTTCCGCGCGTTTGCGATCGTAAAAGCGGCGCGAGGGTCCGTCGGCGCGAAGGCTGGACAGCGCGGCCAAGTAGAACACGCGTCGCAGTCTGCGGTTGTAACGTTTCGGGCGACGCAGGTTACCGGTGATTCGGCCGGAATCCTTTGGCACCGGGACCAATCCCGCATAGGAGGCCAGGCGCCCGGCAGTGCCGAAAGACGCCAGGTCGCCGCGGGTGACGACCAGGAATTCGGCCCCCAGACCGGGTCCGAAGCCGGGCAGCGACTCGATGATGCGGGCATACGGGTGCTCGCGGAAGCGCTCAGTGATGGTCTTGTCGATGTCTTTAAGCTCCCGGTCAAGCTCGAGCAGCTTGCGGGCTAGCCTCTTGATCAGCGCGGCGGTGCCAGCCTCTCCGGACAGGGCAAGCGGCTGGTCGTTGGCTAGTGCCACCGCGGTCGCCGCGGACTTGGCGATCCCGGTCGGCCACGCGTGATTCTCTACGAGAAATGCTGTCATACCATCGATTCCGGCCGCGCGGATCTCTGCCGGCGTGCACAGCCCGGAGACCAGGATCAGTGGGGTGCGGGTTGAGTAGTCAAATGCCGCCTCCAATCCGGGGAAGATCGATCCCAGCAACGCACGCAGCCGATTGATGCCGCGCACCCAGTCGGCCATCAAATCGGCTCGGTAGCCGGTCAGCTGGGTCAACTCCACGACCAGCTCGTCAGGAAGTACGACATTGCTGAGATCGTTTCGCAGCCTGGCGGTTTCGGCGATCACCCGGGCGTCTTTGGCGTCAGTCTTACCCTCACCACGAAAGGCATGCGTCATGGTGTTGACCGTCCGGCCGGGCACATAGACGACAGATTGTTCGGCGCACAACAACACTGTGATCAGCATCAGCGCCATCGGGCTGGTCAGATCGATCGCCCACCGCACCTGCTCGGCTCCCTTGCATGCACGAGTAACCAGCTGCTCAATCGTGCGCTGCTCATTGGAGACCTTCTGATTCCACACCACCTTTCCAGTCTCATCGACCGCACACGCATGATGGCTCGTCTTCCCGACATCGATCCCGACCCACGTCCGCTGCCGCATCGTCACCCTCGTTCTCCTCTGATCGCAACTCAAGCCCGTGGACAACCCCGCCGCAAGATCCCTAAACAGCGACGATCCGCAACAGCTCTCAATCAGCGGCCGGAGCGTCCAGCGCGGCGGGGCAGCCAGTCATTTCCAGCCACAAAACAGCACACGAATTTCAGCTACACCCCACCGCCCTGGGCATCCAGGGCACCAACCCCAGACACCTTCCAACTTAGGGACACGAGTTTGAGACGAAACCCCGATGACATCACGTGAGACAAAATGCGTCACCGCAGGTCAAGGCATCGGGATATGACATCGAAAATGGGAACCTACACTTCTTGTCGATTCTCAAACTGTTTGTCATGTTCTCATCTGGGTTGTCATCTGTTTGTCATTTTGGACACGACGGTGAGATTATCGGGGGATCCCGCGATCAGGGACACGTGTCGGTTCTCATTCCCGATGTCCAATTCTCATTTGCGATGTCCACTGAATGTCCACAGCGCCGCTTTTTCTTCTTCTTCTTTTTCTACTCTTCTCTCCTCCTCCTACTACTGTCATCAGCAGCGGCGGCGGCCGTTGAGGTTCCCGTGGGGCGCGGCGCCGGGGGGCGGCCGTCTAGCGTTGATCTCAGTCTCGTTGGGACTCGCCGCTGGTTTCGCGGTCACCGAGCGGACGAGCGTAGCTGCTGAAAATCACGAGTGAGCGGTGAGAGAGAGTGGATACGATGAGCCGTCGCCTGCGCCACCGCTTCTCAGCGATGGACGCGCGGCAGATTTTTCGTCGGGTAGCGCCGCGGCCCTCGAAGTTAGGGCGTGAGCCCTTCGCTAGCTCCTAGGAGGCCCTGTGGAGACGCGCTCCGTCGAGATCGAAACCCAGGAAGTCACCCGCCCAGACGTGGCGGTGTCACCGGACGGGGGGTGGCTGATCTTCACCGCGCTCGGCCACTTGTTTCGGCTGCCGGTTGAGGGGGGCACGGCTGAGCAGCTGACGTTTGGGCCTTACTTCGATTCTGATCCGGCGATATCTCCGGATGCTCGGCACGTGGTGTTTGCCTCTGACCGTGATGTGCGCAGCGATGGGAACCTGTTCATTCTCGATCTGGCGGGCGGCGATGTTCACCAACTCACCGAGGAGAAGTGGGCGGCGCGTCCGGTCTGGTCACCGGATGGCGGCCACATCGCCTATCTGACGTATGAGTCAGCAGGGCCTTGGGCGCAGTATGAGTTTGTTGCGCCGTCTGGCTTACAGACGCAGGTGCGTCGGATATCGCTGCCCCACGGTCCCACCGAAACGCTGACCGACGGGCCTGGCTTGATCCGCGACGTGTTCTATTTCCCAGATGGCCGGGCGGCCTGGACGGGCGTCGAAAACGGCTCTGCCACCCAGTCCGCTCAGAGTCGAATCGACGTCATGACATCGCCGGGAGACGCCGCCACCTTGCTCAGGGTCGACGGTGTCGTGGACCGGGTGGTGCCCGACCCCACCGGCGATGGCCTATATGTGCGCCGGTTCGAACGGGCGGCAGGCGGTGTGTTTGTGCCACAGCCTGAACAACTCAGTTACGTGTCGCTTCGCGAGGGGGCTGCGCGCACGATTACCGAGTTGAGCAATCCCCAACCGCGACCGCGATTCTCGGTTGCCGCGGGAAAGGTTTACCTCGGAGAGAGGGGGCAGTTGTGGCGAATCGACGCACAAACAGGTCAGCGGGAGAACATCGGGTTTTCGGCGACCATCACCATGGCGGTTTTCCCGGCATCGCCGCCGCCTCGTTACGCGCCAGAAACCCGCCACAATGGGAGGCCAACCAGTCTGCTCGATCCTCGACTGTCACCCGACGGCACAAGCCTGATCTTCACCGCCGCCGGCCTCATCTGGCAACAACGTCTCGACGGGGGAGCGGCCGAGCGGCTGTTCGATGTGAAGGGCTTCCAGTGGGGGCCGGCGGCGCTGTCCCCTGATGGCCACCGCCTCGCCTATCAACACAGCGAGGACAATCTTCAGCAGCTTCGGGTGGCCGATCTGGGCAGCGGCACGTCATCGACGCTGCTGACCGTCGATCGCACTGGCCGGTTCGAGCCCGCCTGGAGTCCCGATGGTCGGCAGCTGGTGTATGTGGGCTTCACCAAGGCTCTTCCCAGCCTGTATGTGATCGACCTTGACACCGGCGAGCGCCGGAAGGTCGCCGACGCGGTCCCGCGCTGGATGCCCCGCCCGCATTTTTCTGCCGACGGCGCGCACGTGTACTACACGGCCGGCAACCAGATATACCGCCAGCCGCTCCGAGGCGGCGGCCAGCCTGAACCGCTCACCGCGATCCGCACCGGCCACGTGGCCGATGGTCTGGTTTCACCGGATGGCCGATGGTTGGCGTTTCGCCGCGACGAGCAGATCTGGGTGGCGCCGTTGGATCAGCGGCCGGTGACCGACGAGACGATCAGACGCCTCACCGACGACGGCGGCCTGAATTTCAGCTTCGCGCCCGACGCCAGCGCGATCATCTCTGCCACCGGCGCGAACGTGTGGCGTCATCCACTCGACGGTGGCGAGCCGATCGAAATCCCGGTCCAGGTCGAGTTTCCGGCCGAAGTTCCTGCGCCGGTGCTCATCACGGACGTGCGCGTGCTGGACTTCGACGCGGGCGGCTTCACCGAACCGACGTCGGTGTTCATCGATCAGGGCCGGATTCAATGGATCGGGCAACCGTCACAGCACCGGCTGCCCGAGGATGTCACGGTGACCCAGGCCGATGGCCGCTACGCCATTCCGGGCCTGTTCGATATGCACGTACACCTGGCAACACCCATCCACTTCATCCCGGCAAGAGACGTCAGCCGGACATCGAGCCTGATCGCCTTTGGCGTCACGTCGGTGCGAGACATGGGCAGCGACATAACCTTGCTCAACGCCTGGACGGATCGCCGTCAAGGCTATGGCTCCCCGGTTCCGCGAATCTTCTCGTGCGGGGCGATGATTGAGGCGACACGAACGTTTTTCCACGGCGGCTCATTTTTTGCCGACTCCGACGCCGAAGCGCGTGCGCTGGTGAGAAAAGAGCAGCGCGACGGCGCCGTGGCGATAAAGTCCTACTTCACCCTGCCCTGGCCGCTGCACCGTGTCATCGCCGACGAAGCGCGGCGCCACGACATCCCGGTGGTTGCACACGGCATGATCTTCAGAGAAGTTGTCATGGGCGCCGTGTTGGGCCGTGCATCGATCGAGCACCAGCTCACCCCGATCCGGGTTTACGGCGACGTGTTGCAGCTGCTGGCCAGGACCGGAACCCGGTGGTGTCTGACCATTGGGGTGCCCGGGGGCAACGCGCTGCTGTTCGCGAAAGAGCCGCACCTGCTGTCATGCGGCTGCGTGCGCGCCTTCACCTCGCAAACCGATTCCGCTCTGGCACAAGACGTCGAGGTGTTCAGCGAACTTTCACCAGCTGCGATCCTGGAGTCCTACCAAGGCACGCAGGCCAGTCTTCGACAAGCACAGCACCTGGGTGTGACGATGCTGGCCGGCACCGACGCCCAAAATCCCAATACGTTCTACGGCCACGGGCTGCATATGGAATTTCGGCACCTGGCCGCTGCGGGTGTTCCGCCGCTTGACATCTTGCGCCTGGCCACCGCCGACGCCGCGACCACCGTAGGGGCAGAAGATGTGCTGGGCACTCTGGCACCGGGCAAGCTGGCCGATCTGGTACTGCTCGACGAAAACCCCCTCGATGACATCAGGCACACGCTGGCCATCTGGCGAATTGTCCAGGGAGGAAACGTTTTCGCCGCCCGACCCGAGGTGGAAGCGACGGTATGAAACACCTCCGGCACAAAGATAGCCACGACGAAGGCATCGAAGAACCAACCCAGGAGGTAGGCGATGAATCCTGACGACGATTCGGTTGAGCAGCAGGCACCAAACCCAACGGGACGGCCCAACATTCTCTACGTCCACATCGACAACCTCGGGATGGGCGAGCTGGGCTGCTACGGCGGAGGAATCCTGCGCGGGGCCGAAACGGCGCGGCTGGACCACTTCGCCGGCGACGGTCTGCAGCTGCTCAATTTCGCACCCGAAGCGCAGTGCACGCCGACTCGTTCGGCCCTGCTGACCGGGCGCTACGCCATCCGCTCGGGCAACGGCTCGGTGCAACTGCCCGGCGTCCCAGGAGGTTTGGTGGCCTGGGAGCAAACCATGGGCGACATCCTGTCTGCGGCCGGGTATGCCACGGCCATCTACGGCAAGTGGCACATCGGCGATGAGCCCGGCCGCTACCCCACAGATCATGGGTTCGATGAGTGGTACGGCATCCCGCACAGCTACGACGAGTGCCTGTGGCCCGACGACCCGCTCTACAATCCCGGCCGTGACCCCATGTCGTATGTCGTCGCAAGCACCAAAGACGGCCCGGTCGAAAACCTAGAGCAACTGACCTTGCAGGTGCGCCGCGACATCGACCGCGAATACCTCACCCGCGCAGATACTTTCATCCGGCGCAGCGTCGCCGCCGGCGCACCGTTTTATGTCTACTTCAATCACTCGATGCTGCATCTGCCGACCGTGCCCCGCGACGAATTCAAAGGCGCAAGCGGTGCGGGCGACTGGGCCGACTGCCTGCTGGAGATGGATGCCGATTTCGGCACCCTGCTCGACCTGCTCGACGAACTGAACATCGCCGACAACACGATCGTGATCTTCGCCGGCGACAACGGCCCCGAGGACGCGCTGCCCTGGCGTGGGACGGCCGGCTACTGGCAGGGATCATATTTCACCGGCATGGAAGGGTCGCTGCGCACACCGTGTCTGATCCGCTGGCCCGGACACGTCGCCCCCGGCCGGGTAAGCAACGAGATCGTGCATGTCACCGACATGTTCACCACCCTGATCCGCTGGGCCGGCAGCGAGGTGCCCACCGACCGGGTGATCGACGGGGTGGATCAGCGGACGTTCTTTAGCGGTGAGCAAGACCAGTCGAACCGGCAGGGATTCCTGTTCTGGAACGGCGACACCCTCTACGGGGTCAAATGGCAAAACTTCAAGACGGTATTCGTCGAGCAGCGCCAGTTCTTCGACCCGTCACCGCCTTACGCCAACCCCCGCATCATCAACCTGCTGGCCGACCCGCAAGAACGTGAACCCGTCGAATACCCCCACCTGCACACCTGGGTCATGGCCCACATCACCCGACTCATCGGCGAGTTCCAGGCAAGTGTCAAGCGTGAGCCACCCATTCCGTTCGGTGCGCCGCTCGACTACGTACCGACGGCTCCCCAGGGGAACTGAAGTCTTGTCGTCTCACGCTCATACAAGCCGCCGCTCAACGTCAAGGCAGCTAGTTCGCCAGAGTTCACAGGTCGGGTGCAAACGGCATCGACGTGCGCTCTCAGGATGGAGTCCAGTGCCCAGCGCGGAAAATGACATGCATCTGAGACAGATTGCGGATGACACGGCATGAGACTGCAGCATCACTCCAAGTCAGCCTGCCGGAAAATGACACGCAGTTTGAGAACCGACACTTCTTCTTTTGTTCTTCTTCTTTTTTCTTCTCCCCCGTCTCTGCCGGGCTGCGGCGGCGCGCGTGTTGCTCCTTCGGATGTCCAATTCCCGTAGTAGTCGGCGGCGTTGACCTTCCAGCAGATGGCCGCGTGGGTCTTCAGGGGGTGGTGGTCTCTTTCGGTAGCGGGGTGGGTGTCGGGATTGTCAATGTGTCAACTGGTATCGGATGGGGAGGTGTTTGAATCCGCCGACGAAGGTGGTGGCGACGTGTTCGGGGACGCCGGCCAACTCGATGTCGTTCAGGCGTGGCAGCAGGGCGGCGAAGAAGCTGCTGATTTCCATGCGCGCCAGTGCGGCGCCCAGGCAGAAGTGCACGCCGTGTCCGAATGCGAGGTGGCGGTTGGGGTTTCGGGTGATGTCGAATCGGAACGGATCACTGAAGGCGTCGCGGTCGCGGTTGGCCGATACGTAGGACAACAGCAGGGAGTCTCCTTGGGCGATGGGCACGCCGCGCACGGTGGTGTCGTGTGCGGCGGTGCGCATGAATGCCTTGACTGGGGTGACCCAGCGGATCATTTCTTCGGTGGCCAGTGGTTGCAGGCCGGGGTCGGCGCGCAGTGCTCGGTGCTGGTCGGGGTTCTCGATGAGGGCGTGCAGGCCGCCGGAGATGGTGGCGCTGGTGGTGTCGTGGCCGGGCGTGGAGGTGCGCCAGCGCACGTGCAGTGCGTTTAGGCTGCCCGCGTCCGGGTATGGATGTGAGCACGGCCATCAGCCCTAGCGCCGAATTCATTTTCCCAAGAATCAACGGAGGCAGACATCCATGACCGATCCGTCGGTGAAGACCACCCAGGACGTCGTCGCGTTTCTCAAGGCGCAGCACAACCGGATCAAGGAGCTATTCTCCGCGACGATCAACGCACCCGACAACGACGCGCGGCAGCAGGCGTTCTTTGAACTGCGCTCGCTGCTGGCCGTGCACGAGACGGCCGAAGAGATGATCGTTCATCCTCGAGCGCGACAAGTGCTGGCGGGCGGGGAGTCCATGGTGGATGCCCGGTTGCACGAGGAAAACCAGGCCAAGCAGCAGCTGCAGTTGATCGAAGGCATGGACACCGAGTCGGCGGATTTCAAAAACGCGCTCATCGACCTCCAGACGGACGTGATCGAGCATGCCGAGCACGAGGAGAACGAGGAGTTCAGCCAGCTGGGTGACAAGCTCAGCGAGGCTGACCTCAACAAGATGGCAGGCGCGGTCCGTGCGGCGGAGGCGATTGCTCCCACCCGTGCGCACCCCGGTGTGGAATCGGCGAGCAAGAACTTGGCGGTGGGCCCATTCGTGTCCCTGCTCGACCGCGCTCGTGACGCGATCGAGGTAGCGCTGCGCTGATGTCTTCGACGCAGACCTGCCCCCGACATCACGATTCGGTCACATCTCAGATCACGATCATTTAAGTAACGGCGCGCGACATTAAGAAGACTGGCTCAGTTTCAGGATCCTTTTACCGAATAACGCCATGGATGTGGTGAAATTCACGGCCGCCGCGCGTAACGTCGCGCGATTTCGCTGTGTGCGAAAACCGCCCGGGAGCAACACCTTCCGCGGCCAAGTACGGTATCCGTTGGGGGGAGCAAGGTAGTTAACGCGCAAAAGCAAGACAGCGACAATTTTAAGGACAGTGACCATGAAAATCGGTGGATTGAAGTTATTGCGGGGGATTGGCTGCGCTTCGGCGGCGGGTGTGTTTGGCGGTGCCCTCGCGGCACTGATCGCCGCACCGAGTGCATCGGCGGCGCCGGACTGCAGCGCCGCCGGCGTGGCCAACACCGTCAGCTCGGTGACCGGGACGGCCCGCAACTACCTGAACAATCATCCGGCTGCCAACCAGGTGGTGACCGCGGCCTACGGCCAGCCGCGTCCGTTGGCGGCGAGCAATCTGCGTGCCTACTTCACCGCGAACCCCACCCAGTACTACGAGCTGCGCAGCATTCTGGCGCCGCTAGGTGACACCCAGCGGCAGTGCAACGTGGCGGTGCTGCCGCCGGACTTGGCGACGGCTTACGACGAGTTCATGGCCGGCTGACGCACGGCGGGTTGCGGCACCGCCGACCCGCCGCTGTAGGTCTCGCGGTGCAGGATTGGAATGGCGGTGCAGGATTGGAATCGCGGTGCAGGATTGGAATGAGGTATAGATGCCAGACACATCCGACGATCCCGTTGATCGCGCCCGCACCACACTGCCGCTGGCCGGGGAGGCTGTCATAGACGGCTGGAAACTACCCGGCCTGCTGCTGGTAGGGATAGCCGTGGTGGCGCTGGTGGTATGCCTGGCGACCTTTGCCATGGGCCAGTCGACCGTGGGTTGGGTAGCCGCCGCGGTGACCATAGTCGCCGCGGTCGTCGGGGGAGCGTGGCTGACGGTGACATACCGACGGGTCCGATCGCGCGTCGATTCGACAGCAGACGGCACCGACACCCCGAGCGCCAGCTGACTGATTAACCTCATCTATCGAGGCACACCCCGTCTTGGCCGGCCGCGCACACAGGTGGCCCGACCGCAGAGGTTAGGAACCAGATGGTGATATCACGCCAATCCGCCGGCCTAATCCGGGTTTGATCGAGCCGAGCTTCGACCCTCAACGGCATCGGGTACCCATAGTGCCAAGCCAATCCCATAGCTATGAAAAGGGATCGACGTTTCGTCGACGACCAATGCAACGCTGCGACGAGAATCGGGTTCTGACCATAATGGCGACTGAAACTGATTCCCGCGCGCACCAAGCTAACTGTTGGGGCTGCAAGGATCCGCCAGCAAGATGAGAAAACCCGTCCGCCATTTCGATGAGAATTCTGCAAACCCGCAGGTAGAGGCATCGCCATCCGCCACGCAGAATGAACCTACAAGCAGCAGCAGCAGCAGCTGTAGGTTCTCAATCTCGATGGTGGAACAGAAATGGCGGATGATGGTTGCCGATGCTTTCTGCGCCTCCCGACAAGGAGTTGAGTATGTTTAGCGATCGCAGTCGTGACAATCGACTCGCGGCAGCGACAGTCGCCTTCGTCGTTTACACGACGATCATGCTCGTGTTAGAACGGCGCATGCAGCAGACCGGCGGTCCGGGGATTATTCCATTTGAGCTGGCAGGTAACGCGTCTCGAGCCGAGGACATGATGACCCGGTGGGGCAGCGACGGTCAGCGGGCCGCGCGCTTATCCCTGTGGCTCGATTTCGGTTACATGGCGACCTATGGCGCCCTCGCGGCGCTGCTTGTCGAGCGCGCCCGTCGACGTCGCGGCCACCCAGCTGTCCTGCCCGCCATGGTGATCGTTGCCGTTGCCGCCGATGCCACGGAGGGCGTCTCGCTGCTGAATGTGCTCAACCGCACACGCGTTACCGTTTATTCGCGGCGCGCGCGGATCGCGGCTCTGATCAAGTTCGGAGTTCTTGCCGGCGCCCTCGGATACGTCGTCGCGGATGAGTTCTGGGATCCGCCACGAAGATGAGAAAGTGCCTCCGGGCGAGAAGGTGGGTTAGACACGGACGGCGCGGCGATGCAGTCACGTGAGTGCAAATGGCCTGTACCCGGGTGGATAGGGGCCTTACTGACCGGAATGGTCGATTGAAACCCAGTGAGGTATAACAAGCGGCCGTTACGGCCATCGATCTTGGCCAACCCGGGAATTCGGAAAGCGTTACAGCCTCCAAATCACCACGACAAGCGCGAGGATCCCTAGAACAGCGATCAACCCGGCCATGATCCCCGATATCGAGTACGGCATGGTTCCGCCCTCTGCCTTCAGTGTCGTAATCTCCTGCCGATGCTGAAACCAGGCCAATGTCAAACCGGCGAGGCCGATGACAATCATCAGCACTCCCACGACCCAGGGACTAATGATCGGCCTGCGAAGCTCCTCCTTCGTCGAGAGATACTGGAAAAACTTGAAGATCGTAAAACCAAAGGCGATCAATGACGTACACGTGCGTATCCACGCCATCAACGTTCGCTCCGAAGCCAGACGCGTGCGCTCCAGCGCAAGACGAGTAGATGCATCTAAGGAGGGTCGATCTGCCATGGTCAGTCCTCAACATTCGCCTCGAGTGGATGTGAACCGTCGGCCCAGCCATTCACCAAACCACGGACCAACACCGACAAGCAGCCCAGCACCACCAACAGGCCTGAACTGCTACTCCGCAGGGTCGCGCGATCGAGGAACTCTTACACCACAGCAGTGGACGCGACCCAGTGGACGTTCGCAACGAATTCGCCAGGCACATCGATTACCGGCGACATGCACCGTACAACTGTGCACGCTGCTGCGGGCCTGCATCCGCGACGGGACTGTGGATCTAACGGTGTTTCCGGCCTGACACGCTGAGGGATCCTCGGCGGGGAAGGTGCCGTGATGACGACACTGGATGGTGTGACGAAGAAGAAGCCGGCTGAGCAATCGGCCGAGCAGCAGGCTGCGGCCGAGCTGGTGCGGTTGGCCCAGGAGCGGGGCCTGTCGTTGACCGGACCGGATGGGCTGCTCAAGCAGTTGACCAAGACGGTGCTGGAGACCGCGCTCAACGAGGAGATGACCGAGCACCTGGGCTATGAGAAACACGACCCGCCGGTCGCGGGAACCGGCAATATCCGCAACGGCACCCGGGCCAAGACGGTGTTGACCGACACCACCGGCCCTGTGGAGCTCGACGTGCCACGAGACCGGGCCGCGACGTTTGAGCCGCAGATCGTCAAGAAGCGCCAGCGGCGGCTATCGGGCGTCGATGAGGTGGTGCTGTCGCTGTATGCCAAGGGCCTGACCACCGGCGAGATCTCGGCGCACTTCGCCGAGATCTACGGCGCCTCGGTGTCGCGGGAGACGATCAGCCGGATCACCGACAAGGTGATCGAGGAGATGAACGACTGGGCGGTGCGGCCACTGGATGAGATCTACGCGGCGATCTTCATCGACGCCATCGTGGTCAAGGTCCGCGACGGGCAGGTCGCCAACCGACCGTTCTACGCCGCGATCGGGGTGAGCCTGGCCGGGGAGCGCGACATCCTGGGACTGTGGGCCGGCACCGGTGGTGAGGGCGCGAAGTTCTGGATGAGCGTGCTCACCGACCTGCGCAACCGTGGGGTCAAGGACGTCTTCTTCGTGGTCTGTGATGGACTGAAAGGGTTGCCCGAGGTGGTCAGCAACGTCTGGCCACACGCGATCGTGCAGACCTGCATCATCCATTTGATCCGCATTAACCGGCCCTCGCGGCCAGGGTCAAGAAGACAGGTCGGTCGAACGGTCGCGGCGTAGTCGTTCAAGGTGTTGACCGAGGCTGGCCGCGACGCGCTTGTGCCGGGCGGCCTCGTCGTCCCAGCCGCGGGCTTCTGCATCTGCCTGTAAGGCGTGGATGTCGTCGAGCTGCGCGCTGATCGTCGTGGTGGCCGCTGGGTCGGGGACGAAGAAGTCGCACTGCTCGCAGATGTTGGCGTAGGGGCACGGTCCGGCGGCTTTAGCGCGGGCGCAGAAGCCGTGCGCGAGTCTGGTCTTGAGCATCTCGGCGTGCAGCCAAGCGACCTTGTCGGGCACCGGCGGCTCGGCGTTGACGGCGGTCAGTGGGAGCAGTTGACCGGCGCGGACCTTGTCCATCGCCGCCTGGTAGGCACTGCGGATGGTCGGCGTGGCCAGCTTGGCGTAGCGCAGCGTCATCTCCGGGGTGACGTGGCCCATGAGCGCCATCAGCGCGGGCAGCCCGATACCGCCGTTGATCAGTGCGGTGCCGAAGGTATGTCGCAGCTGGTGCGGGGTGACGTGCAGCAGCTGGCCGTCGCGTCCGCGCAGTCCGGCGGCGGCGACCGCGTCGAGCAGGCCCTTGCGCAACCGGAATGACGTTGGCCGGCGGCCGTGCTCGAGGAACAAGAACTCAGTCAGCCGGCCGTCGCGGGGGTGCGGCAGGGCCCGCTGCCGGCCCCGTTGAGCAATCCAGCCGTCGATCACCTGCACGGTGTCCGGGTCCAGCGGCACCATGCGTTCGGAGTTCAGCTTGCCGACCGGCACCCGCAGCCAGGTGCCGTGACCGGCGAAGTCCAGCAGGCAATCCAGTTCCAGGTCGAGCAATTCGCCGATGCGCATACCGGTGGCGCGTAGCAGCAACAGACCGGTACGCACCAGTGCGTCATCGAGGTTCGCGACGGCGGTCCTCAGCGCCCGGTCAACGTCTGGGGTCAGCGCTCGGGGCAGCGCGTCGGGGGTGCGCGGGATGTCGGCGTAGAACAGCAGCCTCCGCGGCGGCGCCGACGGCCAGCCCCAGCCGGCGATGTCTTCGAAGAAGCAGCGCAGGTCAACCACGTCTTGGTGGAACGCAACCACGCCGATGGTGCGGCGCTCACGGTTCTTGCCGCGCCACGGCCGATTCCGTGCCCATGCCAGGTAGGGCTCAATGTGGCGGGTCCGTTCAATCTCCTCCAGCCGGGTCACCTCGGGGTGGTGGTCGGCGAGGTAGTCGAAGAACACCCGCAAAGCCTTAGTTCGCCCGGCCACTGTGTAGGGGCGCAGCGTGGTGGTGATCGTCTGCACGTAGCGGACGACCTCGGTGCGGATCAGCGGCTGGCGGACACCGGCGGCGTGCACAAGTGGCCCAACCGCCACCGGCCCGCTTTGCCGTGGCGGGGTGGTCAGGCTGCCGAGCTGGTAGCAGGCCTGCTGCAAGGCGAACAGCCGGTGGCGGGCGTGATGACGCGCCGAGGCGGACAGCGCGGCCGATTCATCCAGCTGTTCGAGCACGGCGGCGAAGTCGTCTTCGGTCAACTGCCGCACGCGCTTTCCCACGTGCAGGCAGATCGTCGAGGCGGCCAGCAGCCCGACCTGCCGCTGCCAGTCGCTGCTCCAGCCCAGCACCGCGGCGGCTTCGGCGACCGCGGCCAAGTTGTCCGGCTCATGCTCGGCCCACTCGATCGGCAGCCCGCACCCGGCGGGTTTGGCCAACAGTAACTCCACGTCCGGGACCAGGTGCCGCTGCACGAAACACCACGAGACGAACGGCCAAGCTTTTAACCGGTGCAGGTCTGTCAGCCGGGCCGCGGTAGGCCGACGCATCCACACCGCCGGGTCGGGAAAGCGGTCCACGAAGCGGCGGGCGCTGCGACGCCGCGCGAACTGCACACTCGCACAGAGCGACACCGTGTCGACGTGCGCGTCGTAGGCGGCGATCAGCTCGGCTGCGCTGCGCAACGGCGCAGCATCCAACGCGCTGGCCGCGACACTCACCACGGCGATGCCTTGCGTGCAGCGGTGTACTCGGCGGCGAGGGTCTCGGCCGACAGGTGCACGTATTTTCCCGTTGTCTCCGGGCTGGCGTGCCCCATCAAGTCCCGCAGCACCAGCAGGTCGATCCCGGCCGCGGCCAACTCCGTGCCGAAGGTGTGCCGCAGCCGGTGCGGGCGCACCCGAGCCGCACCCGAGCGGGCCCGGTGGGTGCGGAAGATCCGACGCATCCCGGCCTCGGTCAACGGCTGTCCCGCGGTCGGCCCGCGCAGCACGACGAAGCACTGCTCGGTCGCGCAATCTGCCGGACGTTCAAGCCGTAGATAAGCAGCGAGTTCGGCGAAGAAAGGCCGGTCCACCGGAACCACACGTTCCCGACCACCCTTGCCGACCACCCGCAACTGCCGGCGGCCGACGTCCACCTCGGCCAACAGCAGACCGCGGACTTCGGCGGCGCGTAGTCCGCCGAGCAGCATCAGCAGCACCATCGCGCGGTCGCGGTGGGTGCCCAGATCGGTCAGGAAGGCCTCAACCTCAGCTAGCTCAAGGCTTTCCGGCAGTAGCCGCTGCTGGCGCACCAGCCGGCCACCCGGCCTTGGGTGACGAGCCGGGATATGTCCCAGTAGGCCCCGACGCGCGCGAAGCCCGCTGGTGCGCCGCGGCGTCGGCACCGGGCTGGTCATCACCACGCCGGTGATCACCGCGAACTCGAACAGTGCCCGCACCGCGGCGATGCGCCGGTTCTGTGTCGCTGGGGCGGCGCCCCGCCGCTCGGACAACCGGACCACTGTCGAACCCGCAGTGCGTTTGGGCTGGGTCTGCCAGTCCAGATAGTCAAACAAGTCCATCGGCCGCACCTCGGCCAGACCAACGCCCTGCCCATCGAGGAACCGCAGGAAGTTCAACACGTCATACGCGTACGCGCGCCGCGTCGCCCGGGCGAAGTTCCTGCCCTTCAGATGCGCCAGAAACCGGTTCGCCGACGCGACGTCGTCCCGCTGCCCAGCGACCTCACCGGCGAGGAGGAAGACGTCTCCGCCGCCGGCTACCCGAAGCCCCATCGGCACCTCCAAGCCGAAAGCCACCGACCTCCAGTGTCAGCACCCACAAGCCTCGCTAGTGGGACCTCACATGCACCGCGCGTGTCGCCCTAACGAGGGCCGGTTAACGGATAACACTTTTCGGCTCACGTCCCGCAAGTATTGGGATGAGATCAAACGCGACGTGAAACCGATCTACACCGCGGTCAACGCCGCTGCGGCCCGCACGGCCTTCGAGGAGCTGGCCGATAAGTGGGGGCAGCGCTACCCGGCGGTGATCAGGCTGTGGGACAACGCCTGGGCCGAGTTCATCCCGTTCTTGGACTACGGAGGCTGTTGCAGAATGACTTCGGCGCGGAGTGTTAGCGGAGTGCTGGTGGCAGCCTGAGCAACCGGCTTTCGGTTCGGGGTCACGCCGATGCAGTGGCTCGGTGGATCTTCATGAGGTTGAACGCGGTAGCTGCCAGGTGTAGTTCGTTGGTCGCGTTGTCCACGCCGCGACGAGAGAACCGGTCGATGATTTTCTTGAGGTTGCCGATGGCTGGCTCGACTGTCGCACCGCGCCGCTTGTACAACGCTCTGCCGTCCGACGTGCGCAGCCGGTGCCCGTTGGCCTCGCGTGGACTCGCATCGGCGGATGGTGGACCGTCGGCGGGCTGATCTGCCCAGGCGCGGGCCTGGTCGCGTTCCTTGCCCAGTGCGATGAGCCGATCAGGTCCTGCCGCAGTCAGATTCGCATCGCTGCTGTATCCGGCATCAGCCAGTACGGTACCGATCACGTGACCGATGTTGCCGGTGGCCGCGTGTATCCGGGCAGCAACTTCTTGCGCTGCGTACATCATCGGCAGGAAGCACGCTTGATCGTTGGTGGACTGCCCGACGTGGACTGCGACGATGAGTTGATCGCCGGTGACCGCGACCTGGGCGTTGTAGCCCTGCAGGAATCCCTTACGGGTTGGCATAATCCGTGACTGCGGATCGGTGGTATTCGCAATAACTTTCGGTAGCCTTTTCGCCTGGGCAGCAGGCCGGCTATCGGCCGCGGCAGCGACTCGTTCGGCGGTCTCGGCGTTGCGCACCACTTGTCGTGCCCGCTGGACCCGGGTGCTGTCTTCCATCGGCACCGGCGGGCGACCCATCGGCTTCTTTCCTGCGGCGATCAAAGCGGCGTACCGGTCGAGTTTGGCCTGATGCGTGGCGATCTCGCGAGCGAGGTGTGCACGCGCTTCCGGCAGTCGGTGCGGCCCGTCCGGGATCCGCCCGACCACCGGCTTGCCTTGCTCGGACCGGAGACGACGTGCGATCGCAGCGGCGTGTCGGTCCGCATCCACACGAGCACGCTGCTGCAATTGGGTGCGCAACTCTTGGGCGGCTTGGTGGATCCGCTCGGCCCGTCGGGTTCGGTCAGCCAAGCTGGCTGGGACACGATCCAGCCCGGCATCGTGAGTGCCACGCGCGGCGGCGTCCTCGGCCCGGTCAGTGTCCTCGGCGTCGGCGACCATGTCAGCCACCCGCCGGTCGAACCACTCCTTGCCGCGGTTGGCGTCGATTGAGGCGTTCGCAGCGATCTTTGTCCCGTCGATCGCGACCGTGCAGAATCGGCCCAAGCCCGCCTCGGCAGCGACCATCAACACCTGAGAGAACAAGTCGGTGAATGTATCTCGTGCTTCAGCCCGGAATCTGGCGATCGTCGCGTGGTCAGGTCCATCCTGAGCGCACAGCACCCGAAACGCCACGTCAGTAACGCACAGCCGCTCGATCTGTCGCGACGATCGGACACCCTGGCAGTAGGCGTAGACCAGCAGCGCCAACAACATTCGCGGGTCGTAGCCCGCAGCACCAGCCCCGCCCCGCCGGCGGGTTATCCGTTCCAGCCCTGCGGTATTGAGGACTTCGATCGTGTCCAGCAGAAACCAGACCAGGTGATCCGGCGGTAACCACTCCCGCAAGTCGATCGGCAAAAGCATCGGCTGATCGCGAAGCACCGGACGATACAACTTGGCCACACCACATCTTCCCAACCACGCCGGCGAGATGGGCCGACGACACGTGATTCTGCAACAGCCTCTACGACGTGGAAATACGGCGGGTGATCTGCTCGACGAATTCCATTGAGTCGCTCAACGCCCGCTACCGACGAGCGATCAAGGCGCGTGGGCATTTCCCCTCCGAGCAGGCCGCGATGAAATGCCTCTATCTGGTGACCCGTTCCCTAGACCCCACCGGTGTTGGCAGGGCACGATGGATGATGCGGTGGAAGCCAGCGCTCAACGCGTTCGCGATCACCTTCGGCGACCGTTTCCCGGCGGCCGAAACCTACTAATGGAAACCGCCGGAAACACCGTTAACGAGATAGTCCCTCGGCGACCTATTTGGTGTCGGTGACGACGACGGTCTGACGGATGAAGGTGTCTTCCACGGCGGAGTGGAGGAGGAACTCAGCGACGTTCGCGCGAGAGGTCGAGGGGTAGATTGGCAATTTCGTGGCGTCCTCGAGGGTGACCGCGGTGTAGCGCGTGCTGTCTTTGTCGTTCAACGCTCCGGGGTATTCGAGGGTCCATTTCAGATCGCTGGCCCTCAAGAGCACTTCTGACGTTGCTTTGGGTTGCGTCCCAACGCCGGTGTAAATGGCGACTGACTTCGGTTCCTTGGCGGCCATGTTAGGCGACGGCGCCGACAGTTTCCGGTGTCTGGGCTGGGGTGTCGGTTTTGGTGCGCTGCAGTGGTGTTGGCGGGTCGAGCAGTTGGTGGCGTAGGTCGGCCAGTAGTCGGGTGCCGGTCGGTGTCATGGCCATGCCGCGCCAGCCGCGGGAGGCGCGGTCGAGGACGGCCCAGACGAGGTTGAGGCAAGATGTCTCGCCAGGTAGCCGGCCGATCACCTTCACCCGTCGGCGGGTCTCGCCGAAGGTGCGTTCGATGAAGTTGGAGTGCCGGATTCGGCGGTGGTGCTCGACGGGGAAACGCAGGTAGCTGGTCAGCTGGTCGCGATCGGTGAGCAGGCACCTGACGGCGGCCGGGAACGCTCGGCCGTACTGGGCGGCGAAGGCGTCGATGCGCTGCTGGACAGCGGCGACCAGCTTCGGCCCGGGCGTCAGGCCGGCGGCGATCAGATCGTCGGTGTCGAAGATCGCCCAGTAGGCGTCGCGCAGCTCGCGCTGCGCCTCGGCGGGCACCTTGGCTAGTAGGTTGCGGCAGCGGTGAATCAGACAGCGTTGCCGCAGCGAGCGGGGCAGCGCGGTCTCGGCGGCGTTGATCAGCCCGGCCGCGCCGTCGGAGATGACCAGCAGCGGCGAGCGCAGCCCACGGCCGAGAAGCTCATCGAGGAAGTCACCCCACGCGTCGGTGGACTCGCTGCCCCCGGCGGCCAGGGCGACGAACACCGGCGCCCCGTCGGTGGTGATGCCCCATGCGGCCAGCACCGGCTCGGCCCGAGCGCCGGGGTGCATCTTGAACATCGACGCGTCCAAGAACAGGTAGTCCAACTCCAGGTCGTCCAGGCGCCGCGCCGACCAGGCGGTGAACTCCTCGCCGATCGCCTGGCAGACCCGCGAGACCGTCGACTTGGACAGCGCCGCCTCCGAACCCAGCGCATCGGCCAAAGTGTTCTCCACATCCCGGGTCGACAGGCCACGCACGAACCCGGCGATCACCAACGACTCCAACGCATTGGACTTGGTGACGCCCTTGCCGAACAGCTGCGAGGCGAACGCCTCGGTCGTGCCACGCAGCTTGGGCCGTGCCACCGTCACCGGTCCGGCGGTGGTCTTGATCGTCGACTCGCAGAAGCCGTTTCGGCTGCCCGCGCGGGCATCTGGACACTCGGCGGCCCGCTGGTAGCGGGCCCGGCCCAAGAACACCTCGACCTCGGCCTCTACCGCGGTCTGGATGATCAACCGGGCACCCAGGCGAGCGACATCTTCGATAACCTCCGACAGATCACGCGACCCGTCGAATAAGGCGTCGATCTCGCCACGGATCTTCTCGGTGGGTGATACTCGTACTGACACGGGCGTAGTCCTTCCTTCGTTGAGTTGGTAGCTCTTGAAGGAACCTACGTCCGTCGTCATTTACACCGCGGCTGGGACACGACCTTGCTTTGTCCGCGTAGGTTTTCCGAAGCACGGTGCGGAAGATCGGGCCGACGAGGAACGAGGCTTTGGCCAGGGAGTCGCCCACTCCGAACGCGGACACGACGATGAAACGGTCGACGCCTGATGTTTTCGACGATGCGATGACTGCACGGACGGTGTCGGTGATCAGCGTCGGCGTTTGGCGGGCGTTTTTCACTCCGAGCGTGCTGATGATCGCGTCGTGGCCTCGGGCTGCCGCCGCGATCACAGCGGCGTCGGTGACGTCGCCGCTGACGATCTGAGCGCGCGAGTCGACGGCGGCGTCGGTCCTGCGAACGAGGGCGGTGACCTGATGCCCCTGGTCGAGTGCCTTTTCGACGAAGAGGACGCCGGTGCGGCCGGTTGCTCCAAGGACAAGAAACTTCATGATATTTCGCTTTCTATTGAGGGATGCATGGGCGGTGATTTTTGACCCTGCATCGCGGCAGCCGCCCGTCCACCATCGGAAATTGTCAGGATCATTGACGATAGTAGTCAACAAAGCTGACTACTGTCAAGGCGGAGTCGAAGCCTGCTGTCGTCCGCTGGCTCCGGCGGCTCGGGCGAACGGGGGTCGGGGGCCGGACGGCTCGGCGCGGCCGGGTTTACCGCCGGTAGGGGTCGGTGATCTCGCGGAGTTGATCCAGGATCTGGTGCAACAACGTGAAGTTGCGGGTGCCCAGGTAGGCCTTCCACTCCGAGAGGATCCCGTCGACTGTCGCCGTCGCTACCTCGACCGCCCGCCGACCACGTTCCTCGATCACAATCAACCGGGCCCGGCCATCCGTGGGATCGGGGACCCGGCGGACATAGCCCAAACGTTCCAGTTGATCGACCAGCACGCTGGCGCTCTGCTTGCTCACTTGCGCCTGGTCAGCGAGGTCCATGAGGCGCGAACCCTCCGGGGCGATCCGTTGAAAAACCCGGCACTGGGTGAGGGTCCAGTCGTCGAACCCGGCATCCTGGACGGCCCGGAACATTCGGTCCTCGATGTACCGGTACGGAATGAACAACAACACCCCTAGATCAACCCGCTGCTCGTCGTCCATGCCGCCCTCTGCTCCATTCACCCACCTGATCCCACGGGATTCACACCCCACGTCAATGCCACCGAGCCTGATCATCGTGGACCCGACCGCCGCGGCGCGTGCGCAGCGGTGCGCCCGCTGCGTTCCGCACGCGCCATCTTCGCCTAGCGACTTCGCCACCTGTTGCTGGTGTCGTCGGCGCCGAACAACGACTATTGTAGTAAAGATACATGACTAGTGTACGTGGCTGGAGAGTCGAATGACACGTCATCGACAAGCAACCCGAACCGCGTCGAGTTGCGCATGATTTGTCTCGAGGAGGTCCTCACGCGATTGCCCGACTGGGAAGTTGACTATGACAATGCAGCAAAGCCCACACCGCCAGCGTGCGCGGCTGGGCCTCGCCCGTACGGGCATGTTGAGATTCATGGCCAGCCCGCCGCCCATACCAGCGACTATTGGTGTGCCATGATGGTCATCGTATATTCCTCGATAATGATCTGGATTCGACGGGATTTGCCGGGTTCTGTCGGGAGCTTTCGGCGAGTCAAAGACGTTGCAGTACAGGGGAACACCGGCACGAACCCTGGCTGTTAAGACCCATGGTTTGGTAATCCGACCGTGATGCACGGTCTCACCTGCACGGTTAACGTCGATGGCTAGCTCGTCACCATGCCGCACAAATTCGCGGTCTTCAACTGACGTTAGGCGACGAGACGTTAGGCGCTCTAAGCGGCGGATTGTGCACAACCGTACAGTTCTAGGATCCGCCAAAAGTATGAGAACATGCCTCCGCCATTTTGATGAGAATTCCGCAAATGCGCAGGTGGGGGAGTCGGCATCCGCCACGCAGGATGAGAACCTACACGCTTGCTTGTTGTAGGTTCTCATCCAACATGGCGGAATTCTCATCTTCGTGACATCAAAATGGCGGATCCGCCATGAAGTTGAGAATCTTGCTAGTAGGACTAGCCTTCGCGGCGTTGTCGAACACACGGTATTTCGCTGCGAAGCGGCACTGAGAGTGACACGCTGATCTAGCGGTGGTTTCACTGCGTGGAGCAAGCAGTGCCGATTCCGGTTGATGTTGACCTAGGCTCCGCGGTCGTTGCATATCGGCCTGCGGTGGGGGAAGAGCGGTCGGTATCTGCCAAGGATGTGTCGCCAGCGACCTTATTCAAAGCTGCTCCCTGGCGCACGTTCCGCTGGTACTTCGGACAGCGCCATTACTCGGGCACGTGGTGGTCAGCGACTGAACGTGACCACCGTATCTACGAGTCGCGTTTGGAGTTGGCGAACCTGTTGTTGGCCGACTTTGATCCTGCCGTACATCTCATTGTGGCTCAACCGTTCATGTTGCGCGCCGAGGTGGACGGGAAGGTCCGCCGGCACACCCTGGACTATCTGTGGGATACCGACGACGGACCTGTCGTGGTGGATGTGGTCCGTGCCGAACGGGCGATTCAACCCGATCAGTGTCACCGACCTGGCCCTGGCCACCGGGATGAACGCCAGCGCCGTCTCCCAAGTACTGCGCCTGCTGCGCGGCTGCGGCGCGGTCACCAGCACGCGTGACGGACGGGTGATCCGCTACCAACTCGCCGACGACAACCTCGGCCCGATAGTCGCGATAACTCAACCGACGCACACCGACGGCTCCCGCTCCGCGCACCGGTAGCCACATAGACGGCCTGTCACTTTATGTTCCCCACAAGGCGTCTCTACTGACATGCCGAAACTCCCACTCGTCTCTACGCGGCCCAAAAAGCTTCAGCCACAGGAGTATCCGAAATTCGGTGTAATTGGCCCGACCCGCCGGGCGTGAGCTTGGCGGGACGGGTCTCTGATGACCCAAACCATCGGGGCTGTGACAGCAACAGCCGCGGATAGCGATGATGTGACATCGGCTCGGCGCCAGCTGTGCGGTGCGCGCGGCAACGCTCGCACCCAACTGCTACCTCGGCACGACCACGCCACGCGCTTGCGTGTAGGGCCACCATTACCAGGTTGCGCAAGGCTGGCCGTCGCGGCAGGCGTCCGCACGCACCGATTGGTCGTCACGATCCCGTCTCGGGGCCTCTGTCCGAAAAACTCGTGCCGGATAATTTTCGGGAATCGTCATGGAGCGTTCCAAGAATGCGCGTGCGGTCAGGTGTCGATGTCAGGCAACGCGCCCCCCACCGGTCCACCTGGGATTCACCGCGGCCACCACCGCACCGCCCGGTTCACCGCGTCGTCCACATGTATAGCCAAGGGACGTGCGAGCACGCACATATTACGCATGTATCGCACGCCCTGACCAGCTCATATGTTGTTGTCGAAAAATGTTACAGATAAGCCCGCACAACGAAAAGTCCACGCCAGCGGCCGCATCATGGTCGGCGGCCAAGGCATCACACTCGGCCCGCGTCACCGCGGCAAAATCGTCACCGTCGTCATCGAGGACACCCACTTACGCATCCTGCACGGCGAGGAAGAGATCGCCGTACGCCCACGACGAAACCTGAAACCAATCACCCGATTCCACGTCGCCGGCGCAGGAGCCAACCCCAAGAACCGTCAAGCATCTCCCGACGACAACCGTCAAAAATGTCCTGAGTCCATACACCGACACTCAGCATCATCGCGCTGTGCAGCGGATAGCCCTTGAGTGTGATCGGATCGCGCGGACGCGCATGACCGCGTGGGAACAATGCGACAGGGGCGGTCGATCTCAGCGGGACTCGGCTCTGTCACGCCTTACCGGTCAGTGGACGATCTTCCCCTTTCTACCGACTCTGACTTGGTTTCTTAGTGTTGATGTCACCTGTGCCGGTGGCCCGTCCGGGAGCGACGTTGGATCCCCCGTAACACGCCAACGTCACCATCACTTGCCCCGCACTCGGTATGTTCCCGTAGGCGGGGCCCAAAAAGTTCGTCGGCTGGTCGCCCCCGACGAACACTCCGTTAACGATGTTCGACGTGTCCCAGCCGGACAATCCTGCAGGGACGTCGGTTTGGTAGATCACGGTGCAATCGCCCTGCGCTGTTTTGTCACCGACCACGCTTTGGACGACTGGGGTGAAACCGGCCCCCTTCAGCGCGGCACTGGCGTCGGAATACGACTTGCCCGTCATGTCCGGCGATGCCCACGCTACCCCGCTGGACAGGAAAACGGCGCTCGCGCTGCCGATGGCCGCGGCGCCGCGCAGGATCAGTGTCCTGAGATGCTTACGCGCCAACGTCATTGTCCGGACCGGGGATGCGTGCAGTCGGCCGTGAGGAATGCCGTGGTGTACACGGTCTGGAACGTCATCGCGCCGGCACCGGCCGTGACCGGCGTCACGATGGGTGTCCCGTCGGTCAGCGACGTGACCGCGCACTGATCGAGCGGCAGGGCCCCGATCCTGTTCACGATGACCCGGTAGCCGTTGCTTTGCATTTGGTCCACCACGTCCTGCGCTGACTGGTTCGAGGTTGCAGACCCGCTAAATGGCGGTGGCGGGTTGGGCGGGTATATGTCAGCATGTGCGGTCGCGGCCAACGGGAGTGCGCCAGCTGATGCGGTGGCGATCAGAAGTATTAGTGATGCAATGTATTTCATGTCGGGGTATTTCATGTCGGGCCTTTCGTGTGGAGCTACGACCGTTGGCACGTCGCTGCTGCAACGTTCCCCAGACGATGTGAGATTCCTACAGAAAATGCTGTGCGCGTTGGTCTTTCGACGTCAGAACCCGTAGGCGATCAAGTTCGCATCAAACCCTCCCCTATTGGAAACAGTTTTCATTAGTGCCTGGTTTACAGTACATTGCGGAGGGACGCTTGTCGAAAACGATTGCCACTAAGCTATCGATGGCCGGAGGAGCGGGCCGGTCAGGGTGTGCAGAAGGTAGACGTTGAGGCCGGTGATGACCGCGGTTATTGCGAGCATCGACATGGTGGTGGGCCGAACTGGATTTTTCGCAGATGCGGCCAGCGCTGAGGCCCTTCGGGTGTCATCGGTGTCAGCTCATGCGGGACAACCAGGGGCCCGGGCCGGACCAGCCCTCGAACCCGGGAAATACGTGACCCCTGACAGCGCCGATGTCCAGACCAAGATTGCGAGTCGCGGCAAGCGCAGGGCATCCCACGCAACTTCAACTGGACCAGGCAGGGCCAACCGGGGCCGCTCCGCACCTTCGCCGCAGCCCAGAGGAGCGGCCGGGGGTCTGGCTGGTCGGCCACCTCGTCCAACACGGCGCGAGCCGACCGCTCCAGACGCGGGGACCTTCACCGCATAAGTTTTCCCAAAACTGCTTCGCCCGGCGGTGATCGTGCTGGTTGGGAGCCACTGCGTGGCGCTGCACAAGCCCGCACAAGCACAGGCTCGCTATCTGTTGCGAGGGACTTGGGTGGTTCGCCGGCGGGCTCATCATGCACCGAGCGGCTCGGGCAGCGGCGCCTGTCGTTCGGATCATCTTCACCGTCTTGTTCATGGCGTTGCGCATGAGGTGCCGATACAGCCACGCCTTGCTGCCGCGGGCGTTCACGCCGTGGGCCAGGTAGAAGGTGTCGGGATCGTCGAAGACGCCGAAGTCCTGGTTGACGCCCGTCGCCTGGATGCGGGTGTCGGTTCCAACCCACTCGATCGGTGGGTTCGCGAGGTCGTCGGTACCGACGCCATAGCCGAGGAACGCGCCGCCATCGCGGCCGGTGCGGGTCCGTATCCCCTTGAGGTAGGCGTCGTCGAGGATGACGCCCTCGAGCCCGACCCAGCGACCATCGACGAACACCTCGGCCCAGCTGTGGATGATGCTGCGCGGCGCGAGCCGATACAGCAGACCGGCCATCACCCGTGCTGGAGCCGCTTGTCGATGGTTGCGCCGTGAAAGCGGCAGCCGATGCCGCCCGTTCGCAACAGCGCCATCAACAGAGTTGTTTTCGTGTTGCATTGGCCGTCGCCGTCGGCCAACACGGCCGACGCTGGGATGTCGTCGGACACGTTGTACCCGAAGGGCACTTCGTCTCGGACAAAGTCATAGATCGCGCGGCGTCAAGTTCAGCCGGTCCGGTGCCGGGCAACACGATGTCGTCCACTTCCCACGCGCAGTTGACGGCGCGAAGATCGGACTCGTCGACAACCGCGACAACAGGTAGCGATGTCGCGGTGGTCAGGCGGCGGCACACGTCGCGGCCTGAGGTGAGCTCCGCGCGGGCGTCGACCAGGGCCACGTCGGCGTCCAGCGCCGTCGTCATCGAGGAAGCGTCACCCGGTGTTGAGCGCACGGCGTGTGGCAGCAGCAATAGCGCGGGCAGCACGGTCTCGGCATGCGGGCCGGCGGTCATCAAGAGCACATCCACCGGATTCTCCGAAACATTTGCATTGGCCGCGCCTTATGGGGGCCGAACTGCGCTGTCGGCGTTTGCGCACTCGCGGGCTCGGTAAGCCGGTCGGCTCGTTTACCGTCGCGTCTCCCATGCTCACGGCTGAGTGTGACGTTTACTGTTGCAGCAACGCTGCCGCGGTGTTTCCGGTCGCCGTCGTGATCCAACGACGCGCTGCCGTTTGATCTGGACGTCAAACTGGGTGCGCAGCTGAAGTCGCGGCGCGAGCATGCAGTGGATTGCAGTAATGCCGATGCGACGTCGCGCGGCGTCGCTCAATCCCGACCTGCGTCAGCGCCTCACCAGAGTTCCAACGCGCCGCCGTCGAGGTCGATGCGGGTGTCGCGGCTCGCTCCGGCCGCGGCCATTCCCTCGGATCCGGCGCGTCAGGCGTGTTCCGCTGCGGTGTGTTCACGCTAGACCCCGCGCCGGATGCACGGGCGCTGTTCGTGTAGCTATGTGGGCCCACGACCAAGTCGAGTCGTGTTTCGCCGCGAAGCCCGGTTCCAGTCGCGGAGAATGCAAGGTAAATCTGGACGACTTGCGCCAAGATCGTCCAGACCTACATTGCGAACCCCAGCGAGCGTCGTGAATCCCTCGCAATCCTCATCTGGACGAGACATCCGGGTGTCTCTGACGTGGGGCGGGCGGGGCTCGACCTGCGACCAACGGATTAGAAAAGCTGTAGGTTGGAACAGTTCCGGCTGATGCTTATCATCTGTTGTGCCACAAGGTAATTGGCCCTTCAATAGGGCCTCCGGAACCAGACAAGTCCGGCCCATCCCCAATCGTTGGCATCGAATATGCGACGACCGATTTAGCGGCGAAACCCGTGCAGTAAGTCCAAATTCGGCCAGCAAGCGATTTTGGGCGAAAGCGATGGGACCGGCGAGGCGCTCTAGCCGCGTGATTCCGTGTGCCGGTTCGCGCGTTGTGCGCTGCTAGGCTAGGCAGTGATCACCGAGTGCAAGTCCTGCACGACCCGTACGGTTTTAGGATCCGCCAAGAAGATGAGAAAAAGCGATCCGCCATTTTGATGAGAATTCTGCAAATGCGCAGGTAGAGGTGTCGTCATCCGCCACGCAGTTTGAGAACCAACCCTTGTAGGGTCCCACGTAAACGTCGCCTCTTCCGTCGACCATGAATAGAGATGAATTATGAGCATGGCGTATCTGGCGCAACCAGAGCAGCAGCAACAACTGGAATGGCTCGACGGCGGCACACTGGCAATGCTGCTTGACGGCAAGGTCACCGACGGCCAGTTGATGGTCGGACGCTTCGATGTCAGCGAGGGCGAAGCGCCGCCGTACCACAAACACACTCGGGAGGACGAGGTGTTCATGCTGATCCGGGGCACCGCGCTGGTGTGGTGCGACGACCAGCAGATGGAGCTTTCGGAGGGTGGCATCGTCTTCTTGCCCAAGAACATCCCGCACGCATACCGCATCACTTCCAAGACGGCGGATCTGCTCATGATCAACACACCGGCGGGAATCGAAGGCATGTTCCGCTACGCCGGTCGCGACAAGGCAACGCCACGCCCGGAGGGCTTCGAAATCTCGCCGGAGCGTATGGCCGAGGGAGCGGAAAAGTTCGGACAGATCATCCTCGGCCCGCCGCGCTGACCCTGTCAGCACAACGCATTAATATAGCGAGCCGGATCACCCATGCTGCGCGTCCAGGTGATGTCGTCGTAGCAGAATCCGTGCGCGAAGATATCGGCGCCGCAGAGGGTTTAGAGTGGTCGACCCTGGGAGACCGAAGCCTTCGGGGCGTAAGCCAGCCGATGAATCTGTTCGCCGTCCATCGGCGACCGCAGTGACCGCGGCTAACCTCTGACGGTTTGAACAGGGCTGAGCGCCTCACTCCTGCTGGTGGGCGCCAGACCGGGACGGATCGCGGAGCGGCCAGCTTCTTTGGCCAACATCACCCCAACAATCCTCCGCGCGCGCAGGGCGGCCGCATCCGCCTGAAACTCCACCCCGCCTCGCCACCCGTCGTAGCCCGAGTGATTGGACGCCATCTCGAGAACCGACACGTCCCGTCGCGCAACCTCGTCGAGGAACGACCTCAGACCGGTGGTCACGTCGTCGCGATCCGTCCGATAGTTACGCGAAGCCTGCATGAACACATGAGTCATGGTTTCGGTCTCGGGTGTGAGGCCGTGCGTCCGAGTGGTGATGTACGCCTGGCCATCCGGAGCTTCGATCTCCCAATATTGGCGGTGGATCGCCGGTGAGGCGAACGTGCCGCTCTCGCGGCGTTTGTAGGTGAGGCCACGGTCGAGTCCGGTGGCGTTGGCCTCCCAGTCGACAAGCTGGGCGGCCGGCAGAAGCCGGGTGTAGGAAACCGTGGTTTCGGTGACTTCGATGTCGTTGAATGCCGGCATGCTGCTGATCTCCGCGGGCACATCACGCCTATGCAGGATGGGGGCGTAGCTGAAGTCCAGGTAGTGTTCGTGGACCATCATGTAGTTGGCTCCTACCCGCCAGGCACTCCCGAACGTCGACCACGTCGGATCGTTGATCCACGGCGGGCGTGGTGGTCGCGTGCCCGTGGAAGTGGCTGGCTGTCCGAGCCAGATCCAGATGAAAGGTGGCTCCTCGAGGACAGGGAACACGGGCACCCTCATACCCGTGGGGACTTGGGGCTGAGACGGAATGTGTACGCACTTGCCGTCGGCATCGTAGGTGCATCCGTGATAACCGCAAACCAATCGATCTCCGTCGACTGTACTGTGCGACAGCGGGAATGCCCGATGCGCGCAACGGTTTTGGAATGCATTGATCTGCCCGGTCGCACCGCGCCAGAGCACGACATCCTTGCCGAGTAGGCGTCGACCCAGCGGCGATTCGGTGACCTCGTCGGAGCTGGCCGCGACGTACCAGCACTTCTCCGGATAGTTGGCTTTCACAGGTCCAGCACCAGCCTTTCGGTGCGCGAGCGCGATACGCAGACCAACATTACTTCGCCGGCGGCTTTTTCGGCCTCGCTGAGCACCGAGTCGCGATGATCCGGCGTTCCCTCCAACACCCTCGCCTCGCAGGTGCCGCAGACACCTTCATAGCAACTGGCCATGATCGGAACGTCCGATTCCTCAAGGACTTCCAGGATCGACTGGTCGGATGTCACCTCCAACGTCACCCCGGTACGGTGGCACACCACCTCAAAGTGGTCCAGCGCTGCCGCGGCGGTTGCGTCCAGCAGAGTGGTGTACGAGTCGGACCTGATGAGCGGTACCGGCGTGTCGTAGCCGGATGAATGAAGGTCATCGCGTGATTCTTCGAGAGACCCGTCAAAGTCACTCGAGCAAAGGAATACACGCGATGACCACTGCCCACGATATCGACTGGCCGACCGTGCTGGCGGATCGACTCACCACCACTCACCCCGACGTACTACGCGAGCTGTTGACCATGTTCATCCACACCCTGATGGGTGCCGAGGCCGACGCGCTGTGCGGCGCCGGGTATGGCGAACGCAGCACCGAGCGCACCAATCAGCGCAACGGCTATCGGCACCGCGAATTCGACACCCGCACAGGGACATTGGATTTGGCGATCCCCAAGCTGCGACAGGGCTCCTACTTCCCGGACTGGCTGCTGGAACGCCGCAAACGTGCTGAGCGGGCACTGACCACGGTGGTGGCGACCTGCTACCTGCTCGGGGTGTCGACCCGGCGGATGGACAAGCTCGTCGGAACCCTGGGCATCACCAGCCTGTCGAAGTCGCAGGTGTCGGTGATGGCCAAGGAACTCGACACCGCCGTCGAGGCGTTCCGCACCCGACCCCTGGATGCCGGCCCGTATACGTTCGTGGCCGCCGACGCGCTGGTGTTGAAGGTCCGCGAGGCCGGCCGGGTGGTCAACGTGCACGCCCTGATCGCGGTCGGGGTCAACGCCGAGGGCTACCGCGAAATACTGGGCATCGACGTCACCACCGCCGAGGACGGCGCCGGCTGGTTGACCTTCCTGCGGTCGCTGACCGCCCGCGGGCTGTCCGGGGTCAAACTGGTCACCTCCGATGCCCACGCCGGGCTGTTGGCCGCCATCGGCGCCACCTTGCCCGGGGCGGCCTGGCAGCGCTGCCGCACCCACTACGCGACCAATCTGATGGCCGTCACACCCAAGAGCTCATGGCCGTGGGTGCGGACCCTGTTGCACTCGGTCTACGACCAACCAGACTCTGATTCCGTTGAAGCACAATATGATCGGATTATCAACGCGCTGTCCGACAAGCTACCCAAGGTCGCCGATCACCTCGAATCAGCCCGTGCGGACCTACTGGCGTTCACCGCGTTCCCCAAACAGATCTGGCGCCAGATCTGGTCGAATAACCCCCAGGAGCGACTCAACAAGGAGATCCGACGCCGCACCGACGTCGTCGGCATCTTCCCCGACCGCAACGCGCTGATCCGCCTGGTCGGCGCTGTCCTGGCAGAACAGCACGACGAATGGGCCGAATCCCGGCGCTACCTCGGCCTCGACGTCCTCAGCAAATCACGGGCCGATACCAACCCCCAGACCGAACAGGAGGACACCCCTGCGGCACTGACCGCCTGAACCCACGAAACGAAGAATCACACGACGACGTCGTACACCACGTCTCTGGACTTGACCGCCGCGGCCGGCAGCGGCGCTCACGCACCAACTCATTCAGACCGCGATCGGCCACGGCTACGGCAAGTCAGACTACGTCGCCCTCTACTAGGAAGCGGCACAAGCGGCCGCGCTGCACAGATCGGATAGATCGGTCATAATCGGCGATTCTGGCTTGCGGACTACAGCTCAAGCCCGTCGTCGCGATCGTGGCCGCGTTCCCTGACCATCAGATCATCGATGAGCAAACGCGATCGGTTCGGTATCTCGGTGTCGGGGAAAAACCGCGCCACGGTGTCCCAGACCGTTGCGGCCTTCGTGATTTTCAGCCGTTCGAGCAGCAGCTCGATGTCTTCACGGTCGCGGACACTCCGGGCGGCTAGCACCTTCATTGCGAGCAGGTGGTCTGCAGGTGTGGCAACAACCTGTAGGTAAGGATGATCGAACACAACTGCACCTTCGCCCGGTGTTCGTGACATGTAGGAGCTGGCTTGGCTATTCAGCCAGGACCGCGGCCAACCCATCTGGTTGGCGACCTCGCGAGCGGCTTCGACGATCGGGCCGTCTGGTGCGAAGAGCGCGTCGACGTCGCGCGTAATAACCCGAGAGTTGTAGGCCAAAAGCATTGCCGCTCCACCGATCACATGAACGTGACCGACCACCTGTTTGCGCTCCAGCCGCTCAGCGAGCAGGGTGAACGCGTGTCTGAGCTCGTCTCGGCCGAAAGTAGGGTCGGGCATTGTGCATGCTCCATCGCTGGTTAAGTCGTGACGATCCAGGTAGATTCCGCGCCGGCGGAACGCCGCTGGCGTCCACACCATCGCCAGGGCCCGTGCTGAGGGTAAATCACTCACCCACCAGCCGAAGTCAAGGAATCGATCTGTCGCAACTGCCCACAGCGGACCTGCCCTACCCCACCGGGATGCAGTGTGCTCAGCGGCGGCGGCCAGCATTACATCGAATCGCTGATCCCCGGTCCATTCCGGCTCATCAACAATCAGACTCAGTGCATTGCGGCCAGCCTCGTCGGCGCCGCGCATCAACTCAAAGAATATGCGCAGCCGCACCGGCTCTGTGGCACTACGCATAGCCGCCGCGACCTCGACAATGCTGAGTGCATCCGGCGGTTGTCCGTTCCGGTCGGCTGGCGGAACAAGATCGGTGCGAGCGCCCTGGCGAAGCCGGACAGCTTTGACCTGGGCGGCCGGGTACCCGCTGACACGGCGGATATGGCGACTGGCGAGGATCGCTCGCGCGCGGGACAGGCTGACGTTCCAGTGCTTGGCCGCATGATCGACTGTCCACAAGGAATCGGACATACCATTCAACCTAAGAGCGCAACGCTCGCAGGTCAAGACTGGCGCACCGGGCACGGCCCGTCGGGACCGTCGATGCGCGGCGGTTTTGGCGACGCCTGCCGTGGGCATTCCTAGTGGCAGATATTCGCCGATGTGGAAGGGAGCAACGAATGCCCAATCCTTCGATCAAGAACGAGAAGATGTATGAGGATTTGCGTAAGGAAGGCAATTCCAAGCAAAAGGCTGCCCGGATTTCCAACGCCGCTGCTGCGCGTGGGAAGTCGGCGGTGGCCCGCAAGGGCGGAAAATCTGGGTCCTATGACGACTGGACGGTGCCACAGCTGAGGAAGCGGGCCAAAGAACTTGGTATGTCAGGCTATTCGGGTCTGCCGAAGGCTAAGCTGATCTCCAAGATCCGTAACTCATAACGCCTCAGCGCACTGACACCGGAGCCGGTCTCCTGTCCCTGATCAACTCTTCGGCCGCGGCATAGTCCTCGTCGGCGTTGCAGGTAAGCACCCCAACGGCCGCACCACCTCGTCGTTGTGCTGCCGGAACGCCTCGGCAGCGCTGACCCCGGCCGGTCCGCTGCCGACGACGATCAGTCCAGATGGGCCCATCGCTACCGCGTACCCGCTGCGGCGCTGCCCACCCCTCGCGTGCCCGCGACCTGCGACGACGTTTAAGCGTGACCGTCGCGGGAAACCGAAGGAGTGAGGCTGCGCAGAAGCACCGTGGGCGGGCCGGGATTCCGGCGTGTCCGCCGCGGTCGTGGCTTCTGCTACCTGGACGCGAGGCGCCAACCGGTGACGGATGCGCCGACCCTGGAGCGGATCGAATCGCTGGTCATTCCGCCGGCGTGGAAGAACGTGTGGATCTGCGGCCATGTCAACGGACACATCCAGGCAGTCGGCACCGACGCGGCGGGCCGCCGTCAGTACCTCTATCACCAGCAATGGCAGGCCGACCGGGCCGAGGAGAAATACGACAGGGTCTTGAGGTTGGCCGTCCGTCTGCCGGACTGGCGTGCCGCGACCTTGGTGGATCTGCGCGGGCGGGGTCTGCAGCGCGCCCGGGTGCTGGCGGTAGCACAGCATCTGATCGACCGCGGGTACTTCCGCGCCGGCGGCGAGGAATACGCGCAGGAGAACGGAAGCTATGGGCTCGCGACGCTGCGCCGCGAGCACGTACGGCTGCGCCGCGACCGTGTCGAATTCGAATATCCGGCCAAGAGCGGTGTGCGACAGCTGATATCGATGGACGACGCGCTCGTGATGCGCGCTGTGCGGGCGCTGCTGCGCGCCGACACCGCGATCCCGCGACTGCTGGTGTACCGAGACGCTGATGGTTGGTCGGAGGTGCGCGCCGATGACCTCAACGCCCGGTTTCGCGAACTTGTGGGCGACGAATTCAGCGTCAAGGACATTCGCACCTGGCACGGCACGGTGATCGCCGCCGAGGCGTTCGCCGTCGCGCCGGAAGCCACATCCAAGACGGCCCGTCGCCGAGCCGAAGCAGCCGTAATGCGCACCGTCGCAGACGAGTTGGGCAATACACCCGCTGTGGCCCGTGGCTCATACGTCGATCCGCGGGTGGTGCGTGCTTATGGCGAGGGTGTCACCGTCGCCGCGGCATTGCGTCGGGCACAGCGTATGCGCAGCCCGGCCCAACGTCAGCTTGTCCTGGAGCAGGCCACCGCCCGAATGATCAAGCGCATCGGCCGGGACTGAGCCGACGTTTGATCGCACGGCGCGGCGGGAATCCTCTAGATGCACGACGACTACAGATCGAAATAAAAGGAGAACCCTGTGGGGGACAAGAGCGGACCAGAAGAAGCCGTCAAGGGTGCTGTCGAGGGCGTCAAGGGAAAGGCCAAGGAGGTCGCGGGAACCGTGGCCGGCCGTGATGACCTCGTAGGCGAGGGCAAGGCCCAACAGGATAAGGCCGATGCTCAACGCGATGCCGCCAAGCGGGAAGCCGAAGCCGAAGCCGCGCGCGCCGGTGCCAAGGCCGCCGAAGAGCGGCAGAAGCAAAACCAGTAGCTCGGTTGGCGAAATGAGCCCGGTCTGAAACATCAGACCGGGCTCATTGCCCCGCCGGGACAGTTGCTGTGATCCAGCCCGAAAGGATGAGGGAAATGCCTGACGACGATGATCTGCAACTTCGCGAAGCGGGGGACATGCCCTCGGATGCGCGTAGTCAGCTATCGGTGTTCGATCGATTCGCGACCGCCACCAGCCAATGGGTCTCTAAGGCGTGGTTTTTCACCCTTTGCGTGCTGCTGGTCGTCCTCTGGGTGCCCTCGATCGCAGTGCTGCCCAGTGTGGACACCTGGCAGCTGGTGATCAACACGGTCACGACGATCATCACATTTCTGCTTGTCGCGTTGCTGCAGAATACCCAGTCCCGGGGCGACAAGGCTCTCCAACAAAAGCTCAATGCCATCGCCGACGGTCTGGCGGATCTGATGGGCGAACTCGGCGACGACCACCCCGAATTGCGGCGGCACCGCCGTGAGCTGGCCGACGCGGTGGGATTGGAACAACGCGAAGGCTCCTGAGCTTGCTAAGACTCACTACGCCATGAACACTCGGGAAAGCGGCATCGCCCTTGTCGAGCGCGGCACCGCCCTTCCCGAGTGTTCTTCGGAAGTCAGTTTTGCTCGCGGCCCTCGTATGGCGGGATCGCGCGGCCAGTGTCCTGGGGCGGTAGTTCCCCGGTCCCTCCGTAGACATCCGATTTCGACGGATCGCTCAACGGTTGATTGGCGTCCTCGTCGACCGTGCCGACGGGCCTGTCGGCTGTGCCTTCCTCAGGGGCATCGGTGCCGGTGTCGCGAGCTCCCGGTGCGGGATTGTCGAACCGCGAGGTGTCTTGGGTTTGATTTTGCTCCATGGTGTCCTCCGTGACGGGCCATCGCGATACGACGGCACTCGCTTCGGTATACCCACAATCCGATGGCCCGAACAGCCGGCGGTCTGTCGACCGCGCGCACGGCGTGTTTCGTTGTCGCCGCGGTGGGAACCCAGGGCTTACCGGTGATAGGAGGGATTGCTGTGTCGGTGACCGCGTTTCAAGACTTGCCGCTGGCCGATCGCGACCGCAAATGGGATGGCGGTGCCGCCGAGAAGCGCGTGCGGGCCTGGGCCGGCGCAACCGATGAGCCCAACCGGAAATATCGAGACGCTCATATCTGGTTCGACAAGAACAAGAAACAGAACTTCACGGCCTACAAGCTGCTGATCGCCGACGTCATCGATGGGACATTGACGGCGGTGCCGCGCGGGGTGATGGCCGCAGCCGGCATCATGCAAGGCGCTCATGGAGGCATCGATATCCCCGAGAGCGACGTCGCCCCGGTCAAAAGCCATCTTGCGAAGTACTACGCCAAGATGGATGACTCACCGCCCTGGGACGACAACTGATGAGGAGCAAGCGATGTCGAATACGTTGCGCGGCAAGAGGATCGCCATCTTGGCGACTGACGGAGTGGAACGTCGCGAACTGGAGCAGCCGCGCGAGGCCCTTCACGACGCAGGCGGCGAGACCGAGCTGCTGTCCCTGAAGTCAGGGACTATCGAGGCGCGCGAGCACGACCTGCAGCCGGCTGGCGACTTCCCGGTGGACCGCGTGGTCAGGGACGCATCAGTCGACGAATTCGACGCTCTTTTGATTCCCGGTGGCACCGTGAACGCCGACAAGCTGCGGCTCGATGGGTCAGCGGTGGAATTTGTGCGCGATTTCGTCGAGTCGGGCAAACCTGTCGGCGTCATCTGCCACGGCCCTTGGACGTTAGTCGAGGCCGACGTTGTCAAGGGCAGGACATTGACGTCCTACCCGAGCGTGCGTACCGATCTTCGCAACGCCGGTGCCCACCCGGTCGACGAAGAAGTCGTGATCGACGGCAACCTGACGTCGAGCCGGTCGCCGAAAGATCTGCCCGCATTCTGCGCGGCGATCGTCGACCAATTCGCCAACGGCCCGGGGTAAACCGGCCGAAATTAGTGCACGGGCCACCCTTTGGGGCGCCTTATGGTCGATCCATGAGGGTGCGCCCGGACAGGTTCGACGAGATGCGCCGCGCCTGGATCGCCGCGCACCAGGGCACCTCGACGATTCAACGTCGGCGCGCCGAGGTGCTGGGCCGCGACGTGCGGGCGCGCCAGCGCGCAGTCGCCAACGCGGTGCCCGACCCGCACGACGACACGGTGCTTCCGCCGCTGTGGCTGCGAAACGCGCACTCGCCGGCCGCGCAGCTGGAGCTGATCGGAGTCGTGGCGCTCACGCTGCTCGCACCGGTCGGCTGGCCCGTCGGCTGGCTGGTGAAGACCGCGGTGAAGCGGCTGATACCGCAGACGTTGCGGGCCTTTCCGATCGCGGCGCTGCTGTGCTCGGGAGCGGTTTTGGGTGCGCTGATCGCGGTGATGTATGACCCGGCCGGCCACGCCCCGCTGGTTGTGTGGGCTTGTGCGCAGGTGGCTGCTGTTCCGGTGGTCGCCGGGGTGTACGGGATCGCGGAGGGATGGCTGGCGGTTCCCGGTTCGGCGGACTGGTGGCCGCTGGCCCCGCCGCAGCGCCCGATCACCGCCGAGGAAGCCGCCGCGATTCTCGGCGCCTACGACAGCATCGGGCCCGGTCTGGTGGACGCCGAACGGCTCAACGAACCGGGGGAGCGGTCACGGTGATGATCTCCGAAGTGCCACAGCATGACCGAGCCTGACGACCAGATCGACGAGGACGAGTGGGCCGCCTCCCTGCTGTTCGGCCCCGAGCCCTCGGCAGCTCCAGAGCCGGAGCCCGACGACGACGAGGACCCGGGCCATCACGATCACGACGACGGTGGCCCCGACGACGACGCCCTGCCGCCGCCGGACACCAGCGAGAGCCCAGACGAACCGATCGACGCCAACGCCGGCGCGAAGAAGGCCGCGGTCGTGCTCGGCGCTGGCCTGCTGGTCGCCGTCGCGGCGATCGTCGCTGCGCTGACCGGGTTCGGCCACCGCGACGAGCCCGCGGTCGCCGATACCTCGCCGACCGTGCGTGCAACGACCGCGCCCACCCAATCCGCGCCCCCGCCAACGGATTCCGACCAGTCCGTCCCGTTCACTGCCAGCGCGAACTGCCCGGCAGGGTCGACATCGGCACAGGCGCTGACCGACACCGCCGCCGACTCGGCCTGGGTGTGCGTGCGCGGCGTGCCCGGCGGACAAGTCGACGGGCAGGTGCTGCACATCGATCTGGGCCGCAGCTATCTTTTGACCGCGGTGTCGGTCACGCCGGGCTGGGTCGCGAAAACCCCTGGCGGCAAGGACGAATGGCTGGCGCACCGGGTGGTGACCCGGTTGCAGTACAACTTCAACGACGACGACCGCACCATCCTCACCCAGGACACCGGCAACACCCACGGACCGGTGACCACGCCGCTTCCACACCGGGTGCTGGCATCTCGGATCACCGTTGTCGTCCTGCAGACCTCGCGGCCGCCCGCCTCGCCGCCACCGGCCGCGGGCTCGACCGATTCCGCCCAGCCCGGCTTCCTCGACTCGGTGCTCGGCGCCGCCGGCGAACCGGCGCCCGGCGACGCCACCCAGACCAGCGCCGCCGCCGACCCGGCCGAACAGCTCACCGGCGATCCAGTCGACTTCACGTTCGCGATCGCCGCGATGAAGTTCTTTGGGCACCAGCCGGATTGAGGCGGCCGCGATGACGATGTCCAGGACATGGCGGGCGCGGCTGGCCCGGCTGCGTCACCACGGCCTGCGCATCGGCAGGATCGCCGTGGTCGCCGCGGCGATCCTCGGTGCCGCCGCCGGGTGCAAGCTCTTCCTTGTCCCCGACCGTCCCGACGTCTCCGCGACCGCGCAGCGCATCGGCAACGAGGCCGACCAGGTGGGCGCGTTCGCCGCGGACTTCGTGACGACCTGGCTGACCGCGACCACCGCGCAGCGGCCCGCGCTGCAGCGGTTCATCACCCTCCCCGAGGGCGCGCCGGCGCTGCCGACCACCCCGGCCGCGGTGGTCACCACCCCGCAGGTGGTGTCGGTGATCCGCACCGGCGCGCTCGGGGAGGGCGAACTGTATGCGGCGACCATCTCGGTCAACGAACGCCCGTACGCCTCCGCGGCGCCGGTGCGTGCGTTTTACCGGGTGCCGGTGTTGATGTGGGACCACCAGCCCCGCGCACTGATGATGCCGGCCCGCGTCAACGGTCCCGGCCCGGGTGCCGACGCGGCCGTCGGCTACCGGCAGGCGCTGAGCGCCGACAGCCCGGTGTTCGCGGTGGTGGCCGGGTTCATCCGCACCTACCTGACCGCCACCACCGGCCTGGACCGCTACGTGCTGGCCACCTCGGCGCTCGAGGCGGTCGGCGGGTATCAGAACGCCTCGGTCACCACCGCAGCCGCGGATCGTGCGGTGCCCGACGCCGCGCCGCCGGGCACCCGAATTCATGTGCTGGCCAACGTGACCGCCCAAACCTCGCAGTTCGCCGACGTGTCGATGGCGTATCCGCTCACCGTCGAAAACAGTGACGGAACCTGGATGGTGGCGACCATAGACTTGGCCCCGCAGATCACCGCGGCTGAGCCGACTCCCGTTGCAGAGACACCTAATTGAGGAAGGAGCGCCGATGACCGATACCACCGACATGCTCGCCGCGGGCGGGTTGTTCTCCTCAGGGACCGATCTGGCGTTCTCGGCGATCGGGTTCATGGCGGCGATCGCGCTTACCATCGGCACCGCGTCGGCGATCGGCAAGGTTCGCAGGGAAGGGACCGGCGCCGGCATCACCGCCCAGATCGGGGCCATCGTGTTCGCGGTGCTGGTGCTGCTATCGGTGGGGATCTGCGCGATGGTCACCCGGGAGGCCGCCAACCACGGGGTGCGCAACACGGTGCACGTCGACAGCCCGTGGGGGCAGTGACATGGCCACCGACGACCCGGCCAAGATCTACTCCGATCAGCGCACCGTCACCATCCATCTCGGCGACTCCGGCGACGGGTTCAGGTTGCCGTTCAAGGAGAAGTGGCGGACCCCGGACGCGGTCGCCGCCGTGGTCGGGCTGATCGTCACCGGCGCCGCGGTGACCGGCACCCTGGACAGCGGTTACGCGCTGCGCATCCTGGTGATGGGGATCGCGCTGACGGTCACCGCGGTGTGGCTGCTGTCCAAGCTGCCGTCGACCCGCCCGTCGCTGACCACCCGCGCGGTGTGGGCGTGGGCGAACATCCGGCCGAAACCCTGACGGGCCGGGTGATGTTGGCGTCGCAAGCCCCCCTCGGCGTGGTCGGCAATCTGCGGTTCACCCGCGCCGGGGTGTACGCCGAGTACCTGATGTCGGGTCTGCCGTTCATCTTCTTGTCGCGGCACTGGCAGGACACGGTGGCCGCCGAGCATGCCGAGCTGCTGCGCGCGCTGCCGTCCGGCGCGTCGATTTCCGGGTTGACGGTGCCGGTGCCGGCGCGCGCCATCACCCGCCGGATGCTGCATGCGCACCCCGATATGGGTGGCGCGCAAGCGCTTCCGGCCGCGGCGCGGGCCTGGATCGCGCAGTGCCGTGTCTGGGAGCCGACGCTGGCCGGCCACCGGCCCCGCCGGCGGATCTTCTGGCTGTCGGTTCCGCTGGACTACGGCCCCGCCGGGCACACCACCGCCGGGACGTGGCGTCGCCTGCTGGACGTGGTGCGCGGCGCCGACAGCGACAGCGCCGCGTCGCTGGCGGCCTACCGGCAACGTTCCGCGCAGGTGGCGGCGGCGCTGCCGGGCGCGTTTTTCGTCAAACCGGCCAGCGCCGAACAGATTTGGTGGCACTGGAACTACACCGCCAGCCGCGGGGTGTGGCGTCATCCGTTGCCGTGGCAGCCGTTCGACCCGCAGGCCCGGCTGCCGTCCTCGGCGTTCACCCCGGTGTACTTCGACCCGGCGGCGGCGGGTCTGCGGGGCCGGCGGTGGTGGGCCGCGCGCAGCGACGCCGAGGTGTTCGTGCGCACCCACCGCGACCGCGGCGACGAGGTGCCCGACGCGTATCAGGCGCTGATCCCGCTGGACAGTTTCCCCGACACCGGCATCGCCTGGCCCAGGGCCACCATCTTCAAGCTGCTCGACGACCTGACCCGCCCGGACACCACGCTGGACTGGACGATTCACAGCACCTTCTGCCCGGCCGACACCGCGCAGGCCACCGCGCAGAACACCATCGTCAACATCCAGGACCAGTTCCGCCAGCGCGGCCGGCACGCCACCGCCGACGACGAGTTGATCCGCAAGCTGGCCTCCGGCAAGGAGCTGGCCTCCGAGCTCAAACGCGGCACCGCCGAGCGCGGCGTCAACGTGGCCATCGTGATCGCCGCCGCGGCCGCGGATCCCGACACCCTCAACGCCGCGGTGGACGCGGTGATCCGCGGCTACCGCCGCCACCACATCGGGTCCAAACGCTGGCGCGGCAGCCAGCCGACGCTGTGGCGGGCGTTCAACCCGGGCACCGAGCAGGCCGCCCGGCTGGGCGAGTTCCGCAACCCGACCACCACCGCGCGCTTCGCCAAGTTCGTGCCGCTGCTGGCCGGCAGGCTGGGCAACAACACCGGGGTGCCGCTGGGCATGAGTGTGACCAGCCCGGGTCTGCGCGACGTGGTGCTGCTGGATCTGCTCAACGCGCCGGCCCGGGACAACCCGGCCAACCTGGTGATCGGCGGGTCGCCGGGGCGCGGAAAGTCGCACTGCGCAAAGAATTTGGCGTGGTCATGGCTGGCGCTGGGCGCCGGGCTGCACATCTTCGACCCGACCGACGCCCGCGAGCACGAACGCGCGCTCACCGACTTCCCCGACAAGGTCGTGATCGACCCGAGCCGGCCGAGGTTCAGCCTGGACGGGCTGCGGATCTTCCCGTTCGAGGAGGCCGCGCAGCGCACGATCGACCATCTGCTGCCGCAGCTGGGGTTTTCGGCGCTGAGCCCGCAGGCGGCACGGCTGGCCGCGCACCTGGCGCCGGACTCGCGTGACGCCCACGGGATCGGGTCGATGAACGAGCTGATCGGGTATTTGCGGGCGCTGCGCGACGGGCGGGTCGTCGCCGACGACGATCTGCTGGTCGGGCTGGAGGGGCTGCGCACCCAGCGGCTGCTGGCGCCGATGTTCGACGACACGCTGCCGGTGCCCGCGCTGGATTCGGCGCAGTGCGTGATCTGGAACTTCGGCGGCCTGCAGCTGCCAACGGTGACCGAGGAGCACACCGCGCATCTGCACCGCCGGACCACCCCGGCGACGCGGGCCGCGCAGGCGCTGTACGGGCTGGGCGCCGAACTGGCGCAGTCGCTGTTCTTCGCCCGCCCGGGCCGCCCCGACATGCTGCTGGTCGAGGAGTGCGCGGCGTGGACGCATTCCCCGGGCGGGCAGAAATGCGCCAACAAGATCATCCGGCAGGGCCGCAAGGCCTGGACCGGGTTCTGCGCGATCAGCCAGCATCCGATCGCCGACTTCGCGGTGCTGGAGGACGAATTCATCGACCAGCGGCTGTGTTTGGGGTTCACCGACGCCGCACTGGCCGAGGCCACGCTGCGCTGGTGCGGGCGCGACGTGGACCGCCACCCCGATCTGCTGCGCAACTATGTCGACAACACCAGCCCGGTGCGGCTGATCGACCATGGCGACGACGCCGTCGACGCCCGCCACGGCACCGTCGTCGCCGGCCGCGAGGGTGAGGCGTGGTTCCTCGACGAATTCGGCGGGTTCGGCAAGCTGCGACTTTTCGAGGCGCCAACGGACGCGCTGGCGCAGCGTTTCGACACCAACCCATTCCGCTCCCGGCGGCCGCACCGCCACCCTGCCCGATGATCGGGCGGCTCCTGACGGTGCTGGCCGGCTTGTCGGGCGCGGCGCTGGCCGCCGCCCCGCACGCCAGCGCCTCCACGAACGCGGCGGTGCTGAATTTCACTGGGCTGACCGACAGCTACGGGGTGCCGATCGGTGACTACTACCTGGCGGTGGCGTCGCTGCCCGATCAGATCACCCGCGCCGGTCCGGCGGTGACGTGGAATCCGGGCAGTTGGACGGCCTGGACGGCGCACACCGCCGAGGTCCTGCTGACCGACGTGAGTCTGACGTTCGTGCTGACCGCCGAGGCTGGGACGTTCGTCGGCATCGTGGCGCTGGCGTTGTGGGTCATGAAGATCACCGTGTCCAGCTACTGGCTGACCGTCATCGGCGAGATCGCGCGCGCCGTCGCCGGCGCAGTCATCACGGTCACCACCCAGGTCGGGCTGCTGGTGCTGGCAGTGCCCGTCGGGGTGCTGATCGGGGCGATCACCGTCCGCCGCGGCGAAGCCGGCCGCGGCGCGACGATGATCCTGATCGCGCTGACGCTGCCTGCGGCCTCGGTGGCGGTGTTCGCCGATCCGGCCGGCGAAATGTACGGGCCCGACGGGCTGCTGGCATTCGGCCGACGGGTGGGGTTTTCGGTCGCCGAGGCCGCCACCCACAACGGTCCCCTCGGCGCGCCGGGCGGCTCACAGGTGGACTCGCTGACCGCCAGCCTGATCACCCACACCGTGCGGGAACCGTTGCAGCTGTGGAACTTCGGCCACGTCGTGGATCGGGTCGGCGGCTGCGGGGCGGCCTGGTCGGCCGCGGTGCGCGCCGGCGCCCCCGACGGTCCGATCACCGCGATGGCGGCCTGCGGTGACCGCGGCGCGGTCACCTACGCCCAGCACCTCGACGGCACCAACGAGTGGATCGGGCTCATCTTCGTGGCGGCGGCGATACTGCTCGCCCTGTTCATGGTCACGTCGGGATGGGCGGTGCTGAAGGTATCTGTCAACGCCGTCTGGACCACAGTGATCCTGCTGCCCACGTTATGGCTGGGGGCGATTCCCGGAACCCCGCAGCGCCGCGCGGTCGACGTGCTGTGGCAGTTCTTCCGCCACGGCGTGGAGGTGACGGTCTACATCGTCTATGTCAGCGTGATCGGCCTGGCGGTGGAACGGGTGGTGACCGCTCCGCTTCCGGCCGCGCTGGGCGGCACCAGCGCGTTCGCCCACGTGCTGATGATGGGGGCGGTGTCAGTGGCGGCGTTGCTGCTGGGCCGCCATGTGCGCGACGACCTGTCGGGGCACCCCCGCGGCCGCGGGCTGGTCGGCAGGGCCACCGAAGTCGCGGTGGGCATGGGAATCCAGGCCGGCCTCGGGAGCGCGGGGTCTGCGGCGGCGAGCGGGCTGCGCGGCCGGTTGGGCCGCGCGCGGGGCGCGGCGCCGTGGGAGCAGCTGGACCGGGTGGCCGACAACGCGCCGCAGGTGCACGGCGACCCGGCGCCCGGCGTTGATCCGGTGCCCGATGCACCCGCCGACGAGGACGGACCGCCGGAACCGACTACCGTCCATTCCATCGATGAACCACTCGATAGCCCAGGAGCGATCGCACCCGATGACCTCGCCCACTGAGCAGCGCCGGTCGTTTGACGCCGCTATGGATGCCTACCGCGGCGGTGACACCGCCCGCGCGCTGGGCGTTTTCACCGAGATCACCGCCACCACCCCGACCATGTCGGACGCCTGGCTGGGGCGGATGGCCTGCGGTGACCACGACATCGACACGCTGACCGCAGCGCATACGCATTCCCGCGCGCTGTACCGGGAGACCCGCCGCATCGGCCTGCCGGACGGGACGCTGCACGCGCGGCCGGCCGCGCCGCTGTATCTGACCATGCCGGCCTGGTCGCGGGCCACCATCGGGCTGGCCTACGCGGCGGCGCTGATAGTCGCCGGCCGCTACGACGAGGCCGCCCAGGTGCTTTCCGACCCGGTCGTCACCGGCGACGCCCAGGCCGCCCAGTGGCATCAGTTCATCACCGCCACTTTGTATTTCGCCACGCAGCGCTGGCCCGATGTGCGCGAGGCGACGGCGGTGTCCCCGCCCGCGCATGCCACCTACGCCGCCGATGAGGTCAGCGCGGCGGTGGCAGCGCTGTCGGCGAGCGCGGCGGCCAGCCTGGGCCAGGTGCAGGCCGCGCTGGCGCTCATCGACACCATCTCCACCGCCGATCCGGTGCTGGCCGCCGACGTCGCGCTCACCCGCGGATGGTGCCTGCGTGAACTGGGCGACGAGGAAGCAGCCGCGGCGGCGTTTCGGGCGGCGGCGCTGGACGGGCAGATGGTGCCGGCCGCCCGCGAGGCGTTGGGCAACCCGATGCTGCGGTTGATCGTCACCGACGCCGACACCATCGCCACCCGCACCGACAAGTGGGATCCGGCCACCGAGACCAGCCGCGGCCAGCGCGACGCGGACGCGCTGGCCGCCGAGCAGCACGCGGTGCTGGCCAAGGCGCAGGCCCGTCTCGACGAGCTGATCGGGCTTGACGGGCCCAAAGAGCAGATCGCGGTGTGGCGCACCGAGATTCAGATCGACCAGCTGCTGGCCGAGCAGGGGGTCGACGCGTCGGGCACCAACGAAAACCACATGGTGCTGGAAGGTCCGCCCGGCACCGCCAAGACCACCTTCGCGCGCATCGTCGCCGAAATCCTGTTCGGGCTCGGCAAAATCGCGCGCCCCGAGGTCATGGAGGTCACCGAGGAGGACCTCGTCGTGGGGTTCGTGTCGCAGACCGCGCAACGCATGAAGGAGGTCTGCGAGGACGCCCTGGGCGGCGTGCTGTTCATCGACGAGGCCTACCGGCTGGTCCCCGAGCATGAGGGCCACTCGTTCGGCAAGGACGCAATCAACACGCTGCTGAAGTACATGGAGGATTTCCGCGACCAGTTCGTCGTGATCGTCGCCGGCTATCCCAGGGAGATGCGGCGGTTCATGGCCGCCAACCCCGGTCTGGCGTCGCGGTTTCATTTCACGTTGACGTTCAACAGTTACCGCCCCGAGGAGATCGTGGCGATCGGCCGCCACATCGCCGATATGGAGAAGATCGCGATCGCGCAGGACGCGTGGCCGCTGCTGGCGGCCGAGGCCGCGCGGTTGCGCGACACCGCGGTCCAGGAGGGCACCGCGCTGGACGTGGCCGGCAACGGGCGCTACGCCCGCAAGGTCGTCATCGCCTGCAAGCGCGAACGCGCCCGCCGGCTGCACACCGTCGCGCCTGCCGACCTCGCCGAGCTGGCCAAGTCCGACCCGTCGGCGCTGACCGTGTCCGCCGACGACATGGCCCGCGCACTCGCGTCGGCGCTGACCACCGGCGACGCGGTCACCTGACTCGTCAGCACCTCCCGATCCGCCGCCGTCCACAACAGCGAACGGGGCCGCGACGACGCAACGTAGCTCAACGGGCGCGGGGCGAAGGCCTACGGCGGGAGAGGCCGTTTCCAATAAATCAGCAGGTGCCAATTCTGATCCCAGGCAACGTCCGTTCTGTACTCCCACTGCTGCGGGTACGTGCTCGACCAAACCGGCCCCGACGAAGGATTGCTCATGTCCGGCATCGTAGGGCGCAAACCCTTCACACCATGCCGCAACGAAATGAAAATCAGCGACATGCGTGCATCCAGCGACTTCCACCCAGTTGGCTGTAATCGTGCGCGCTGTCACGGCAGCCAAACATTCAGGTAACGATTCGGGTTTAAACACTCCAGCGTTGGGGAATTACACCGTTGTAAGTACTCGGGAATCATAGAGGTTTGGGAGGAGCCATGAACATGCCCGGTATCGACCCGAATTTAGGCCGACCGATGATGGCCTTCCGCACCGCCGCAATCGCTGTCGCGATCGTGTCTGGGATCTGCGCCTTGATGGCGCTTCTTGTGGGTTCGCCGCTGGAATTCGGTGTGGCACTGGCCTCGTGCGGTCTGTGCTGGATCGCCGCCGACTCCATCGAATGGACAGTTCAGCGCGAGCGTGCGGCTGGCAGACAACCTGTGCTGGCTGCACTGCTCAATTCTGGCTACGGAACGTCTTACCCAGCGCGTGTCGGTGTGGACGAGTATTTTTCACGCTGGCCCCCTCGAGTTGCGATGGAACTAGCGCGATCGTGCCCAGGTGATCGCTGGCGTTCTCGTCGGCGCGAATCCGGCATGGTTTATCAATTGTCCACCGCGAGGCGGGAATTACCCACCGCAGTGGGGTCGCGTCGCACTGATAGGAACCGCAGCTGCCAACCCTTCGCGTCACCGGCGAATACCGACTGCGGTGACCGGGCCAGCGCCGAGCAGGCTTTGCGCAGCGCGTAAGGCCAGGCCGACGCGCAGTCAAAGCTTCTCGCGGGCCTGGTTCAGGCTCAGCAGCGTGCGATCGCTGCCGTAGCCGGGTGTCAGTGTGCGCTAGAGCGGCAATGTCATATACGTGCCGATGTCGGCAACGAAGGTCGTCGCGACCCCTCGCGGGGACAGGGTTATGCGACCGGGTTGCGCGATCAGCCAGATCGCAGCCAGGACGGGAACCACGGCGTACGGTCCGTAAAGAGGCAGACCATCGGCCAGAATTGAGTAACTCAACTGGAATATGGTCAACGGAAAGGACGCCGACATGACGAACAGGTCGGGTCACAGGCCACCCACGCCGCGCCATGATGAGGCTCCGGTCATGCGCCAGCGCATTTGGCTAAAGCCAACGATGACGATCAGTACGCTGGCGCTGATCGCGTCGTCGACGCTCGCAGCAACCATCACCGCCCCGGCAACCGCTCACGCCGATGACAACTACCGGCGGTTTCAGTCGCCGACGGGAGACATCGTGTGCGTGATGCTACGCAACCATGACAGCTACGACCCGGCAAATTACGGCAAAGGAGAAGGGACGTGCCAGGTCCAAGATCCCACTTACGCGGTGCCGCCGCGCCAATATGTTGCTGCAGGCGATGGACAGTTAGGCTTTTGTTTTTTGAGTGGCTGGGGCAGCCAGGTCTCGCTCCCTCAGGGGAGCCCGCCACATCTTGATTGTGTCGGCGGTAATCTCCTCTATCCGCCGCTGCCGACGCTGGAGTATGGGCAGGCCATGTCGCTCGGCGCCATCACCTGTGCCAGCGAGCCGTCAGCCATGACATGTACCGATACCAGTTCTGGGGACTTCTTCCGGGTATCGCGCGACTCCTACCAGCTCGGGTGAAGTTGCGTCCAATGACACAGGCACCCAAGCAGGTCGGCAGTCCAGTCAGCCGCGTCGAGGGTCGCGACAAGGTGACTGGCCGCGCGCGGTATACCGCCGACACCACGGTCGAGTCCGTGGCCTATGCCACCCTCGTGCAGTCGGAGGTCGCTCACGGTGTGGTCACGGCCGAGTCGTTGCGTGTCAGCGCCGAGCGGGCGGCAGGAGCGCCGGGGGTGCTGTACGTACTGACGCCCTTGAATTGTCCTGTGTTGCACGTACTTCCGCGCGATCTCACCTATGACGTGCCGCTCGAGCGGCGACCACCGTTGTCCGATCTCACGGTCCAGCATGTGGGGCAGCACATGGCGTTGGTGGTCGCCGACTCGCTGGAGGACGCCACCTACGCGGCGTCGCTTTTCGATCTGCGCTACGAGACGCGGCCGGCGCTCGCGAGCGCGGCTGAGGTGCTGCGTCACACACCGACACCCGACGAGAAGGACGGCCAGATCCGGCACGGCAGCTATCTACCCGACCACTTCGTGAAGCTGGAGGAGGAGAAGCTGCAGGACCGCCGCGGCGACACCGAGGAGCCGGATCTGCCGTCACGGGTGTCGTCGCGCTACACCACACCGCGCAACGCTCACTACCCGATCGAATTGTCGGCGACCATCGCCAGCTGGGATGGCGATATGTTGACCGTTCACGACACCACCCGGTGGATCACCGGTGAGCGGGTCGCGCTGGCCGCCTATCTGGGTCTGCCCGAGGAGAACGTCCGGGTGATCTCCCCGCTCGTTGGCGGGGCATTCGGCTCGAAGAGCTTCCTGTGGATGCATGTCGTGTTGTGCGCTGTCGCGGCTCGCGCGGTGGGACGCCCGGTCAAACTTGTACTCACCCGAAACCAGATGTTCTCCTCGACCGGCCACCGGCCGCGCACCGATCAGGACGTGACACTGGTCGCCGATCAATCCGGGCACCTCGCCAGCACCGAGCATCACACCGTGACCGAGACGTCGACGGTTGCGCACTTCTGCGAGCCGACGGGGCTGTCGACCCGGTTTCTGTACCAGTCGGCGCGCATGATCGTGTCGCACCGGGTCGCACGCATCAACGCACCCACCCCGTGCTTCATGCGTGGGCCCGGCGAGGCTCCAGGACTGTTCGCCTTGGAGGTGGCGATGGACGAACTCGCCCACGAATCAGGCCTGGACCCGTTGGAAATGCGCACCCGCAACCACGTGGCGTTCGACCAGGCCAGCGGAAAACCGTGGTCCGGTAAGCACCTGCTGGACTGCTACACACTTGGTGCCGAACGATTTGGCTGGGACAAGAGGCCTCTGGCGCCACGGTCGTTGCCTGACCGCGACGTTCAGGTGGGCTGGGGAATGGCGACGGCGACCTATCCGGGACGGCGGATGCCGGCATCTTGCCGGGTGGTCACGGACGACGACGGGCAGGTCCGGTTCGCTTCGGCCACCCACGAAATCGGCACTGGCGTGCGCACGGCGATGGGCCAGGTCGCCGCCGATGCGTGCGGGCTGCCGCTGACACAGGTGACATTTGAATCCGGTGATTCGTCGTTTCCGCAGGCCCCGTACAGCGGGGCGTCGCAGACCACTGCCACCGTCGGCTCGGCCGTCTTTGCCGCGGCCGCCGAATGGAAGCGGCGGATTCTCGCGCTGCTCACCGCCGACCCCGCGACCCCCTTCCACGGGCTTGACCCCGCCCAACTCACCATCGCGGACGGCGCCGTGCAGACCATTGGGGCCGAAACGTGCGCACCCCTCACCGAGCTCCTCGCCAAAACCAGCTACCGACAGCATTTGAGCTTCACCGTTGCCGTGGATGCGGGGGAGCAGCAGCGGAGCGGGGTCTCGCAGTCCTTCGGTGCACACTTCTGCGAAGTCGAGGTCGACGAACAGATCGGTCGCGCCACCGTGACGCGGTGGGTCGCCGTCATGGACTGCGGGCGGGTCGTCAACCCCAAACTGGCCCGCAACCAGGTGATGGGCGGTATCACCTTCGGTCTCGGGATGGCGTTGATGGAACAGGTCCCCTACGACACCGAGACCGCGCAGCTGATCGGCGAGTACTACCTGCCCACCCACGCAGACCGGCCGCAATTCGACATCAGCTTCATCGACACCCCGGACTACGACCTGGATCCCCTCGGGGTCCGCGGAATCGGTGAGATCGGCGCCTGCGGCGTGCCCGCTGCGATCGCGAACGCGATCTTCCACGCCACCGGCCGCCGGCTGCGCGACCTGCCCATTACCCTCGAACATTTGATGGCACCGTATTCGCCGCCACTGCAGGAGAAGTGATGACGCCCTCCGTCGAGCACGAGATTGCACTGCGGGTCAACGGGACGACGTATCAAGTGCGCACCGACGTCCGCACCACTCTGTTGGACCTTCTGCGCGAACATCTCGGGCTCACTGGGACGAAGAAGGGCTGCGATCACGGGCTGTGCGGGGCATGCACCGTCGCCGTGGCCGGTGAACGAGTGGTCAGCTGCCTGACCCTCGCGGTGTCGATCGACGGATCGGATGTCCTGACCATCGAGGGCATCGCCGCCGGCGAGACCCTCGATCAGATACAGGAAGCGTTCATTGACCACGACGGCTTCCAATGTGGTTACTGCACTCCCGGCCAAATCTCCTCCGCGCACGCGGTGTTGCGCGAACACGCCCGCGGTGATCTGTCCATGATGAGCTTCGAGGGTGGCCGCCAGGCCGTGATCAACGGGTGTACACCCCTGACCGAGCAGGAGATCCGCGAGCGGATGGCCGGAAACATCTGCCGCTGCGGCGCATACGCCAACATCGTCGAAGCCATCGCCGCAGTCGCGAAGACGCGTTGATGTGAAGTCATTCCAGTTTCAGCACGTCACTTCCATCGGTGACGCCATCCGAGCGGTCGTCGACACCGGCGGCTCGTACCTGGCCGGCGGAACCAATCTGGTCGACTTGATGAAGAGCGGCGTTGCACACCCACCGGCGCTGGTCGACATCCGCCGCATCGGGCTGACGTCCGTCACCGCGACCGACGCGGGCGGCGTTGTGATCGAGGCGGGTGTTACCAACAGTGCGATCGCAAATCACCGGCTCATCCGTACGCAGTATCCCGTGCTGTCGCAGGCGATCCTCAGCGGTGCGACCACGCAGTTGCGCAACATGGCCACCGCGGGCGGCAACCTGCTGCAGCGCACTCGTTGCCCGTACTACATGGAGACGGCATTCGCCCAGTGCAACAAACGCACACCGGGCTCGGGTTGCGCCGCACGGCACGGCTTCAACCGGGAGCACGCCGTTTTCGGGGCGAGCTCGCACTGCGTGGCGATCCATCCCTCCGACATGGCGGTCGCACTGGCTGTCCTCGATGCCGTCGTGCACGTTGAGGGCCCTAACGGCGCACGGTCGATCCCGATCGCCGAGTTCTTCGCCCTCCCCGCAGACACCCCCGACATCGATAACACGCTCCTGCCCGCCGAACTGATCGTCAGCATCGAGCTGCCGCCGTCGCCGTACGCCGAGAACTCCTGGTATCTCAAGATCCGCGACCGACACAGTTACGCCTTTGCGCTGGTGTCCGTGGCGGCCGGGATCAGCGTGACCGATGGTGTCGTGACCGCGGCGGCCCTGGCCCTGGGCGGTGTGGCCGCCAAACCGTGGCGGCTTACCGACGCCGAGCACAGTCTGGTGGGAAAGCGGCCCGGCCCGTCGGCGTTTCACACGGCGGCCCAATTGGCGATGTCAGGCGCAGAGCCGTTGAGCCAGAACGCGTTCAAAATCGACCTAGGCCGCCACGGTGTGGTCCGCGCGCTGACACTGGCCACCACCGACCACACCGACGATTAGGAATGCTGGCGCGTGATTGGGAGTCGAGGCCTATCCCGTGTCACCAACAAAGAGACAGGAGTCGGCGCAATGATCGTTGACCGCCGCAAGAGGTCCGGATGACGGGCTACGACATCATCGGTGACGTCCACGGCTGCGCCACGCATCTGACGGATCTGCTCGACGCTCTCGGCTATCGAGAGAATGACTGGACCGGTGCCTACTGGCATCGCAACCGGCAAGCCATTTACGTCGGTGACCTCATCGATCGTGGCGGCGAGCAGCTTCGCGTTCTTGAGATCGTGAAGCGGATGGTCGACAGCGGAAGCGCCCAGATCGTCATGGGCAACCACGAATTCAACGCCATCGCGTACGCCACCGAGCGTCCCGACGGCGGCGGAGAGTTTCTCCGCCGCCATACCGAGAAGAACACCAACCAGCATCGAGCGTTCCTTGATCAGATGACCGCGACCGTACGCGACAGCTACCTGGAGTGGTTCAAGACCATCCCGCTCTGGCTTGATCTGGGCGGCCTGCGGATCATTCACGCCTGCTGGCACGAAGACTCGATGCGCGTCGTCGAGAACGAACTGGGGTCGAACCGGTTCAACTCGATGGATCAGTTCGTCCGCGCCGCGACCAAGGGCGAGCCGTTGTATGACGCCGTCGAGGTGCTACTTAAAGGACCGGAGATCAGCCTCACCGACCACGGACAGCTCCCGTACTGCGACAAGGACGGACATGCCCGCAAAGATGCACGTGTCGCCTGGTGGAGGGAGAACGCGAAGACGCTTCGCGAGCTTGCTGTGATGGACGGCAACTTCACGACGGAAGACGGGCGACCCTATCCCGAGCTTTCCGACATCGAGGTCGATCCTTCCGAGTTCTCTTTCTGCTACCGGGGCGCCATCCCGGTCTTCTACGGGCACTACTGGCGAACGTGCCCTCCAAAACAAGGACAGGACTGGACCGCCCACACGGCTTGCCTCGATTTCAGCGCCGTCAAGGGCGGAGATCTCGTCGCCTACCGATGGGATGGCGAGAGTCAGATCCAGGCTGATCATTACTTCAGCGCCGCCGCCTAAACCACTTACATCAGACGCCGAGGAACTCGGCGATGCGCGCGGCTTCGTGGCGGCCCTGTTCGCGCCCGGCCAGCGCTGCCGGAACTCGGCACGCCGGGTCCAGTGAGTTCGGAACAAACGCCTCGAGCGACGCGGCATCGGCGAAGACACCCAGCACCCGTCGCTGCCCTGTCCCGACCGCGGCGATCTCGGCCGCCTCTCCGTCGCCGAAGGGCGAGGGCTGGTCGCGTCCGGCGGGAACAAAGGCGACCACGTCGTCGCAGTCAGCGGCGAAGGCGATGTTGATGGTGCTGCCGACACCGCCGTCCATGAAGCGCCGACCCCCGATCGTCACCGGCGGCCACGCCCCGGGCACCGCGCAGCTCGAGGCAACGGCGTCGACCAGCGGAACGCCCGACCCGGCGTCCAACGCGACGAGCTCACCGGTGGCGATGTCGATCGCGGTGAGCCGCAGATCCCGCGCGGGCCAGTCCTGTGACGGCAGCCGCTGCGCGATGACCGCGCGGCGCACCTCTTCGGGCACCGTCGCGGCCGCCGCCGCGAGCGCGCCGATGCGCTGGCGTTTCTGCGTGATCGTGCCCGGTTCCGCCACGGCGGAGGCAAACCGGGCGATGGCGTCCTCGAAGCTGACGCCCGGATCGATTTCGGTCGATGAGGCAGCGGTCTGGCGCGCGAACATCGTGTCCAGGTCGAAGCCGCAGGCGAGCTGCGTCGTCACCGTCGACCCCGCAGAGGTGCCGATCAGCACATCGGAGTCCAGCAGTGCCTGCGCCGCGGCCGGTGACTCGTCCGCGATGCCACGCAGAATGCCGGTCTCCCAGCCGATCCCGGCAATCCCGCCACCGGCGAGAACAAGTGCCCGTTTCGTCGTCAAAGCGCCACCATGGTCAGCGACGTTGGAGCTTTTCGCGGACCATGTCGGTGAGGAAACGCCTCGCCGAGACCGGCCTGAACGCGCGGGCAGCGTCGGTGAGCGCATCGCGCGATTCCGCGCTGAGCTCGATGTCGGCGGCGGCCACGTTGAACTCGAGCTGCTCAACACTGGACGCCCCGGGAATGGCGACCACGCCCGGCAGGCTGATCAACCAGGCCAGCGCCACCTGCGCCGGCTTGGCGTCGACGACGGCGGCGACCTCGCGCAACGTGGCCAGCAACGGCTCGATCCGGCGCAGGTTCTCGGTGCCGAAAAGCGGGTTCATCGCGCGAACGCCACCGGGCCGGTTGTCCGGGCCGTACTTGCCGCCCAGCAGTCCCTGCGCCAGTGGACTGTAGGCGATCACGATGCGGTTCTCGCTTTCGGCGAACGGCACCAGGTCATCGAGTGCACCAGGGTGCGCAAGCGAGAAATGCACCTGGTTGCTGATGACCGGACGCCCCAGCGCGGCATCGGCAAGCTGCCAACGCGAAAGCGAATAGTTCGAGACACCGGCCGCGCCGATGTCGCCGCTGTCGAGCAGGTCCCGCATTCCCGGCATGATCACCGAATCGGGGACCACCGGGTTGGGCTGGTGGATTTGGTACAGCGGGATGCGATCCAACTGCAGCCGCCGCGCACTGGCGCGCTCGCGCTGCTTGATGACCGCGGGGAACGGTGCGATCGGCATGATCTTGCTGGCCACAACCACCTCGGAACGCTCGTCGCCGAGCGCCTCGCCGAGGATCCGTTCGCTTTTGCCCAGTCCGTATATCTCGGCGGTGTCGAACAGCGTGACCCCTAGGGCGCGGGCACGATGAACGATCTCACCGGCGGCGCCGGAGGCGTAACGGTCCCCGTAGCCCCATTCGCGAGAGCCGAACTGCCATGTGCCCAGTCCGATCCGGCTCGTTTTCCCGATTCCGTCGACGTCCAGATACTTCATACGACCCACCGTAGTGGTGCGTGTCTCCAGTCTTCGCGACGGTCCTCCCGTTCGAGGTGGGCAATTGCCCCTGACCCGCTCTCGCGCCGACGGCGAATCCGACGGAGACTGCGGACATGAAGCACACCCGGCATTTTTTCGCTTGAATGCACTGATGATCGGTGCGTGGCTCGCCTTCGCCGTGGGTGTCGTCGTCGTGATCGGTACCTTCTTCAGTGTCGTCGGCACTCTTGTGGTGCCGCGCAGCATCAACTCCTGGATCTCGCGCTGGGTCGACGGGGCCCTGGACGCCGTGTTCCTGCAACTGGCCAGGCTCGCCGGGTCGTTCGTCCGCCGCGATCGCATCCTCGCCTGGCAGTCGCCACTGGGGTTGCTCGTACGTCTTGCGGTATGGCTCGGCCTGCTCGTTTGCGGGTTTGCGCTGCTGCTGATGCCGAGCCTGGACGGGCACATAGGACAGGCGTTCTCCGATGCTGGATCGTCGATGTTCACCCTCGGGTACGCAGCGCCGGTCGGTACTGGCAGCACCACGCTCGAATACCTGGCGGCGTTCACCGGGCTGGTCGTCATCGGCTTGCAGGTCGGCTACCTGCCTACCCTGTATGCCGCGTTCAACCGGCGCGAAACCGAGGTCAGCCTGCTCGTCTCCCGCGCCGGCGTCCCGGCGTGGGGGCCGGAGATATTGGCCCGCACCAGGTGGGGGATTTACGAGGCCGACATCGAGCGTGTTCTCGACGAGCTGTTCACCGCGTGGGAACGGTGGGCCGCCGAGGTCGCCGAATCCCACTCCACCTACCTGACATTGACCAGGCTGCGCTCACCTCGGCCGTTGTCGCACTGGCTCATTTCGCTGATCGCGGTGATGGATGCCGCCGCCCTGCATCTGGCGCTCGCACCCTCACAAGAACCCAAACTCGCTGCGCGGCTGTGCCTTCGGATGGGTTTCGTGGCGCTGGACCAGATCGCCAGAACCATGCGGCTGCCGGTGCCCGACGAAACAGATCCGGACGCGCCGGTCTCGGTGTCGTTCGACCACTTCAGGGAAGCCGCCAGAATTCTGCGCCGCGTCGACTACCCGATCGAGCGGACCGACGAACAGGCCTGGCCGCACTTTCGCGGCTGGCGCGCCAACTACGACACCGCTGCGCTGCTGCTCGCCTGCGAACTGGACGCACCGCCGGCCCTGTGGACGGGGCCGCGCCGGTGGCCATCGGAACCGATCCCGCCCCAACGCCCCGCCGCCAAAGTCGCCCGCGACGCCCAGTGACGCCCCACTACGGCTCGGGGATCATCACCGGCGGCGCCAGGGCGCCCCACGCTTGTGTTGCGCCGTTGATGAACGGCCAGGTGCCGCCGCAGCCGTTGGGCAGGTAGAACGTCACATCCGGGTTGTTGGCGGACAGCTGCGCGATCTGCGGCAGCGAGATCGGGTGCCAGGCGCGGTCGAAGTTGATCGCATGCGGCAACGCCGCGAAGTCGCCGTTGAGATGAAAATCGGTGTCGCGCTGGTATTCGTAAACGTGCGCGACCCAGCGTTGCATGCTTCCGTCACCGGCCACCCGGGTCACCGACGTGGCCTGGTCGCCGACCCACCGGAACCGGTAGTTGGTGTCGAATTGGGCGGCGGGCGGATCGATGTCGCCGATCCAGGTTTTGCCGGGGGTGAACATGCCCGTGGTCGGCCCGACGGTCAGCGGGGTGCCGCCGGGCAGCGGCCGGTACTGCGGTGCCGGCGGGGGAGGCGACGCGCCGACATACGGGGGTGGCGGCGGCACCGGTTCCCACTGCCCGAACCGCTCGTCGCCGACGGACGGGTAGCTCGGATCGGACGGCATGCCGGGTGTCCCCGGCGGTGCCTGCGGGATATCGCGCACGTAGTCGACGGCCTGGATTCCGCGCCGGTTGCGTTCATCCTGGTCGGCCAATCCGTCTGCGGCGCTGCGCATTCCGCTCGCGGTGCCGTGCAGCCGGGTCTGCAGAGCAGAGCCCTGCCTGGTGCCGTGGGCGATCAGCGCGTCCAGCGCGCCCGCGGAGGACCCCACCCATCCCGGAGATGCGGCGCCCAGGCCCTGCACATAGCCGGCGTTGCCGGCCTGCAGCGACGCTGCCTGCCCGGCCAGCGCTGCCGACTGGGTGTGCACCACCTCGGGGTTGACGATGACGGTGTTGTCACTGCTGGCCATGATCGGGGCGCCTATCCCGCGATCGCGGCGTAAATGGCTGCCGCCAACTCGTCGTCGGCGCTTCCGGCCAACCGCATCATGTTCAGCACCGCGGCCTGTTCCCGGCGCTGCACCAGCATCCGCTGCAGGTCGGGGGTGGCGTTGGTGTCATCGATGACACCGGTGGGCCGCAGCGAGAGTTTCCATCGAGAGCACGTGTCAACGATGTCGTGGTAGCGCTGCTTGACCTCGGCCACGTCGCCGATGGCCTTGTTGACCGCGGCAGCGACCGACTGCAGTTGGTTGCCGTAGGCGTTGACGTGGTGGCGGAGGGCGCCCAGTTCGGCGCGGGCCGCGTCGCCGGCGGCACCGTGCCAGTCGGTGAGGTTGTGGTGCACGACGCCGACACTGTCCCCGACGCCCTGCACCGCCAGCGAATGCGTCTGCGACAGGTCGAAGACATCGTGCAGCGCGCCGGGGTCCCAGCTGGCGATGTCGGCCAGGGTCACCTCGTTCGCCACCGTTGAGACCTCCCACGTCGGCTTCGGAACCCATCGTAAGGACCCGCCGGACCCGCTCCGTGCACGAATTTCGGTGCCCGCTGGCGGCTTGCAGAGGACGCGCCGCGATCAGGCTGCAGGCCCGTCATCCGGTGGTCTTTTCAGCCATTTTCTGAGCCGGAGAAGTTGATTGATGACGATGCCGACGCCCGCGAGCACCAGAAGTGTCACGACGATGGCGGTGCCCACGCCTCAATCATCCCGCCATGACTTCCCGCGCGATCCCCGATCGCTATCAGATGCCCTGGTTGGACCAGGTCAGAACGGGCCGCCGAATTGGATGCCTTGGTTGGTCTGGTCAATCGCCTGTCGGGTGAGGTTGATTGCGGCGACCCGATGACCACCTTTGTCGTCCTCGGCCACCTGGAGCTCATCCACCGCCCACTGCAGAGCGGTGGCGGCGGCAGACATGGGGGGCCCCCACGCTGGTCGTGGTGGCGGCCACGGGGGTGGCGGGCCCCCGCCGGCGAATTGGATGCCCTGGTTGACCTGGTCAATTGCTTGTTGGGCAAGGTTGATTGCATTCACCCGATGGCCACCTTTGTCATCCTGGGCCGCCTGCAGGTGACCTATCGCGTCCTGCAGTTCACTTAGGGCGTTGTACATGTGCACTTGCTCTGCGTACGCCGTGCCTGCGCCCGCTATGCCGTAGGTGATTAACATCAGGATTCCGGCGATAACAAACCGGAACTTTGCGACGCGCATCGTTGCGAACCTTTCTTCCAGCCATGGTGAAGCAGTCAGTTTCGGGAGTGTAGCGATAGCCACAGGTATCTGCCTAGCCGGTGATTCCGATCTTCAGCAAATGTTTGGCCGTGTGAACCTGCACTACCCGGTTGGCCCCCAGCCGAACGTCACGCTGGCGGGGTTCCTAAAACCCGACCGCCGCACAGATAATGATCGGCGACGAAAACGTCACGACATATCGACGAAATGAGGTCCCGTGAGAACAAACATGAGCAACAGGCGTTGGGCGGCCGTCTTCGGCGCCGTCGCGATCGTCGCCATGGGTGCGCTGACCGCAGCCTGCGGCGGAGCCGGCAACAATAATCCGTCGAGCACGACAACACCGACGACCACCACCACAACCACCACGACGAGCGCCACCACGTCGGCCCCGCCAACCCAAAACCAGATCAACCCCACCGGGGGTAACCTCTTCACGCCCGCGTATACACCGCCACCGACCATCCGATAGCGGCACTAACCGATGGACACCAGCGCGCCGCTGCGGTCGCCGACGATCAGGTGGGCGTCCGTCGTCAGCGCCGGGTAGCAATCCACCGGCGCGCCGAGGTTGACGTCGAACTCTGTCGTGCCGGCGCTGTCGAGGCCGATGACGTGGCCGGTCTGGGTCCCGTAGTACAGGTGATAGCTCGCGTCGATGACCGTTGAGGTCCAGATCTGTGCCGCAGACTGCCGGTAGGCGGCGGCTTCGGACCCGTCGCTGATCCGAAAGACGTGGACGGTTCCGCTGTGGTCGGCGACGTAGGCCAAGCCCGTCGCGGTCACGGATGGTGACGAGTACGTGATGACCCTTGCCGAGTGCCAACGTAGCGTGCCGTCGGGCCGGTATGCCCATTCCTGGCTGCCGTTGGTGCCCAACAGGATTGTGCCGTCGGCGGCCAGGCCGGGGGAGACCTCGGTGATGTTGTCGCCCGGGTCGGCGCGCCATGCGATGTGCCCCTGGGCTCCCGCGTCATCGATCGCCACAAGCGAGGAGTCGGCGGTCGTGTAGATCCGTCCCGCCTCGCCGATCACGACCGAGCCGTAGGAGACGGCACCGACCTTCACCGCCCAAACCTGTTGCGGCGAGCCATTGCCGGTGATGTCGAGCGCAGTCACCACGCCGGCGGTGTCACCCACGTAGATCCGGTGTCCGTCGATGCTGGCCGGAGATGTCGGCTGCCCGGGCAGTGTCACGGACCACAGTTTCACTCCGGTGGGCGACAGCGCCAGCAGCTCATTGCCCGGCGTCGGCCAGATCACGGTGCCGTCGGCCAGCACCAGCGGGGACACCGACAGGTCGTCGCCGACGTGGGTGTGCCCCGAGTCGTAGGCCCACACGTCTTGCCCGGTCGATGGGTTGAGCGCGTGCAAGACACCGGCATTGGAGGCGGCGTAGACGGTGCCGTCGGTACCGATGACGGGGCCGGGAGTCACCGCACCCTCGAGTTGCCGCCGCCAGCGCACCGTTCCGGCCGTCGGGCCCGGCGAGACCGAGGCCCCGCTGTGGCGCGCATCGTGCAACGCGGCGGGCCACGGCGCCCAACTCGCGCGGCCGGGCGGATCGGCCGGAACGCGCAGCCCCGCGATAGATGACACCGGGGGAGGCGTTGTCGGCGCCGGCGCGCAGGCGCTCGCGAGCCCGACGCAGCCGGCCGTCGCGATCGCGATCAGCCGCGTGTGCCACCCCCTGCTACCGGTGATCCGGTCGCACGACGTCCGGCAGAAACCACAACCCACCCCGACAGCGTTGCGCTAACCGGCGTGTTGCGCCAAACGTACCGGGTGCGACGCCGGGAAGAATGGCGCAGACAAGCTGCCCGCTCGCAGTGCACCCGCCCGCAGGATCACCCTGCGGTTTCGACCTCGATGCGCTTCACAGCTGGCTCACCGTTGGGCACCGGCACCGAGATGGCGAGGATGCCTTTTTCATAGCTGGCTTTGATGTCGTCGACGTCGGCTCCGGCGGGCAGCGGAACCGACCGCGCGGAAGCGCCGTAGCTGAATTCGGACCGGCCGTGGGATTCGACAGTCCGGCTGCGTACGGCCTTGATGGTGAGCATTCCGTCGTGCACGGTGACGTCGATGTCCTTCGCGGGGTCGACGCCGGGAATCTCAGCGCGCACCTCGTAGCGGCCGTCGTTCATCTCATCCTCGAGCTTGATGAGGTTGCGGTCGAAGAGCGGACGCAGCCCCGCCAACAGGGGAGCGCCGCCGAAGAGTTCGGCGAAATCGGGCATCAGGGTGCGGGGCTGACGCTGGACCGGCAGAGTTGACATGGAGATTCTCCTGAAATTGTTGTACCTCTTACGATTTCGATTTCCGATTTCGATCTAACCACTGTGCCGGGCGTCGGTGCTAGACGGCACACGCCGATGTTGCCGAAAGATTCATTGCTCGTTCAACAGGTTGGCTGCGCGGTCAACCGTCGGGTGCCGATGCGCGATCTGGAATACGTTGCCGAGCGGGTCGCGCACCATAGCTCGCCTGTCCCCGTAGGGGGTGTTGAGCGGCGCCTCCAGGCTGATGGCTCCGGCCGACAGAGCTCGGCGGAAGACGTTGTCGGCGTCGTCGACGTAAACGTAGAGGAAAGCTGGGAACAACTCACGGTCACCGGCCGAGCTCACCATGACGAGAGAGTCACCGATGCGCACCTCAGCTGGCCGACCAGCATGCAGCTCACCGACAGCGCCGAAGACGGCGCGCAGGAACTCAACCGCAGCCACAGCGTCGCTGACGACCATGCGAGGAGTGACGGCATGGAATCCCGGCGGACGGTCGATGCTCATGCGGCGAACATATAGTCCGATAAGGCTGCTCACTTGCGGCACACGAGCAGAGTGTCGCTTGCACGGGCTTGGCGTTTTTGTCGCTCGCTGTTCAAGATGAGCCATGCTCGGACACCTCGGGATCAACGTTCCGGACCTAGCGGCGGCGAAGGGCTACTACGACGTCCTGATGCCGCTGGTGGGTTTTGAACCGTTTCTGGCGACAGACGACCAGTTTGCGTTTCGTCCGGCCGGAGGCAAACCTGGCACGTTTCTGTTCTTCTTTCCGGCGGCCGAAGTTGCGCCGTATTCACGGCATCGCATCGGGCTGCAGCACTTGGCTTTCATGGTCAAGACCCGAACGGCAGTCCACGACGTACATCAGCTCGTGCAACATCTGGGTGGCGAAGTGCTCCATGTGCCACAGTCTTTCCCGCAGTATCCACCGCCGTACTTTGCGACGTTCTGGCTTGATCCGTTCGGTGTGATGCTCGAAGCGGTCTGCCACTACGACCAGGATTGACCGCCCTGTAACTCCTGAAAGATCAGGAGTTGCGACGACCGTTAGAACCCAGGTGGTTGGTTTTGACACTCGCCGCGCCGTGCGCCTGCTCGGTCGCTCCCAACATGGCGACGGCCACCGCACCCGCGACCGCACCCAGGAACGCCACGCCGCCCAGCCAGAGCAGCCCCGGTCGCGCGGTGTCGCCAAGCAGCAGCACGCCGATGACGCCGGGCACCACGGTCTCTCCGACCACGACAGCGGCGGCGGCGCCGTTGACCGAACCCAGTTGCAGCGCCACCGTGAAGAGGTAGAAGCCGCCCACTCCGGCGATGACGATCGTCCAAAACGCCGGGTCGGTGAGCATGACGCCTGCCTGAAGCGGGTCGACGCCGTCGACCACCCGAACTCCCACCGCCATCAGACCGAATAACGTCCCCGCGATCAGACCGGCCGGCACCGCAGCGCGAGCGCCAACCACGCGGATCAGCGCGACGCCGGCGCCAAGGATCACGACCGCCGCCGCCAGCACACCCCAGTGCAGGGCCCACGCCGCCGGCCGATCACCGAGATGACCGGCGGTGAGCCCCAACACCACCAACGACACCACGACGGTGGCGATGGCCGTCCAGTCACGCCGGCCCAGGCGAACACCGAGGATGAAGACGCCTAACACGGCGGTCACGACAAGGTTCGCGCTGATGATCGTCTGCGAAAGGAACAGCGGAATCAGACGGGCCGCGACGATGCTTCCCAGAAAACCCAGGGAATCGAGCACCATCCCCGCGATGAACGTCGGTGTCAGGGCGGCGCTGATGGTGGAGCGAAGCGTCGGGGCGCCGGTCGCGGTGACTTCCTGCTGCCCCTCGCTGGCGGCCTCGGCTTCCGACCTGCGCGCGCCGTAAGCCTGCAGAACCGACGCGGTTCCGTAGCCGAGGCTCGCGAGGGCGGCCGCCATCAGACCGATCAGCATGACCGAACTGTACGGCGGACTAGGGTCGGCCTCGATGGGACTTTTCCTTCACCGAGCGGAGCGCACCGACCTACTTGCCGACGGGCTGGGAACCTTGCTGGCGGCGCCGCAGCCGGATCCCTTCGCGCAAGAGCTGATCCTCGTGCCCGAGCGGGGCGTGGAGCGCTGGCTCAGCCAACGGCTCTCCCACACCCTTGGCCGCGGCGATGCCGACGACGGCGTCTGCGCCGGGGTCGTTTTCCGCACCCCCCGATCGCTGATCGCCGAGATCCTCGGGATTATCGACAACGACCCCTGGTCGCCGGACGCGATGGTCTGGCCCCTGCTGGAAGCCGTTGACGCCAGCCTCGAGGAACCTTGGTGTCGCACCGTCGCAACCCATCTCGGCCACTTCAACTCCGGCGACGAGGCCGAGCTGCGGCAAGGTCGGCGCTACGCCGTCGCCCGGCGCACCGCCGGGCTGTTCGCCTCCTACGCGGCGCAGCGGCCGAGCCTTCTGGCGGACTGGTCCGACAGTCGACCCACCAACGGTATCGGCGCCGAGCTCCCCGACGACCTGGCCTGGCAGCCCCACCTGTGGCGGGCCCTGATCCAGCGCATCCCCGCCGACTCGCCCCACGTCCGCCACGAGAACACCCTTGCGCGCCTTCGCGAATCCTCGATGGACCTGCCTGCGCGGCTGTCGCTTTTCGGGCACACCCGGCTGCCGCTCACCGACATCGAGCTGCTGACTGCCCTGGCCACCCACCACGACCTGCATCTGTGGCTGCCGCACCCCAGCGACGCGCTGTGGCGCGCGCTCGTCGACCAGCGCGGGCCGGTGCCGCGCAGTACCGACAAAAGCCACCACGTCGCCGGGCACCCGCTGCTGGCCACTCTCGGCCGCGATCTGCGCGAACTCGAACGCAGCATTCCCGCTGACCCGTACAGTGACGAATATCTGGACTGCGCAGCCGAATCCGACACCCTTCTGGGTTGGCTGCAAGCCGACATCCGCGCCAACGCGGTTCGTCCCGGCGACCGGACGCTCGCCGACGATGACCGATCCGTCCAGGTGCACAGCTGCCACGGTCCGGCCCGGCAGGTCGAGGTGCTGCGCGAGGTGCTGTTGGGTCTGCTCGCCGACGATGCGACCCTGGAGCCGCGCGACATCTTGGTGATGTGCCCGGACATCGAGACCTACGCCCCGCTGATCATCGCGTCGTTCGGCCTTGGCGACATGACTCCCGGCGCCCACCCTGCGCACAGCCTGCGGATTCGGTTGGCCGATCGCGCGCTGACCCAGACGAACCAGCTGCTCGGCGTGGCCGCGCAGCTGCTGACGCTCGCCGGCGGTCGCGCCACCGCCAGCGCGGTGCTCAACGTGGCGCAGGCGCCTCCGGTGCGCACCCAGTTCGGCTTCACCGACGACGATCTGGACGCCATCACCCACTGGGTGCGCGAATCCGGTGTCCGATGGGGCCTCGACCAAGCGAACCGCGCACCCTACGGCCTGGCCGAATTCGTCCACAACACGTGGCGTTTCGGTATCGACCGGGTGTTGGCCGGCGTCGCGATGTCCGAGGATTCGCAGGCCTGGGTGGGCACCACGCTCCCACTGGACGACGTCGGCAGCAGCCGCGTCGAATTGGCAGGCAGGCTGGCGGAATTCGTGCACCGGCTGACCGTCGGCGCTCGACGCGCTCACCGGCAGCCGGCCGCTCGCCCAGTGGCTGGACGCCCTGCACGCCGGGGTCGCGCAGCTGGCGCGCGTCACCGACCAGGACGCGTGGCAACTCTCCCAACTACAGCGTGAGTTCGCCCGCGTGCTCGCCGACGCAGCGACCAGGGCGCAGACGCCGATGCGGTTGCCCGATGTGCGCGCGCTGTTGGACCGGCACCTGGCCGGGCGCCCAACGCGCGCGAACTTCCGCACCGGCACCCTGACCGTGTGCACGATGGTGCCGATGCGTTCGGTGCCGCACCGCGTGGTGTGTCTGGTGGGACTCGACGACGGCGTGTTCCCCCGCGCCGGCCTCGCCGACGGCGACGACGCGCTGGCCCGCAACCCGATGACCGGTGAGCGCGACATCCGTTCGGAGGACCGGCAATTGCTGCTGGACGCGGTCATGGCGGCAACCGGGAAACTGGTGATCACCTACACCGGCGCCGACGAACACACCGGACAGCAGCGCCCGCCGGCGGTCCCGCTGCTCGAGCTGCTCGACGCGCTGAACCAGACCACCACCGGCCCGGTCCGCGAACGCATCCTGGTGCACCAACCGTTGCAGCCGTTCGACATTGACAACGTGACCCCCGGGGCGCTGGGGGTGCCCACCCCGTTCACCTTCGACCCGACCGTGCTGGTCGCGGCCGAAGCCGCCGCCGGAAAGCGCGACCCGCGGCCGGCGTTCATCGGCACGCGCCTGCCCGAGCAGCCCAGCGGCGACGTCGCGCTGGCCGATCTGCTGGCGTTCTTCAAGGACCCGGTGAAGGGTTTCTTCCGCGCGCTGGAGTTCACGCTGCCCGCCGACGTCGACGGGGTCGACGACGCGATGCCCGTCGAGATCGACGCGCTGCAGAACTGGACGGTGGGCGACCGGCTGCTCAACGACATGCTGCGCGGCATGGACCCGGGTCGGGCGCTGGAAGCCGAGTGGCGCCGCGGGACCCTGCCGCCCGGGCAACTCGGCTGGCGGGTGGCCAAGGAGATCCGCGCCGACGCCACCGAAGTCGCCTCAGTCGCCAACCGTTACCGGCACGGCGACGGCGAGGCGTTCGACGTCGACATCGACCTCGGCGGTGGGCGCCGACTGACCGGCACCGTCACCGGGGTGCATGACGATGCGATCGTGTCGGTCACCTACTCCAAGCTGGACGGCAAGCACCTGCTGGAGGGCTGGATCCGGCTGCTGGCACTGACCGCCCAGCATCCGGGGCGTGAATTCACCGCGGCATGCATCGGCAGGTCCCGGCGGGGCGACCGCGGCGTGGTCCGGGTGCTGGGGCCGCCCGACGTGTCCGGCCGTCGAGGTGCTGGCTGATCTGGTGGCGCTTTATGACGCGGGCCGCCGCGAGCCGCTGCCGCTGCCGATGAAGACGTCCTACGCGTGGGCGGCCGCCGTACGCGAAGGCGACAACCCGGAGAAGGAAGCGGGATTTCGCTGGAAGAGCAACAGATATCCCGCCGAGGATCAACAACCCGCGCACGTCAAGGCCTGGGGCGACGACGCCTGGCAGCGGGTTCTGCTCGCGCCGCCGCGCCCGGGTGAGGCGCCCGCCGGGGAGAACACCCGGCTGGGTGCGTTCGCCGCGCGTTTGTGGCTGCCGATGCTGACCGCGGAGTGGAGCGCCGACTGATGCTGCCGTTTGACCTGCGCGGCCCGCTTCCGGCCCACCCCTCCACGACCGTCCTGGAGGCCAGCGCCGGCACCGGCAAGACGTTCGCGCTGGCGGCGCTGGTGACCCGCTACCTCGCCGAGGGCGTGGCGAGGTTGGATGAAATGTTGTTGATCACGTTCGGCCGCGCCGCCAGCCGCGAGCTCCGGGAGCGGGTGCGCAGCCAGATCCGCGACGCGGCAGCCGTTTTCGATGACCCTGGTCTTATCGGGGACAACGAACTGCTCGAGCACCTCTTTGACTGCGACGACCGGGAGCGGGTGGCGCGGCGGGACCGGCTGCGCGACGCGCTGGCGAACTTCGACGCCGCCACCATCGCCACCACGCACCAGTTTTGCCAGCTGGTGCTGAAATCCCTTGGCGTGGCGGGTGACACCGACGCCGGGGTGACGCTGGTGGAAAGCCTCGACGATCTGGTGGTCGAGATCGTCGACGATCTGTACCTGTCGCGTTTCGGGCAACGCGTCGAGGATCCGCCCTTCAGCCGCGGTGAGGGCCTGACGTTGGCGCGGGAGGCGGTCAATAACCCTGGCACCCAGCTGCGTCCGTCCGATCCGGCGCCGGGCACCGAAGCCGATGCGCGCCTTGGGTTTGCGAACGCGGTCCTCACGGAGCTGGAACGGCGCAAGCGCCGAGCCGGCATTCTCGGCTACGACGACCTGCTGAGCCGGCTGGCGACCGCGCTGCAGGCGCCGGACTCACCCGCGCGGGCACGCATGCGGGAGCGGTGGCGGATCGTGATGGTCGACGAGTTCCAGGACACCGATCTGACCCAGTGGCAGGTCGTGGAGCGGGCATTCAGCGGGCAGTGCACGGTGATCCTGATCGGCGACCCCAAGCAGGCGATCTACGCCTTCCGGGGCGGTGACATCGTCACCTACCTGCAAGCCGCGCGCACCGCCGGGGAGCGGCGCACCCTCGACGTGAACTGGCGAAGCGACAGCGCGCTCGTCGAACGGCTGCAGACCGTGCTGCGAGGCGCCGAGCTCGGCGATCCCAAGATCAAGGTGCACGACGTCGACGCCCACTACCGCGGGCACCGGCTGGCCGGGGCACCCCACAACACGCCGTTTCGGCTGCGGGTGGTGAGCCGGGCCGCCTTCGGTGTCTCCGGCACCAAGACGATTCCGATGGACCGGCTGCGTGCGCACGTGGCCGACGATCTGGCCGCCGATGTGCGGGCGCTGCTGGCCAGTGGGGCCACGTTCGACGGGCGTGCGCTCGCCCCAGGCGATGTGGCGGTGATCGTCGAGACCCACGGCGATGCGCGAGCGTGCCGGGAAGCGTTGGCGCGGGCCGGTGTTGCGGCGGTGTCCACCGGTGGGGCCGACGTGTTCGCGTCGCAGGCCGCCAAGGACTGGCTGTGCCTGCTGGAGGCGTTCGACCAGCCGCACCGCAACGGACTGGTGCGCGCGGCGGCGGCGACGATGTTCTTCGGGGAGACCGCCGACAGTTTGGCCGCCGGCGGCGATGCGCTGACGGAGCGGCTCGCCGACACGCTGCGGCAGTGGGCGGACCGGGCGCGGGAACGCGGGATGGCGGCCGTGTTCGACGCCGCGCAGCGGGCCGGGATGAGTCAACGAGTGCTGGGCTGGTCCGGCGGGGAACGGGACATGACCGACCTCGCTCACGTCGGGCAGCTGCTGCACAACTGCGCGCACCGCGAGCGGCTGGGACTGCCCGCGCTGCGGGACTGGCTGCGCCGCGAATGCGCCGAGCACTCGGAGGACGCCGAGCGGGTGCGCCGACTGGATTCCGACGCGGCGGCGGTGCAGGTCATGACGGTGTGGGTGAGCAAGGGCCTGCAATATCCGATCGTGTACCTGCCGTTCGCGTTCAACCGCAATGTGAAGACCCGCGACCTGGTGCTGTTCCATGACGACGACGGCACCCGGTGTCTGCACATCGGCGGAGACGCCAGCCCGGATGTGCATGAGGCGCAGCGGCGTAACCGCCTCGAGGAGGCCGGCGACAACATCCGCCAGACCTACGTCGCGCTGACCCGCGCGCAGTCGCAGGTGGTGGCGTGGTGGGCGCCATCCTGGGACGAGCCCAACGGTGGCCTGTCGCGGCTGCTGCGCGCGCGCTCGGTGGACGATGCCGTGGTGCCGGAGCGCTGCGACAAAGACATCACGGATGACGATGCGCTGGCCTGCTTCCGGGCGTGGGAGAACGCGGGCGGGCCGGCGGTGGAGGAGTCGGAGGTAGCGGCGGCGCCGCCGGTTGCCGCGTCTGCCGAGCCGGAAGGCCTGGGGGTGCGGCGATTTGACCGGTCGATCGACATGGCGTGGCGTCGGACCTCGTATTCGGGACTGATCCGGGCGGCCGATGTGCCGTTGGTCAGCAGCGAGCCCGAGGTGGTGGCGCTGGACGACGAGACCGGGAACATTCCGGTGGCGGAGACCGCCGCCGGAATCGGCGCCGATGTGGTGTCGCCGATGTCGGAGTTGCCCTCCGGCGCGACGTTCGGGTCGCTGGTGCACAAGGTGCTGGAGACCGCCGACCCGATGGCGTCAGACCTGGCAGCCGAGCTGGAGGCCAGCGTGCGCGAGCACGCGGTGTGGTGGCCGGTGGATGTCTCGCCGACGGACCTGGCGAAAGCGCTGGTGCCCATGCACGACACACCGTTGGGCCCGCTGGCGGAGGGGCTGACGTTGCGACAGATCGGGCTGGCCGATCGGCTGCGGGAGCTGGACTTCGAGATCCCGTTGGCGGGCGGCGATCTCGATCCTGGGCGCGGCGCGTCGCTGGCGGACGTCGGCCGCTTACTCGGCGAGTATCTGGGTCCGGACGACCCGCTCAAGCCGTATGCCGACCGGCTGCGGTCGGCGGGTCTGGATGCGCGGCCGCTGCGCGGGTATCTATCCGGGTCGATCGACGCGGTGCTGCGCATACGTTCGGGCGGGGATCGCTATCTCGTGGTGGACTACAAGACCAACCGGCTCGGTGATCACGGCCGGGAGCTGACCGCGGCGGATTACGGTCAACCGCAGCTGGCCGGCGCGATGCTGCACTCCGACTATCCGCTGCAGGCCTTGTTGTATGTGGTAGTGCTGCACCGGTTTTTGCGGTGGCGGCAGCCCGGGTACGATCCGGCGCGACACCTGGGTGGGGTGCTGTATCTGTTCCTGCGGGGGATGTGCGGCGCGGCGACGCCGGTGATCGACGGGCGGCCCTGCGGTGTGTTCAGTTGGCAGCCGCCGGTCGGGCTGGTGGTGGCGCTGTCGGATCTGCTGGCGGCAGGGGAGAGGGCCGCATGAGCATCGAGGTGGCCGGTGCCACGGGTCTGCTCGGGGAATTCAACGCCGCCGGGGTGCTCGACGCGGCCGATGTTCATGTGGCGGCCCGGCTTTCGGAGTTGGCCAAGGAGACCGACGAGACGGTGGCGCTGGCACTGGCGCTGGTGGTGCGGGCGGTGCGCGGCGGCTCGGTGTGCGTGGACCTTGGCGCGGTGGCCGCCGAGGTGGGGGAGCCCGACCTGAGCTGGCCGGAACCGTCGGCGTGGCTGGGCGCAGTGCAGGCCAGCGTGTTGGCGGATTCCCCCGCCGTGCTGCGCGTCTACGAGGACCGGCTGGTGTACCTGGACCGGTACTGGCGCGAGGAGGAGCAGGTGTGCGCCGACCTGCTCGCGTCGGTTGGGGTTGGTGAGCCTGTCGACGAGAAGTGGCTGACAGGTGCGCTGGACCGGGTTTTTCGCTCGGCGGGATACGACGAGCACCGGGATGCGGCACGGATTGCGTTGTCGCAGTGGACGACTGTGCTGACCGGCGGGCCGGGGACAGGCAAGACGACGACGGTGGCGGCGCTGCTGGCGCTGTTGAGCGAGCAGGCGTCGTTGGCGGGTCGGCCAGGGCCGCGGATCGCGTTGGCGGCGCCGACCGGCAAGGCGGCGGCGCGGCTGCAAGAAGCGGTGCAGGCCGAGATCGACAAGCTCGACGCCACTGATCGCGAGAGGCTGGCCGGGATTGCATGCGGTGACGTTGCACCGGCTGCTTGGTTCGAGACCCGACACGTCGGTGCGGTTTCGCCACAACCGCGGTAACCGGCTGCCGTACCACGTGATCGTGGTGGACGAGACGTCGATGGTGTCGCTGACGATGATGGCGCGGCTGCTGGAGGCGGTGCGACCGCAGACCCGGCTGATCCTGGTCGGTGACCCGGATCAGCTGACGTCGGTAGAGGCGGGGGCGGTGCTGGCCGATCTGGTTGATGGTCTCGGTGCACGCAATGCGGGGTGCGTCGCGGCGCTGCGGACGTCACACCGGTTCGGTGAGGTGATCGGGCACTTGGCGGAGGGGATCCGCGCCGGGGATGCCGACCGGGTTTTGGAGCTGTTGAGTGGGGGCGGTGAGCACATCGAATGGTTGGCCGACGCGGAGGTGGCAGGGCTGCGGGGGGTGCTGATGCCGCATGTGCTGGCGCTTCGGGACGCGGCGGCGGTCGGCGACGTGGAGGGGGCGTTGGCGGGGCTGCAGCGGCATCGGCTGCTGTGCCCGCACCGCGACGGACCGAGCGGCGTGAGTTATTGGAATCGTCAGGTCGAACAGTGGCTGACGGAGGAAACGGGTCAGCCAACCTGGTCAGTGTGGTATCCGGGCCGGCCGGTGCTGGTGACCGCGAACGACTATGGGCTGAGGCTGTTCAACGGCGACACGGGCGTGGCGGTGGTGCGCGACGGGGTGATACGTGCGGTGATAGCCAGTCCGTCGGGTCCCGTCGAGTTCGCGACGACGCGGCTAGCCGATGTCCAGACGATGCATGCGATGACGATTCACAAGAGCCAGGGCAGCCAAGCCGAGGAAGTGACGGTGCTACTTCCGCCTGCCGATTCGCGGCTGCTGACGCGGGAATTGTTGTACACCGCGGTCACGAGAGCGCGGCAGAAAGTGCGTGTGGTGGGATCGGAAGCCGAAGTTGTTGCGGCCCTTGGGCGGCGGGCGTTGCGGGCAACAGGTCTGGGGATGCGGTTGCGCGCAACGTAGCCGTTCAGGTCGAATGGCCGAGCCGACTTCAGGGCGCGTGTCTGATCAATCCGAGTTCGCGAGCACGGGCGACCGCATCGGCGCGATTGTGCACACCCAGCTTCTTGTACGCTCGCTCGGCGCGTTCTTTGGCAGCAGAGCGGGAGATCCCAAGCTTGTCGGCCATCAGCGCGAAGGTCATCTTGGTCGGCAAGTAGCGCAGAACATTCAACTCGACCGCCGTGATGGAGGCGGCCACCGCCGCCTCGTCGGCTTTCTGGTGGGCGGCATCGATCGCCGCTGCAGACGCCCGCTCCGCCTCGGTTTGCGCGGCGTACGCTGCGTCGATCACCCGGGCGGTGTCCTCCAAGGCGGCGAGTTGCACGCTGACAAGCTCCTCGGCCCGTTCGCCGATGAAGCCCTCGCTGAACACGACGCCACCCAGATCCGCGATCGAATCGAACAGCGACCTGGCCCACCGATGCTCCACAAGAATCAGGGCGAGGCCCGAACCAGGGACAAGCGACTCGGCCAGCGCCTGGGCTCGCTCGCTTTGGAGTACATGAACACCGCGGCCCTCGAACATGGCGAAAACATCGGCGGGGTCGAGTAGGGCGTCGGCGATCAGCACATCGCCGAAGTCCTCGTCCGCGATCTCCACACGGGTAAGTGATCCATCATCATCCATCGTTAGCACAACCAAATCGAGCAGGCGAAGCACACCATGTCCTTGCAGCCTGTCGATCTCCTCGATGATGGTGCCGGCGAAACCGACACCGGGTTCGAACCCGACCGCGATCAACTGGATCGGCCCAATCATGCTGGCATCTGTTCCGGCGTCCACTGCGTCCCCGTCTCTTTGCCGGCAGGGCCGTCAATCAGCCCGCTGCGCGTAATGGTCCAACAGGCGTGACCGAACGATAAGGGCAATAGGTCATCAATTTAGCCAAGCCGCACCTGGGGTCTCGTCCGGCCCGCACGCGCCAGCGATCCGATGAGCTCGCCGACCTCGCGCCGATTGCGGGTGCTGGCGATTATCAGCTGTCGCGCTTGCTGTCGTCGAGTTGGCGGTCGTCGGCGGCGGTCTTCTTTGCTCACGAATTGATGAGCCGTGACTGGACGAGCGCGGCGTCGACGAACCGCTGAACCGGCCGTGACTGGAAGAACCCGGTGTGTCCGCCCTTGTACCAGACGATCTCGGGTCTGCCCCAGTGTTCCCAAAGGCGAACGACTTGCTCGCGTGGATGCACGAGTTGATCAGCGATCCCGGCGTAGATGAACCGTCCCAGCATCGGAACGCGGGGATTCAGCGACAGTGGCGACACCATCCGGCCCAGCGGTTCCGCCAACGTGACGGTCTTTCGGCGCGGGTCGGTGCGGCTCATCCCTGAGTGGCGCCTGAGCAGTTCGGTCATATCGGCAACTGGGACGCCGAGAATTGCGCAGGTGAGACCATCCTCAAGGCTGGCGACGAGCGATGTGATGTAGCCGCCGAGGGAGATGCTGTTCAGGCCGATTGGCGAGTCGGGTTCCTCCGCGCGTATCCAGGACAGCAGACGGCGCACGTCGCACACCGCCTGCGCCGCGGCGTGGACGTCATCGAGCGCGTCCTCGCCGGGGAACACCGCGCCCCGTGGCAGCCCGCGCGCACGCGGGCCGTGCATTGGAAGGACTGGCAGGACCACATTCAGGCCGAGATCCTCGTGAAGATGCCGGGCACGGAACAGCGTGAGGTCGAGCAGGCCCCGGCCCATCACGGCACCGTGCACGCATACCAGCCAGGGTCGTGGCTCCCGGTGTCGCAGCAGCAACGCATACTCGCGGTTGTTGGCGGTATAGCCCAGCCATCGTTCACGGCCCGGTTCGCCTACTTTCGGCTGGTACCCGCTGTCGAAGACCATGCGTTCGTAGGACCGTCCGCCCGTCTTGACCGGCCGGACCGTGACGTCGGTCAGCGGCGGCGGGGTCGCGAAGAATTCTTCGGGCTTGTCCAGATACCCTTGCTGCCCGTAGAACTCGAGCGCTGCCCGCACTTCGCGGTTGATACGTTCAAACACATGCGTGTCGCTGAGGGGCCGGAACATCCGGAAGCCGGTAAGGACGATTTCGTCGCGGAGCGCTTGCGCAGCGAGCGCGAGAGTGGGTCGCGCAACGGGGAGTTCATCCGGCTGATGGTCGAGATAGTCCCGCCATGATCGAGCGTAGTAACGGCCGGTCCGTCGAAACGGCCTGACGAAGTAGTCCAGTGGACCGGAACCGCGAGGAGGCCGTTGAAATGCAGCCGCCGGCGGTTCGCCGTCGCTGTCGGGTGCTGTCATGTCGGGGGACGCTAGTTTCACGCCCGCCGGGCGGCATAGGGCCTTAGGTCCTGCTCGACGAGGCCGCTCGCCATTTGTGGATGTGAGTGGCCGGGGCAACGGTATTGTGAGCCGATCAGTTGAAGGGGTTGGGGTCTGGCCGATGGACTCGCTGGAGCCGTTGGATGCGGCGATGATCACGGCGGAGCTGATCTCCGACCCGCTACATGTCGCTGCGCTGCTGATCCTGTCCCCGCCCGTAGACGCCGGGCCGGGGTATGTCGACCAGCTGTATCAGGACGCGCTGACCGACACCGCTGAACCTGATCCGCGATTTCGCCGGCACCCACACGTGGGCGTGGACACCGCGGGCCTTTGGGTGTGGCGTAAGGATGACAGCATCGACATGCGCGAGCACCTACAGCGCCGAACGCTGCCTGTGGGCGCAGATCGCGAAGTGCTGTGGAAGCTGATCAGCGAGCTGCACAGCGAACCGCTCGACCGGTCACGACCGATGTGGATGGCGTATGTGATCGACGGTCTGGAGGGCGGTCGATTCGCGTTGTATATCAAGGTGCACCACACCGTGATCGACGGTGTCGCCGGATTGAAGAAGATCACCGCCGCGCTGAGCACCGATCCCGAAAGCCGGTCCATGCGGCCGTTCTATGCCATCGGGCCGAAGCAACCGGCCGAGCATGGTGCTACCTCACGCGGACTGATCCGCAACCCGTTGTCGCTTGGGCGCGCGGCGCTGAACGGCGTCACCTCGGGGCTGGGTTTTGTTCGCCAACTCGCCTTCGCCGAAATATCGACAGTGGTCGCGAGTCTCGGGGCGGGGACGACCGTGCTGCCGTTCGGCGCCCCCTACACCAGGTTCAACGGTCGACTCGGCCGCGAGCGCACCTTCGCGGGGGGCAGTTGGTCAAAGTCCCGCATCCGCGCGGTCCAGGAGGCAGCCGGGGTGACCGGCAACGACGTGCTGACCGCCGTAGTAGCCGGAGTGCTGCGGGAGTGGCTCACCGCGCACGGCGAGCTGCCGAACAAGTCGCTGGTAGCCATCTGCCCGGTAACGGTGCGTGGCCGCGAAGGTCGCGAGCACGCGACTGAGGAGGATAGGCACGGAAACCTGTTCGGTTTGGAGTTGTGCCCGTTGGGCACCGACCTGGCCGACCCGGCCGAGCGGCTGGCGCACATTCACCGTGTGATGACGTGGGCAAAGCGCCAGGTGGCGAGCCGCGGGTCGAACGCGACGATGCTGCTTCTCGCGCCGAGCATTGCGCCCACGGTGCTGTTGCCGATGATGCCGTTCGCGCCGCGGCTGCGCCGTGGCTACAACGTGTCGATCTCCAGCGTGCCCGGGCCGAAGGCCGAGATGTACTGGAACGGCGCGCGTCTCGAGGAGATTTATCCCGTGTCGACCGCCATCAACGGGCAGGCACTGAACGTGACGATGTGCTCCTATGCCGACCGAGTGATGTTCGGCTATGTTTCCGGCCGCAATGTGATGCCGGACATCGGGTCGCTCATAGCGCTGACCGAGCGTGCGCTCGTTGATCTGGAGACTGCGGTCGCGGTGACGCCGTGAAGCCGCCACCCACCAGGGGTAAGGAGATGCGCTCATGGGTATCTACGCGGTCACCGGATCGGCCTCCGGCATGGGTCGCAAGGTCGCGGAAAAGCTGCGCGACGCCGGCCACACCGTAATCGGTGTGGACATCAAGCAGGCAGACATCGTGGCCGATTTGTCGAGCGCCGAGGGACGGCGGGCGGCGGCCGACGGCGTGCTAGCCGCGTCGGAGGCCAGACTGGACGGCGCCGTTCTCGCGGCCGGTCTCGGCCCCGGCCAAGGACCTGAACGTCTGCGCTTGATCGCCCAGGTCAACTACTTCGGCGTCGTTGACCTCCTTGACGCGTGGCGCCCCGCACTGGCTGTTGCCGACCGCGCGAAAGTCGTTGTTTTCTCCAGCAACTCCACAACGACAACACCCGCGGTTCCCGCGCGCACCGTGCGGGCCTTCCTTGCGCATGATGCCGAAAAGGCGGTTCGCTCCACCCGATTGTTCGGCAAGAATGCGTCGGCGATCCTGTACGCCGCATCCAAGATCGCGGTGAGCCGTCGTGTTCGACTCGAGGCGGTGAAAAGCGAGTGGGCGGGCGCAGGCATACGCCTGAATGCTCTCGCTCCGGGCGCGATCATGACGCCGCTTCTGGAGGAGCAGCTTTCAACGCCGAAGCGGGCAAAAGTCGTTCGGTCCTTCCCTGTACCGATAGGCGGTTTCGGCGATGCTGGGCAGCTGGCCGACTGGGTGCTCTTCATGCTGTCGGATGCTGCGGACTTCCTCTGCGGGAGCGTCGTATTCGTCGATGGCGGATCGGACGCGTACTTCCGTGCCAACGACTGGCCGAGGCCTGTGCCAGCGTATCGTCTGTTGTCGTACTTCAAGCTGTTCAGAGCCGCGGGTCGCCGGGAGTAAGGGTCAATTGCGAACGGCGGGCGGCGCCGCGGTCTTCAGCAGCTCAACGAATTTGACGTCGATTTGGACCTGGTGACCGGGCAGCTACTTTTCGTAACGCAGGTTCAGAACTATTCCGATGTCTTGAGACACCACAAGGTGCCCCCGGCAGGAATCGAACCTGCGACTTAGGGATTATAAAGCGGGACAACGTAATTACTCGTATCATTGCCGAATAGCATTGAGTGTCAATTAGTTTGGTCGACTGACTTCTGGCCACAGCCGACCAAAACCGGCCAAATCTGGTCGATTCCCGGACATTAGTGGTGAATAAACGGTGACGAAATCACTTGTTAGACAACGTGCTAACTTTCCATTAGCAAGTTCGCGTCGACTGCTCCACTCGCGGTGATCACACGATCGCGACGCTATCCAATCATGACGTTAACTCTTACGTCTTGTCGAGCATGCCGCAAGCTGGTCGCCCATGTCGTGCACTGAGCGAGCGCAAGGCCCGCGCGCGGCGGAACGAGAGAGGCGGCAGGCAAGACGGCTCTTCATCAGTCATTTGCTACGACTGCGCTCCGGACAGCCTCAGATGCTACTGAGCCGACCAGGTTGAGGTGGGGCGCTCCCGATGGTCATGCCCAGGTGTCGGCCAGCATCCACACTCGCTTGAGCGGGATTCGGCTGCGGATCTCATCATCGAGGTGCTCATATTGCGCCAGGACGACGTCGACCACGTCAGCGGCCTGCCTGCTTCCGTAGGTCGCCATCGCGTGAAATTGAGACACAACACGTGTGATAGGAGCTCGCCGCGCGACAGTAGATGCGCGGCCCCCTTGTCCGTCGCGAAGATCTGTTGTTTGGTCCTCAGCGTCTAGCCGCGGTACTGATTCACCATGGCGGCGTGGTCGTCGAGCACTCGTAGTGACTCGTCCGTCGGTAGTGTGGGCAGCAGCAGCGCCACTCGGGCGAAACCCAGGTCTTCGAGTGCGTGCCAGTAGTCGGGCTTCGGGGGAGTGCCGAATGTTGCCAATGGGACGTCGTGGCCGGCGCCCTCGCGCATCTGGTCGATGCGTTTCCTCAGGGCCTCCACCGTGTTGGGGTTGGTTATCCAGCCCGCGTTGTGCCTGATCACCCGATTGACCGTCGCATTGGAGTCGCCGCCGATGAAGATGGGGGGATGCGGCTGCCGCACGGGCTTGGGCTTGCAATAGGACGCGTCGAAGTTGACGTACTTACCGTGGTATTCGGCGGGTTCGTTGGTCCAGAGGGCCTTGATGGCTTCGATGCGTTCGTCGAGCAACGCACCGCGGGTCTTCGGGTCTGTGCCGTGGTCGCGCATCTCCTCGATATTCCAGCCGGCGCCCACCCCGAAAACGAACCGGCCACCGGAGATCAGGTCGATGCTCGCAGCTTCCTTCGCGGTGATGATGGGGTCGCGCTGGATCAGCAGTGCAATCCCGGTGAAGAGCTCAATCCTTGATGTCACCGCCGCCGCGGCGGCCAGCGTGACGAATGGGTCCAGGGTCCGGTAGTAGATCGACGGCAACTCGCCCCCACCGGGGTACGGGGTTTGTCGGCTGGCCGGAATGTGGGTGTGTTCGGCAATGACCAGTGATTCGAAGCCCCGTTCTTCAATCGCCCGTGCCAGTGACACCGTGTCGATGCTGTTGTCGTTGACAAACGTGGAGATTCCGAACTTCATCGCGATCCTCAACTGTTGGGCCTCGTTAACCACCGACGTCCTCAGGGCCAGGCTATTCCCGGCGACAAGGAAACGACAAGAAAGACGTGTGCGCCGACCCTGTCGAGATAGATCATCCGCCGGCTGGTCCGTCCGGCGGCCTGCCCCGCCGGACGGTCGGGCCGGTGAATCGGGTGGGCATTCAATCACGTCGAATTGCTGGCGCCCGCGTTGATGTCTTCAAGCGGGCGGCCCGTGGTGCGCGGACCCAGTAGCGCCACGTCGACAACGACGACCATCAGTGCAGCCGCGACGACACAGAACAATGCCGACGCGCCATGGGCATGCAAAAGCGGCAGCAAAATGAACGGCGTCAGGCCACTGGACAGCCGCGAGAGGGCATACGTGCTGCTGGCCGCGGTGCCACGCAGCTGTGTCGGAAACACTTCCGGTGGATTCGCAACGCGTTCCGCGGCCCGATCAAGTATCTAGCGCTGACCGGACCGGAGCGGGGATCCGACGAGTTGGTGTGGCTGGCCTCGTCCAGACCGGGGACCGACTGGAAATCGTGCGAGTACTACGCCCACCACAAAATCGCAGAAGCCAACCCGCGAGCCTACGACCCGGTCCTGGCCCGCGAACTCTGGGAATACAGCCTTGAAATGGTCGCCGTCTAGAGGGTCGGTACATGACTACCGTCGACAATCACGCCTCGCGCAAGCCCCATCACATCGGCAACGTGGACAGCATGCTGTGGGGGATCGAAAAGGACCCGCTGCTTCGGCAGACAATCACAACGGTGTTGATCCTTGACCAGGACCGCTAACAACCAAGACCGGGCGCCGTAGGGCCGGCGAGGCCGATTGCTGTGGTGTAAGTGGTGGGTGTCGATCGCGTGACCTTCGTGGTGCAGTCTGGCATGTTATGGGGATAGCGCATCATCGCGCCGCGCACGGCATCGAGTAGGTCGCGGCGGCGTTGGAGCGGTTGAGCCAGTGAGTCACCGAAGGACTTGACCCGTCCCCGTCCTTTGCGGATCGGGCGCGCATCGGCGGTAAGTAATACGGCTACGTAGCGTTTGAAATTGTTCGTGCGCCGACACTCCACGCGGCGACCTGGCTGAGCAGTACGCGGGTGTGTCCGAGGGGAATTGACTCGTGCCCAAGTGCTGTAAACTGCGCGTCCTTGAGATAGAGATACCGCCCCATCAGGGTCCGGCTCAATCCCGTGCCCGGCGTTGGGGTTTCGCCCCGCTCTAAGGCGTCGAGCTCTGCTTTCAACTCGTCCCCCAACGCCTGCGCGGTATCGTCAAAAAACAACTGCGCCAGCTGTTTTGCTACCAGTTCGTACTGCTCCGCCTCGCCGGGCACGTGCTGAAGCAGCTCATGGGAGATGCTAGTGAAGAACTCCCGCGCGCTTTCGACGACCCCGCTTATCAAGCCGCCTGAGACGATGAGCGTTAGAGACAGCGAAAGTTCCTGCCCACTACGATGTGCCCAATCGGCCATTCTCTGCAACGTCGAGTCGGGCGCACCATGGTGGTCGCGAGTAGTGCTGAGGTCTGTAATCGTCTGCGGCAGACCGTGCTCATCGATCGTCATAATTCTGAATTCTGTGGAAAAGGCTCACTCACTCGTTGCTCAGCGTCTTGCCCGCACTTCGTACAACGCTGCGCAAGAACTCGATTCGCGTCGTGACGAGCTCCTCAGCCAACTCCAGGGCGGCGTCGATCACAGTCTTGCGCCGCGCCTGATCGCTGATCACGGGAGTCACCTCATCGACGAACTTGCGCACCGCCTCGATCGCGGTCTTCCGTCCGGTCTCGACCGATTCGAGCACGTCATCGGACAGTTCGGCCCAAGCCGGCCCGGTCTTCTGCGCAGTATTCATGGTCACGCTCCTAAACTAAAAGGCTCTGGTGTTGCCGCTATCTGCGCGCCGAGAACGAATCTGCGCAAGCTAGCCTGACGTCTCCGGACGTTATCTGCCTCCAACGCCCACGCACTAGTGTCTAAAGTCCTTCGCCACGCGATCAGTGGTCATGCCCGGCGTCGGTGATCTGTTCCGATGCGCCCGAGGCGCGTGGCCTGCGTGACCGCCGCAGAGCCGATAAGGCGTTACGGTTCGTCGCGATATCGCTTGACTTTCCGTGTTCACGCAACTGGAGGACTGGAACCAGCCGACGGAGTCGCCGCACGGATGCGGTAGCTGCTCGCGACGAGGGTTGGGGCTTTGGAAGGCGTGCCGATCAACGGCTGCACAGCCGTCGGCGGCTGACGATGAGCACCGAGTAGTTGGTGCCAACGTCCTGCTCGGCAGGCCGCGTTCCGGTGGCTTCGAACACGACCCGTCTGCCGATCTCGACGGCGTGGTCGGCGAAGCGCTCGTAGAAGCGGGCTAGCAGCGCGACGTCGACCGCCGCGGCCACACCGTGGCGCCATTCGTGTTCCATCAGGGTCGTGAACAGCCGCCGATGCAGCGCGTCCGCGCTCTGATGATGAGGCGGGAAGGCCTTTTGCTACATACTGCTACACGTACACGTCGAGTCGCTGCAGATAGAAAAATGCTCTCTGTGCCCCCGGCAGGAATCGAACCTGCGGCCTAGGGATTACAAAGCAGCACAACCTGATTCGCCCTATCAATGCTCAATATCGTTGGGCTACAGTATATTATGAGAATCTCCGATCCGACGATAACCGGCCAAATCCGGCCCAATCCGATCGATTCCAGGTCATTATCGGTGAATAAACGGTAGGCAAATCGCGTGAAATTTACTTGCTAGCAAAGATGTCAGCGCGGGCGTCGGACCGGGATTGACTTTGGCGACGACGTGGTCATCTTCGGCGCAGTCGCTGATCGCCTGGCGCAATCCGGTGTGCCTGTTTAGAGGACGAACGGCCCTACGCCAGCAAAAGCAGAGAAACTACCGTTAAGCACGCCTGAAAGGACACACCAATGTCGTGTCGGACAGTCGTCATTACCGGCGCCAGTGATGGCATCGGCGCCGCTGCGGCGGAAAGACTGAGCCGAAGCGGCGAAAACGTGGTCGTGGTCGGCCGATCCGACCTGAAAACAACCGCCGTCGCCGCGCGTCTGGGCGTGGATCATTTCGTGGCGGACTTCACGGAACTTGCACAGGTGCGAAGGTTGGCCGAGCAGCTGCTGCAGTGCTACCCCCGCATTGATGTGCTTGCCAACAATGCCGGGCGCTTCATGGGTCGGCGCGATGTCACGGTCGACGGCCATGAGACGACTTTCCAGGTCGATTATTTGGCCGCGTTTCTCCTCACGACGCTTTTGATGGATCGGCTCATCGAGTCCCGGGCGACGGTGCTGAACACCTCGAGCGTCGTCAATAAGTTCTTCGGCCGAGTGAACATCGATGACCTCGATGCGGCACACGGGTACCGGCCCAGAAGGGCTTACGGCGACGCGAAGCTGGAAAACATCTTGTTCACCAGAGAGCTGCACCGCCGATACCACGCTGCTGGGATCTCCACCGCGGCATTTCATCCCGGGGACGTGGCGACGAACTTTGGCAAGGAGTCGGGGTCGTGGTGGATTCGCAACGCGTTCCGCGGCCCGATCAAGTATCTAGCGCTGACCGGACCGGAGCGGGGATCTGACGAGTTGGTGTGGCTGGCCTCGTCCAGACCGGGGACCGACTGGAAATCGGGCGAGTACTACGCCCACCACAAAATCGCACGAGCCAACCCGCGAGGCTACGACCCGATCCTGGCCCGCGAACTCTGGGAACGCAGCCTTGAAATGGTCGCCGTCTAGAGGGTCGGTGCATGACTACCGTCGACAATCACGCCTCGCGCAAGCCCCATCACATCGGCGATGTGGACAGCATGCTGTGGGGGATCGAAAAGGACCCGCTGCTTCGGCAGACAATCACAGCGGTATTGATCCTTGACCAGGAGCCCGCCCGGGAGATCCTCCTAGAGCGCCTCGAACGTGCCAGCCGTTCGCTGCCGTCATTTCGGCACCGACTTGTGGAGGCGCCGCTCCGCCTGTCGAATCCGCGTTGGCTTGTTGACCCGAACTTCGATCTTTCCTATCACGTCCGCTGGATCGGCGCGCCGGGCGACGGGTCTTTGGAGGGCGTGCTGGAGTTCGCGCGCCAGTCCACGATGTCGGGCCTCGACCGCGAGCGCCCGCTGTGGACCATCACCGTGGTGGAAGGCCTCAAGGACGGGCAGGCAGCGCTAATCCTCACGGTGAATCATGTGATGAGCGACGCTACCGGCCTGCTCGCGATCTTCGGATTGCTCGCCGACCTCAGCCGAAGGCCCCGTGATCTTGGCCCGATGCCCGCGATTCCCGAGCTCGAGGATGAATCCCGGCTCGGCTTGGCTGCCGAAGCCGCCAGCTACACCGGACATCGAATCCTCGGGTTCCTGGCCCGGTCCGTGGACTCGATGGCGCGTGCGCTGCCGGGCGTGGTGCAGCACCCGCGTGGTACCGCGACTACGGTCGCGAAGAATGTGCGGGCGGTGTCCCGGATCGCGGCGCCGACTTTAAAAACCCTGTCGCCCCTGATGACCGAGCGCCGTGGGTGGCTGCGCTTCGCCGCACTCGAGGTCGAACTTGAAGGATTGCGGAAAGCGGCTAAAACACACGGCTGCACCGTCAACGACGCGTTCCTCGCCGCCGTCGCCCACGGATTCGCTTTGTACCATCAGCGGCACGGCAAACCCGTCGACCGATTGCGGACCACCATCCCCGTTGATATCCGCAAGCCAGGGGACCAGCCGTTCGGCAATCGGGTGAACGGTTGCCGAACGGCGATTCCGATCGGCATCGATGACCCAGGCGTTGCGATGGCGACCTACCACGGTCTGATCAAAGGCCTGAAGGAGGAGGCGAAACTTCCGTTGGCCACCACGCTCGGCACGGTGGTCAACGCGTTCGGTCCGGTAGTGAATCTAGTGTTCGGGCTGATTATGAAACACGACGACTTTGTGCTCAGCGACGTCAATGCTGGCGATTTGGCGTTCTATCTCGCCGGCGCGAAGGTACTCAGCATCATTCCGTTCGGGCCGCCGGTCGGCACCGCCGCCAATATCACGCTGGTGGGTTATAACCACAAGGCATCGATCGGGCTCGCCGTCGACGCCGCAGCGGTCCCCGACCAGGATTCCCTCGCGGCATGCATCCGCGAAGGCCTTGACGCAGTCGTCGCCCTCGGCGACGGAGGCCAGCTGTAATCGCGGTCGCACTGTCTTGGCCGGCAACCAGTGTTGCGGGTCATGACGTTGTAGGCGCCGACACGGTCGGGTCAACTCCATTGAGCGGAGTCTCAAGATGAATCGTCCCCGGTTTGATGCCGGCTTCATAGTTGAGACGCCGCCAGCTGGGACGCCTGGATGTGAGCGTAGTAGGCGGCCTCGTATTCTTCGGGCGGGACGTTAGAAGCGGTAGCGGAGCACTACGGTGCCGATCATCCGGGACACAGCCGCGCTACGTGCCGCCAGCTGGGATGTTAGCCGCACGATCAGCGGGAGCTCGGCAACCTCGGGTGCTCGCGTGAGGAAGATCTCCTCGACCAGCTTCAGGGCGCCAACCCAGCGTTCGGGTTGGCGGGGATCGTTGAAGCCGGGATTGGCCACGCCACCCGCTATTGCGGCCGTACCGGAGAGGTGCTTGACCGCCCAGACGGCGTACGTGGTGTAGAGATTGAATGCCAGCTCCCCCCTGGGGAAGTGGCTGGCAAGGCGGTTCAGCAGGGACACGAAGTCGTCCTGGGTGAGGAACACGACCAGGCCGTCGGCGACGATCACGGCCGGCCGGTCGGTGGGGACGTCGTCCAGCCAGTCCCGATCGGTCAGGTCCGCGCCGATGCTGTGGGCGTTGATGGGTTGTGGCAGCACCTGTCGCCGAAGGGCGATGACCTCGGGGAAGTCGACGTCGTACCAGCCGACGGTGGGTGGCGGGTCGACGCGGAACATCCTGCCGTCCAGGCCGGCGCCCAGATCCAGCACGACCCCGTCCGGGTGGTGGACGACGAACCGGCGCACCAGCTCGTCAAGTCTTTTGGCCCGCACCGCGATGTCGAAGACCTTGGTCTTTGGGTCGAGGAGCTTGGTGGTCAGGGCGGGGAACTTAGCGAGGTCGTAGCCGACCGTTGTGAGGATCTCGTCGGCCATGGTGTCGCCGAGGAAGGGGCGCGGTAGGCGGCTGTCGAGCGCCCTGCCACCCAGCGTGAGGAACAGGCTCTCCTGCGCCGGCGTGAAGGCCGGAAGCGCGATGCTCACGGTGTCAGTCCTCGTTCTGTTGTGGTTCGCTGCGACAAGTAGATTGATGCTCGATGGGTCTTCGGTGTCGGGTTCGACGCCGGCTTCATGGTTGACGCGTCGCCGGCTGGGACGCCTGGGTATGAGCGTAGTAGGCGGACTCGTATTCTTCGGGCGGGACGTAGTCGAGCTGGCTGTGCAGGCGGCGGTTGTTGTACCAGTCGACCCATTCCATCGTCGCGTATATGTCTTGACACATCACACCGTGCCCCCGGCAGTGCCCCCGGCAGGAATCGAACCTGCGACCTAGGGATTAGAAGTGCCTCATATACCCGCTGACCTGGCCTTTTGGTATTTTTGGGCTGTTATGGGCTTGTGACGGCTAAAGACGGATTAGGCCCTGGCGCACAACCATTTTCACCGTTTGTGGGTATGGGTCGGTGTGGGGTAGCTGCGAGTGCGCTGCGGACTGTGTGCGGACTGGCTCCCGGCCCTGAGAGGCCCGTAGAGGCGCGAACCGGACCGGGGCCTGCGATCTGACACCAGGGCGTTCTGGTTGGGCATAAGGACAGTCGTCGAATCTAATGCGGACTGACTGCGAACCAGCGGACTCGGCGGTTGGCCCGTAGAGCCACGAAACACGCCGGGGGCCACATGATTTACATCAGCGCGGCGGTCGGCGCGTCTGAGTGGTGCTCAGGGGTCCGCCTCGCTCTAACTGATCAGCTAGCTACTAGGACCTGAAAAAGTCAGCGCGTCGATCGCCTATTTGGTCGGCTTGAGCAGGGAGGATGGCCTCAACCCCTTGGGCTAGAAGGGATCGAGGCCATCGTGCTCAGAACTGTAAACGACCAGGCGACGTTGTGGGATGCGATCTTGCCGGCGGAGTTGTTGGTGGCCGGTGGAGTTGGCTCGGGTGGATGCGCTAGTGGATGACCCGGCGTTCTTCGGCCCCTTCGCGGCGTATTTCGATGCCCGGATCGGTCGACCATCGATCCCGATGGAGACCTATCTGCGGTTGATGTTCTTGAAGTTCCGTTACCGGGTAGCGCACCAACTCCCGCAACTCCCGGGTCTGCGGTGGGGCGATCCACGCCTCGGGCAGTCGACCCATCCGCAGCAGATCGGCCAGATCGGCGGCGTCGCGCACGTCGTTTTTCACCCGGCGATAGCGGAACCCTTTGACTCCCAATGGATGTGCCAAATGCACCCGCGCTCCGCGGGCTTGCAGCACGTCGACCGCCCAGTACCAGCCGTACGTTGCTTCGAGCACCACCTCGGGTCCGTGCCAGCTTCCTCGAGCTGCAGCTCCAACATGACCGGATCGTTGACGATCCGCACCGCCGAGAGCTGCTCACCGGATTCAGACTGGCGCACGATCACCGACCGCCGCCGATGCAGATCGATTCCAACGAACTGCCTACCGTCATACTCATCCATAGGGGCCTCCCGTGATTCGTGGACATGAGCACCCCCAGCATCCGCCGGGAACCTCACGAGGAGCGGAGGCCCCGCCCCTTCATCACATCAAGGGTGGCGAAGCCATCAACGTAGTGACGTCGAAGACGCCCTTTACTTAGCCGATCGGGAAGTCAGATGCTGCGGAATGAGGTGGCCGCTTGATCAGGCGGCGTCGGGGCTGCTGGGATTGTGGTGGTCCGCTTTGGTGTGAGCCTGTATGAGCTTGTTGTCGGTGGCGCCGATGCCCTTGAGGGCCTCGATCAGCAAAACAATGATGTCGTCGACTACCGGCTCTCCCCCCGCAGCCGCTTGGCGGCTAAGTGCCGAAGATCACCCGATTTGATCTTCGCGTTGCCCGTAAGCGCGATTTCCTCCGCGCGGAAGAAAAGCACATGGCGCGGCACCTTGTAACTCGCCAATCGTTCCCGCAGGAACGTGCGAATCTCCCCGGCTTCGAGGCTCGCGCCTTCGTGCGGCACGACGCAGGCCACGATGACCTCACCGAGCGTTTCGTGCGGTACGCCGACTGTGTGCGTCACCTTGACGCCGGAATGGTTGGCAAGCGCCTCGTCAACCTCGAGCGGCGAGACATTCGCGCCGCCAGTCTTGATGATGTCCGTGAGCCTGCCCTCCCAGAAGAGCCGGCCGATGTCGTCGAGGTAGCCGCCGTCGCCGGTGGGGAAGAAGCCTTCGGCATCGAGCGTCTCATCGAGCGGCGTGCCGATGTAGCCCAGCATGAGCGTGGGGCCCTTGACGCAAATTTCGCCGCGTTCACCTCGCGGAACGACCGTCCCGGTGAGCGGGTCCACGATCTTGAGCGTCACTCCCGGCAACGCCTCGCCGCTGCTGCCAGCGTGGACTTCGGGCGGCGTATTGGCGGGGAAGCACGTCGTTATCGTGAAGGTTTCCGTGTTGCCATACGCGTGGCCCGGCTCGAACCATTTCGTCGACACGGTGGGATGGCGCGCGACCGGTGTCCTGAAATCCACGAACCGCATGCTGCTGAGATCCACCTGGCCCCAATTGGGTGCACTTTCCAGCTGCGCCCACTGGTGCGGCCAAGCGAATGGAAAGTTCACGCGCTCCGCCTGCATGAGCTCGAGCGCCTCGGCGGCAACGAAAGTCGGTTGCAGCACGAGGGCACCGCCGCAGGCGAGGGTTGAGCCAAGCGACATGGCGAAATTGCCGGACCAGAAGAAGCCGTTAGCCGTCCAGCAGCGGACGTTGTCCCCTGGGTCGAACCGGTACATGCGCCGGAAGCGCCACATTTGGATGGAGACGCCGCGATGCGCGCTCAGGATGCCCTTCGGTTTGCTCGTGGAGCCCGAGGAGAAGAAGAGCACAGCGGCATCGCTGGGGTGCACCGCCGCGGCCGTCGCCTCGACCACCTCGCGCAGCTCATTGTGACCCCGCGCCAGGAAGACGTCCCATGTGTCGATGCCCAGCGCGGCCTCGCCGACCATTGCGAGGCTGCGCAGGAACGGGTACTTCGCCGACTGCAGCGCGCCGCGTGACGCCTTACCGATCTCCGGGTCCAGTTCGGTCAGAACGGCGGCGAAGTCCTTTTTCAGCACCTCCCGCTCGAACAACAGCACTGAAACACCGGACACCTGAAGCAAATGATCAAGTTCGGGCGGCGTCGTGAACGTGCTGAGTGTGACGGCCACGCCCCCGGCGAGCGATGTGCCGAACACCGCCGCGATCCATTCCGGGCGGTTCGTCATCAAGACACCCACGCGACCGTCCTTACCGATGCCGCACGCGCGCAGCGCACGCGCCACGTCGATCGCGCGCTCCCACAGCTCGGCGTAGGTCCAGCGCGTGACACCTTGCGCAGTCCGGAAAACGAGCGCCTCACGCTCGCTGTACATCGCCGTCACCTCGCGCAGGAAGCCGGGCAGCGTGAGCGCCCCGAGTCCTGGTTCAGCAGAAAGCGGCGGGCCCCAAACGATCGAGAGGGATCGCGCGTGTTCAGAGATTGTCTCGGCGACCATCTCTAGAACGGCAGCTCGACCTCGGCTGTGCAGGTCACCAGCACCTCGCCGTTCTGGTTGGTGAGGCGCAGCTTCACCTGCACGAGCGGCACCCCCCAAGCCGATTCCGTCTCCTTGCCGATGACCTCGGCGTCGAAATAGGTCACGGCGCCCTCGAAGGCGGGTCCACGGAAATCCGCCTTGGTATGGCGCACCATGCCGTCATGGCCGGCCCAATAGGCGAGATAGTCCGTGCACCAGGCGCCCATCGTTGCGCCGTAGCCGTAGGCGCGTGCCATGCCGACTTGGCTCGCCCTGTCGCTGTCGATATGCCCGCGTGATGGGCCGACGTAGAGCCCGTCGCGCTTGCGCGGATCGATCTTCGCGTCTTCCTCGTCGAAGCCGAAGCCTTCCCCCCAGCCTGGATCCTGATTGATCCAAGGATCCTCGACGCCGGACGGTGCTACCCAGTGGAACGTGCCCCAGATATTGAAGAGAAACGCCCGGTATTCCGTGGTGAAGCTGGCAATGGTGTGCGGGCCGATCACGCGGCGCGGCAGCGTGTCGCCGACTTTCACTTCCTCGAAATGCGGTGAGACGCCCATTCGATTGGACATGAGCCAGTCACGGCGTACCTGTTCGACCTCGGCCAGTTCGGTATCGGTCCAGCTCCTGACGTCTCCGAGCTGGTTGTCATACATTCCGCGCTTCTTCGCTTCGTCGTAGAGGTAGCGGATTGCAGTCGAACGCTCGCGCGCCACCAGGGTCCCGCGCTGGTCGGTGTGAACGGTGTCCCCGCGCGAGAACATCGTGGGCCCAGCGAATTTCGTCTGCACCACTTTGTAATCGTGGAAGCGTCGCTCCTGGAACAGCTTGTCCCCCGGCCGCAGGCGACAGCCGTAGAACCACCATTCCTCGCCGCCGAAGATCAGGTGGCTGCCCGGAATGTAGCCCACGCAAGCGGGTTGCGCGCCGTGACCGTAGTCCAAGGCGACCGCGATGGACTGCGGCGCGACGATGCCGCCGAACTTGGAGTTGCGCGCGAATTCCTCGTCCCAGTGCAGCGGATTGGGGTAATCCATCGCCATCACCCAGCGGCGGATGTCGGAGGCGCTGCATGGATCCCACAGCTGCGCCCCGCCAACCGGTTTGCCAACCCGGTGATCGACGTCAGAGAGATCGAGCTCGGCTGACTGTGGTCCGGTGGTTTTCTTGCTCATTCCTGCTCCCGATCAGCGATTGACGTCAACAACGATGCGGCCACGGACCTTGCCGTCCATGAGTTGATCGGCCGCGTCGATCGCGTCTCCCAGCGCGATCTCGTGAGCGATCGCATCGAGTACGCCCGCATCAAGATCGCGGGACAGTCGTTCCCATGCGGCCATGCGCCGCGTCTTGGGCGCCCTCACGCTGTCGATGCCGAGCAAGGAAACGCCGCGCAGAATGAACGGAGCAACCGTGGCCGGAAAATCCATGCCCTGCACCAGGCCGCACGCGGCGACCGCGCCACCGTAGCGCGTCTGAGCACAGGTGTTGGCAAGCGTGTGGCTCCCGACGGAGTCGACGACGCCCGCCCAGCGTTCCTTCTGCAGAGGCTTGCCGGCCTCGGCCAGCTCCGCCCGGTCCAACACCGTCACCGCGCCGAGTTGGTGCAGATACTCTGCCTCCGAAGACTTGCCGGTCGCGGCGGCCACCTTGAAGCCGGCCTTCGTCAACAGGGCGATCGCGACGCCGCCGACGCCGCCGGTCGCCCCCGTCACGAGGACTTCACCCTGATCGGGAGACACGCCACGGTCCAGTAGCGCGTCCACGCAGAGGCTCGCCGTATAGCCCGCGGTGCCGATCGCCATGGCCTGCCGGGTGGTGAACTCGGAGGGCAGAGGCACGAGCCAGTCCCCGTCGAGGCGTGCGCGCTCGGCGAGGCCGCCCCAATGGGTTTCACCTACGCCCCAGCCGTTGAGCACTACGCGGTCGCCCTTCTTCCAATCCGCGTGCGTGCTTTTGGTGACGATGCCTGCGAGATCGATCCCGGGCACCATCGGAAACTTGCGTACCACGGGTGACTTGCCGGTGATGGCGAGGCCATCCTTGTAATTCAGCGTGGAATATTCCACGTTGACACTGACATCGCCGTCCGGGAGTTGCGCCTCGTCGAGGTTCGTGAGCGAAACCGACTGCCCCGCTTCACCCTTCTCGATCAGAACTGCCGAAAACATTGTTGAACCCATCCCTCCTCAACCCTTCAATGCACGCCCAGAGCCTGCCGGGCCACTTGCACAGGCAGACGGCGGCGCGAGACACCAATTATCGTCCACTAGCAGCAGCAGCAGCAGCAGCAGCAGCAGCAGCAGCAGCAGCAGCAGCACGGCCCGCGCCCGTTGGTCACGCTGGTCCTCCGGACGCCGGGGTGAGGCTCATCGGGCGCCCATCCTCCGTTGACACGGGCGATCTGACCGACATTCGGAGTCCCATCATTGGTTCGGAGATTCGGCGGAGTTCCACTCTCAGCATCAAGAATATCATTCTCAATGATGAGCATGATGTTTCCGCTAAAGACATCGTGAGGTTCCATCAGACCGACCGGTCGCGACTGATTCAATCCCAGTATCGCGCACCAGTGTTTGCACATGTCAGAGGCTATTTTTCGGCCGAAATATAAAAGCGGCATGCCAAATACGTGCCAAACAGCGCCCTGGTGTTCAACTGTCCGTCGAGTTCCGTTTCCAAACAACAACAGAGCCCCGCAAAGTAGGGGGCGACCCGCGGCGATGCCGGCGCAGAGCCGTGCGACGTTCTGCGCGTTGACCGGCCGACTCATCGCTTCAACCGGCCGTCGTATACGTGCAGAGATGGGACCTTCGGCCGTGGCGGCCGCCGGTGCGCCCCGACGAGAATCGCATCATGGCGCAACGCGAGCTCGAAGATCTCTCGCCCGACGAATGCTTCCGGCTGCTCGCCGCCGCACGCGTCGGGCGACTCGTGTACCAAGATGACCTCGGACCGCTCGCCGTGCCCGTCAACTACGCCATGGCCGGACACGACATCGTCTTCCGCGTCGAGGGTGGCGCGAAACGAGCGGCGATGCAGCAACCGATGCTCGCCTTCGAGGTCGACCACGTCGACGAGGACCGGAAGTTCGGATGGAGCGTCCTGGTGCGAGGCGTCGGCGCCGAGGTCGACCCGGAACGGGTTCCTGCGCTGCTGCGAGCGATGGACGGCCAGTTCCCGACGCCGTGGGCAGTCGGCATCCACAACGTGTGGCTTCAGATTGTGCCGCACACCGTCACCGGGCGGCGGCTCGGTGCGGAGCGGTCGTCGTGGTGACAGTTCTCATCCACAGCAGGGGCGCACACTCTATCCGCTGGTGCAGGGATCATGGGCCCTATCAAAACGCCGGGGCCGGGGCGCATTCTGATAACCGGGTTTCACTGCTGTATTCAACCCGAGGAGCGCGATCATGGCAGAGAGCACCGAGAAGAAGACTGTGGCGGAGCGAGCCTCGGACCTGTCCGACGAGATGCTGGAACAGGTCGAAGCCAGACAGCGGGCCGCGATCCAGGCTCTGCGCAAGTTCATTGACCATCTCGACGACGTGATGCCCAACCTCCTCGACGACCCGTCGACGCGCAAGAAGGTTGTCGAAGCCATCGGGGACTACTACGAGCAACTCGCCACGACGACCAACGAGTTCGTGGCCAGGATGGCACGCGGCGCGATCGGCACGGTGAGCAAGCCGGGCGACGACGCGAAGGACTTGTACCAGTTCCTGCGCAGCTTCGGGCGCAGCGCGAGCGAGACGGTGAACAAAAGCGCCGCGAAGCCAGCCGCTAGGGGCACCGCACGAAAGGCAGCTGCTAGGGGCACCGCACGAAAGGCAGCTGCTAAGGGCACCGCAAAGCCGGGCTGCTGATTAGTCGCTGGTGGCTGGTGTCATCGCCAATGGAATGTCGTCGTCGACCGGTTCGAGCTCATCGAGTGTCAGGTCGGCGGCGAAGTGCTCGACGATGTCAGCTTTGTCGAACGCCACAGCGGGCTGTTTAACCTCGACTGAGTTCGCAACCCCGTCCAGCAGCCGTTCCTGTCGTTGCGACCATCGGCGTCCGGAGGTGTCGCGGTCGGCGATCAGGTTGACGTCGCGGCCCTTCAATGGTTCGACGTCAGGTGCATTCGGTGCCGCCGGTGGCCACCGCTACCCCGCCCAACGCCCAGATGGCGTCGCAACCCCTTTCGCCTTCGCATATGGAGACCAGCGAGTCGTCGGGCTGCAGTTGCTCGACGCGGTACAGCGACCGGTCGGCGGCGTTGCGTTGGTGGAATCGTTTCGTGCCGTCCGGTGGTGGTGCGGCGGCTTTTGACCCGGCCACCCACGTTGCGGTAGTCAATGTTGTAAATAGTCCGCTCGGCCTTTGCCAGGTCGTCGCGCCACAGCCGGGTCGCCGCGTAGCGAGTCAGCGAGTTTGATCCGCTGTGAGAGCGTCATCCGTGCGAACCGGCCCGCCTCGCATGCGACGGTGATATTCTCCGCTGCTGAGAATGCCGTTATCGCCCACGGTCGGAGGTGCTGATGGAGCGGTCGGTGCGCGCGATCGGCCTGGCAGCAGGCGCAACACTGGTGGCTGCGACACTGAGCGGCTCGTTGGGCAAGGGTTTGGCCTCTGCGGATGTCAACAACCCGGCACTCAACGGCACCTACCTCGCCACGTCGAACGGCGAGTGGGCCACCACGAACGACAGCTTCCACGATGAGGCGACCGTCCGAAGCACATGGACGATCACGTCCAGCTGCAGCACTCCCTACGACTGCACCGGCACGGTCACCAGCGACCAGGGGTGGACAGCCTCCCTCACATTCCGTTCCGGCGACAAGTGGAGACTTGACCGCGAGCTCCCGAATTGGGAGACGTGCGCCGACGGCACCGCGGCCACTGGCCTGCAGCAATACGTGTTTTGGCCATCCGATGCGGACGGCAAAATCGACTTCAACTCGACAACGTTGACCGGCTGGCAACAGACGACCGGCCCGAGCGGCGCCTGCGGCAAGAACTGGGTGCTGGACATCAGATCACCGTTCAAGCTCGTCCCGATAGCCTGACCAGCCGTCCGGCGCCGCGAACCCCTTGTGGCGCACCGCGACTCCGCGGCGCCCTTATCTGGGAAGCATCTCCTCCCAGGTCGTGGGCGCCGATGATGTGCTGAGGTCGGACTGCTGATATAGCTGATCGTCGGGACCGACATAGCGACCGGTGCTCGGATCGTACTTGACGATAGCGGCTGACGGGGCGGCTGGGGCGCTGACCCCGGCTGCATTCGGCATCGGCTGCGGCACAGCGCTTTCCGGCGCAGGACCGGGCGCTGGGCCTTGGGCAGGTGGCGGAGTCGGGGCACCGTCCGGTGGCGGTGTCGTCGCCGCGCCCGGAGCCGGATTCGCACCGCTTTGTGGTGTGAGCTGCTGGGGGGCTGCCGGTGGCGGAACCGGTCCGGGGGGCGGGCCCGCCCCCGGTGGCAGAGGCGTTCCCTCCACCGGTGCGTAGATCTGGTCGTCGAACGTGACCCGGTCATCGGGCGGTATGCCCTGAGAGACCAGGTTGGGATCGAGCGGATAGGGCCCCAGTGCGTGTTGTCGCATGGCGAGGGGTTGGAACGGCTGGTCGCTGTAGCACTGTTCGACCGTTGCCGCCCGCTTACCGGGGACCCCCATGCACGGGATGTTGCGGGCACCGCGAACGGAGATCGGGGAGTCCTGCGGCAGTTTGCAGTAGAGCCCGTCCGGTGTGTCGATCGTGGTGGTGTCCGCTGGGCTTCGCCATGACGAGGGTGGCAGGAAACCGACGGTGCACGCGGGCGGATCACCCAGGCCGAGGGTGAAATCGCCACTGGGTATACCCGTCCGATTGCCTCCACTGCCATATGATTGCGTGCTCGCGACGGACGGCGGAAGCAACACCAGCAGTTGCTCCAGTGAGGCGTGGTATACCACCGCGACCTGGCCGATGGTGGTGAGGTTGGCGAGCAGCACCGGCAGTGTCGGCTTGAGCTGCTCCAGCAGACGGGATGCCTCATCGGCGAAGCCAGGCCCTTTCTCAAGCACCGTGCGTAGCTGAGGGTCATTCGTCACCAGCTGTTGGGTTACTCCGGCGAGGCTTCGCGACCACAGCTTGATGGAGTCGGTGGTCTGCGCCTGCGAATCCAGAAGGGGTCCGGTGTCGTTGTAGAGAGCCCGGGTGCGGTCCCCGACGCGGTTGAGATCACCGGATAACGTCGCCGCCGAGTCGGCCAGCGACCCGAGGTCGTAGCCGGCGCCGTTGAGGCCCTTGAACGACTCATCGAGTAACGCGCTGAGCTTGTCCTTCGGGATGCTGTTGATCAGCGCGCTGACCTGATCGAGCATCGGGCCGACGTCTTGCGGAATCGTGGTGTCGCTCGCCGCGATCACCGAACCGTTGTGAAGGTAGGGCGCCGAGTCGGTGCGCGGTCTCAAGTCCACGTACTGCTCACCCACGGCGGAGATACTGCGCACCTCGGCCCGTAGGTCGGCCGGGATCTTCGGCGAGGTGTTCAGGGAGAGCGTCGCTTTCGCGCCGTCGCGAGTCAGCTCCACCGAGGTGACCTTGCCGATCTGCACGCCACGGTAAGTGACATTGCTGAACCGGTACAACCCACCCACGGCCGGCAGCTCCATCGTGACGGTCATCTTCCCGATGCCGAGCAACGTCGGCACCTGGATGTAGAACAACATCATCGCCAGAACGCCGAGTGTCCCTGCAACCGTGAAGATGACCAGCTGGATTCGAATGAAACGCGTGAGCATCAGCCGCCCCCGTCCATTTGCGAAGGCGGCCAGGGTGTCTCGGCCGACAGCGGAGCGGTATCGGGCGCCGGCACCTCCACCTGCGGGACCGCCGGCGAAGGCCCGGGTGCCGAAGCCTGAGCAACAGGGGCTGGTGCCGCCCCCGGCGGGGTATCGGGCTGCTGCGGTGCCAGCCCCGCCGGATCGTAGGTGTACTCCTTGTACCAGGGGTCGCCCGGCGCGGGCACCAACGGCATATCCGGTTGACCCCAACGGGTACCGAGGAGAAGTGTTCGCTTCAGCCGCTCCCTGGTGAAGTCGACCACGGCGAACAGGTTCATGTAGTCGCCTCTGACGCCTCGGTCGATGAGGCCTTGGCTGAACGGGTAATGCGTCGCGTACGCGATGTCCGTGACCAGATCGGGTCCGACATCTGCGAGCGCACGGATCGTCGGCTCGAGGTTCTGCAGGTTCCTCACCAAGTCCGCCTGCGTGTCGTTGACAAGCCGGGTTGCGGTGTCGCTGAAGGTGCCCAGCTTCTCCAGCGCGGTCGTGATGTTTGGCCGCTCCTTGATCAGCACATCCAGCGCCGGCGGAATCTTGTTCAGCGCCTCGGTGATGACGTCGCGTTGCCCGGCAAACGTCTTGGCGAGTCGATTCAGTGCCTGAATCGACGAGATGATGTTGTCGTGCTGGTCATCCAACGTGCCGATGAAGGTGTCAAGACGGGTGAGAAGGTCGCGGACTTGCTGCCCGCGGCCGGCCAGCGCGGCATTCAAGTTGTGGATGATGTCGCCGACTTGCGCCAGTCCGCCCGTGTTGATCACGAGGGACAGCGACGATAGGGTCTGCTCAGTCGACGGGTAGGTCGACGACGCGCTCAGCGGGATCGTGGAACCGGGTTGGAGCCGTCCGCGCGGCGCCTCACCGAGCGGCGGATTCAGCTCCAGGTGCATCGATCCCAGCAGACTGGTTTGTCCGACGCTGGCCACCGCGTTGGCGGGAACGACAGTATCGGGTCGCACCGACACCTCGACGTTGGCATGGAAGCCCTGCACCGTCATCTTGCCGACGCTGCCGACGACGACGTCATTGACCATCACGGGCGAATTCGACTCTAGCGTGCCGACATTCGCGATTTCCACCTGGTAGATGTTGGCATCCGCCCCCCTGCCCACCGCGCCCGGCAGAGGCAGCGAGTTCAACCCCTGAAACGCGCATCCCGTCGCCGTCAGCACCACGCAGGCACCGGTGGCGAAGAACCGACCGAGTCGCGTCTCGCCGATCATGACGGCGGCCTTTCTGCGGGCAGCAGCAAGTCCGGCAGAGTCATCTGCGCCGGCGGCGGTGCGGAGTCGGGCGGCGGTGCAGGTGCCGCCGGCGTGGTCGGTGCTGGATTCGATATTCCGGGTATGCGCGCCGGCGGCGGTGAGGGCGGCGGTGCCGGCGGGTAATCACCCGGCAGGCCGGTGTACGCCGAGATGGACGGCGGCTGCTCGGGCGGCCCAGGTTTGGGGCCCGCTCCACCGGGTGCGAGCCGGTCCTCGGAGTACACGAGGTTGCCCGGGGTCGGCGCGGGCATCAGGAAGGGGTTGAGGGGAATCGGTTCGTAATTGAAATTGAGCAGCCGCAGCGCGGGGCCGAGGTACTGCTCGCACAGCTTCGCCGTTTCGGTCCCGGTGGTGTTTTCGACCGCTCCGATGGCTCCGCAGATGAACTGCACAGGATTCGAGAGGTTGTTTAAGACGAACCCACCGATGTTACTGTCCGTGTCGGGGTTGTAGATGTTGTAGAAGTTCGCGAACGCGGTCGGCGCAATGTGGAGCACGTTCTCCAGGTCCATCCGGTGGTCGACGAGGTTCTGAGTGACGTTGGCCAACCGTTGGACCTGCTCGCTGGTTTGGTCTCGGCTCCCGGCGATGAATCGCTGAACCTCGCCGATCGCGACGGACAGATCCGACAGCGCAGCGTCCAGGTCGGAGCGGCTGTCGTCCAGCACGCTGGTGAGCGTGGCGAGCCGGTTCTCGAACTGCACGATCTCCTGGTTGCTGTCGCGCAGTGCGGTGACGAAGGTCTGCAGATTCTTGATGATGTCGGCGATGTTGCCGCTGCCGTTGGCGAGTATTCGGCCGACACCCGACAGCTGGGACAGCGTCTGCCTGAGTTTGTCGCCATTACCGTTCAACGCGTTGGCGGCACTGTCGATGAAGCGCGCAACGGACGGAGTGGACACGTTGCTGTTGGGGCCCAACTCCGTTGACAGCCTCATCAGTTGAGCCTTGACCTCGTCCCACTCCACCGGCACGGCTGTCCGATCGGCCGGTATCACCGCGCCGTCGCGCATCGTGGGGCCGGTGTTCCGGTATGCCGGGGTGAGTTGAACGTAGCGCGCCGCGACCAAGTTCTGCGCGATGATCACTGCTTTCGCTTCGGCCGGAATGGGCACGTCACGGTCGACGTGCATCGTCATCTTGGCTTGAGTTCCTCGCGGCTCGATCGATGCGATGGTGCCGACCTTGACGCCGGCCACGCGCACGTCATCGCCCGGGTAAATGGCGGTCGCGGTGGGAAAGTATGCGGTAATGGTCTTCGGCTTGAAGACCGTCTGGCGAACCACGAAGATCGCGGCTGCGACGAGCAAACCGATCAGGACCACTGCCACGCCGGCGAGAAGACGGTTCCGCGACATCAGCCTCCCCACCTTTCCCATGGCGGCGGAATTCCGTTGTACGGGAACGGGATCTCGGCGCGCGGCCCGGCGTTGTCCGGCGGCTGCCCGGCGTCGACGCCGCGCCGGAAGCCGAAGATGTAGTCGAGGAAGGGCTGAATAATCTGCGCCGGGTTGAGGTTCGGAACATAGGCGTTGTAATAGAACCCGTTGGACACCGTCTCGCCCTGCGTGACCTCGTACTTCGCCAGGCCCCGGAGCGCCTTGGCGATGTTGTCGCGGTTCTTCTCCAGCATGGCCATCACACGGTTCAGCCGCTCCAGCGTCGGTGCCAGCTTCTGCTCGTTGTCGTGCACCAGACCGGTCAGCTGCCGGGAAACCGCGGAGGTGTTGGCGAGTAGTTGGACGATCGCATTGCGCCGGTCGACGAGAACCGCCAAGAGATCATTCGCGTTCAGGATCAGCGCGTTGACCTGTTGGCTGCGCTCCGACAGGATTCCTGTGACGTCGCTTGCGCTCTTGAGCAGATCGCGCAGAGATTCGTTGCGGCTGTTGAGGGTTTTCGACAATCGGGTGAGCCCATCGAACGTTGGTCCGAGTTGCGGTGCGATCTGGTCGATCGTCGCCGACAGCGTGTCGAGTGACTGGTTGAGGGTGTCGGTGTTGGTGCCGGCCACGTTTGTCGTGAGGTCGCTGACGGCCTCGGTGAGCGAATACGGAGAGGACGTCCGCGAAACGGGGATGACGTCATTCGGGCGCATGTTTCGGCTGCCGGCGGACTCCAGGGTGAGTACCCGCTCGCCCAGCAGGGAACCTGTTTTGATGCGCGCGGTGGTCTCGGAGCCCAGCGGAACAGTGGCGGCGATGTTGAACGTCACCAGCGCCTCGCCGTTCTTCAGCGAGAGGTCCGATACCGTGCCCACCTTGATGCCAGACACCGTCACCGCGTTGCCGGTGGCGAGGCCGCCCGCTTCGAAGAACAGCGCCTGGTAGCGGAGTGAGGAGGCCAACGACCACAGTTTTTGCGGCTGAAGACCAACGGCGATGACGAGGATGACCAGCACAGCGCCGATGAATCCGGGCCGGATGAGGCGGGCTCCGTGGTACTTGAGCATCAGGGTTCCCTGCACCTTCCGCTGTCTTGTTTGATCCACGGGAAGACGACGGTCCGGTCCTGAAAGTCTGTGGCACGGAAAGCGATGCCGCAGATGTAGTAGTTGATGAAGCTGCCGTAGGCGCCGAGGCGGACGAGTTTGCGATAGTTCTCCGGCGCCTTCTGCAGCGCGACGTCGAGCTGACCCTTGCCCGTGTCGAGCAGTGGGGCGAGCCGGTTGAGCTGGTCGACGGTGCCGGCCAGCGGCGGGCGCGCGTTGGTCAGCAGGTCGGCGAGCGAGGCGGTGCCGTTGTCCAGCGACACGATCGCATTGCCGATCGGGTCACGGTCCTTCGACAGGCCGGTGACGAGTCGCTCGAGGCGATCCAGCGCGCCCGAGAACTGGTCGCCGTTCTTGGCGAGCGTGTCGACGAGCGTGTTGAGGTTGTCGATCAGTTCCTGGATGACTTGGCTGTTGTCGGCCAATGCATTTGAGAACGACGAGGTCTTGGAGAGCAGCGACTCCAGCGTGCCGCCCTGGCCCTGGAACACCTGCACCAGCGATTGGGTGAGCGCATTGACGTCTTGCGGATTCAGGCCCTGGATCACCGGTTTGAGCCCGCCGAGCAGCAGATCGAGGTCGAGTGCCCCGGCTGTGTGGTCGACCGGTATCTGCGTTCCGGGGGTGAGTATCCTGGTCGATCCGGGACCGTCGACGAGTTCGAGATAGCGATCGCCGACGAGGTTCTGGTAGCGGACCATGGCCCGGGTGCCGGTGGTGAGGGCGATGCTGCGGTCGGCGTCGAACGTCACGACGACCTTCTTGTCGTCGCGCAGCGATACGCCGTTCACCGTTCCCACCCGGATGCCGGCGACCCGCACGGTGTCTCCCGGCTTTAGTCGAGACGCATCCGTGAAGACCGCCGAATATCCGTTCGTGGCACCGGTTCGGTACTGGCCGAAGATGAAGAACAGAAACGTGGTGAACACCGCCATCACGACAGCGAACGCCAGTGATTTGACGAGCGTCGCTCGCCATCCGGCCGTCATCCGGGTTGCCCGATCTGGGCGCTGTTGCGCGGCGGCCCGGCGATGGGCCCGTACAGCAGCTGCTTCAGCCCGTCGGAATTCAGCAGGATTCCCGGGTTTCCGTACTGCGCCGGGTTGGCGCCGTCATCCATCACGATGAACGGCGGCGCCGTGTCCACGGGAACCACCGGTAGCGTCTGGCCGGCGCACTGCGGTCCGCCGGTGGCGGCGACCTTCGGCAGGTTCACCGGGTACCGATAACGTTCGACGCCCAGCGTGAAGCCGGCCGTTGTCAGCACGCCGGGGACCGGCAACGGCGGGGACGCGGCGAGCGCCCCCAGCCCGGCGATCCCGCAGTTCAACGCGGGGGCGTATTGGTTCGTGAGATCGGTCGTGGGCACAAGCAGCCGCAGCACATCGGTGAGCGCCTGCCGGTTGCCACCCACCACGTCGTTTCCGATGTCTGCCAGGCCGATCGCGCTGAGCAGGAAGGCGTCCAGGTTCTGCTGCTCGTCGACGACCGTCTGGCTGATCCGTGTCGTGTTCTTCAGCGTGGTTAGCAAGTCGGGCGCCGCGTCGGCGTACGTGTTCAGCACGCCGGGTGCCACGGCGAGATCGTGGCGCAGCCCTGGTAGTCCGGGTTCTGATGTGGCGAGGAACGCATCGAGGTCACTGAACGCCTGACCGATCTTCTCCCCGCGCCCGTTCAGTGCAGCGGCGAGCGCGCCCAAGGTCTCGTTCAACTTCTCGGGTTGGATCCTCGACAACACCTGGGTGAGTTCCTGGAACACGGTGTTGATCTCGACCGTGACGTTCTCCGCGTCGAGCACCTGCCCGCCCTTCAGCGGCGTGGACGAGGGCTCGGCCGGCGGGACGAGTTGCACGTACTTGGCGCCGAACACCGTGTTGTTGGCGATGTTCACGAGCACATTGGACGGAATGAATTTCAGCTGCGACGGATTCATCGCCAGGTGAAGGGCGGCCTGGCCGTTCGGAAGCTCCTCGATCGAGGCGACGCTGCCCACCTGCACGCCGCGCATTTTCACCTTGGCGTCGGCGTACATCACCAGGCCGGCGCGCTGCGACATGATCGTCACCGGCACGGTGGTGCCCAAGCCGCCCTGGAAAAGCGTCACGGCAAGGGCGATGACCGCGACAATCACGGCGATGGTCGCCGCACCGGCAAGCGGTTTCGCAACTTCGGATGACATCGACCTCCCCCTTACCCCGACAGGTTGAAGTTTCCGTTGTGGCCGTAGATGGACAGCGAGACCAGCAGCGTCACCGACACCACGACGACCAGCGAGGTCCGCACCGCGTTGCCCACCGCGGTGCCGACGCCCGATGGTCCGCCGGTGGCGTAGTAGCCGTAGTACGTGTGCACCAGCAGGATCGCCAGTGACATCAAGATGGCCTGCAGGAACGACCACAAGAGGTCGATCGGGTTCAGAAACGTTGAGAAGTAATGGTTGTACAGACCCGACGACTGCCCGAAGAGCACCACGGTGACAAACTTGCTCGCGACGAACGACAGGATCACTGCGATCGAGTACAGCGGGGCCACCGCGATCATTCCGGCGATGATTCGTGTGCTGACCAAGAACTCGATGGGCCGGATGGCCATGGCCTCCAGCGCGTCGATTTCTTCGTTGATGCGCATGGCACCGAGTTGCGCGGTCACGCCGGCGCCGAACGTGGCCGCCAGTCCGATTCCCGCGACCACGGGTGCGGAGATGCGGACGTTGATGAAGGCCGCCAGGAAGCCGGTCAGCGCCTCGATGCCGATGTTGCCCAAGGAGGCGTACCCTTGGACCGCGAGTGTGCCGCCGGCCGCCAGTGTCAAGAATCCGACGATGACGACCGTGCCGCCGATCATCGCCAACGTCCCTGCGCCCATGCTGATCTCGGCGACTAGGCGCACGACCTCGATCCGGAAGCGGCGGACCGCGTACGGGATTCCGGCGATGGCCCGGACCCAGAAGAAGGCTTGATCACCGATCTTGCGCAGTGCGCCGACCGGCCAGTGGAGGTGGCCGAGATGGTGGAATACGCGAGGACGGGTGGCTCTCAGCGTCGCAACGGGGGTCCCCATCACTTCACCGTCGCCCGGATGCCGATCGCGGTGACGACCACGTTGACGACGAAGAGTGCCATGAACGAATACACCACGGTTTCGTTGACGGCGTTGCCCACCGCCTTCGCGCCGCCGACGGTGATCGTCAGTCCGCGGTAACACGCAACCAGACCGGCGATCAACCCGAACAATGCCGCCTTGATGCCCGAGATGATCAACTCGGGAACCCCAGTCAACAAAGTGATGCCGGCGGCGAACGCGCCGGGGTTCACGTGCTGGACGAAGACGGAAAAGGTGTAGCCGCCAAGGATTCCGATGATGCACACCAGGCTGTTCAGCAGCAGCGCAACCAGGCCCGATGCCAGCATGCGAGGCGCCACCAACCGCTGCACCGGATTGATGCCCAGCACCTCCATCGCGGCGATCTCTTCACGAATCGTGCGCGCACCCAGATCCGCGCACATCGCGGTCGCGCCGGCTCCGGCGACGATCAACACGGTGACTAACGGACCGACCTGGGTGACCGCGCCGAAGGCCGCGCCCGCACCGCTTAGGTCTGCGGCGCCGAGCTCGCGCAGCAGGATGTTGAGCGTGAAGCTGACCAAGACCGTGAACGGTATTGCCACCAGCAGCGTGGGCACCAGCGCCACCCGAACGACGAACCAGAACTGCTCCAAGAATTCCCGCCACTGAAACGGCCGACGGAAGACGAACACGACCGCGTCGGCCGCCATCGCGAAAAATCCGCCGATGGCCTGCATCGGTTTGGCGCCGCGTCCCAGGTTGATGCCCGGAGTCCAGCGGTCCGGCCCCTCGGTTCTAATCGCCATCGGTCCCTTGCCCTTGCAAGATCGTGACGGCCGGCACCGCGGTCGGGCCATCAATGCTGTGCGCCGATGCGATTCGAGCGGCGTCGACCTGGATCACGGCCTCCCCGCGAAGCTGGGCGAACAGTTCCACCCACTGCGCGACGCCGGTTGCGCCGGGCGCACCGTGGCTCTGCGGCCCGAGCCCGCCGATCTCGCGCCGCGCGTAATCAGCCGAGCTTGGCAACTCATCAGCCGAGCTTGGCAACTCGGCGCGGGTAATCACCTCGATATCGAAAGCTGGCGCCAACTCTGGCTTGCTGCACACGACTTCGTTGATACGGTGTCGCTCAGCACCGCTTCTAGAGCCGATCGTCACTGCGCGGCGTGACGTTGGACTCTAGCTTCTGACTACCCCGAGGGGGACCGCCACGCAGGGGGCGGCGAGCAGTGGACTGGGTCAGGTGGAGCAGGCGGTGTCGGGGGCCGCGTCGGCATCGCAATCCCGGTCTGCCGCACTGCCATCACGTCTTGGTGATCACCGAAGATCGAAAGGCCCTGTGCTGCAATGGCTCTTGCTGCAACATGGATCACTGCCGAGGTCAACTCGCCGGCGATCTTGTGCATGTTCGGGATCATCAGCAGCGGGCCCTGCGACGACGTGAACGTCGTCGCAAGCGCTCCCGCCTGCAGGGGCCCCGTGCAGCGCACCTGCCGCGCCGCCCTCGCTCTGCATCTCAACGATCGTCGGCACGGTGCCCCAGACGTTGGGCAAGTGATGGCTTGACCATTCGTCGGCGAGTTCGGCCATCGGCGACGAGGGCGTGATCGGGTAGATGCGGCACACTTCGTTGAGCCGGTAGGCGACCGAGACGGCCGCCTCGTTGCCGTCGATCGTGGCTCGCGTCATTTCGGCTCCGAGAACATCTCGATGGCGTGCACTGGGCACCGATCAAAGCACGTGCCGCAGCCGGTGCACCTTGGGTAACGGCCGCCGAATCGGTCAGGGCGGTTGGAAGCCGAACCCCGCGGACGATCGTTTCGGTCTCGACAGGCTTGTGATCGTCGACTAAAGGCGCGGCAAGCAGGGACTATCGGCCCTAATCTCACGCCGCGTGCGAGCGCATGCTGGGCCCAGGGATTCAAACACTATGGAGGTGATATGGCAGAGAACGCTGATAGGCAGACTGTGCTAGAGCGAGTAGGGGAGTTGTCCGACGAGGTTCTCGAATCGGTGAACGCCGGACGCGAAGCCGCGGTCGAGGCCGTACGCAAGTTCGCTAACACCCTCGAGGCGGCAACTTCTCAGGAGGGTGACCCGTCACGGCGTAAGACCCTCATCGAAGCTGCCGTCAACTTGGCCGACGAACTCTCCGCGGCGCAGATGGAGTTGTTGCACAGCATCACGCGCAGTACGACTAGCGCGATTCGTAGCAACTTGGGCGAGACGCAGGATTGAGCGACCGAAACTGGTGGCCCGGTCTAAGTTTGCCGCAGCGAACGGCCGCGACGACTGCTTGGCAAAGTCGACTTTTCGCCGACAAGGTATCGGGCGGCGCTTGTCGATGCTCCCCGAGCCGTGAAGCCGACACCGTTCTGGTCGCTCGCCGGGTCTTAGTGGGGACATGGTGGCCGATACGTCCGGGCCGATGCCGAGCACGCTGTGTAATCGCCTGGACCTCAACATGATCCGGGCGGCTGGGCGCTTGCCCCTGGCCTTGCTGCAGCGATTACGACACGCTCCGGGTCCGCGCAAAGGCTGACGCATCATGGAGGGAACCGAACCAATGACCACGAACGTCGGCCTGGACCGAGACGCCCCGAATCGCACCAGTCAGAACGGCAACCGAAGAACCATGACAACGGTCGACATTCACCGACACGCGTCGCACAAACCGTTACATGCCGGCGACATGGAATCGGTGCTGTGGGGAATCGAGAAGGATCCCCTGCTGCGGCAGACGATGACGGCGGTTCTCATCCTTGATCGACCACCCGACCGCGAGACGTTGCTGGACCGCCTTGAACGTGCCAGCCGCACCCTTCCCCCGTTGCGGCGCCGGCTGATGGAAGTGCCCTTTCGCCTGTCGACGCCCCGCTGGCTGGTCGACCCGAATTTCGATCTGTCGTACCACGTCCGCTGGATTGCTGCGCCTGGCGATGGATCCCTCGACGGTGTACTGGAATTCGCGCGCCAGTCGGCGATGTCGGGTCTCGACCAGGCTCGCCCGCTCTGGGTCCTCACTGTTGTCGAGGGACTCAAGGGACGTCGCGCGGCCGCGATCCTCAAGATGAGTCATGTGATGACCGACGGTGTCGGGAGTCTCGCGCTTCTTACCCTTCTCGGCGACCTCACCCGCACGCCGCGTGATCCGGGGCCGATGCCGGCCGCTCCTTTGCCCGAGAGTGACTCGCCATGGGAACTGGCTGCTGAGGCCGTCACAAACAACGGGCACCGGATCCTCGGATTCATCAGAAGGTCCGCGAACGCGGCGGCGCGTGCGATTCCGGGCGTGGTGGCCCGCCCGAGAGACACCGCGGACACCATCAGCAAGAACATCAGGGCACTGGCAAGAGTCATGACCCCGCCGGTGAAGAGCCTGTCCCCGATCATGACCGGTCGGCGTGGATGGATGCGCTTCGCTGCCCTCGAGTTCGACCTCGACGGGTTGCGCAATGCGGCCAAACCGCGCGGCTGCACCGTCAACGACGCGTTCGTGACAGCCGTCGCCCACGGGTTTGCGCTCTACCACGAGCGGCATCGGAAACCCGTCGAGCGACTACGGGCCGCCGTCGCGGTCAACATCCGCAAGCCGGGCGACTTCTCCATGGGAAACCACGTGAGAGGCGAGGCGATAGCCGTCCCGGTCAGCACCGACGACACGTCCGGTGTGATGGCGATCTACCACGGTCTGCTCCACGACCTCAAGGAAGACGTGAAGCTTCCCTCGGCCACGGCACTTGATGGGGTTCTCAACGCCCTGGGCCCGGCGGTGCGGCCGGTGTTGGGAACGATGATGAAACATGACGACTTCGCGGTCAGCAACATTCCCGCCGGCGACCAAACCGTTTATATCGCTGGAGCGAAGGTCGTCGCGCTCTACCCCTTCGGGCCCCTTATGGGCACTGCGGCGAACTGCTGCCTCGTGGGGTACGACCACGGAGCGTTTGTCGGGATCAACGCTGATGCGGCAGCGGTGCCGGATCTGGACATGCTCGCGGGGTGCATCCGTGAGGGCTTCGACGCCGTCATCGCAATCGCCGACGTCGGCCAACAGAAAGGTTGAAAATTGAAAGCTTGCAGATCACGAACAGATCTGACCGCAGGTAGTTACGACGACGAATTCGCCGAAGTGGCGGACGTCTTCAGGACGCAGACGGCCCGCACCGACGGCGGCGCCGCGGTGGCCGTCTATCACCGTGGCAGGCTCGTCGTCGATTTGTGGGGTGGGGTTCGCGGCCGGGATGGGGTGCCCTGGGAACGCGACACGCTTGCCATGTGCTGGAGTACGACCAAGGGTGTGGTCGCCACCTGCGCCCATGTGCTCGCCGACCGCGGGGAGCTCGACTACGACGAACGGGTCGCCAAGTACTGGCCGGAGTTCGCGCAGAACGGTAAGGGTGACATCACTGTTCGGCAGGTGTTGAGCCACTCCGCGGGTCTACACCGCTTGGGCACCATCATCGACCACGGATCGAGGATCCTCGACTGGGAGCACATGACCGATGTGCTGGCTCGGGCGAAGCCGGCGTACCAGCCCGGAACCTCGGTCGGCTACCACGCGCTGACGTTCGGCTGGCTCGTCGGCGAGCTGGTGCGGCGGATCTCCGGCGTCCCGATCGACAAGTTCGTCCAGAAGGAAATCGCCGAGCCGCTCGGGCTCGACGGGCTGTATATCGGCTGCCCGCCCGAGCAGCGGCACCGTGTGGCGCCACTGGCGCCGATGGGGACCGCTTTCAAGCTTTGGTCGGACCCGATCGGCGGCTTCGCGTTCGAGCTGCTGACACGGACTCTTCGTGCCCTCAGGTCGCCGATCAACCCGCATCGGATGGTCAACGCAGCCCTCTCCCGCGGTATGGAGGACGTGATTGCCGATCCCCGACTGCTTGATGCGGCCGTCCCGGCGATGAATGGGTATTTCGACGCGGTGTCTCTCGGCGGCGTGTACGCGATGCTCGCCGGCGGGGGCCAGCTCGGCGGTGTGCGGATCCTGTCTGAGGAGACGGTGCGCAAGGCCTCCGAGATCCAGAACAATCAACGCGACCGGGTCGTCATGATGACCATGCAGTGGCGGCTCGGGTATCACCGGGCACCGATCATTGACAAGCAGCTTCCGCGCGCCTACGGCCACTTCGGGTTCGGCGGCTCCGGTGGCTGGGCCGACCCCGAGCACGACGCGGCCCTGGCGATGGTGTGCAACCGGGGCAGCGGCACGCCGATCGGCGACCTGCGGATCCTTCGCCTCAGTCAGGCCACCGCCCGCGCCGTCCAGTCCCTCGGCTAGGTCATGATCCGAGCCGTCGGCATCAGCGATGCCGGGAATCGCTCGGATCAGCCAAGCACCGGAAACCGCCGCTGGCGGCCCAACCGGTCCAGGGCGGTCTGCATCACCGAGCGGACGTGGGCGTCAACTTCGTTGACGTCGGGATCCTTGCCGAACTGGGCGGCGATGTCGATCGGCTTCAGCACCTGATAAATGATTTTGCTTGGCAACGGAAAATTGGCCGGGAAGAATACACTCATGCCGAAAGGGACACCGATGGTGACCGGCATGATCTCCGCCCGCAGGCGGGGAAGACCCAACCGCTTGGCCAGCCCGGTGCCACGGGTCACGAACAGCTGCGTCTCCTGGCCCCCGATCGACACCGCAGGCACGATCGGCACGCCGGCTTCGATCGCGGTTCTGACATATCCGGTGCGCCCGTCGAAGTCGATGACGTTCTGGGTCACCGTCGGCCGGAACGCGTCATAATCCCCGCCGGGAAACGCCAGCACGACCGCACCCGAGTGCAACGCCTCCGCAGCTTTTTCCCGGCTGGCGTGGACAACGCCGATGCGGCCCAAGTATGCGCGGAACGGCGTAAAGAATATGAAGTAGTGAGCCAGTGTGTAGAGGGGGCGGTCGTATCCGAACTTGTCGTAGAAGGCCGGCCCCAAGACGAGTACATCAGGTGTCAGCACGCCACCGGAGTGATTCGAAACCATCAACGCGCCGCCGATGGGCGGAACGTTCTCCAGCCCCCTTACCTCTGCCCGGAACCATCGCTTGACAACGGGCGCGACCACATTAGCCAGCTGCTTGATGAACTCCGGATCCCACTTGGCGAGCTCCTGATCATCAATTTCTTTCTCGTTCATGGTTTCCCCTGCAGTGTCAGTCGTGCCGTTCGGCGAGATCGAACAGCTGTACAGCGGGGTGCACCCGCCGCCGCCATGTCGATGACGTTAGCCCCTGGCAGGTAGGTCTACATGGGGCGTTCGTCACTTCCGGAGCGCCAAAGGACCGTCATTGCCGCAGTGGGGTGTGCGCGCGGTGAAACGTGCGAGCAGAATGCGGAAGCAGGCGCGGTCAAATCAATCCGTTTGAGTGAGGAACGTGGGTATGAAGCCCGTGACGATTGACCCGCGCTACCACGATGCGGTGATCTTCCACTTCGACGGTTTCGTCGCCGACACCGCGGCGATCGAGGCCGCCGCCTGGAAGACGACGTTCGACGACTATCTGGCCCGAAGGCCGGCGAACGAGAACGAGGACCACTCTCCATTCGCCGATGACGACTATCGAAGGCACGTCCGCAACAGGCCGCGCCCTGACGGGGCCGCCGACATCCTCGCCTCGCGGCGCATCTCGTTGCCTCGCGGCGCGCAGGAGGACACCTTCGAGGAGACGATATGCGGGCTTGGCAACCGCGTGCACAACGTATTCCTCGACCTTCTGGACGAGGCGGTGCCCGCGTTGGAATCGACGGTCGATCTGCTGCGGGAACTCCAAGCGGCTGGAATTGCGACGGGCATCTACACACCGAGTCACAACTGGCATCGCGTGCTGCGCGCCGCGGACATCGAGAATCTGTTCGCCGTTCATGTCGACGGTGTGACCGCCGGGGGGCTCGCGCGTGACGGCAGGCCCGAACCCGCCGTGTTCTTCGAAATAGCGCGCAGACTCGCCGCGAATCCGAGCCGGTCCATCCTCGTCGTGGACGCCGAGGCCGGGGTGGAGGCGGGCCGTGAAGGCGGCTTCGCGGTCGTCATCGGTGTGAATCGCACCAGTGGTGCCGATGAGCTGCTGGCATGCGGTGCCGACGTCGTGGTCGATGACCTTTCCCACGTCGAGATCCGCAAGGGTGACAAACACGTGGCGCAGCTTCCAGACGCCCTCAACTCCTACGGTCAGCTGGTGGGCGTTATCGCCGGCCGGGAGCCGTTCGTCTGTCTCGACTACGACGGGACGCTCTCGGAGATCGTCTCGGACCCCGACGCGGCCACGTTTGTCGACGGCGCGGCCGAAGCCTTGGAGCGCTTGGCGGCGCTCTGCCCGGTGGCGATATTGAGTGGCCGGGATCTGGCGGACATCCGCGACCGGGTCGGCCTGCCGGGGATCTGGTACGCCGGCAGCCACGGCTTCGAGCTCATCGGACCCGACGGCACTTACCGCCAGAACGATGCGGCAGCTGCCGCGCTACCCGCCTTGGAGACCGCGGCTGTGGAACTGCGCGACGACCTCGAGCCGATCCCCGGAGCGCGTGTGGAGCACAAGCGCTTTGCCGTCGCCGTCCACTACCGCAACGTCGCGGCCGAGCACGTTGCCGAGGTTGCGGCGGCCGCGCACCGACGTGGACGACAGCATGGGCTTCGAGTGACCAACGGCCGCAAGGTCGTCGAGCTGCGGCCGAACATCGACTGGGACAAGGGCGACGTGCTGCGTTGGATCAGCGACAGCATCCATCAACCGGGTCGTGTGGTGCCCGTCTACATCGGCGACGACCTCACCGACGAAGACGCCTTCGATGCGATCCGATACACCGGCATGGGAATCGTCGTGCGAAACGACGAGGACGGCGGGCGCCCCACGGCCGCTCAGTTCACCCTGCGAGGCCCCCGCGAAGTAGCCACGTTTCTCCGCCGTGGAGGGAACTGGCTGGCATCCGAGAAGCAGAGCTCCGACGGCACATGGACGGTCACGTTCGAGGGCTATGACCCACACAAGGAGAAATTGCGCGAGGCATTGTGCACGGTCGGCAACGGCTACTTCGCCACGCGGGGCGCCGCACCGGAATCGAAGGCGGGTCAGGTGCACTATCCGGGCACCTATGCCGCGGGCGTATACAACCGCCTCGATGACCTCGTCGGCGGCACCCAGACGCAGCACGAAAGCCTGGTGAACCTGCCCAACTGGCTTCCGTTGACATTCCGCGTCGACGGCGGCGACTGGTTCGACGTCGACGAGGTCACGCTGTTGTCTTATCGCCAGACCTTCGATCTTCGGGGCGCGGTGCTGACCCGCGGGTTGCGCTTCCGTGACGATGCCGGCCGTACCACGTCGGTGACGCAGCGCCGGTTGGTGGCGATGAACCAGGCCCACGTGGCCGTCCTTGAGACGACGATCGTCGCTGAGGACTGGTCGGGGACGATCGAGATCCGTTCGACACTTAACGGCAACGTCCGCAACAGCTTGGTGGAGCGGTACCGCGACTTGGCCAGCAATCACCTGCAGGGGCTGGAAAAGCGTGCGTTGTCCGAGAATTCGGTGATCATGACCGTCGAGACGACACAGTCGCAGATCCCGGTCGCACTTGCGGCGCGAACCACTCTGTGGCACGGCGACTCGCCTGCACCCGCGACGTATCGACTGGTGGACAACGAATTCGAAATCGGTCATGAGATTTGCACCGAGCTCGGCGCGGGTCGGTCGCTGAGCGTCGAGAAGGTGGTAACCCTAGTCACCGGCCGTGATGTTGCCACGTCCAAAGCTGCCGAGGGGGCCGAGCGCGCGCTCGGGCGCCAGGGACGATTCGAAGAGATACGTCACGCGCATATGCTCAGCTGGGCCCACCTGTGGCAGCGGCTGGCCATCGATGCCGATAGCCGAGCCGACGAAATGCGCATCCTGCGGCTGCATTTGCTGCACCTGTTGCAGACGGTGTCCTACAACTCCGAGGATCTCGACGTCGGGGTGCCGGCCCGGGGGTTGCACGGTGAGGCGTATCGCGGCCACGTCTTCTGGGACGAGCTGTTCATCTTCCCGGTGCTGAACCTGCGGCTTCCGACGGTCACCCGGTCGCTGCTCCGGTATCGTTACCGGCGGCTTCTGGAGGCGCGCCGAGCCGCAAAGCTGGCCGGATATCGCGGCGCGATGTACCCATGGCAGTCCGGCACCGACGGCCGCGAGGAAAGCCCAGAGCTGCACCTCAATCCGCGATCCGGGCGGTGGCGGACCGATCCCAGCCATCTTGCTCATCACATCGGCATCGCCGTTGCGTACAACGCGTGGAAGTTCTACCAGGTCACCGGCGATTTGGCTTACTTGATCGACTACGGCGCCGAAATGCTCGCGGAAATAGCGCGATTCTGGGTGAGCAGAGTCACCTACGAACCCGAGCGAGATCGCTACACGATCGACGGTGTCATCGGGCCCGACGAATTCCATTGCGGCTACCCGGATCGGCCGTACGAGGGCGTGAACAACAACGCATACACCAACGTGATGGCGGTCTGGGTGATCCTGCGTGCGATGGACGCGCTCACGTTGATGCCGCTGCCGAATCGGCTGGACCTGCGCGAGAAGCTCGCCCTTACCGACACAGAGCTGTCGCAATGGGATCACGTCAGCCGACGCATGTTCGTTCCATTCCACGACGGTGTGATCAGCCAATTCGAAGGCTATGAGCAACTAGCCGAACTGGATTGGGACGCCTACCGTGAGCGCTACGGCAACATCCAGCGCCTCGACCGCATCCTCGAGGCCGAGGAGGACGATGTCAACCGCTACAAGGCATCCAAACAGGCCGACGTGTTGATGCTGCTCTACCTGATGTCATCTGATGAACTGCGCGAGCTGCTCGACCGGCTCGATTACCACTTCAGCCACAGACAGATCCCGAAGATGGTCGATTACTACATGGACCGAACCTCACACGGATCGACGCTGAGTAGTGTCGTGCACACGTGGGTGCTGGCCCGGGCCAACCGCGATCACGCGATCGAGTTTTTCCAGCGGGTGCTCAACTCGGACATCGCCGACATCCAGGGCGGCACCACCTCCGAAGGCATCCATCTCGCGGCGATGGCCGGGAGCGTCGACCTCGTCCAGCGGTGCTTCACCGGCCTGGAAACCCGTCAAGATCGCATCATCTTGTCCCCGCACTGGCCGGAAAGCGCTCCAGCGCTGGGCTTTCCGATCCACTACCGCGGCCACCACCTGTACCTGAGGGTGAGTGGGAAGGTCGCGGAGGTCAGCGCGGACCCGCGCGACGTGCCGCCGATCGAAATCGAATGCCGCGGCCGCGTGGAGCGGCTGGAGTCGGGAAAGACGGTTCGTTTCCCCTGACCGGCCGCCACCCGAGCGGCCATCGCGACGTTGCGGCCGAACAGGTCGTCACCGCGTTTTTTCGAACGGGTGTGCAGCGCCGGTCTACGGATTTGTGCTGGTAGACAGGTTTTTGCGTGAGCCCCCTGTCCGGATTGAACTCTTCTGACGCCCCAGCCGAAGGGCCCGAAAAGCCCACCCGCGCGATGGCGTATGTCGCCATGACACGCGCCAAAGACGAAAACCACGCCTACAGCTACCAGCGCCTCGGCGGCGAATCCGACCACGAACACTCCCGACCCACCTCCGGTGCCGACATCCACCAGCCGCGCAGGGGCAACAAATACTCCGCCGCACACTACTTCCGGATGATCCTGGCCAACGACGACCGGCCGCGCACCATGCACGCCGAAGCTGAGCGCACCGAGCAACACCTTCTGCCCGACGGCATCTCGGATCTGCTGCAGCAGCAGGAGCAGCGCCGCGCTGCGCGGCGCGCAGTCTGGCGCGAGCACTCCGCCACCGCACGCGCACACCAGGCCGCCTATGAACGCATGGCAGCCGACGCCGCGCAGCGCGCCGAGCGCAGCCGAGGCCTGGACGTCGACGGGCTCGAACTGTGACCCACAACCAAGGGATTAGCGACCCATAGGTCTGGATAGGTCCGGTTGTTTCATATCTTTTGTTGTGTCACAAGGTGATTGGTCGCCCAACGACTCTGGCCAGAACCGGGCAATTCGGGTCGATTCCGGGTCATTGGCGTCGGATAGACGACGACTGATTTACGCGTGACGGTGTTCCGGTGTACCCACGCTGTTTCAGAAGCTGTCACTAACCCGTTTGACCCCCAGCAAGTAGCGGTAACGGATTTCCGCAGGTCAACGCCAGTGATCGGCCCAGGTATGGCGGCGCACGACGTGCACAGACGCGCAGGTCGTGCTCGAGGCAGCAATCGCCTCAGCCTGGGTGTCGTCGATTCGCGCGCGCAGGCGACGGACGTCACCGCGTGGACGCGGTTTTCGTCAAGACCAGGGCTGCTTCGTTGTAGGGGAACACTCGGTAGAAGAACCGAGATCGAGGTGTCACAAGCGTTGCGCCCTCGGCTTTGCTTACCAGCCGCGGTTCGCCGACCGCAATGGTCTTGCCGTGCATTCGAATGGTTGCCCCTCCGCCGGCCAAGATGTTCTTGACCCAGTTAGTCTCGGGTCCGTAGCCGATGAGAATGACGTAGCCGTCGCCAGTCCTGAAGATCGTCAGGGGTGTTCGGTACCGCTCACCCGACTTGCGCCCGACATGCTCGAGTACGCCCAGTGTGGGCACCCATCTCGCGACCGAGCGCGCCAGCGGATTGGTGATTCGGCGATTCAATCTCGCGACTGCGCGAGGCACCCGCATGAGGATCCTCCCATCTCGTTGCTTCGTTTCTGAAATCTCAGGCGCGGTCGGCACCGAGTAGGATCATCCGGCTCGGCCAGAGACGGCGTCGCAAAAAGGGCTGGTTACACTGCCCTCGGCACGATGAGAAGAAAGCCTAACGCCGCGCAGCGGCGGCGTGACCGGTGTGATGCGGCGATCGAACTGCTGGCAGAAGACGGGGCGCGGGGTCTGACTGACCTGCGCGTCGACCGGCGCGCAGGGGTAGCCGACGGGACGACGTCGTTCTACTTTCAGACCCGATCGGCGTGCTCCGTGGAGCTATCGACAGGGTGGTGCAGCTGGATCTCGCCGACTTCACTGCCGCGATGGACGCATCGCGTGGGATTGGCCACCCTTTATGAGGTGGCTGGCACGAGGGCGCTGATGTCTTCGCCTTGTAGAATTTTGATCGGCAGGGATACGTCGAAGTAGTCCGTCCATCGGGTGATCTTGCCGCTCTCGTCGAGGACGAAGGTTCCCATGACCGGCACCCCTGCACCGGTTCCCGCCAGCGTTCGGATGTAATCAACCCGTTCAGTCAGCACGACCTGTCCGTCGCCGGCGATGTTAACGATCTCAAACGCATAGGCGTCCGGGAACATCGCGAACTGGGCACCCATGTTCTCGAGGATCGCCTCTACGCCTGTGGCCGCCGGCATGCCTACGTTCTGGTAAACCGCGTCGTCAGTGATGAATGGCCGTAGAGCCTCGGGATCGCGCTTCTCCATCAGTGCGCAGAACTGGCGGACGACATCGACGGGGTCGGACATCAGGAACCTCCATTAGTTGGTCGGATGAAGACGAAAATTTAGTAACCACGCGGCTCGAACTCCAGGTGCAGTTCGGTCAGGCCCCGCAGGATAAACGTCGGTTTGTACTCGTAGGTACGTGCGCCGACAGGCCCGTGCGACGCCTCGGAAATTCTGATGTCGGCCATCCGGTCGAGGATCCGGTTCAGAGAGATCCTCCCTTCTGCACGTGCGAGGGGCGCCCCGGGGCATGAGTGACTCCCGCGCCCGAACGCTACGTGTTCGCGCACATTGGGTCGGTCAATACGAAACTCGTTGGGCGCATCGAACTTTGATGGGTCACGATTGCACGCTCCCGGCAGAAGCATCATCGTCGTGCCCGCGGGAATCGGGACGTCACCCACCATTGTGGACTGGCGTGCCAGCCGGAAGTGACTTTTGACTGGACTCTCGATCCGCAGCGTTTCTTCGAGGAACGCGGGGATGAGGGTGCGTTCGTTGCGCAGCAACGCTTGGATGTCGGGGCGCTCCCCCAGCACTCGCATTCCGGCGCTGAGCAGCTTGGTGGTGGTTTCCATGCCGGCCGAAAACAGGAACGTCGACAGGTGAACGACGTCCATAACTTCGGGCGTCGACCCGTCGGGGTATTTTGCCTGAGCCAACTCGGTCAGCACGTCCTCGCACGGATCACGCCGACGGTCGACGATGTAGCCGGTGAATTCTTCATCGAACCACAGCAGGGGGTTGTGCGCGGGCGAGTCGTCGTCGAGTGCACCGGCGACCGCATCCGTCGCCGCTAGTGTTTCCCGAAACATCTTGATAGCAGATGCTCACTGGTGCACCCTCGTTGATCGGTGCACCCTTTTGAGGTCGGTGATCTTGGATGGGTCGCCGATGCACCCGAGGTGCCGCTCGGTCACCGCCTCAGATGCTGGACGCGTGAGGATGTCCTTTAGGAGTGTTGCGGGACTGGGCGGTTACCCGGGGTGTGGTGACCGTCGACAGGGCTATGCGCCGTTGAGCGCCGTTCAGTGAGCAATACAGGCAGTCACACCCCGGTACCGTGATGCGGGTGCCTCCCCACTGGGACAAGCAGCGAGGAGGCTGTGATGCAGTATGCCCCACCAGGGTTGACGGCGGTACCGGTCAACGGGCTGGCGTGTGGAATTGATTGGGCCCGTGATGATCACGCGGTGGCCATTGTTGATGGCGGCGGCCGTCAGGTCCATCGCAGCATTGTTGAGCACAGCTCGGCAGGATTGCGGGCACTGGTGACGGTGCTGGCCCGTGCTGGGGTGGCTGAGGTGGCCCTTGAACGCCCCGACGGACCGGTGGTCGATGCACTGTTGGGTGCGGGGATCACGGTGGTGGTGATCAGCCCCAACCAGCTGAAGAACCTGCGTGGTCGCTACGGCTCGGCGGGCAACAAGGATGATCGCTTCGATGCGTTCGTGCTGGCCGACACGTTGCGCACCGACCGCGCCCGGCTGCGTCCGCTGGTGCCCGGATAGTGAGTCCACGGTCGCGCTGCGGGCGTTGTGCCGAGCCCGTAAAGACCTTGTTGCCCATCGGGTGCGGGTGGCCAATCAGCTGCGCGAACACCTCAACCGGGTGTTTCCCGGCGCGGTTGGTTTATTCACGAAACTGGATTCGCCGATCAGTTTGAGGTTTCTGAGTCGTTTTGATTGCCAGGACCGCGCCGACTGGCTAACCCCTCGCCGGTTGCATGCGTGGCTGAAGGCAATGGGCTACTGCGGGCGCACCGACTCGGCCGCGGTGTATGCCCGTCTGAGCGCCGCGCCGCGTGGCCTGCCCGCAGCCGCCGGCGCCGCACAGGTTCCGATCACCCGAGCCCTGGTGGCCACGCTGGACAATCTCGTCAAACAAATCGCGATGCTGTCCGAGCAGATCGGCCAACAGCTCGGCGCTCACGCTGATGCGCATATCTTCACCAGTCTGCCGCATGCCGGTACAGTCCGTGCGGCACGTCTTTTGGCTGAAATCGGGGACTGCAGAGGCCGATTCCCCACCCCCGACGCGCTAGCATGCTTGGCCGGCGTGGCACCCTCGACGCGTCAGTCGGGCAAGATGCGTTCGGTGGGGTTTCGGTGGGCCTGCGACAAACAGTTACGCGACGCCGTGTGCGACTTCGCTGATGGGTCTCGCCGTGGCAATCCTTGGGCCGCCGATCTCTACGGCCGCGCTCGCGCCCGCGGACACGATCACCCCCACGCCATGCGCATCCTGGCCCGCGCGTGGATCTACGTCATCTGGGCTTGCTGGCAGAACAACACCGCATACAACCCCACCCAACATCGAGCCCTGCAAACCGTGCTCCCAATGGAGAAGACGAATATGGACCTGCTGACTATTGAGGAAGTCGCCGAGCTAACGCGACTTCCGGTTGCGACGCTTAGGTGGTATCGGGCGATGGGCGAGGGCGGCCCTAAGTCCGGCAAGCTAGGCCGCAGGGTTGTTTACCGGCGCGCCGACGTGGAGGCGTGGATCGCCGCCGCATTCGACGCGACGGGTTCGTGATGAGCGCCGAGTTGGAAGGTCGTAGATACGCGTGCGAGCGGCTCTAATCTGCGCGTTTTCGCTGATGTTCTGCGCTACGCGGTGCGTGCATGGTGGCTAGCATGAGCAACACTGACCCCCGCGCGGAAACACCGGCGGTGAACTGGAGCGAGCTGGGCGTGAGCGAGCTGCTACCGACCGGAACGGTGACGCTGCTGTTGGCCGACGTCGAAGGCTCCACACGGCTGTGGGAGACCCAGCCCGCCGAGATGACCGCCGCGGTGGCGCGGCTGGATCGCACAGTGTGCGACATCGTGTCCGCCCATCACGGGGTGCGCCCGGTCGAACAGGGTGAGGGCGACAGTTTTGTGGTGGCCTTTGGGCGGGCCAGCGATGCGCTTGCCTGTGCGCTGGGGTTGCAGCGGGCGCCGCTGGCCCCGATCCGGCTGCGCATCGGGGTGCATACCGGTGAGGTGCAGCTGCGCGATGAGGCCAACTACATCGGCCCGACGATCAACCGCACCGCCCGGCTGCGCGATCTCGCGCACGGCGGTCAGACCGTGCTGTCGGGGGTGACCGAGGCGCTGGTTGTTGACCGGCTCCCCGCGGATGTGTGGTTGACCGATCTGGGCACCCACCCGTTGCGGGATCTGCCCCGCCCGGAGCGAGTGGTGCAGCTGTGTCACCCTGACCTTGTCAACGAGTTCCCGCCGCTGCGGGTTACCGGAACCGTTGTCTCCCAGCATCTTCCGGCGCAGCTGACCAGTTTCGTGGGCCGCGACGCGCAGCTGACCCAGCTGCGCGAGCTGCTGGCGGATAACCGGGTGGTGACGTTGACCGGCGCGGGTGGGGTGGGCAAAACCCGGCTGGCGATCCAGGTCGCGGCTCAGGCGGCCGGCGAGTTTTCCGACGGGGTGTGGTATGTGGATCTGGCGCCGATCACCGACCCCGAGCTGGTGGCGGTGACGGTGGCGCGTGCACTCGGGCTGCCCGACCAACCGGGCCGCTCCACCATGGACACCCTGCTGCGGTTTGTTCGCGACCGTCAGCTGCTGGTGGTGCTGGACAACTGCGAACATCTGCTGGACGCCAGCGCCGAGCTGGTCGTCGCGCTGCTCAGTGGGGCGCCGCGGCTGACATTGCTCGCCACCAGCCGTGAGGCGATCGGGGTGGCCGGTGAGGTGAGCTGGCGGGTGCCGTCGCTGTCGCTGGCCGACGAAGCCATCGAATTATTCACCGACCGGGCCCGCCATGCCCGCCCCGATTTCACCCTCACTGATGACAATGCCGCGGCGGTGGGCGAGATCTGCGCGCGCCTGGATGGGGTGCCGCTGGCCATCGAGCTGGCGGCGGCGCGGGTGCGGGCCTTATCCCTGGCCGAGATCGTTGACAGCCTGCACGACCGGTTTCGGCTGTTGACCGGTGGCGCGCGCACCGCGGTGCGCCGCCAGCAGACGTTGCGCGCCTCGGTGGATTGGTCACATGCGCTGTTGACCGGTCCCGAGCGGGTGTTGTTTCGGCGGCTGGCCGCCTTCATGGGTGGCTTCGACTTGGATGCGGCGCAAAAGGTTTGCGGCGGTGGCGATGTGGAGCGCTACCAGGTGCTCGATCAGCTCAGCCTGCTGGTGGACAAGTCGCTGGTGGTGGCCGAAGATGCCGGCGGCGCAACACGATACCGCTTGCTGGAAACGGTGCGCCAGTACGCGGCCGAGAAACTGGGCGAATCCGGTGAGGCCGACGCCGTGCGGTCGCGTCACCGCAACCACTACACCTCGATGGCTGCCGTGCTTGACGCGCCGGCAGGCACTGATTATGAGCAGCGGATCGAGCAGGCCGAAATCGAGATCGACAATATGCGCGCCGCGTTCGCGTGGAGCCTCGAAAACTCCGACGTCGAGTTGGCGTTGGCGCTGGCGTCGTCGCTGCAGCCGCTGTGGCAAGCGCGGGGCCGCCTCCGGGAAGGGCTGGTGTGGTTCGACGCCGCCCTGGCCGATCTCGAGGCGCGGCACCCCGGAGTGGCGCCCGCGATTCGGGCGCGGGCGCTCGCCGACAGGGCCGTGCTCGCCGTCTGGGTGGGCGCTACCGACAGCCTGGATCAGGCTCAGCAGGCCCTGGCGATCGCGCGCGAGGTCGAGGACCCGGCCCTGCTGGCGCGGGCGCTGACCGCCTGCGGCCTTATCGCCGCCCTCGTCAGCGCCGAGCTGGCCCGGCCGTACTTGGTCGAGGCGATCGGCCTGGCCCGCGCCTTGGACGATCGGTGGCGGCTCAGCCAAATCCTCGCCTGGCAGGCGACCGCAGCGAACAACGCCGGTGACCCGACCGCGGCGCGCGCGCCCGCCGAAGAGGGACGCGACCTCGCCGACGCGATCGGCGACCGGTCCGTCTCGCGCCTGTGCCGCTTTGGCCTCGCAGTGGCACAGACGATGCAGGGCGATCTGGCCTGGGCCGCCGCAAAATTCGCCGAACTGGTGGCCGAGGCCAAGGCCGCTCACGATGGGCTCATCGAGGCGGAAAGCCTCGCGTACCAGGGCGCCGTGCTGGCATTCCAGGGTGACACGGGTGCGGCCCGGGCCGCCGCCGACGCTGCCATCCAGGCCGCCGCCGAGGTTGGTGGATTCTTCGCAACCTTGGGCTATGTGGCGCTGGCTCTAGCGGCCCTGGCCGCCGGCGATGCTGCGACGGCCCGGGGCGCGACCGAGGCGTGGCCGGACCTGAGTGCCCTGCCCCAGACGGCGGCGGTGCAGCGAGCCCTCAATGCTGAGGCCGCGCTGTTGGGCGGGGATCTGATCGCCGCCCGCCGCTGGGCCGACGAGGCCGTCACGAACACGACCGGCTTTTTCCTGTCGAATGCGCTGACAACGCGTGCCCGGGCGGCGATCGCACAAGGTGAGCCAGACCGGGCGGAGCGTGACGCCCACCACGCCCTCGCATGTGCCGGCGAAGTCGAGGCGTACCTGCTCATCCCCGACATCCTCGAGTGCCTCGGCACTCTGGCGGGCGAGGACGGCAGCCACCGCGAAGCGGCCCGGCTCTTCGGCGCGGCACAGGGTATCCGCCAACCTATGGGCCGGGTCCGCTTCAAGGTCTACGACGCCGGCTACGAAGCCTCGGTAGGGGCTGTTCGTGATGCATTGGGCAAGAAGGACTTTGACTCGGCGTGGGCCGAGGGCGCCGCCCTGTCTATCGAGGAGGCCATCGCCTTCGCCCAGCGCGGCCGCGGCCAACGCAAACGCCCCACCAGCGGCTGGGCCTCGCTCACCCCCACCGAGCGCGACGTCGTGCGCCTCGTCGCCGACGGGCTGGCCAACAAGGACATCGCCACAAGGCTTTTCGTCTCACCGCGCACCGTGCAAGCCCACCTCACCCACGTCTACACCAAACTCGGGTTGACCTCCCGCGTGCAGCTCGTCCAAGAAGCAGCCCGCCACGCCTGAGCGCTGCCGGCGAGATGGCAGGAAGACCAGACCGCCAATTCCATTACGCGGGAACGGGGTCTGAGAAATGATTGAAACGAAGGCATCCGACCTCCCAAAGGCGCCTAGCTGAGCATCGTGGTCCCGCAGGCCCTAAACCCACCCGGGCTAAGCCTCGATCCATGGACTGACTGATTCTGTGTGGGCTGGTTTGTTCTGATCGGGATGTTCTGGCTGTGGGCAGTAGATAGCTGCTGGTCTGCCCAGCATTTCCTGTCGCGTTCCGGTCGGGCCTTGCGGCGGTGGTCAGGCGGGGGTGGCTGCTGGCGGTGGGTGTCGGAGTCGGTTGTAGCTGATAGTGTTGTGCCACAGTGCTTTCCATGCGCTGGCCCATGGCCAGTGTGAGGGCAGGTGTAGGACCGGCCGGCGTTGGGGGCGGGCCAGGCGGGCAGGGATGTTGACGATGCGCCGCCGTAAGGTCGCTCCGCGGGCGACGGCGTTGGCGCCGCCGGCGAGCACACCTGCGGCGCGCAGCAGGTTGTGCGCCAGCGCTGCGCACAGGATCCAGGCGCAGTTCGCGCCGAAGCGTCCGGAGGGCATATGGGCCAGCGGTCCGTCGATCAGGTCGGCGAACACGGTTTCAATGACGGCGTGGCGGCGGTGGGCGATATCGGCGGCGGGTGCGGGGTCGTCAGTGTCGGTGAAGAACGGGTGATACCGCCAGACCGGGAACAGCGCGTCGGGAAACCGGGCGTCGGTGACGCGGCGCACGATCAACCGTGCGGTCACCGCATGGGCGGTGGAACCGAAGGCGGTGTAGCTGGTTTCGGCGACTTCGGCAGCAGAGATCCATTCCCCGGTGTCGGGATCACGCATCGCACCCGGGTAGGACACCGGGGTCCAGGCGTCCTCGGCGATGGCGGTGATCGCGGCGGCCACGGTACGGTTCTTGGTCACGGCCAGCGAGAACCGTGCACCGGCTCGGCGGCACGCCGCCACGACGACGCCGGTGCCGTAGGCCGAGTCGCCGCGGACCACGATCTGCCCGCACCCCCCGGCGGCCCGCGCAGTGCTCACCGCTTGGGCGATCATCCGGGCTGCTCCTTTGCCGGAGTTGGCCCGCCCAGCGCGCAGCCGCGCCCCGGTGATCACCGGGGCACCCGCCTCGGTGCTGACCGTGGTCACCAGCGGTGAGAGTCCCTTGCGCAGGATCTGCTTTCCGGCGATCTTGGTGTGTCCGTAGGAGGCGCCTTGTTTGGCGTGTCCGTAGACCGGGCGCAGCAGCGAATCGATATCGACGTATGCCCGCTCGTCGGCGCCGGGCAGCAGATCGACACGCCCGCACAGGCTGGCCAGGTGATGGCGCAGGACCGATTCGAGTTGTCGTGCGTGTCCGAAACTGAACTCACGCAACAGGGTTCCGATCGTCGACGGCGCGTACACCGCGTCGAACAGGGTCTTCATCCCGCCGCACCGCACCAGGTCGACGTCATCGATGCTGTCAGCGCCGGCGCACATCGCGGCGATCAGCGTGGCCAGCTTCGGGGCCGGGTTGGCCGACCCGGATTTGATCCTGGGCTCGGCGATGGTGATCTTGTCGGCCAGCAGCGCTGGCAAGCCGGTCTGGCTGGCCAGGCTCAACACCGGCACCAGACCGGCACACGACACGAGATGGTCATCATCAAACACCGCTGATTCCGCAGCGAACCTATGCGACACTTGCACCGGAAGTGCCTTTCCGAACTCGGGCCGATTGTTGCGTAGACAACACCAATCATCCCAGCTCAGAGGGCACTTTCCTCATATCAACACCCCGAACCCCCGCAATTTAATCGGTGGATCGAGGCTAAGACGGCAATCTAGTCGTCGTTTATTCGACGCCAATGACTGGGAATCGACCGGAATTGTCCGGTTCCGGCCGGAGCAGGTTGATGACCAATAACCTTCTGGCTCAACAGGACACAGGTAGCAACCAGACCAATCCAGACCTGTGAATTGCGAATCTGTTGGTCGCGGCTTCGAGCCCCGCCCGCCCCACGTCAGATATCAAGACCTGACAAGGGTTGAGGTCCGCGCATGAACGCGGGCCCCGATCGGCGCGGCGGCAACGACGGTGAACGGTGTCGCCAAGGGGAAGTCATCACCCAGCGATTCGATCCGGGCCGCGCGGATGAGGGTGGCCAGTGCAAGGGTGGCTTCCAGCATGGCGAAGTGGTCGCCGATACAGGACCGAGGTCCGCCGCCGAACGGCAGGTACTGCCAGCGGCTGCGGCCCTGCGAGCGCTCCGGCAGGAACCGGTCCGGGTCAAATTTCAGCGGGTCGTCCCACAGTCGCGGGTCTCGGTGCATGGCGTAGAAGCTGACTACCGCCACGCTGCCGGCTTCGAGCCGGTAGCCATCGACGGCCAAATCCTTTTTGAGCAGGCGCGGCGTTCCTGCACCGGGCGGGCACAGCCGCAGCGCCTCGTGCAGCACTCGCACCGTCTGGCCGAGCCGGGGCACGTCGTCGGGGGTCAGCGGCCGGTCGCCGAGGGCGCTGACCTCATCGAACACTCGGTCTTGGATGGCGGGATGGTGGCCGAGCGCCCACAGTGAGTACGTGAGAGTGGTGGATGTGGTGTCGTGGCCGGCGAGGATGAACAGCACCAGCTCGTGGCAGATATCGTCGTCCGAGAGCGGTTGGCCCGTGAGCGGATCGGCTGCGGTGATCAATGCACGCACCAGCGGTGCGTCACGGGCTGGGTCGGCTCGTACCGCGGCGAGGATCTCGGCGGCCAGCTGATGCAGAGCCGCATTGGCCCTGCGGGCCTGCTGCTGGCCGGGGGTGGGTAGCCATCGCGGCAGATTCACGGGCCGGGTTGCACGGTCGGCGACCCAGGTGAGCGCGGTGCGCAGCGCTGGCCCGACGGTGTCGGCTTTGGCGTCGAGGTCCAGCCCGAGCACTGAGCGGCCGAGCGCCCGCAGGGTGAGGGCGCGGCATTCGGTGTCCAGGTCTACTGTCGCGCCGTCGCACCAGCCGTCGACCACCGTCTGCGCCGCCGCGGCCATGTGGCCGGCGTAGCGGCCGACGTGCTGTTTGGTGAACATCGGCTGCAGGGTGCGGCGCCGCGGCAGCCATTGGTGGTGAGGCAGATTCAGCAGGTTGCCGCCCATCAGCCGGTACATCTCGATCGTGCTCGGCGTCCCGCCGCGGTCGGCGATCTGGTCGGTGCGGCCCAGTACGTCCCGGGCGCCCTGCGGCGAAGCGATCAACACCGCCGGTGGAATAAGCCATTTGGGCCCGAGCACGATACGGGTGACGGGGCCGCCGGCATCGAGGAGCTGCTGGAACCCGTCGATGAGGGACCGCACGGCCCTGAGCTGGTGCCGGTAGGGCAGCGGATTCTTCGGGGCCAGCCGCAGCGTGGCGACGTCGGCAGATTCAGGCGCCTCAAGCATGGCAGTTCACCTTCCTGGAAAACCAGCCTCGAACAGCACATCCCTGTCCGCGGTTCGGTGACTCTGACCGTTCAGAATCAACTCGACTATGCGTCGACGGGAAGCCCAGATCATCGGCCGCAACGCGTAGATCTGCGCGATGGGGGGTCGTAGATACGCATGCGGCCGGCTGCAATCTGCGCGTTTGCGCTGATGTTTTGTCGCACGTGGTGGCCGCATGCTGGCTAGCATGAGCGACATTGATCCGCGCGCGGAGACGCCGCTGGTGGACTGGAGCGAGCTGGGTGTGAGCGAGCTGCTGCCGACCGGAACGGTCACGTTGCTTTTAGCCGACGTCGAAGGCTCGACGCGGTTGTGGGAGACCCAGCCGGACGAGATGACGGCGGCGGTGGCGCAGCTGGATCGCACAGTGTGCGACATCATCGCCGCCCATCACGGTGTGCGGCCGGTCGAGCAGGGTGAAGGCGACAGCTTTGTGGCTGCGTTCGGGCGCGCGTCGGATGCGGTGGCCGCTGCCCTGCAGGTGCAGCGGGCGCCGCTGGCCCCGATCCGGCTACGGGTCGGGGTGCACACCGGTGAGGTGCAGCTGCGCGATGAGGGGAATTACGCGGGTTCGACGATCAACCGCACGGCGCGGCTGCGCGATCTGGCCCACGGCGGCCAGACCGTGCTGTCGGGCGCGACCGAACAGCTCGTCGTCGACCGGCTACCGCCCGATGCTTGGCTGACCGATCTGGGCACCCACCCGTTGCGTGATCTGCCCCGCCCCGAGCGAGTGGTGCAGCTGTGTCATCCCGACCTGGTCAACGAGTTCCCGCCGCTACGCACGTCGAAATCTTTGGCGGCTACCAATCTTCCGGTGCAGCTGACCAGTTTCGTGGGCCGCGACGCGGAGCTGACCCAGCTGCGGGAGCTGCTGGCGCAGAACCGGGTGGTGACGTTGACCGGCGCGGGCGGGGTGGGCAAAACCCGGCTGGCGATCCAGGTCGCCGCCCAGATGGCCGGCGAGTTTTCCGACGGGGTGTGGCATGTGGATCTGGCGCCGATCACCGATCCCGAGTTGGTGCCCGTGACGGTGGCTCGCGCCCTGGAGTTACCCGATCAACCGGGCCGCTCCACGATGGACAGCCTGCTGCGGTTTGTTCGCGACCGTCAGATGCTGGTGGTGCTGGACAACTGCGAGCATCTGCTGGATGCCAGCGCCGAGCTGGTTGTCGCTGTGCTGAGTGAGGCCGCGCGGCTGACCTTGCTGGCGACGAGCCGTGAGGCGATCGGGGTGTCCGGTGAGGTGAGCTGGCGGGTGCCGTCGCTATCGCTGGACGGTGAAGCCATCGAGTTGTTCACCGACCGGGCGCGGCATGCCCGCCCCGATTTCACTCTCACTGATGACAATGCCGCGACGGTGGGCGAGATCTGCGCGCGTCTGGATGGTGTGCCGCTGGCGATCGAGTTGGCGGCGGCGCGGGTGCGGGCGTTGTCGCCGGTCGAGATCCTCGACAGCCTGCATGACCGGTTCCGGCTGCTGACCGGTGGGGCGCGCACCGCGGTGCGCCGCCAGCAGACGCTGCGCGCCTCGGTGGACTGGTCGCACGCGCTGTTGACCGAACCGGAGCGGGTGTTGTTTCGCCGGTTGGCGGTGTTTCTGGGCGGCTTCGACCTCGACGCCGCCCAAGCCGTCGCCGGCGGTGGTGACGTGCAGCGCTACCAGGTGCTCGATCAGCTCACCCTGCTCGTCGACAAGTCACTGGTGGTCGCCGACGACACCGGGGGCCGAACCCGCTACCGGTTGTTGGAAACGGTGCGCCAGTACGCCCTGGAGAAGCTCGGCGAATCCGGCGACGCCGACAGCGTGCGGACGCGTCACCGCGATCACTACACGGCGATGGCCGCCGTGCTTGACGCGCCCGCAGGCAGTGACTGTGAGCAGCGTATCGAGCAGGCCAACATCGAGATCGACAATCTGCGCGCCGCGTTCGGGTGGAGCCGGGAGGACTCCGACGTCGAGTTGGCGTTGGCGCTGGCGTCGTCGCTGCAGCCGCTGTGGTTCGGGCGGGGCCGCATCCGGGAAGGGGGGGCCTGGTTCGACACCGCCCTCGCCGACCTCGGCGCGCAGTCCCTTGAGGTGGCGCCCGCGGTGCGTGCCCGGGCGCTCGCCGACAAGGCCGTCCTCGACGCAATGGTGGGCAGCATCGACAGCATGGAGCAGGCCGAACAGGCCGTGGCGATCGCGCGAGGTGTCGATGACCCGGCCCTGCTGGCCCGGGCGCTGACCGCTTGCGGGTTTACCGCCGGCCTGGTCTATAGCGTCGAGGTGGCTCAGGCATCCTTCGCCGAGGCGATCGTCCTGGCCCGCGCCACCGACGATCGGTGGAGGCTCAGCCAGATCCTCGCCCAGCAGGCGACGGGCGCCTTCGTCGCGGGTGACCTGCTCGGGATGCGCGCAGCTTGCGAGGAGGGACGCGACCTCGCCGACGCGATCGGCGACAGGTTCAACTCGCGAGTATGTCGCTTTTACCTCGGGGCGGCGCAGCAGTTCAGCGGCGATTTAGCCGGAGCCGCCACACAATACGGCGAGGTGGCGGCCGAGGCCGAAGCGGCTCACGATCAGATGATGAGGGTGTTCAGCCTCGGCGGTCAGAGCCTGGCACTGGCATACCGGGGTGAGGCGGCCGCGGCCCGGGCGGCGGCCGAGGCGACCCTTAAGGGCGGCGCGGAGCTTGGCAGGAGGTTCGCGGCTCTCGGGCACGCAGCGGTGGGAATCGCGGCCCTGGCCGCCGGGGATGGCGCGGCGGTGCACGAGGCGCGCGAGGCGCGACAGGACATGATTGTCGTGAGTGGTGGCGCGGCGGCATTGCAGCGCCACTGGAATGCCGAGGCCGCGTTGGCAGACCGGGATCTCGCCGCCGCCCGCGGCTGGGCCGACGAGGCCGTCTCGACTACAACGGGGTGGTGGCTGATGTGGGCGCTAACGATGCGTGCCCGGGTGGCGATCGCGCAGGGTGAACCGGAGCAGGCCGAGCGCGACGCGCACGACGCGCTCGCGCTCGGCGCCGGAATCAAGGCGTATCTGCGCATTCCCGACATCCTCGAATGCCTGGCCGCGCTGGCCGGCGACGCAGGCAGTCACCGCGAAGCCGCCCGCCTGTTCGCCGCGGCAGAGAGCATCCGGCAACGCATGGGCGCAGTCCGCTTCAAGATCTGGGACGCCGGCTACCAAGCCGAGGTGGCCGCGTTGCGTGACGCCCTGGGCGAGGCGGACTTTGACTCCGCGTGGGCCGAGGGCGCGACCCTGTCCACCGAGGAAGCGATCGCCTACGCGCAGCGGGGCCGCGGCGAACGCAAACGGCCAGCCAGCGGGTGGGCCTCGCTCACACCCGCCGAGCGCGACGTCGTCCGACTGGTCAGCGACGGGCTGGCCAACAACGACATCGCCACCCGGCTTTTCGTCTCTCCACGCACCGTGCAAACCCACCTCACCCACGTCTACACCAAACTTGGCCTGAGCTCCCGCGTACAACTGGTCCAAGAAGCAGCCCGCCACACCTAAACCCCGGGGTGCCCTTTCCACAGGGTCGGGTGATCGGGCCACTCACGACGAACGGGGTCGCATCGACTTCGCCTCCAGAGCGTCGCAACCCATCGAACGACGTCTTCCCAACTGCCGACGCGAATTGGCTCCAGGGGCTGTTGGTCGGTGATTGCCTGGCTCTGGTTGTGCTTCGGCCGGCTTGGATCTGCGCGCTCGGGGGTCGTAGATACGCGTGCGACCGGCTTTAATCTGCGCGTTTGCGCTGATGTTTTGCCGCACGCGGTCGCGCGCATGCTGGCTAGCATGAGCGAGATTGATCCGCGCGCGGATGCGCCGCTGGTGGACTGGAGCGATCTTGGCGTGAGCGGGCTTTTGCCGACGGGCACGGTGACGCTGCTGTTGGCTGACGTGGAGGGTTCGACGCGGCTGTGGGAGACCCAGGCCGAGGTGATGACGGCCGCGATTGCGCGTCTGAACCGGGTCGTATGTGATGTCGTCGCCGCCCATGACGGTGTGCGCCCGGTCGAGCAGGGTGAGGGCGACAGTTTTGTGGCGGCGTTCGCGCGCGCGTCGCGATGCGGTGGCCGCTGCGCTGGAGTTGCAGCGGGCGCCGTTGGCCCCGATCCGGCTGCGCATCGGGGTGCATACCGGTGAGGTGCAGCTGCGCGATGAGGGTAACTACGCCGGTCCGACGATCAACCGCACCGCGCGGCTGCGCGATCTGGCCCACGGCGGCCAAACCGTGCTGTCGGGCGCGACCGAAGCGCTGGTGGTCGACCGGCTACCTGAGGGCGCCTGGCTGACCGATCTGGGCACCCACCCGTTGCGTGATCTGCCCCGCCCGGAGCGGGTGGTGCAGCTGTGCCATCCCGACCTTGTCAACGAGTTCCCGCCGCTGCGCATGTTGAAAGCTTTTGCGGCCACTAATCTTCCGGTGCAGCTGACCAGTTTCGTGGGCCGCGACGCGGAGCTGACCCAGCTGCGGGAGCTGCTGGCGCAGAACCGGGTGGTGACGTTGACCGGTGCGGGCGGGGTGGGCAAAACCCGGCTGGCGATCCAGGTCGCGGCCCAGCTGGCCGGCGAGTTTTCCGACGGGGTGTGGTATGTGGATCTGGCGCCGATCACCGATCCCGAGCTGGTGGCGGTGACGGTGGCGCGTGCACTGGGGCTGCCCGACCAACCGGGCCGCTCCACGATGGACACCCTGCTGCGGTTTCTTCGCCGACCGTCAGATGCTGGTGGTGCTGGACAACTGCGAGCATCTGCTGGATGCCAGCGCCGAGCTGGTTGTCGCTCTGCTGGGTGCGGCGCGCGCGGCTGACGTTGCTCGCGACGAGCCGTGAGGCGATCGGGGTGGCCGGTGAGGTGAGCTGGCGGGTGCCGTCACTGTCGCTGGCCGGTGAAGCCATCGAGTTGTTCACCGACCGGGCCCGCCATGCCCGCCCCGATTTCACCCTCACTGATGACAATGCCGCGGCGGTGGGCGAGATCTGCGCGCGCCTGGACGGGGTGCCGCTGGCGATCGAGCTGGCGGCGGCGCGGGTGCGCGCGTTGTCGCTGGCCGAGATCCTCGACAGCCTGCATGACCGGTTCCGGCTGCTGACCGGTGGTGCGCGCACCGCGGTGCGCCGCCAGCAGACCTTGCGCGCCTCGGTGGACTGGTCGCATGCGCTGTTGACCGAGCCCGAGCGGGTGTTGTTCCGCCGGCTGGCGGTGTTTCTGGGCGGCTTCGACCTCGACGCCGCCCAAGCCGTCGCCGGCGGTGGTGATGTGCAGCGCTACCAGGTGCTCGATCAGCTCACCCTGCTGGTGGACAAGTCACTGGTGGTCGCCGACGACAGCGGGGGCCGAACCCGCTACCGGCTGCTGGAGACGGTGCGCCAATACGCCCTGGAAAAGCTCGGCGAATCCGGCGAGGCCGACGCCGTTCGGTCGCGTCACCGCGACCACTACACGGCGATGGCGGCGCTGCTTGACGCGCCGGCAGGCACTGATTATGAGCAGCGCCTCGAGCAGGCCGACATCGAGATCGACAACCTGCGCGCCGCGTTCGCCTGGAGCCGCGAAAACTCCGATATCGAGCTGGCGTTGGCGCTGGCGTCCTCGCTGCAGCCGCTGTGGTTCGGCGCGGGGCCGCCTCCGGGAAGGGCTGGCCTGGTTCGACACCGCCCTGGCCGACCTCGACGCGCAGCACCCCGAGGTGGCGGCCGCGGTGCGGGCGCGGGCGCTCGCCGACAGGGCCCTGCTCGCGCACCTGGTGGGCGCCGCCGACAGCCTGGATCAGGCTCAGCAAGCCCTGGCGATCGCCCGCGAACTCGACGACCCGGCCCTGCTGGCCCGGGCGCTGACCGCCTGCGGCTTCATCGCCGGCCTGGCTATCAACGCTGAGGCGGCCCGGGCGTACTTCGCCGAGGCGCTCGGCCTGGCCCGGGCCTTGGGCGATCGGTGGCGGCTCAGCCAGATCCTCGCCTCTCAGGCGGCGGGCGCCATCGTGGCGGGTGACCCGCTCGCGGTGCGCGCGGCCGCCGAAGAAGGACGCGATCTCGCCGACGCGATCGGTGACCGGTTCAACTCGCGCCGTGTGCCGCTTGGGCCTCGGAGTGGCACAGGCAGTTCAGGGTGATCTGGCCGGAGCCGTCGCACAATTCGGCGAGGTGGCCGCCGAGGCCGAGGCAGCTCACGACGAGATCTGCAGGGCGGACAGCCTCGCGTACCAGGGCGTCGCACTCGCGTACCAGGGTGACACGGCTGCGGCCCGGGCCGCCGCCGACGCGGCCCTCGAGGCCGCCGCCGAGCTTGGCGGAGCTTACGCGGGCATCGGCTACGCAGCGTTGGCTGCATCGCGGCCCTGGCCGCCGGCGATGCTGCGACGGCGCACGAGGCGCGACCGAGGCCGCGCCAGCACTTGAGTGTCCTGCCGCGGTGGCGGCGGCGGCATTGCAGCGCGACTTCAATGCGCGAGGCCGCGCTGGCGGGCGGGGATCTCGCTCGCGGCCCGCCGCTGGGCCGACGACGCCGTCTCGACGACGACCGGCTGGTGGCTGACGTGGGCGCTGACCACGCGCGCCCGGGTGGCGATCGCGCAGGGTGAGCCGGAGCAGGCCGAACGCGACGCCCACGACGCGCTCGCGATCGCCGCCGAATCGAGGCGTACCTGCGCATCCCCGACATCCTCGAATGCCTCGGCCGCTCTGGCCGGCGACGCCGGCAGTCACCGCGAAGCCGCCCGGCTCTTCGGCGCGGCAGAGGCCATCCGGCAACGCATGGGCGCGGTCCGCTTCAAGATCTGGGACGCCGGCTACGAGGCCGTCGGTGGCCGCGTTGCGTGACGCCTTGGGCGAGAAGGACTTTGACTCCGCGTGGGCCGAGGGCGCGGCCCTGTCCACCGAGGAAGCGATCGCCTACGCGCAGCGCGGCCGCGGCGAACGCAAACGCCCCACCAGCGGGTGGGCCTCGCTCACCCCCACCGAGCGCGACGTCGTCCGACTTGTCAGCGAGGGCCTGGCCAACAAAGACATCGCCACCAGGCTTTTCGTCTCACCGCGCACCGTGCAAACCCACCTCACCCACGTCTACACCAAACTCGGCCTGACCTGCCGCGTGCAACTCGTCCAAGAAGCAGCCCGCCACGCCTAACCCCTAGGCTGCCACCGAATCGCAATGTGCGTCACTGTTCTAGCTGCTTTTGGGGGTAATTGGCTGGCGCAGTTGGCGGCGTAGCGGGCCGGCGGCTGGTAGCCCAGCGTGGAGTGGGGCCGGTGGTGGTTGCGTTGATAGTTCCAATCTGCGGTGACGACGCGGGCCTGAGCCAGTGACAAAAAGATGTTGATGTTCAAGCATTGTCGCGAACCCTGCTGTTAAACGATTCGATATAGGCATTGCGCTCACCTGGCGGGATGAACGCCAGTCCAACGCGATCACCGGCCCTGTCGGCCATCGCCGCGCAAGCCAGCTCAGGCCTGCGGGATACCCTCACCGAATAGCGAGCTGACTAGTTCTCGGCGCTGGTTGCGCTCTCGTCGGACACCGACGGTGAAGACGTCCTCAACGTGAGCCCGACGTCAGGGACGTTCAGCAGCCCGCGCGGCCATATCCATCGCAGCGGCCAACGAGTCGAAGTCGTCCGGGAGCATGTGCGAGTAGACATTGGCGGTTGTCGTCACGTTGTGGTGGCCCAGTAGTTTGGACGTGGTGACGATGGACGCACCGGATTTCAGCGCCAGCGATCCTGCGGTGTGCCGCAACGTTTTTGGACTGATGCCCGACAAGCCGGCCAAAGCAGCAGCCTTATCGAACCTATGGCGGAAGTAGGAATTTCGCATAGGGCCACCGTCAGGTGCGGGGAACAGGTACTCATCGGCCTGGCGGCCCTTGGTCGCCTCGCGCAACGTGTCGGCTAGCCGCTTGGTCAGGATCGGCACCGACCGCGCCTGATGCGTCTTGGTGGTGTCCTCGATCAACCCGTCGCCGGTCACCTGGGCGATTGCTTTCGACACCAGTATCCGGCGACGTGTTAGGTCAACGTCTCCGACGCGGAGAGCCGCACACTCGCCAAACCTCAACCCGCCGTACGCGAGTGTGAGAACCATCGGACCCATATCACCTGCACCGGCAACGAGGTCTTGAACTTGTTGGTGACTCAGCGCCGTTTCCTCCCGCGCAACCACGCGGGGAAGCTCAACCCCATCGGCGGGGTTGGCCGCTAAGCGTTTGGTGCGGATCGCGTAGGCGAGAACCTGCTTCAGCACGCGATGCGCGTGGATCGTGCGTCCCGCCGATAGGGGAGACCGTTTCGCCTTCGTCTTATCGGCGGTCCTAGGTTTCCGGGCATCCGGGCTAGTGGTCAGCCACGTGACCCACTGTTGAACGTCGGCGTGCATGATGTCAGCCAGCTTCACATCCTCCCAGCGGGGCAGCACCGTCATGTCCAGAAGGGAGCGGTACCCGCCGACAGTGGACGGCTTGAGGCGCGGTCGCTTAGCGGCGAACCACTCCTCAGCGACGGGACCGAACAGAGCGGCGGACTTTCGCGTGTCGACGTACGCACCTGTAGTCAGGTTGGTGGTGACTTGAGTGATGTGCGCTTGAGCTTGGGCCTTGCGGTCGAACGCCTTGGACCGCTCGGTGCCGTCATGGTCTACCCAGCGGGCGAGCCACCTCTTGCCTTGCCCATGCCGGGCCGTGGTGACCAACGTGATTGGGTTGCCATGCTTCGGGTCCACACACCAGCAGCCGGGGCCGGGATCGTCGGCTGGTTGGGGCACCTGCTCGCCGCGCCGGGGTGGGCGATGCCACCTGTCCTCAACACCCGCTCGGGAACCGCGCTTTAACACCCGTCCAGGATAACCTCCTGCGGACTGTGTGCGGACTGGAACCAATCACCAATATCGATAAATGACCTAGATATGGCTGTCTAACTGCGAAAACCTGTGCCCCCGGCAGGAATCGAACCTGCGACCTAGGGATTAGAAGGCCCTCGCTCTATCCAACTGAGCTACGGAGGCGGCGGGAAGAGTTTATCCAACACCGCCCGGAAGCCAGCCCCGCCGACACTCCAACGCAAACCCGAAGCCAGCCCCGCCGACGCTCCAACACCGCCCCGTCCCCGAGCCCGCCGGCAACTCAACGCCACCAGAAGCCAGGCCCGCTAACAACCCCTCCCGCCCGCTAGTCCAGCGGACTAGCGTTGTCCCTGAACACAGGAGGGGTGAACGAGACGATGGTTGACGCAGCAGGCCTGCCCGAGAGACTCAGCGCGTTCGACATGCTGTTGCACCGCGGCGAGGGGAACCCGCGGACCCGGTCGGGAATCATGGCCCTGGAGATCCTGGACACGACGCCCGACTGGGACCGATTCTTGGCGGTATTCGAGAACGCCTCCCGCCGCGTATTAAGACTAAGGCAGAAGGTGGTCAGGCCCACCGTCCCGACGGCTTCGCCCCGCTGGGTGGTGGACCCAGACTTCAATCTCAACTATCACGTCCGGCGGCTCCGCGTCCCGGAGCCCGGGACACTGAGACAGGTCATCGACCTCGCCGAGGTGAATTTGCAGTCGCCGCTCGACATCTCAAGACCCCTGTGGACGGCCACCCTTGTGGAAGGCCTCGAAGACGGCAAAGCTGCGACGCTGCTGCACATGAGCCACGCAGTCACCGACGGCGTGGGCGCTGTCGAGATGTTCGCTCACATCTACGACCTCGAACGCGATCCGCCGCCCCGGAAACCCGCCCCACTGCCCATTCCGCAGGACCTCACCAGCAACGATCTCGCTCGGGCGGGCCTCAACCGAATGCCAGTGAAACTCCTCGGTGCCGCAAGGGGTGCGTTGACCGGCGCCGCGCAGGTCGTTGGTCGCGCACTAACCGACCCGGCGTCGGCGGTCGGGGGGGTCGTCGAATACGCCCGCTCGAGCTCAAGGGTGATGTCGGCGCCCGCCGAGCATTCTCCGCTGCTGCGCCGGCGCAGCCTCAGCTCCCGCAGCGAGGCGATCGACATGAAGCTCGGCGACATCCGCGCCGCCGCCAAGGCGGCCGAGGGCTCCATCAACGACGCTTACCTCGCCGCGTTGTGCGGTGCGCTTCGGCTTTACCACGACGAACTCGGCATGCCGATCAACTCGTTACCGATGGCCATCCCCGTGAACACGCGCGCGGAGGCCGACCCCGCCGGCGGCAACCGGTTCGCAGGCGTAATGATCTCTGCGCCGCTGGGGATTACCGATCCGGCCGCGCGTATCCACAATGTCCGCACCCAGATGATCAAGCGGCGTGACGAGCCCGCAATCGAGATGATCGGCTCCGTCGCACCATTGCTCGGCCTGCTACCCGACCCAGTGCTGGAATCCGTGGTGAGTTCCGTGGTGTCCTCTGACGTTCAGGCCAGTAATGTGCCGGGCTACGGCGGAGAGACGTTCATCGCTGGTGCAAAGGTGTTGCGGCAGTATGGTATTGGACCACTGCCCGGTGTCGCGATGATGACGGTGTTGATCTCGCGCGGCGGCGTATGCACTGTGACCACTCGGTATGACCGTGCGTCGGTGACCGAGGAGGACCTCTGGGCCCGATGCCTGCTGGCCGGGTTCAACGAGGTGCTGGCGCTCGGCGGTAAGGGCCGCGCGACCCCGGCGTCCTTCGCCGACCCCGCCGCGAGCAACCAACCCCCCTCACCCAACGGGAGTTCGCCGTCATGAGCCCCTCCAACAACCGGTCCCGCGATCGCCGCGACGTCCGGCTGCCCGGCTCGGTGGCCGAGGTCGACGCGAGCCCGCCCGGGCCGGAAGTCGGCGCGTTCTTCGATCTCGACGGCACCCTGGTCGCCGGATTCACCGGCGTGATCATGACGCGCGACCGGATGCGCCGCCGCGAGATTGGTGTTGGCGAGTTCCTCGGCGTCGTACAGGCCGCGCTGAACCACCAACTCGGCCGCGCGGATTTCGAGCAGCTCATCTACCGCGGCGCGTCGATGATGCGCGGACGCTCGCTCGACGACATCGACGAGCTCGGCGAGCGGCTGTTCGTCCAACACGTTATGTCGAAGATCTATCCGGAGATGCGCGAGCTGGTCCGTGCACACATCGCCCGCGGCCACACCGTCGTACTCAGCTCGTCGGCACTGACCGTGCAGGTCGAACCCGTCGCGCGGTTCCTGGGCATCGACAAGATTCTCAGCAACCGATTCGAGACCGACGAGGACGGCATCCTGACCGGCGGCGTACTCAAGCCGATCATCTGGGGTCCCGGCAAGGCCAACGCCGTGCAGAAGTACGCGACCGACAACGACGTCGACCTGATGAGAAGTTACTTCTACGCCGACGGCGACGAGGATGTCGCGCTGATGTACCTCGTCGGCAACCCCCGGCCCACCAACCCAGAAGGCAAGCTCGCGGCGGTAGCAGCCAAGCGGGGATGGCCGATCCTGCGGTTTTCCAGCCGCAGCGGCAGCAGCCCGGTGTCAGCACTGCGAACCCTCGCGGGGATAGCGTCGATGGCGCCGGTGGCGGCGGGAGCAATCGGTGTCGGGCTGCTCGCCGGCAACAAGCGCCGCGGCGTCAACTTCTTCACGTCAAACTGGGGTTCGTTGCTGCTCGCGGCAACCGGGGTGGAACTCAACGTGATCGGCGAGGACAACCTGACCGCCCAGCGGCCCGCCGTGTTCATCTTCAACCATCGCAACCAGGCAGACCCGGTTATCGCCGGCGCACTGGTGCGCGACAACTTCACCTCGGTGGGCAAGAAGGAACTGGAGAAGAACCCGCTCATGGGTACCCTCGGCAAGGTGATGGACGCGGCGTTCATCGACCGCGAAAACCCAAAGGCCGCAGTCGAAGAGCTCAAGAAAGTAGAGGAGCTCGCGCGCAAGGGGCTGTCCATCCTGATCGCCCCGGAGGGCACCCGGCTGGACACCACCGAGGTGGGTCCGTTCAAGAAGGGCCCGTTCCGCATCGCGATGGCGGCCGGAATCCCGATCGTTCCTATCGTGATTCGCAACGCCGAAGTGATCGCGGCACGCGACTCCAACACGTTCAACCCCGGCAAGGTCGATGTCGTCGTGTACCCGGCGATACCGATCGACGACTGGACCGTTGAGAACCTTCCCGCCAAGATCGCCGAGGTCCGCCAGCTGTACCTGGACACCCTGAAGAACTGGCCGCGCGACGAGGTTCCCGAGACGAAGCTGACCGCCGAGCCGAAGAAGACCACACCAAAGAAGGCCCCCGCCAAGAAGGCCCCCGCCAAGAAGGCCCCCGCCAAGAAGGCCCCGGCAAAGACGACAGCAAAAAAGGCAGCCAAAAAGCCAGTGAAAAAGGCCGCAAGCGACGGCAATTCGAATGCTGCCAAGAAAGCGACGAAGACCACGAAGACAACGAAATCCGCCGCGAGGCAGCGATGAGCACTCGCCCCGACGACCTGGCCAGCTTCACCGCCACCGACGACGCGCTGGTGCTCGCGTCGGTGTCATCAGCAGCCGAGCGCGAATTGCTGAACAACTGGCTCCATCAGCAGCGAAAAGAACACCCGGACACCCAGGTCGAGGCCCTCGAACTCCCGGGCGAGAACCCACCGCCGGCAGTCGTGGCGCAACTCGTCGAACAACTCAGCGCCGACGAGGACCGGTCTGTCGTGCCGGTGCGGGTGTTCTGGGTGCCCGGCGGCCTGCCTACCCGGGTGAAGCTGGTCGGTCTGATTTCGGGCCGCGACACCTACAAGCCGCCGGAGATCCTGCAACGGCGCATCCTGCGCAAGGATCCGAGCCGGGCGCGTGTGGTGGCGGGGGAGCCGGCCAAGGTCTCTGAGCTTCGCCAGCAGTGGCAGGACACCACGGTCGGCGAGAATCCGCGTGACTTCGCGCGGTTCGTGCTGCGCCGCGCCGCGCTGGCCATCGAACGGGTCGAACTACGCCTGCTCGGGCCCGCCTACAAGTCGCCGCGGCTGGTCAAGCCGGAGATGCTGGCGTCGGCGCGGTTCATTGAAGGACTCGAACAGATCTCGGGCGCCACCCCCGAAAAAGCCGGGGAGATGCTCGACGAACTCGCCACCGGATGGAGTCGCTTTTCCGTCGACCTCATCCCGTCGTTGGGCCGCGCGATCTTCAGCCGGGGGTTCGACCCGAACATCGACTACGACCGGGCCCAGATCGAATCGTTGCGGCAGGCGTTGGAGACGCACCCGGCTGTGCTGCTGTTTTCGCATCGGTCCTACCTCGACGGTGTGATCGTGCCGGTGGCGATGCAGGAGAACCGGCTACCGCCCGTGCACACCTTTGCGGGCATCAACCTGTCATTCGGGTTCATGGGGCCGCTGATGCGGCGCTCGGGCGCCATCTTCATCCGCCGCAACATCAGCGGCGACGCACTGTACAAGTACGTCCTCAAGGAGTTCGTCGGATACATCGTCCAAAAACGGTTCAACCTCACCTGGTCGATCGAGGGCACCCGGTCCCGCACCGGAAAGATGTTGCCCCCCAAGCTCGGGTTGCTCAGCTATGTTGCCGACGCTTACCTCGAGGGTCGCAGCGACGACATCCTGCTGCAGCCGGTGTCGATCAGCTTCGACCAATTGCACGAGACCGCCGAGTACGCCGCATACGCACGCGGCGGCGAGAAGACACCGGAGGGCCTGTCCTGGCTGTACAGCTTCATCAAGGCGCAGGGTGACCGTAACTACGGCAAGATCTACGTCCGATTCCCCCAAGCCGTGTCGATGCGCGACTACCTGGGCGAGCCGGGGGGGCCGGCGGCCATCGATGAAGCCGTAAAACGTCTGGCGCTGCAGAAGATGGCGTTCGAGGTGGCGTGGCGGATTCTGCGGGCCACCCCGGTCAACGCCACCGGCCTGGTCTCGGCGCTGCTGATCACGACGCAGGGGCGGGCGCTCACGCTCGACCAAATCCACCACACCTTGCAGGACTCCTTGGATTACTTGGAGCGCAAGCAGACGCCGATGACCAACAGCGCCTTGCGTCTTCGTACACCGGACGGGGTGCGTGCGGCGGTCGACGCGTTGTCCAACGGACACCCCGTCACCCGCGTCGACAGCGGCCGCGAGACGGTGTGGAGAATCGCCCCCGAGCAGGAGCACGAGGCCGCGTTCTACCGGAACACGGTGGTCGACGCGTTCATGGAAACGTCGATCGTCGAGCTCGCACTCGTCTATGCCGCGCGAGCCGAAGGTGATCGGCTGGAGGCGTTCTGGGAGCAGGCGATGCATCTGCGCGATCTGCTCAAGTTCGACTTCTACTTCGCCGATTCCGCGGCGTTCCGTGAGCACATCGCCGAAGAGATGGCGTGGCACGAGGACTGGGAAGCGCACGTGCTCGCGGGCCCCACCGAGATCGACACGCTGTTGCACGCCAAGCAACCTCTGATGTCTCACGCCATGCTGCGGCCGTTCTTCGAGGCTTACGAGATCGTCGCGGACGTCCTTCGTGACGCGCCCGCCGAGATCAGTGAAAAGGACCTCACGAAGCTGGCACTCGGGGTCGGCAAGCAATACGCGGCGCAGGGCCGCGTGCACAGCACCGAGTCGGTGTCGGCCCTGTTGTTCGCGACGGCCCGACAGGTCGCCGCGGACCAGGGGTTGTTGCAGGAGGCGCCGGACCTTGCCGAGCGGCGAAGGGCGTTCCTGGCGGAATTGCGTGCAATCCTACGTGACATGGATCGGGTGGAGCTGGTGTCGCTTCAGCAGTTTTCTGAGCGCGAGGCGCAGCGACGTCGTAACCGCGCGAAGGCCGACTGACTTCGGCTGGCAGACCTAGTCGTCAGCGTGCCGGCGCTCGTCCCAGCGTTCCAGCGATTCCTGCGCGAGATGCAACCCCAGCACGGTCAGCGGAATCATGACCGATAACAGTGCGATCACAACAACATTCATCATCTTCTCCCGTCCGGAGCCTACGTCGTCGCGACCGTAAGCTCAGGGACCGACACGGCAGTGAGACCGACTCGGTGCCCCGCCGAGACGTATCCCCAGCGCACCTTTCTTCCACAGCCATGACCCTCCGCGGGCACCATCGACCCAATCCAGTCGGTGATCGCCGGCTCAATGGCGGTGTCACCACGCAAGTGGCGACGCAAGTAAACGAGAAAGGACAAAGAATGTTTGAAACGCCATTGACCGTGGTCGGCCGTGTCATCACCGATCCCCGGCGCCGCAGGGTCAACGACCAGGAGGTAGTCAGCTTCCGGGTGGCCAGCAATTCGCGCCGCCGCGACGCCGACGGAAACTGGGAACCCGGCAACACGCTGTACATCACCGTCAACTGCTGGGGCAGCAAGCTCGTCACCGGCGTCGGTGCGGCCCTGGGCAAGGGAACCGCGGTGATCGCGGTCGGGCACGTCTACACCAGCGAGTACGACGACAAGGACGGGGTCCGGCGCTCGTCGCTGGAGATGCGGGCCACCTCGGTCGGCCCGGATGCGTCGAAGGCGATCGTGCAAGTCCTCGAGCCCGTAAGCAACGTCAGCATCGTGAGCAGTGTGCGCAAGGACACCGAGCACGAGTCCAACGCCGACGAGCCGGCCCCGCCTGCCAACGACGACGCCGAAGAGCCCAAGCCCGACGACCCGTTCCCGGTCAAGACCACGGTCGAAGAGCTGATCCCGCCCACCGACCCGCCGGTGTCGGGGAAGGGCCGGAAGGCGCTGCCCATGTCGGCGTAGTAGTCGGCTTAGCGCAGATGCCTAGGATGGTCGGGAGCAGAAGACCAGACCACGAAAGGCATTACCCACGGCATGGCCGAATTCATCTACACGATGCGGAAGGTCCGCAAGGCGCACGGCGACAAGGTCATCCTCGACGACGTCACCCTGAGCTTCCTGCCGGGAGCCAAGATCGGTGTCGTCGGACCGAACGGGGCCGGCAAGTCGAGCGTCTTGCGGATCATGGCCGGCTTGGACCAGCCCAACAACGGCGACGCGTTCCTGGCGCCCGGCGCGACCGTCGGCATCCTCGAGCAGGAACCGCAGCTGAACGAGGAGAAGACCGTCCGCGGCAACGTCGAGGAGGGCCTCGGCGACCTGAAGGAAAAGCTCGACCGGTTCAACGAGGTCGCCGAGCTGATGGCCACCGACTACTCCGACGAGCTGATGGACGAGATGGGCCGGCTGCAGGAGGACCTGGACCACGCCGACGCGTGGGACATCGACTCCCAGCTCGAGCAGGCGATGGACGCGCTGCGCTGCCCGCCGCCCGACGAGCCGGTGACGCACCTGTCCGGTGGGGAGCGGCGCCGGGTGGCGCTGTGCAGGCTGCTCCTGAGCAAGCCCGACCTGCTGCTGCTCGACGAGCCGACGAACCATCTGGACGCCGAGAGCGTGCAGTGGCTGGAACAGCACCTGGCCAGCTACAAGGGCGCGATCCTGGCCGTTACCCACGACCGCTACTTCCTGGACAACGTGGCGCAGTGGATCCTCGAGCTGGACCGGGGCCACGCCTTCCCGTATGAGGGCAACTACTCGACGTATCTGGAAAAGAAGGCCGAGCGGCTGGCCGTGCAGGGCCGAAAGGACGTCAAGCTGCAGAAGCGGCTTCAGGACGAACTCGCCTGGGTCCGCTCCGGGGCAAAGGCGCGCCAGGCCAAGAGCAAAGCCCGGCTGCAACGCTACGAGGAGATGGCCACCGAGGCGGAGAAGACCCGAAAGCTCGACTTCGAGGAGATCCAGATCCCGACCGGGCCGCGGCTGGGCAGTTTGGTGGTGGAGGTGGACCACCTCGACAAGGGATTCGACGGGCGGCTGCTGATCAAGGATCTGTCGTTCACCTTGCCGCGCAACGGCATCGTCGGCGTCATCGGCCCCAACGGCGTCGGCAAGACCACGCTGTTCAAAACCATCGTCGGCCTCGAGAAACCGGACAGCGGCGAGGTGAAGATCGGCGACACCGTCAAGCTCAGTTATGTCGACCAGGCTCGCGCGGGCATCGACCCGAAGAAGAACGTCTGGCAAGTGGTGTCCGACGGCCTCGATTACATCGAGGTCGGGCAGAACGAGATACCGTCACGGGCCTACGTGTCGGCGTTCGGCTTCAAGGGGGCCGATCAGCAGAAGCCCGCCGGAGTGCTGTCCGGCGGTGAACGCAACAGGCTCAACCTCGCGATGACCCTCAAAGAGGGTGGCAATCTGATCCTGCTCGACGAGCCGACAAACGACCTCGACGTCGAAACACTCGGCTCGCTGGAGAACGCGTTGGAGAAGTTCCCCGGCTGCGCCGTGGTCATCTCCCACGACCGCTGGTTCCTCGACCGCACCTGCACGCACATCCTGGCCTGGGAGGGTGACGCGGACAACGAGGCAAAGTGGTTCTGGTTTGAAGGCAATTTTGCTGCCTACGAGGAGAACAAGGTGGCTAGGCTCGGTGCCGACGCCGCTCGCCCGCATCGCGTGACCCACCGACGGCTGACCCGCGACTAGCAAGGCCAGCGCGACTAGGGTGGGCGGCTGCGTGCCAGCGCTGGTACGCCGCACCGAATGAGGAGCCCTCCGATGACGGTCAGGCCCGACTCCGAGACTGTTGCCGACTCGGGGGGCTGGGGGAAGTTCGCGCAGAGCGTGACGCAGGCCTACGTGGCAAGCTATCGCGGCCCGCAGGGCGACGCGCCGGAGATCGGCGACCGGGGTCTCACCGCTCCGGTGCAGCTTCGTGCTCAGCAGGTGCTGACGCAGGCGGTGCTGGCCGCCCACAGCCGGCTGGGCTACACCCGCCAGCCCGGGGCCACGAACATCGCCATCTACCCCGACGACGACCCGCAGCACATCGGGCCGGCCGTGCAAGTTGTCGCCGACGAGGCGCCGATGCTGATGGAGTCGGTGACCGTTCTGCTCAACCGGCTGCACGTGCCCTATGTGTCGATCATGAGCCCCGTGTTCCGGGTCCGGCGCGGCCCGGACGGCGTGCTGGAAGACCTTCGCGTGCCGGCCGAGGGCGACAACGCCGACAAGGGCGCGGCCGACGAGGCCTGGATCCACGTCGAGCTGGCCGCCGGCGCCGATCGCAAGAAACTGGGGGAAGTAAAGCGCGAGCTGCCGTCGGTGATCACCGACGCTCAGCTGGTCGCCCGCGATTCCAATGCGATGCGAAAGGCGCTGCGCACGCTCGCCGACGCCCTGGACAACGACAACTACAGCCGCTTCCCGGCCAACAAGCGTCACGAGGTCGCGCGATTGCTGCGCTGGCTCGACGACGGCCACTTCGTGCTGATCGGCTACCGGCGCTGCTCGGTGGACGGCAGCGACGCCGATGTCCACGACTCCAGCTGCCTCGGTGTGCTGCGTCGGCGAAAAGAATTCTTCCCTCCGCTGAGCGGATCCGATGATCTGTTCGTGCTGACCCAGGTGGAGGTGCCCAGCTACCTGCGCTACGGGGCCTATCCCTATGTGGTTGTCGTTCGTGATGACTCGGGAGATCAGACGATTGAGCACCGGCTCGTCGGGTTGTTCACCGTCGCGGCAGCGAACGCCAACGTCAAAGAGATTCCGGTCATTTCGCGGCAGGTCAACGAGGTGCTGGCCAGGTCGGGCCGTGACCCCAACACCTTGCCGGGTCAGCTGCTCCTCGATGTCATCCAAACCATCCCCCGTCCCGAGCTTTTCGCACTCGACGTCGACGAGCTCCTCGCGATGGCCACCGAGATCATCGACGTGGGCTCGCGTCGACGCACGTTGCTGTTCATGCGTGCCGACCCCCTCGCTAACTTTGTGTCGGCGCTGGTCTACCTGCCGCGCGACCGCTACACCACCGCCGTCCGGTTGGAGATCCAGGACATCCTGGTCCGCGAGTTAGGCGGCGCCAGTATCGACTACAGCGCGCGGGTCAGCGAATCACCCTGGGCTGCGGTTCATTTCGTTATCCGCCTGCCCGACGACACGCCGCCGGATGCGATTGATACATCAGACGAGAACCGGCTGCGGGTGCAGGCGTTGCTGAGCGAGGCCGCGCGGACCTGGGCGGACCGACTGCTCGGCGCGGTGCGGTCGGGTTCGATCGCGCAGGCGCAGGCCGAGCACTACGCCGAGGCGTTTCCCGAGGTGTACAAGCAAGCGGTCGCACCGGAAGACGCCATCGCCGACATCGCGGTCATCGAAGCGCTGCAGGAAGACTCGGTCAAGCTGGTGTTCGCCGAGGGTGGCAAGGACCGGATCGACCAGCTGACCTGGTTTCTCGGTGGCCAGTCCGCGTCGCTGAGCCAGCTTCTGCCGATGCTGCAGAGCATGGGCGTGGACGTACTCGAGGAGCGCCCGTTCACCGTGACCCGTGCCGATGGGCTGCAGGTGTGGATCTACCAGTTCAAGATCTCCCCGCACCCGACGATTCCCGACAAGGTCGAGGGCACCGAACCGGGGGAGACGGCGCAACGGTTCGCAGACACCGTCACCGCAATTTGGCGCGGGCAGGCCGAGATCGACCGCTTCAACGAACTCGTGTTGCGGGCCGGGATGACCTGGCAGCAGGTGGTCATCCTGCGCGCGTACGCGAAATACCTGCGGCAGGCTTGTTTCCCATACAGCCAATCGCACATCGAGGGCGTGGTCAACGAGAACCCGCACACCGCGCGCGCGTTGGTCGAGTTGTTCGAGGCGCTCTTCGACCCGTCCAGGTCCGGCAGGCGCGACGCGCAAACGGCGGCGGCCGCCGTCGCCAAGGACATCGACGCGCTCGTCAGCCTCGAGACCGACCGGGTGATGCGTGGGTTCGCGTCCCTGGTGCAGGCGACGGTGCGGACGAATTACTTTGTCACCCGTGCCGGGTCGGCCCGCCGGCAACAAGTGCTCTCGGTCAAACTGGATCCGGGGCTCATCAGCGAATTGCCGTTGCCCCGACCCAAATTCGAGATCTTCGTCTACTCGCCTCGCGTGGAGGGCGTGCACCTGCGGTTCGGTCCGGTCGCTCGCGGTGGCCTGCGGTGGTCGGATCGGCGCGAAGACTTCCGCACCGAGGTTCTCGGGCTGGCCAAGGCGCAGACGGTGAAGAACGCCGTCATCGTTCCGGTCGGCGCGAAGGGCGGCTTCGTGGTCAAACAGCCCCCGATCGCCACCGGGGGCGCCGCCGCCGACCGCGACGCCACCCGCGCGGAAGGAGTGGCCTGCTACAAGATGTTCATCGCGGGCTTGCTCGACGTCACGGACAACGTCGACCACGCGTCCGGCAAGGTCATCGCCCCGCAGCAGGTGGTCCGCCGTGACAACGACGACGCGTATCTGGTGGTGGCCGCCGACAAGGGCACCGCGACGTTCTCCGACATCGCCAACGAGGTCGCCAAGTCCTACGGGTTCTGGCTGGGCGACGCGTTCGCGTCCGGCGGATCGGTGGGCTACGACCACAAGGCGATGGGCATCACGGCCAAGGGCGCCTGGGAAAGCGTCAAGCGGCACTTCCGCGAGATGGGCGTGGACACGCAGAGCGAGGACTTCACCGTCGTCGGAATCGGTGACATGAGCGGCGACGTGTTCGGCAACGGCATGTTGCTGTCGAAACACATTCGGCTGATCGCCGCGTTCGACCACCGGCACATTTTCCTGGACCCGAACCCGGACGCCGCGACGTCGTTCCAGGAACGTGACCGCATGTTCGCCCTACCGCGGTCCAGCTGGGACGACTACGACAAGTCGCTCATCAGCGAGGGCGGTGGGGTATTCAGCCGTGAACAGAAATCCATCCCGCTCAGCCACGAGATGCGTCGGGCGTTGGCCGTCTCGGACGACATCACCGAGATGACCCCACCCGAACTCGTCCGCGCGGTGTTGTGCGCGCCGGTCGATCTGCTGTTCAACGGCGGCATCGGCACCTACATCAAGGCCGAGTCCGAGTCCAGCCTCGATGTCGGTGACCGCTCCAACGACGCCGTCCGCGTGAACGGGAATCAGGTGCTGGCCAAGGTGATCGGCGAGGGCGGCAACCTTGGGCTCACCGCGCTGGGACGGGTCGAGTACGACCTCGCCGGCGGTCGGATCAACACCGACGCGCTGGACAACTCCGCGGGCGTCGACTGCTCCGACCATGAGGTGAACATCAAGATCCTGGTCGACGCGTTGATCACGGCGGGCAAGGTCAGGGCCGAGGACCGCACCCAGTTGATGGAGTCGATGACCGACGAGGTCGGGGACCTGGTGCTGACCGACAACGTCGAGCAGAACGACCTGATGGGCACCAGCCGCGCCAACGCCGCCAGCCTGCTGACCGTACATGCCCGTCAGATCAAGGATTTGGAGCAACGCCGCGCACTGAACCGCGAGCTGGAGGCGCTCCCGTCCGACAAGGAGATCCGGCGTCGGATGGACCAGGGCCTCGGCCTCACCTCGCCGGAACTGGCCACCTTGATGGCGCACGTCAAACTGGACCTCAAGGACCATCTGCTGGCCAGCGAACTGCCGGACCAGGAGGTGTTCGCGTCCCGGTTGCCGGCCTACTTCCCCACAAAGCTGCGCGACAACTACGCCACCGACATTCGCGCACACCAGCTGCGCCGCGAGATCGTCACGACGATGTTGGTCAACGACGTCGTGGACTGCGGGGGCATCACGTTCGCCTATCGGGTCGTCGAGGAGGCGGGCGTCACGTTTGTCGACGCGGTTCGCACGTTCGTTGCGGTCGACGCGATTTTCGGGATCGGCGACCTGTGGCGCCGCATCCGCGCCAAAGCCGAGGACGGCAGCATCATGATCGCGCTGTCCGACCGGATGACGCTGGACCTCCGTCGGTTGCTCGACCGTGCGGCGCGGTGGCTGATCAACTACCGGCCCCAGCCACTGGCGGTCGGTGCCGAAATCAACCGGTTCCGGTCACAGGTTAGGACGCTGGCGCCGCGCATTTCGCAATGGCTGCGCGCTGAGGACCGTCAGATCGTCATCAACCGAACGGCCGACTTCGTCTCCCACGGTGCCGACGAGGATCTCGCGGGTGCGGTCGCCGCGGGCCTGTACAGCTACAGCCTGCTCGACGTCATCGACATCGCCGACATCCTCGAACGGGACAGCGCCGAGGTGGCCGACACGTACTTCGCACTGATGGGCCACCTCGACATCGACGGGCTGCTCACCGCCGTATCAGAACTTGACCGCAACGATCACTGGCATGCGTTGGCACGCTTGGCGATTCGTGACGACATCTACGGTTCATTGCGTTCACTGTGCTTCGACGTGCTGGCGGTGGGGGAGCCCGACGAAAGTGGGGACGAGAAGATCGCCGAGTGGGAGCACACCAACATGTCGCGGATCGACCGCGCCCGTCGCACGCTTGCCGAGATCAAGGACAGCGACGAGCGTGATCTCGCAACGCTGTCGGTGGCGGCGCGGCAGATTCGAAGCATGACGCGAACGGGCACCGGGACTTCCGCATGACCGCACCCGGCTTCACCACACCGGTGTCGGTGCGGTGGTCGGACATCGACATGTACCAGCACGTCAACCACGCCACGATGGTGACGATCCTCGAAGAGGCACGGGTGCCGTTCCTGAAGGAGCCGTTCGGAGCCGAGATCACCACGGTGGGCCTGTTGATCCACGAGGTGCGGGTGCTCTACAAAGGCCAGCTGAGCCTGATCGATTCACCGCTGCAGGTGACGATCTGGAGCAAAAGGGTGCGCGCAGTCGACTTCACGCTGGGCTACGAGGTGCGGCCCGTCAACGCCGGTTCGAGCGCGAAGCCATCGGTGATCGCCGAGACGCAGCTGGCGGCGGTGCACATCAAAGAACGACGACTGCAACGGCTGTCGGCTGCGCAGCGAGAATATCTGCAACATTGGATGCGATGACTCTCAGTGCCGAGCGGGGGGTGTGGCTGCCCGACACGGCTCAACGCGCCAACCTTGCGGCCTTCGTCGAACGTGCCCGCCGACTCGACGACGCCGCCGTGATCCGGCTGCGGCGGCGCTCCCAAGATGTGCTGGTAGCCTGGGCCGCAACGGGTTTCGATGTGCTGGCGAGCCGGGTGGTCGACGGCACGGTGCGGCCGCCCGACATCAGCGCAGGCGCCGATGCGCTGTTGCACGGCCTCGCCGCGCCGGATCCGTCCGGCTTCGTCGACCCCGGCTTCCCGATGGACTCGGGCTGGCGTGGTGCGTTGCCGCCCGAGTCCGGCTTCGTGCACGTCGACGACGTGCCCGCCCGCGCGGTCCTGGATCTGGCGCAACGGGGCGCCGAGGTGTCCAAGGAGCAGGGCGGGCACGGGCCGCCGGTGTCACTGCTGGATCAAGAGGTGATCCAGGTCAGCGCCGCCGGCGTAACGGTAGGTGTGCCGATGCGCTGCGTATTCGCTTTGACGGCAATGGGTTTTGTCGACCCACAAGCCGCCGACGAGATCGTGCGGGTCCGGACGGTCGGTGCATGGCTGCGCGTCGACGCGCCGTATGGCTCGGTGTACTACCGCCGCCAACTACTGCGACTTCTCTAGCCGCTAGACCAGCCAAGCCGCGGCGCCGGGCGGCAGCGTGCCGGCATCAACGGGCGCGCTGGCGAGCAGCACTTCCCCGTCGGGCAGGTCGATCGGGTCAGCGCCGACGTTCAGCGCGCACACCAGCCCGCCGGCCACCCGGAAGATCACCGCGTCGGCAGGCGCGTCCAGCCATTCGAACGTTGTGCCCGACGGCCGCTTGTGGCGCAGCCGCAGCGCCTGCCGCCAGAAGTTGAGCGTCGAGTCGGGATCGCGCAGTTGGCGCTCGACAGTGAGCCGCGCCCACTCCGGTGGAATCGGCAGCCACGTGTCGGCAGAAGCGGAGAACCCGAACGGCGGCTCGTCGCCCTCCCACGGCATCGGCACCCGCACCCCGTCGCGGCCCCGCTCCTCGCCCCCGGACCGAAACCACACCGGATCCTGCAGCGCCTCGTCGGGCAGCTCGACGTTCGGCAGCCCGAGCTCCTCGCCGTTGTACACGAACACCGTTCCCGGCAACGCCAGCATCACCAGCGCTATCGCCCGCGCCCGCGCCAAGCCGACCTCGCCGCCGCCGTAGCGGGTGACCTCGCGCTCGACGTCGTGGTTGGCCAGCGTCCAGGTGGGCGTCGCGTCCACGATCGCGGCTGCCGCCAGCGAGTTGGTGATCGCGTCGCGGATCTCGGTGGCGTCGAACTCGGCGCGCAGCAGCCGGAAGTTGAAGCCCAGGTGCAGCTCGTCGGGGCGCAGGTACTTGGCGAACTGCTCGTTGTCGAACACCCACACCTCGCCGATCGCGACCGCGTCCGGGTAGTCGTTGAACACCCGGCGGACGTCGCGGTGAATGTCGTGCACGCCCTCGTGGTTGAACCGCGGGTCGTTGTCGTCGAGTTTCAGCATCCCGATGTTGGGGTTCTTCATGTCCGGCAGGCCCGGCGGCTTGGCCATCCCGTGCGCGACGTCGATGCGGAAGCCATCCACGCCGCGGTCCATCCAGAACCGCAGGGTCTTTTCGAAGTCGTCGAACACCTCGGGGTTGTCCCAGTTCAGGTCCGGCTGTTCGGCGTCGAAAAGATGCAGGTACCACTGTCCGGGGTTGCCGTCGGGCTCGGTCACCCGTGTCCACGCCGGCCCGCCGAACACCGACACCCAGTTGTTGGGCGGCAGCGCGCCGTCGGCGCCGCGGCCGTCGCGGAAGATGTAGCGCTCGCGCTGGGCGCCGGGACCGGCGGCCAGCGCCGCCTGAAACCAGAGGTGCTGCGAGCTGGTGTGATTCGGGACGAGGTCCATCGTCACCTTGATGCCGCGCTGGTGCGCCGCGGCGATCATCCTGTCCAGCGCATCAAGTCCGCCGAACAACGGGTCGACGTCGCGGGGGTCGGCGACGTCATAGCCATGGTCGGCCATCGGCGACACGGTGACCGGGTTCAGCCAGATCGCGTCGACCCCGAGCTGCTCGAGGTAGTCGAGCCTGGCCGTGACACCGTCGAGGTCGCCGACGCCGTCGCCGTCGCTGTCGGCAAACGAGCGTGGATACACCTGGTAGAACACCGCACGCGACCACCACGGACCGGTGTCGCTATTCGTTGCCACGAGGCCCAAGGTTACGGGCGAGAACGTGTTGGCGGCCCCCGCGTCTCAGAACGGCGAGTTCACATCGAGTAAACGGCCGAAAATGTCGCCTTCGGAGTGCGATAGTGCTCCTACCGTTTGACGTGGCCTAACGAGGGCGGCGCCACACCAGAGGAGAAATGCCGTGCACGTGAACCCTGCTTCCCGCATTCCCGTCCTCTTGGTCGCCGCCATCGCGGCGGCTGTCGGCACGCTCGGCCCAGCTGGACCGGCCAACGCCGACCAGGGCGGTCCGTATGTCGCCATCGCATATTCACCTGACAACGGCTCGTACGGTTGGGCCAACAACGCGTTCACCCAGGATCAGGCCCAGGACACCGCACTACAGAACTGCCGCAACTTCGGCGGCCAACAGTGCGAGATCGATGCCTGGGCGCATAACGAGTGTGCCGCCCTCGCCGTAGCAGGGGGCGCTCATTATGGTTGGTACGGCGCGACCATCGCGGAAGCCCAAGACGCGGCCTTGACGAGGAATGGCGGTGGCGAGGTCATTGTGGCGCATTGCGCCTCCGGGAACGCCGGTTGGGGCTAATCCCTTTACCGCCAACACTCACAACGGCGAGTTCACCATCGAGTGGGCTGCCATCTCGAGGTAGTCCAGCAACTCCTTCCGGTGTTCATCGTCGAGGGTCTGCGAATCGATCTCCCCGACCGCGGTGTGCATGCAGCGCAGCCACGCATCCCGTTCGAACGGGCCGATCCGGAACGGGGCGTGGCGCATCCGCAGCCGCGGGTGGCCGCGCTGGTCGGAGTAGGTCCGCGGGCCGCCCCAGTACTGCTCGAGGAACATCCGCAACCGCTGCTCGGCGGCATCGAGCTCGTCTTCGGGATACAGCGGCCGCAGGATCTCGTCTTCGCGAACCAGCGCATAGAACCGCGACACGATCGCGTTGAACGTCTCCGCCCCGCCGACGGCGTCATAGAACGATTGCGGGTCTGTCAGTTCCATCGCCTTCCATTGTGGGCCATCCCGGCATCGTCATTTGATGTTCACCGACTGACCTGCGAACACGATCAGTATTGTCGTGCACTATGGCCCTATTCATGGTGGACTGATCGGCGGAGGTCACATGGCGCAGCGTAAGAAGAGCCGCGGCCCCCGCCATCACGGCGTCGCGGCTGGCCAAAACAGTTTTGTCGCTGATCGCACCCTCCACAGCGTCGACATCCACCACGTTCACGAATCGACCTCGATCTGGGGCCGCCGCCGGGTTTTGCTGCTGAATTCCACCTACGAACCGCTGACCGCGCTGCCGATGCGCCGCGCGGTGGTCATGCTGCTGTGCGGCAAGGCCGACGTCGTGCACGACGACCCCGCCGGGCCCGTGATCCACTCCGCGACCAGGACGATCGTCGTGCCGTCGGTGATTCGGCTGCGTTCCTATGTCCGCGTCCCGTACCGGGCGCGCGTCCCGATGACCCGCGCGGCGCTGATGCACCGCGACCGGTTCCGCTGTGCGTACTGCGGCGCCAAGGCCAACACCGTCGACCACGTGGTGCCGCGCAGCCGAGGCGGCAGCCACAGCTGGGAGAACTGCGTCGCGAGCTGCTCCACCTGTAACCACCGCAAGGCCGACCGGCTGCTCAGCGAGCTCGGCTGGTCGCTGCGTTTGGTGCCCAGCACGCCGAAGGGTCAGCACTGGCGGCTGCTGTCCACCGTCAAGGAACTCGACCCCGCCTGGGTGCGCTATCTGGATGAGGGCGCGGCGTAGTTTTCGGCCGCTCATCGCTGCTCCCCGGCTGATACGGTTTGCCTCGTGAGCATTCTCGAGGTCCACGCGTTGTTCGTGGGTATCCCGCTGTTGCTGATAATCATTCTGGCCGCGTTGATCTGGTCCCATAAAGGCCCGCACCCGGCGACCTACAAGATGTCGGAGCCGTGGACGCATGAGCCGATCCTGTGGGCGGCGACCGACGAGCGTGTCGGTGACCCGCACGGTCATGGGTCTGACGAGTTGACCGTGGGAGGTGGCGCAAGTGGCAAGTGGTGAGCTGGCAACCGTCCAACCGCCCGATCTTCCGGTCGGCTTCGTCATCACCTCCAGCGGACGCATCTCGGGGGTTACCGAGCCCGGCGAGGCGTCAGTGGATTACCCGTTCCCGGCGATCGACCTGGTCACGCTCGACGACGCGTTGAGCCGCGGCACTCGGGCGTCCAGGGCACGGATGGCGGTGTACATCGGCGACCTCGGCGCGGACCCCGCCGCCCGCGCCCGCGAGATCCTCGCACACGTGCCCACGCCCAATGACGCTGTGCTGCTGGCCGTTTCGCCCGACCAACACGTCATCGAGGTGGCCTACGGCGCGGGTGTGCGGGGCCGCGGCGCAGAATCGTCCGCTCCGCTCGGCGTGGCCGCGGCGGCGTCGGCCTTCAAAGAGGGCAACCTGATCGACGGGTTGGTCAGCGGGGTGCGGGTGCTCTCCGCCGGCATCTCCCCGCCCTAGCCTGCGTCGAAGCGGCGGGCCTTCAGCGCCCGCTCGACGCCGGCCTTCCCTTCGATCACCAACCGGCGCAGGGCAGGTGGCAGGTCTTCGGCCAGGAAACGGTCGGCGGCCGCGATGGCCTCCTCGGTGATGTCCCACGCCGGATACAGGCCGATGACCACGGTCTGCGCCACTTCGCTGGAGCGCCGCTCCCACACGCCTTCAATGGCCTCGAAGTAACGCGAGGTGAAGGGTGCCAGCAGCTCCGCCTGCCCCGGCGCGACGAAGCCGCCGATGATCGCACGCGCCACGATGTTGGGCAGCGTGTCGTCCTCGATCACGTCGGTCCACGCCCGCTCCTTGACCGCGGTCTGCGGCCGCGTCGCCGACGCGGCCGCCCCGTGCCGCTTCCCCGCGGCCGTCGGGTCGCGCTGCACCTCCGCGTCGATGAACGGCGTCCCGGGCCCGTCGGCGTCGACGACGCCGGACCTGGCCAAAGCGGCAACGATCCGCCACCGCAGATCGGTGTCGACGACCAGGCCCGCCAGCCCGCGGTCCGCGGGATCGGTGTCCAGCAGCGCGGACAGCACCTCGATGTGGCGCACTTTCAGCACCGACGAGCACAGCGCGTTGACGTACGCCAGTTGGTGATCCGAGCCCGCCGCCGCGCCGCGGGCGAGTTCCAGCAGCCGGTCGGCGAACATCGGCCACCCCTGCTCGCACGCCCATCCCGGCTCGGCATAGGAACCGAGCGCGCTCTGCGCCTGCATCAACAGCCTCTGCGCCACCCCGACCTCGGTCTCGGCCTGCACCCCTGCGCACACCAGTGACACGAAGTCGCGGGCGCGCAGCTCCGCATCGCGGGTCATCTCCCAGGCCGCCGACCACACCAGCGTGCGCGGCAGCGGCTCGGCGATGTCGGCGATCCGCGACAGCGCGGTGGCCAGCGACTCCTCGTCGAGCCGCAGCGAGCAGTATGTCAGGTCGTCGTCGTTGACCAGGATCAGGGTGCCGCGTGAAACACCTTGTAATGCAGGCACGTCGGTGAGTTCACCTTCGATGTCGAGCTCCTCGCGGTGCGCCCGGACCAGCTTGCCGGTTCCGTCATCGTCATAGACACCCACCGCCAGCCGGTGCACCCGCGTCTCGCCGGCACCCGGCGCGGCGCCGCTCTGCCGGATCGCGAACCGGGTGAACCGGCCGTCCGCGTCGACGTCGAAGTCGGGGCGCAGCGTGTTGAGCCCGGTGGTTTTCAGCCATTGGCCGCCCCAGTCGGACAGGTCGCGGCCGGACGCCTTCTCCAGCGCGACGAGCAGATCGTCGAACGTGGCGTTGTCGAACTCGTGAGCGCGGAAATAGTCGCGTAACCCGGCCAGGAAGTGGTCCAGACCGACGTAGGCCACCAGCTGCTTGAGCACGCTGGCGCCCTTGGCGTAGGTGATGCCGTCGAAGTTCACCTCGACCGCGGCCAGATCGGGGATGTCGGCGGCGATCGGGTGGGTGGACGGCAACTGGTCCTGCCGGTACGCCCACGACTTCTCGACGTTGGCGAACGTCGTCCAGGCCTCGGTGAACTCGGTGGCCCGGCTTTGGCACAGCACCGACGCGAACGTCGCGAAGGACTCGTTGAGCCACAGGTCGTTCCACCACCGCATGGTCACCAGATCGCCGAACCACATGTGTGCCATCTCGTGCAGCACCGTCTCCGCGCGCCGCTCATACGACGCGCGGGTCACCTTGCTGCGGAAGACGTAGTCTTCGAGAAACGTCACGGCGCCGGCGTTTTCCATTGCGCCGGCGTTGAACTCCGGCACGAACAGCTGGTCGTACTTGCCGAACGCGTACGGCACGCCGAAGTTCTGGTGGTAGAAACCGAAGCCCTGTTTGGTCTGCGTGAAAAGCCGCTCGGCGTCCATGTATTCGGCCAACGAGGCGCGGCAGAACAGGCCCAGCGCAATGTCGCCGTGCTCATCGGAATAGTTGTCGTCCCAGCGGGCGTACGGTCCCGCGATCAGCGCCACCAGGTAGGTGCTCATCCGTGGCGTGGTGGCGAACGTGTGCACCTTCGCGTCGTCGCGTTCCGCCACCCCGGCCGTCGCGCCGTTGGACACCACCTGCCAGTGGGCGGGCGCGCTCACGGTGACATCGAACGTCGCCTTCAGGTCGGGCTGGTCGAAGCACGCGAACATCCGCTTGGCGTCGGCGGTCTCGAACTGCGAGTACAGGTAGACCTCGCTGTCGACGGGATCGACGAACCGGTGCAGGCCCTCTCCGGTGTGTGAGTAGGCGCAGTCGGCGTCGACGACCACCACGTTGTGCTCCTCGAGGCCGGCCAGCGCGATCCCGGTGGACTCGTCATAGCCGGACACGTCGATGTCGACGCCGTTCAACGTCGCGCTGCGCACCGTGTCGGCCGCGATGTCTATCACGGTGTCGGCGCCGGGGAGCGCGTCGAACGTCACGGTGGTCTGCGACCGGAAGGTGCGTTCACCCGGTGCCGCGTTGCCGTCGGTGAGGTCCAACTCGATCGTGTAGTTGTCGACGGTCACCAGCGCCGCACGCTCAATCGCCTGGTCACGCGTCAGGTTGGGAAGTGCCACGCCGTCCAACATATAGGCAGCGGGAACATGCGCATTTCAGCCGACGTTGTGCTCGGTGGAAGACTGGTGACATCCGCTCGAGAGGATTGTTGATGCCCGAAAAGGCCGAAAAGCCCCAAAAGCCCGAGAAGTCGGTAGCCGATTTCTGGTTCGACCCGCTGTGCCCGTGGTGCTGGATCACCTCACGGTGGATTCTCGAGGTCGAGAAGGTCCGCGACATCGAGGCGAACTTCCACGTCATGAGCCTGGCGGTGCTCAACGAGAACAAGGATCTCCCCGACGAATACCGGGAGGGGTTGAAGAAGGCGTGGGGCCCGGTGCGGGTGCTGATCGCCGCGGAGGAGGCCAAGGGTCCGGAGGTGCTCGCGCCGCTGTACACCGCGATGGGCACGCGGATCCACGACCAGGGCAACAAAGACCCCGACGAGGTGATCAGCCAGTCCCTGGACGAGGTCGGGTTGCCTGCCACGCTCGCCGAGGCGGCGACCACGGACCGCTACGACGATGCGCTGCGCAAGAGCCACCACGCCGGGATGGACGCGGTGGGCGAGGACGTCGGCACGCCGACGATCCACGTCAACGGCGTCGCGTTCTTCGGGCCGGTGTTTTCCCGCATTCCCCACGGTGAGGAGGCCGGCAAGCTGTGGGACGCGTCGGTGACGTTCGCCGCCTACCCGCACTTCTGGGAACTCAAGCGCACCCGTACCGAGCCGCCGCAGTTCGACTGACCCACGCCGACAGTGAACTCAGCTGCGCGACACGCCGTAAAGGCGTCGCTCAGTTCACACTCGACGAGCGCCGCTCAGCTCGAAGACGCGTGCGGCGTCCCCAGGTACGGAAACTGACCGAGCGTGTCGGTGTGCGGCGAGAGTCCGGTGGGCGGAATCTCGCCCTTCGACAGGAACGCCAGGCGGTAGTTGATGACGTCGTCGGTGAACACCCGGCCGTTCGGGTACTGCGCCGGCGCCGCGGGATTGAAGGTCAACATGTCGGGCAGCGTGCCCTCCCTGTCGATCGCCGCGACGGCCTCCTCGCGCGTGTAGTTGCCGGTGTGGCCCATCAGGTGGACGAACTGGTCGGTCCAGCGCGCGCGATCGTTGACCGGTTCGCTGGCGTTGTACTCCTCTTTGGTGTCGTCCGTGTTGAAGAAGCTGCTGACCGAGGGGTGCCCGGCCCGGTCGACGTGGAGAAGTTCGCCGTCTTTCCGCAGACTGCAACGACCCCAGATCCGGATGGCGGGATTCCCGCCGAGTCGCTCGGTGGGCAGTTCTAGCACGGTCGAGAAGACGTTCGCCTCGGTGTTGGAGTCGACGCCCGTCCACGGTGAGGGGCCGCCCAGGTGTGGCTCGGTGAAGTTGCGCTTGCCCGAGGTGTCGAAGAGGTTCTTGATGCCGTCGAAGTCGAAGAAGAACGCGTCGCTGCGGGCGCCGGCGAAGAAGGTGATGTCGCCCGCGGTCACGATGTTGGGTTCCGGTCCGAACGAGACGTCGACGTCGGACAGGATCTTCGCCCCGACGGCTTCGAGCGACCGCGCCTGCTGGCCGACGGCCATGTAGACGTCAACGGTCTGGCTGCCGTTCTGCGGCTTGGAGAACACATAGCTGAACGCGATGTCGTTCAACAGATCCCCGTCGTTGTCGATCGCCAGCCGGTAGATCGCGTCAGGGTGAAGCGCGTCGGCGGTCGGATTCGCGTTGAGGATGAGCACGGTGCGCTGGGGGTCGGCGGGCGACTGGAATGCGTAAAGGTCGCAGAGGTCCAGTCGTTGGTCCCCGAGCGGCGGACCCAGGCTCAGGCCGGTGAAGTGGTTGGACACCGCAGATCTCCCTTCGTGCCACCAAACTCGTGTGACCAAACCGTACATCCGACCCGGACCCGGTTGTATGGCCTGACACAATGACGGCCATGCGCGTCTACCTCGGCTCTGACCACGCCGGCTTCGAACTCAAGCAGACCATCATCGACCACCTCAAGAAGAACGGGCACGAGCCGATCGACTGCGGCGCGTACACCTATGACGCCGAGGACGACTACCCGGCGTTCTGCATCGCGGCCGGGCTGCGCACCGTCGGTGATCCGGGCAGTCTCGGCATCGTGATCGGTGGCTCCGGCAACGGCGAGCAGATCGCCGCCAACAAGGTGCCCGGCGCCCGGTGCGCGCTGGGCTGGAACACCGAGACCGCATCGCTGGCCCGCCAGCACAACGACGCGCAACTCATCGGCATCGGCGCCCGGATGACCACGGTCGACGAGGCGCTGGCGATCGTCGACACGTTCCTTTCCACACCATGGTCGAAAGCCGAACGCCACCAACGGCGTATCGACATCCTCGCCGAATACGAACGCACTCACCAGGCGCCGCCGGTGCCGGGTGCGCCGGGCTAGGCGTGCCCGAAGGTCACACGCTTCACCGGCTGGCCCGGCTGCACCAACGCAAGTTCGGCGGTCAGCCGGTGGCGGTGTCCAGCCCGCAGGGGCGGTTCGCCGAGGGCGCGGCGGCGGTGAACGGAAGGGTGCTGCGCCGGGCGACCGCGTACGGCAAGCATCTGTTCCACCACTACACCGGTGGTCCGATCGTGCACGTGCACCTCGGGTTGTACGGGGCGTTCACCGACTCCGGGGTACCGATGGGGCCGCCGGTTGGCGAGGTGCGCATGCGGATGGTCGGCGCTGACTTCGGCACCGATCTGCGCGGCCCGACGGCGTGCGAAGTGCTCGACGAAGCGCAGGTCGACGCGGTCTTGGCCCGACTGGGCCCCGACCCGCTGAAAAAAGATGCCGACCCAGCCGGCGCATGGAAGCGAATCACCAAGTCGCAGAGGCCGATTGGTGCGCTGCTGATGGACCAAGCGGTGATCGCAGGCATCGGCAATGTCTATCGCAACGAGCTGCTGTTCCGGCACGGGATCGACCCACACCGGCCGGGCAAAGCCGTCGACAAAGCCGAATTCGACTCGATGTGGACCGATTTGGTGGAGCTGATGGCGGTGGGATACCGCCGCGGCAAGATCCACGTGGTCGCCCCTGAGTATGACCGCGGCGCGCCATCGTATGCGCAAGGTCGGCCACGCACCTACGTGTACCGGCGCGCCGGTGACCCCTGCCGGGTATGTGGCACCACGGTGTTGACCGAGGTGCTCGAGGGCCGCAATGTGTTCTGGTGCCCGACCTGCCAGACATGACAAACGGACCGCTGGATCTTGGTCGGATCTCCGAAGCTGCACAGGCGGGGGAGAGCACCCGGACCGTTCTGGTCGCGCTGGCCGCCAACGCGGCCGTCGCGGCGGCCAAGACGGTGGCCGCCGTACTGTCGGGATCCGCGTCGATGGTCGCCGAGGCGGCCCACTCCTGGGCGGACACCGGAAACGAGGTGTTCTTGCTGATCGCCGACAAGCGCAGCAGGCGGCCCGCGGATGTCCGGCATCCGTTGGGGCACGGCCGCGAGGCGTACGTGTGGGCGCTGCTGGCCGCGGTGGGCCTGTTCGTGACCGGCGCATCCGTGTCGGTGTGGCACGGCATCACCACCTTGCTGCACGGCGAACCGAACCGGGGCGACTACCGGCTGGCGTACATCGTGCTGGCGATCGCGTTCGTGATGGAGGGCTATTCGCTGCTGCAGTCGGTGCGCCAGCTGCGCGGTGAAGCACGGCTGTACAACCGCGACCTGCTCGAGCATGCGATGGCGACGTCCGACCCGACCACGCGGGCGGTGTTCGCCGAGGACACCGTGGCGGTGATCGGACTTGTCATCGCGTTCGCGGGGATTGGGCTGCGCCAGCTCACCGGTGATTCGATGTGGGACGCGGCCGGTTCCATCCTTGTCGGCGTGCTGCTCGCGGTGACCGCCGTGCTGCTCATCGACCGCAATCGGCGCTTTCTGACCGGAGAGCCAGGCTCTGCAGAACTCAACGACGCGGTGGTCGCGCGGATCCGGCAGTTACCCGATGTCGCCGACGTGCGGTTCGTTCGTCTGGTGATCGTCGGGCCAAAGCGGTTGTTCCTGGTGGCCAGCGTCGATCTCGTCGGCGATCAAGTGGAATCGCATGTGGCGCACACCCTTCGCCGCCTGGAGCGCGAGCTGGAAGCCGATCCGCAGATCGCCGACGCGGTTCTGACAGTCGCCGCGCCCGACGAACAAGACGAGCTGGGCGGTAACCTCGGAGGCGCGCTATGACGAGCGAAAACGACACCGACGCTGCCGAAGCGGAGCCCGACTACCGGTTCACCCTCGCCAACGAGCGGACCTTCCTCGCCTGGGAACGCACGTCGCTTGGCCTGCTGGCGGCCGCGGTGGCGATCGTTGAGTTCGTCCCCGAACTCGGGATCCCCGGGGCCCGGCACGTTCTCGGCGCGGCCCTGACCATCCTGGCGATGCTCACCGCGGGCATGGGGCTGCACCGCTGGCGGCAAGTCGACAGCGCGATGCGTCGCGGCCTGCCGCTGCCCCGGCAGCGAGCACCGGTGGTCCTCGGACTGGGACTGGTCCTGCTGGGCGTGCTGGTCTTGGGTGTCGTGGTGGTCAAGGCTCTCAGTTGACGCAGCCGGGACCGGGACTGCAGGCCGAGCGCACCGCGCTGGCGTGGACCCGCACGTCGCTGGCCGTCCTTGCCAACGGGGTGCTGGTGATCGTGAAGCAACCGCATCACGACGGCGGGCCGTTGCGGCCGATCGTCGCAGGCCTCGCCGGGATCACCGCCGTCGTCATCTATCTGGTCGGCGTACGCCGCGAACGAACGCTTTCGCAACGGCCGCTTCCGAACCGGATCACTGCGCGCGCCGACGTGCAGCTGGTCGGGGTCGCCGTGCTCGTGCTCATCACCGCGACGGCGGTCGGCCTGTTCGTGTGACGCCGGCTTACCTGCCCCCGCCGGCTTACCAGCCCCCGCCGAAGTCACCGCCGCCGAAATCGCCCCAGCCGCTGTCGGTGCCGCTGCTGCCCCAACCGCTGGCGTCCGCGCCGCCGCTGTTGTCCCAACCGCTGTTGTCCCAACCGCCGGGGTCCTGCGACTGTCCCGCGTCCAGGCCCGCGTTGTACCCGCTGTCGTAACCACCGTCGAAGCCTTGGCCGTAGCCGTTCTCGAACTGCGCGCCCGAGTAGCCGACGCCGTCCATCCCGGAGAACAACGCGTCGAACACCAACACCGAACCGACACCCCAGGCGCCGGCCACCAGCGCTGTCTTCCACCAAGGTTCGGAGTACCAGCCCGCGGGCACCGGACGCCCGGCCACCCTGCCGCCAGGGTAGTAGTTCGGTGTGCGGCCCGACGGGGCCGGCGACGCCTCGATGTCACGTCCCTCGAACTGCACCCGGCGGTCCTCGGTGACCATTCCGGCCGACTGCTGCCCGCTCAATGTCTCCAACTCGGGGCCGGGGTCCATGCCCATCGCCTGGCGCGCGGCGCGGACGTAGTACAGGCCCTCCACCGCGCTCTCCTTGGCCAGCTGCGCCTGTCGGACGCTGGTGGCTTGCTCGATCTGCGAGGCCGCGGCGTTATACCGCTCGGAGGCGTCCGCCATGGCCTGCTTGGACGCGTCATCGCTGCCGGTGAGATTGAGCACCTGACCGCCGAGCCGCTCGATCACGCGCCGCGCATCGGCTTTCGCGTCGGCCAGCGAGGCCGCGGTGCGGCTCCGCGACGCCCGCGACGAGCCGACCACCGCCAGCGCGATCACCGCGACCACCAGGAGGACGAGCACCAATAACACCGCGTTCATGCGTCCACCCTACCGACGGCAAGGCCGGGGAGACCTGCGTTGATGGCCACAACGATCCATCGGTTGCTAACCGTATACGGCGTGCATCCGGTGCCGATAGCTGTGAATTTGCCGTGAAACCAACCGGCCTCGACTCCAGATGTGGTAAGCCTAACCATAGCCACGGGCGGGCGGTGGAGTGAAACTGCAGCGGAGCCGGAGAACAGGAGCTGGCATGGCGATGAGTAAGGACGCGGCGACAACCCGACGCGGTGTTCGTGGGCTGGCATCCGCGGCCGCCACCGCCGCCGTGATCGCGGCGGCGGTGACAGGGTGCAGCCAATCGAAAACTCAAAGCGCCGGGATTGACACGAAGGAAGCCCTGTCCATCAACGCTTCGCAGTTCAACGATGCTGATACCGCGGCGCGAACCACGTTGGCGCCCGCGCCGGGTTCGTTCCTGCACGGCAAGACCACCGTGACAATGATGTCCTCGACGACGCCGGACAATGGTGACGTCAACCCATACGCCATCTGGCCGGTGACTGCCGACATGGGTGCGCTGCACGCCGGCGATGTCTTGGTGGACAACTTCAACAACAAGTCCAACAATCAGGGCACCGGCACGACCATCGTCAACATTCATCCCGACAAGTCGCAGACGGTGTTTGCCACGCTGCCGCAGAATCTCGGCGGCTGTCCGGGTGGGGTGGGGTTGACCACGGCGATGGTGGTGCTCAAAGACGGCTGGGTGCTGGTCGGGAGTTTGCCCAGCACGGACGGCAAGATAGGCACCTCGGCGGCGGGCTGCCTGATCGAGCTTTCGCCCACCGGGCAGGTCGCGGGCACCATCGCCGCTGACTACCTGAACGGCCCGTGGGACGCCACGGTGGCCGACCACGGGGACACCGCAACGCTTTTCGTTAGCAACACCCTGATCGGCGTCAAGGACGCCGGGAACAACACCGTCAACCAGGGCAACGTTGTGCGCCTGGCCCTCAGCCAGACTCCGACCAAACCGCCGGTGGTGACCAATCATGTGGTCGTTGCCGACTCGCTGCCGGAGCGGCAGGACGCGTCGGCGTTCGTCAAAGGCCCGACGGGACTGGTGTTGGACCCCGCAGGCACCCTGTATGTCGGTGACAACCTGGGCAACCGGATCGCGGTGGTCGCCAACGCACTGAACCGTCTTGATTCGGCGGGCGCCGGCACCACCCTCAGCTCTGGAGGTCAGCTGGCCAATCCACTCGGAATCGAGCGGGCACCAAACGGCAACCTGCTGGTTGCCAACGCCACCAACGGCAAGATCGTCGAGGTCACCCCCGCCGGCGTGCAGGTGGGCGAGTATTACGCGAATCAGGATGTCGCGCAAGACCCACCGGGCAACGGCGATCTGTTCGACATCGCGGTGAACCAGACCAACGACGGCATTTATTTCGTCAACGACGACACGAACACGTTGTCGCTTCTACACGGATGAGTGCTGACAAGACACGACGCCGCGGCCTGTCGCGCCGTCACATGTTGCAGGGCGGGTTGTTCGTCGGTGGCGCGGTGATCGGCGGGGCCGCCGCCACCGCCAGCGCCGCCGTCGAGACCGGGGATCGGCCGCGTCCTTCTGACGCCGAACCGTTCTATGGACCACACCAAAGCGGCATTGTCACCGACACCCAACAGCACACGGTGCTGGCCAGCTTCGATCTCAACACCAAATTACGTCAGCATGTGGTCGAGGTCCTGCGACGGTGGAGTGATCTGGGCGCGCAACTGACGCAGGGCGAGTCGGCGACAATCCCCACCTACGATCTGGCCGACGTCTCCAGTGCGTACGCCGACACGACCGGCAAGTCAACCACATCGGACTCGCTGGAGGCGTGGCAGAGCGGCCCGAACAGGCTGACGATCACGATCGGTTTCGGCCGGGGATTGTTCCTGCGGGACGGAACCGACCGGTTCGGCCTGGCGGCCAGACTGCCACCGCAACTGATCGAACTGCCGCACTTCCCCGGCGACCAGCTGGCACCCGACCAAAGCAATGGCGACCTGCTGATCCATGCCTGTGGTGATGACCTACAGGCGGTCTTCCACGCAGTGCGCTCACTGGCCCGCATCGCGCCGGACGTCGCAACGCTGCGTTGGACACAGATCGGCTATTCGCCGAGCAACAGCGCCGGTACGCCGCGCAACTTGATGGGCTTCAAGGACGGCACGATCAACTCCAACGCCCACCCGCCTTCGGATCTTGGCGCCACCTTGTGGGCGGGCGACGATGGGCAATCCTGGATGCGTGACGGCAGCTATCTGGTCTATCGCAGGATCCGGATTACCCTGGAGCACTGGGACAGACTGCCGGTGGCTGCCCAGGAGCAGGTGATCGGCCGACAAAAAGTCTCTGGTGCTCCGCTGGGTGGATCGGGCGAGTTCGACGCTCTGGATCTGAAGGCCCGCAACAGTTCCGGGCAATTGCACATCCCCGACACGGCTCATGTGCGGCTGGCGGCGCCCGACAGCAACAATGGAGCGGTGCTGATCCGCCGGGCGTTTTCGTACAACAACGGCACCACACAGTTCACCGAACGCTGGCCGCCGTGGCGGCAGGCGCTCGAGTATGACGCTGGGCTGCTGTTCTTGGGCTATCAACGCGATCCGCGCACGGCTTTCCTGCCGATCAACAGTCGGCTGTCGATCAATGACGCGCTCAACCAATTCACCACTCACACCGCCAGCGCGGTCTTCGCCCTGCCCGCGGGAGCACCCGGGCCGGGTCACTGGGTCGGGGAGGGGCTGTTCGCGTGACCGCATCGACACACCGTTCGCCATCTAGTCGCACCAGGAGTCTCATGAACAGGACCATCTCGAATCGCCATCACCGCGTGCGTGCGATCGCTGCAACTGCAGTTGCATTCGTAACGTTGGCCGGCGCCATGACGGGCTGCGGCAAGCCGTCATCGAATTCTGGTCCGGTCTTGACGCTGTATTCGGCCCAGCACCAACAGACTACGAACGCACTGGTGGCTGCGTTCACCCAGCAGACCGGGATCAAGGTCAACGTTATCAACGGCGACGAGGACGCTACGGTGGCCAAGATCGAGCAGGAGGGTGCGAAGTCACCCGCGGACCTGGTGTACACCGAGAATTCGCCGTGGCTCGAGCAGCTCGACCAGAAAGGCTTGCTGGCCAAGGTTGACGCATCGACTCTGGCGGCGGTACCCGCGCAGGACAGCGCAGCCAGCGGCAATTGGGTGGGCGTCTCGGCCCGGATCAGCGGCATCACCTACAACCCGGGCAGGCTGCCGGCACCACAACTCCCGCGATCGATCATGGACCTGGCGAATCCAGCATGGAATGGCCGCATCGAGATCGCGCCCGCCGAGACCGACTTTTGGCCGGTGGTGAGTTCGGTGCTGCACACCTACGGACAGGCGAAAACCCTCGACTGGCTCAACGGCCTCAAGGCCAACTCCGGCAGCAACGACAATGTGCCGTCGAACGAGACCGTCGCCGCCGACATCAGCCAGGGAAACACCGACCTGGGCGTCCTCAACCACTACTACTACTACCGGCTCAAGACCGAGCTCGGCTCGAACATGGTCGGATCGCAGTTCGCGTTCTTTACTCCCCGCGACCCTGGCTACGTCGAAAACATCTCCGGTGCGGCGATATTGGCGTCGAGCAAGATCATATCGGCGGCGCAGAAGTTCTTGCAGTTCCTCACCAGCCCAGCCGGGCAGACCGTTCTGGCCACCAGCGACAGTTTCGAATACCCACTTGTCAACGGCGTCGCGGCCAACTCCCAGCTACCCCCGCTGAACACGTTGGCGCCCAACGCGTTCAGCGTTGCCGATCTCGGCACCGGCGATGACGCCAAGGCGGTACTGCAACAGGCCCAGCTGTTGTGACCCGTGGCCGCGCCATGCGCGCGGAATGGCCGCCGGCCAGGATCGTGTTGACGCTGCTGGGCGCGGCGGTGGCGGTGTGCTTGATCGCCCCGATCGTGGTGCTGCTGGTCGATGCGCATGCCGCCGGCTGGCCAGAGGTGCGAGCGGTGCTCTTCCGCCACCGGTCCTACGAGCTGCTGGCCAACACGATCACCCTGACGGCGGTGGTCTGCGTCACCGCGGCGGTGGTCGGCACCGCGGCGGCGTGGTGCTTGGAACGATGCGCGGTGCCGTTCACTCGCGGGTGGACCGTGGCGCTCATCCTGCCGACGGCGATGCCCGACTTCGTCGTCGGCTTCGCGTGGCATTCGCTCTGGCCGCGGATGCCTCCGCTGGTCGGGGCCGCGGCGATCATGACGTTGTCCACCTATCCGTTGGTGCTGCTGCCCGTCGCGGCGGCGCTGCGGCGCTGCGACCGTGACCTCGAAGATGTCGCGCGCGGCCTTGGCCTTCGACCGCCGGCCGTGTTCATCCGGGTCACGTTGCCGATGATCCGGGGCGCGATCGGCGGGGGCGCGCTGCTGGCCGCGCTGGTCGTGATCGCCGAGTACGGGGCCTTTGAAGCGGTTCGCTTTCATACCCTGACGACCGAGATCTTCACCGAGTTTCAATTCGACCGGCCGGCCGCCGCCGCATTGTCGATCCCTTTGGTGCTGTTAGGTCTTGTCGCGATCGGTATCGACGCCGCCGTACCCCGCCGCCGCACCGGGTTTGCGGCGCAGGTCCGTGGCCGGCCGGGCCGCGTCTCGGGCCGGGGCGCGGTAACCGCGCGCGGGCTGGCCATGCTCGCGTTCACCGGCATCGTCGCGGCCGGCGTCATCTTCCCGATCGCGGTGCTGGGGTATTGGATGCGGCAAGCCCGGCACACCACGTTGCCGGCGGTCGCCACCCTCGGGCAGGCCACCGCGACGACGTTCTTCTACAGTGCCGCGTGCAGCGCCGTCGTCGTGGTGCTGGCCACGCCGTTGGCTTACTTGACGGTGCGCTATCCGTCACGGTTGTCGCTGGCCCTGCAGCGCAGCACCTTCGTCACTCGCGCGGTGCCCGGCGTCATCGTGGCGCTGAGCCTGGTGTATCTCGCGATCAACTACCTCTACCCGCTGTATGAGACCAGTTGGCCGGTCATTGCCGCCTACACGGTGTTGTTCTTCCCGCTGGGTCTGGTCTGTGTGTACGCGTCCGTCGCATCGCTGCCTCCCGAGTTCGGTGAGGTCGCGCGCTCGCTGAACCGGGGACCGATCTATGTTTTCCTTCATGTCACGCTGCCGCTGGTCGGGCCCGGGCTCGTCGCTGGATTCTGTCTGGTTTTCGTCAATGCGGCGACCGAACTGACCACCACCCTGATGCTGGCACCGCCGGGCGTGGAGACGCTGGCGACGCAGTTCTGGGCCTTTCAAACCGAGAGTTCGTATGGGGCGGCCGCGCCGTACGCGCTGGTCATCATTGCCGTCGCCGTGCTCCCGGGTGCACTGCTGGGCTTGTCGTTCGACCGACGATCGCGTCGCGCGCCACGGCTCAGCACGGCGGCGCTGCCTGTAGCGGTGGAGGCCCTGCGGTGAGCGCCATCACCGTCGTCGGCGCCGATAAGTCCTATGGCGCAACGCCGGTGCTGAACGGAGTGGATCTGCATGTGCCCGCCGGATCGATCACTGCGGTGCTCGGTGCGTCAGGCAGCGGCAAGACCACGCTGCTGCGTACCATCGCCGGATTCGAACGACTCGACGCAGGCCGCGTGACGATCGGGGAGAAGGTCGTCGATGACGGTACCGCCATGGTCCACGCGCAACACCGCGGGGTGGGTTATGTCCCTCAGGACGGGGCGCTGTTCCCGCATCTGCGGGTGGCCGCCAACATCGCCTTCGGCCTGCGCCGAGCGGACCGTCACCGCGTCGCCGCGTTGGTCGAGATGCTCGACTTGCACTCCCTGGAGCGCCGTTTCCCGCACCAACTTTCCGGTGGACAACAGCAGCGAGTCGCGTTGGCTCGCGCACTCGCGCCGCGACCGTCGGTCGTTCTGCTCGATGAGCCCTTCGCTTCGCTGGACGCGTCGCTACGAATCAACCTGCGACAGCAGGTGACTGAGGTGCTGCGTCGCGTGGGTGCGACTACGATCCTCGTCACCCACGACCGCGAAGAGGCGTTGTCAATGGCCGACCAGATTGCCCTACTTCTCGACGGCCGCATTGCGGCGGTCGGGCCACCCCGGGACCTCTATGGCGCCCCCGCCGACGAGCACATTGCGAGATTGCTGGGCCCAGCCAACGTGATCTCGGCCAACGTGGATGCCGGCCAGATACGTTGCCGAATCCCGATTTCCGAGAACCAGCTTGAGCTCCCTGACGGCGCCTACACCCTCATGTTGCGACCTGAAGACCTCACCATTGCCGTACAACCCGCCGATCACGCGTGTGAGGCGGTCGTCGTCCACGTGAGCTACCAGGGCTCCACGTCGGCGGTGCGTGTTCAGATCGCGGACGGCTCCGCGACCGAAGTCGTTGTCGATGCGGCTGGGAATGGCGAGCTAACCGTCGGACAACACGTTTGGGTCACCGCCAACTATGCGGGCGTGGCCTGGCCGGAGTCGCGCCCCTGACGGAGCGCCCAGGTCTTGACTAAGGGCTGAGGCGAGGCATTATTATCGTTTAATAAACCAACCGTCGGTCTAATAATGTAGGTGGTGTTGGTGGCTCGGACCGTGAACGTGGCAGAACACGCCGCGCGGCGCGATGCCATCCTGGATGCCGCGCGGCGGCTGGTCCTGTCCAAGGGTTATGAGCGCCTGACGGTTCAGGATCTTCTCGATGACCTGCAGATCTCGAAGGGCGCCTTCTACCACTACTTCGATTCCAAGCCGGCGGTGATCGAGGCTCTCGCCGAGCGGCTGGTCACCGAGTCCGAACGGGTGCTTGCTCCGATTGTTGAGGATCCCGCGGCGAGTGCTCTTGACAAGCTGCAGCGCTTCTTCGGCGAGGCCATCCGCTGGAAATCGGCTCGCCAGAACCTCTTTGTGGCGCTGCTGCCCATCTGGTATGCGCCCGAGAACGTGACGTTCCGGCACAAGGTCGATCTGGCCGAGGCGAAACGACTGGCGCCGCTACTGGCGATCATCGTGCGTCAAGGGGTCGATGAGCATCGGTTCGCCACCGCTTACCCCGAGCAGGCCGGCGGGATCATTACTGCCCTCATTCAAGCGCTGCAGGACGTGATGGCCCGACAGCTGCTGGCGGCGGCCCATCGGTCACCGGATGCCCCGACCGTCAAGGAAATGGTGGCCACCCACGGCGCGCACATCGAGGCGGTTGAGCGCTATCTGGGCATACCTGCCGGCGCGCTCCATCGTGTCGACGCCCGCGCCGTGAACAGCTGGATCAGGGCGGTGCGAGCTGCCGATGCCCTGCCGATGTCACGGTGAAAGGGAAGCAATGACAGTTGATTCCGCCAAAAAGTGGAAGACCACGTGCCTGGTGGCTGGTGGCGGCCCGGCCGGGATGATGCTGGGCTACCTGCTCGCGCGGTCGGGTGTGCAGACCCTCGTCGTAGAAAAACACGGCGACTTTTTCCGCGACTTCCGCGGGGACACCGTCCATCCATCAACCACCCAGCTGATGCATGAGCTCGGAATACTCGACGAGTTCCTGCAACAGGTCCCACACCAGACTCTGGAACAGCTGGGCATCGGATTCCACGGCCAGACCTTCGATCTCGTCGATTTCCGTCACCTGCCGACCGCCTGCAAGTACGTCGTGTTCATGCCGCAATGGGACTTCCTGAACTTCCTGGCCGATAAGGCCAAGCGTTACCCCTGCTTCCGGCTCGAGATGAACACGGAGGTGACCGGTCTGCTCTGGGAGGGTGATCGGGTCGCGGGCGTGACCGCCCAAACCCCGGGCGGCCTCGTCGAGATCCACGCCGACGTGACTGTCGCGTGTGACGGGCGATGGTCGGTCATCCGGGAACAGTCCGGATTGCCGGTGACGGAGTTTCCGATGCCCATCGACGTGCTGTGGTTTCGCCTCCCGCGCACTGGGTCTGCTCCTGAAACTCTCGGATACCTGGGTGGCGGCATCATCATCATCGCGATCAACCGTGGTGATTACTGGCAATGCGGAACCGTCATCGACAAAGGCGGCTTCGAACGAATCAAGGCCGCAGGTCTTTCGGTGTTCCGGTCGTCGGTTGCCGCGGCTGCCCCATTCCTCGCGACAAGCCTCAACGCGCTGACCGATTGGGACCCAGTCATGCTGCTGTCGGTACGCGCCAACCGGTTGCGGCGGTGGTGGCTACCCGGGTTGTTGTGTATCGGCGACGCGGCACACGCGATGTCCCCGGTCGGCGGGATCGGCGTGAACTACGCGGTCGCCGACGCGGTAGCCGCCGCCAACGCTCTTGCCGCACCATTGCATGACGGGCGGGTTTGCGACGAGGACCTGCGGGCAGTGCAGAAACGCCGGCAGACGCCGACGAAGGTGGCGCAGTTGCTGCAGAGTGCGCAGACGAGGAATCTCGCCCGAATGAGCAAAACCGACCCGCCGCTGTGGATGTTGCGGCTGCTGAGCCGGTCCGCGCCCCTCAAGCGGCTGCTGGGCCGGATCATGGGACTCGGTTTCCGCCGAGAACACATCCGCACCGCCGAACAGCAGGATGATCGCGTCTAAACGATGGCCCGCGCCCGGCAAGGCTTGGTCATGTTGTCGCCGACGACGGTCACGGTCGTGCCGCCGGCGCCCATTCTCCCCCTTGGATGGCCGAATGATGCTCACCTCAGACGATAGCTGGAAGGCAGGGCGCAGGGCGACGATCGGAGCGGGCGACGGGAATCGAACCCGCGTAGCTAGTTTGGAAGACTAGGGCTCTACCACTGAGCTACGCCCGCAGGACAGCACGAACGGCACTGTACGACGCAAAAGCAGCCGAAGCCAACCGGCGAAATCCGAGTGCGGCCGTCCGCGCGCCAGGCCGTAGTATCGCCTGGTTACACAATGATGCCCGTGGCGCCGCGTCCCGCGCGATGTGCCGGGCGCGCGGGGTGTAGCGCAGCTTGGTAGCGCATCCGCTTTGGGAGCGGAAGGCCGCAGGTTCAAATCCTGTCACCCCGACCAGAAATGACGACGAGCTCCGCACACATGCGGAGCGGGACAGATGAGGAGCCAAAACGTGAAAAGCACCGTTGAGCAGCTGAGCCCCACCCGGGTCCGGATCAACGTGGAGGTGCCGTTCACCGAGCTGCAGCCCGACTTCGACCGCGCGTACAAGCAGCTGGCCCAGCAGGTTCGCCTGCCGGGGTTCCGGCCCGGCAAAGCCCCCGCCAAGCTGCTCGAGGCCCGTATCGGCCGCGGAGCGGTGCTCGAGCAGGTCGTCAACGATGCCTTGCCGATTCGCTACAGCGAGGCCGTCACGTCCTCGGACGTGCAGCCGATCGGTCAGCCTCAGATCGAGGTCACCAAGATCGAGGACGGCGAGGAGCTGGTGTTCACCGCCGAGGTGGACGTCCGGCCGAAGATCGAGCTGCCCGATCTGGACGCGCTGACCGTCACCGTCGACCCGGTTGAAGTCACCGACGAGGAGGTGGAGTCCGAGCTGGAGTCGCTGCGCGCCCGCTTCGGCACGCTGACTGCGGTCGAACGTGCCGCGCAGAAGGGCGACGTCGTCGCGATCGACGTCGCGTCCACCGTTGACGGCGAAGCGGTCCCCGACGCGACGGCCGAAGGCATGACCCACGAGGTGGGTTCGGGTCAGCTCGTCGACGGCCTCGACGAAGCGATCGTCGGACTTCCGGCGGGGGAGAGCAGAGTGTTCACCACCACGTTGGCCGCCGGTGAGCACACCGGACAGAGCGCGCAGATGACCGTCACGGTGACCTCGGTCAAGGAACGCGAGCTGCCCGATTTGGACGACGAATTTGCCCAGCTGGCAAGCGAATTCGACACAGTTGACGAGCTGAGGGCGAGCCTGCGCGACCAGGTGGGCAGAGTCAAGCGGGTACAGCAGGCGGAACAGATCCGCGACGCGGCCATCGACGCGCTGCTCGAGCAGGTGGAGGTGCCGCTGCCGGAGGCGGTCGTGCAGGCGCAGGTCGACGAGACCGTGCACAACGCGCTGCATGGCCTCGACCACGACGAGGATCGGCTTGCCGAGGCGTTGGCCGAGCAGGGCAGCAGCCGTGAAGAGTTCGACGCCGACGCACGCCAGAACGCGGAGAAGGCAGTCAAGGCCCAATTGCTGGTTGACGCGATCGCCGACGAGCTCAAGGTCGAGGTCGGCCAGGACGACATGACGGAGCGTCTGGTGCTGCAGTCGCGTCAGTACGGCGTCGAGCCGCAGCAGCTGCTGCAGTTCCTTCAGGAGAACAATCAGCTGCCCGCGATGTTCGCCGACGTGCGCCGCGGGAAGGCGCTGGCGGCTGTGGTGCAGGCCGCGACGGTCAAGGACACCGCGGGCAACACGATCGACACCGCCGAGTTCTTCGGTTCACCCCCGGAGGCAGCCGACGAACAAGCCGACGAACAAGCCGACGAAGAAGCCCAGGAAGAAGAAGCCCAAGAAGCAACCCAAGAAGAAGAAGCCCAACAAGCAACCCAAGAAGAAGAAAGTGACGAAGACGACACCCAATAACGCTGTGAGCGAACCGGCCGGTTGTCGGGAGTGCGTCACCCCCTGAGTTGGTTAGTGTCAGAGGCAAGCGATTAGCCAGAAAGCAGGTACCAGCGGTGACTGATATGCGTGCGAGCGCGCAAGGGTTCAACCTCGTCGACTCGGTCTACGAACGGTTGCTGGCCGAGCGCATCATCTTCCTGGGTTCTCAGGTCGACGACGACATCGCCAACCGGTTGTGCGCGCAGGTCCTGCTGTTGGCGGCCGAGGACCCGACCAAGGACATTCACCTCTATATCAACTCGCCGGGCGGCTCCATCAGCGCCGGCATGGCCATCTACGACACGATGGTTCTTGCTCCCTGCGATGTGGCGACGTACGCGATGGGCATGGCCGCCTCGATGGGCCAGTTCCTGTTGGCCGCGGGCACCAAGGGCAAGCGTTTTGCGTTGCCGCACGCCCGCATCCTCATGCACCAGCCGTTGGGCGGCGTCACCGGCAGCGCCTCGGATATCGCGATCCAGGCCGAACAGTTCACGGTGATCAAGAAGGAGATGTTCCGGCTGAACGCCGAGTTCACCGGTCAGCCGCTCGAGCGCATCATCGCCGACTCCGACCGCGACCGGTGGTTCACCGCCGAGGAGGCGCTGGACTACGGCTTCGTCGACCACCATCATCGCCCGCGCCGAGATCAATGGAGTTGCCCCGAAATGACCCGCCACCCGCTCACCGATCCGGCGCTGCAGCCGCAGGCGCGCTACATCCTCCCGTCGTTCATCGAGCACTCGAGCTTCGGCATCAAGGAGTCCAACCCGTACAACAAGCTGTTCGAGGAGCGCATCATCTTCCTTGGCGTGCAGGTGGACGACGCGTCGGCGAACGACATCATGGCGCAGCTTCTGGTGTTGGAGTCGCTGGATCCCGACCGCGACATCACCATGTACATCAACTCGCCCGGCGGTTCGTTCACGTCGCTGATGGCGATCTACGACACGATGCAGTACGTCCGCGCCGACATTCAGACCGTGTGCCTGGGTCAAGCGGCATCGGCCGCGGCGGTGCTGCTCGCCGCCGGTTCGCCGGGTAAGCGGATGGCCTTGCCCAACGCGCGTGTGCTGATCCATCAGCCGGCGCTGACCGGAGTCATTCAGGGCCAGTTCTCCGACCTGGAGATCCAGGCCGCCGAGATCGAGCGGATGCGCAAGCTGATGGAGACCACGCTGGCATTCCACACCGGTAAGGATGCCGAGGTGATCCGCAAGGACACCGACCGCGACAAGATCCTGACCGCCGCGGAAGCCAAGGACTACGGGATCATCGATACCGTGCTGGAGTATCGCAAACTCTCTGCGCAGTCGGCCTGACATTCGCGGGCGTCGGTGACCGCCGGCCTTTCAGTCCAATAACGGCGGCGACACGCCAAGGACACGGTCCGGCGATCCACCGCGCCAGCGGCGCATACAGGGGATATCTTTCACTGCGGCGCGGGAGCAAGCCTGTGCTGGAAATACCATCGACGCGATTCGGCACTATCGGTCGCACCCCGGCCGAGCGAGCGGGTAGCGTCGGGGCAGACGTGTCAGACGAACCGACAACCGACGGCGAACAGGAAGTAGGACCTCACCACCATGGCGCGCATCGGAGACGGCGGTGACCTGCTGAAGTGCTCGTTCTGCGGCAAGAGCCAGAAACAGGTCAAGAAGCTCATCGCGGGCCCCGGGGTCTACATCTGCGACGAGTGCATCGACCTCTGTAACGAGATCATCGAAGAGGAACTGGCCGACGCCGACGACGTCAAGCTCGATGAGCTTCCCAAGCCCGCCGAGATCCGCGAGTTCCTCGAGGGCTACGTGATCGGGCAGGACACCGCCAAGCGCACGCTGGCCGTCGCCGTCTACAACCATTACAAGCGCATCCAGGCAGGCGAGAAGAGCCGCGATTCCCGCGCCGAGCCCGTCGAGCTGTCCAAGTCCAACATCCTGATGCTGGGCCCCACCGGGTGTGGGAAGACCTACCTGGCGCAGACGCTGGCGAAGATGCTCAACGTGCCGTTCGCGATCGCCGATGCCACCGCCCTGACCGAGGCCGGCTACGTCGGCGAGGACGTCGAGAACATCCTGCTGAAGCTGATCCAGGCCGCCGATTATGACGTCAAGCGCGCCGAGACCGGGATCATCTACATCGATGAGGTCGACAAGATCGCGCGCAAGAGCGAGAACCCGTCCATCACCCGCGATGTTTCGGGCGAGGGCGTGCAGCAGGCGCTGCTGAAAATCCTGGAGGGCACCCAGGCGTCGGTGCCCCCGCAGGGTGGTCGCAAGCACCCGCACCAGGAATTCATTCAAATCGACACCACGAACGTCCTGTTCATCGTGGCCGGCGCGTTCGCCGGGCTGGAGAAGATCGTCTCCGACCGGGTCGGCAAGCGAGGGATCGGCTTCGGCGCCGAGGTCCGGTCGAAGGCCGAGATCGACACCCAGGACAATTTCGCGGACGTCATGCCCGAGGACCTGATCAAGTACGGGTTGATCCCCGAGTTCATCGGCCGGTTGCCGGTGGTGGCCTCGGTCACCAACCTCGATAAGGAATCGCTGGTCAAGATCCTGTCGCAGCCGAAGAACGCGTTGGTGAAGCAGTACACCAGGCTGTTCGAAATGGACGGCGTTGAACTCGAGTTCACCGAGGATGCGCTGGAGGCGATTGCCGATCAGGCGATCCTTCGCGGCACCGGCGCGCGTGGTCTGCGCGCGATCATGGAGGAAGTGCTGCTGCCGGTGATGTACGACATCCCCAGCCGCGACGACGTCGCCAAGGTCGTCGTGACCAAGGAGACCGTGCAGGACAACGTGCTGCCGACCATCGTGCCGCGCAAGCCGGCGCGCCCGGAGCGCCGCGAGAAGAGCGCCTAGCTCTCTGCCGCGCGTCAGCTCGCCCGCGAAAACAACTTTCCGCCCGCCATCGAGGCGCGCTACGCGCCGACTGTGCGGATTATTACGTGCTAGCGGCGTGTCGCCGTAAGAAACCGCACAGTCGACGCGCGACCGCCCTCACAGTCGCGCGAAACGCGGGTAAAGCCCCTGGACAGAACTCAGGCCGGGACCCTGGCGTCTGCCGGAAACCCGGTGGGCACCCCGGCGATCAGCGCCAGCGACTCAACGAAGAAATAGATGCCCTTGAAAAACTCGAGCAGATCACCCTCCTCGAGCAGCAGCTTGCGATACATCACCGTGCGCAGCGCGTCGTACCCCTGCTGCAACGCCTTCCAGTCTTCGTAGTCAGCCCCCAGCACGTAGGTCGCGTCCACCCGCTCGGACCCGTCAACGATGCGGCAATCCGTGACGCGACCCTCGCCCCAGGCCACCCGGAGATACCGCGTGCCCGAGCCGAACTCAGCGGGGAGATCGTGGACGCCGAGCGCCCACGACCACGGGTAGTTCGATCGCACCAGCTCGTAGAACTCCCAGTACTCGGGCAACTTTCCCGCGCGGGTGGCCTCGTCCGGCCCGGCGTCCAGCGCCTTCCCAACGGCGTCGGCCCAGGTGGGACTGAAAAACATCGGCGCCATCCCTAGCCTCCGGCCAGCACCGGCTGGATCTTCACAAGCAACTCCTCCAGCTCATCGGACAGCGAAATGCCCACGTCGTTCATCTTTCGACGCAGCTGCTGGATCAGCAGGACGCGGACCTCGTCCTCCGTCCAGCCCAGCGGCTCGTAGTACAGCTTGCGGCTCGACACCCCGCTGATCGTGAGGATGGTCGTGAGGGTGTCGTGGATCTCCTTCAACATCGTCGGATCACGCCGCACCGCGTCCTGCAGGTAACGCATGCCGCCCTGCACGTGCCGGGACTCGTCGCGGCACGTCGCGGTGAACCCGGTGTAGTACGCGGGCAGGAAGCCGCGCCATCGCGCGTAGGACAGCGTCACCTTCATCACCGACAGCGCGAGCACACCCTCGATCCACAGGAAGTACGTGGTCCCGTAGCGCACGCGCGCACGCTCGTCGTAGGGATTCCTGCGTAGTTCGTCCGCCTGGTACGCGAGCAACCCGAACGGGCCCACGAACGTTTCCTGCACCCAACCGAAGGTGCGGTCAAGCACGTCCATGATGTCGGTGCCCTCGATTCCGACCACCTCGCGATAGAACCGGTCGAAGAAGACGGTGTGCCGGGCCTCGTCCTCGATCTGGGCGGCGATGTGGAGTTTCTCCTCCTCGGTTGCGCCGATCATGAACACCGGCAGCTCGATCTCCACCTGCCGCTCGCCGTGGTGAAATCCGGACGCGATCCCGACGAAGGATTCCCGTTCGTCGTCGGTCATCTTCTCGGTCCAGTCGATGCGGTCCTGGGTGAAGTCGAGGTCGTAGACGTCCCAGCGCTGCTTGAGGTACTTGCGGTAAAGGGTGACAAAGTCGGGCAGTCGCCGTAGGCCGTGGTGGACGTACTCGATCACGTCGTCGATGTCGATGTGGCGGATTCCCTGCAGGTCCCGCCCCTCGATCTCGGCGGTCTCGGCGTCCGAGAGGCTGCGCGGTCCTTCGTGCAGGACGGCGGTCGGGGACTTGAGTTCGGACAGTTCGGGCATGGGATTCCTTCCGACCTCTCGATCATGTTCCATCGGCAGGTTTCCCGGTAGTAATTTCGGTCCGAAATTTGACGGCAACGAAAAACAGGGCTCAGCGCTGATACAGATCGATGTAGTAGTCAAGCCACCGCCGGACAATGACCTCCTCGGACGTGCCGTCGTCGTATACCGGTGAAATCACCGGCGCAGCCGAAGTCACATCGATCACCACAATCGAACGAATCTGGTCCCGGTCCAGCGTCGAGCCGCGGCCGCGCAAGATGCGAATACCCCGCTCGAAGATGTCGCCGCCAGTGTGCACCGTGGCGGTTCCCTTGAAGCGGAAGCCCTTTCGCAAGATCGGGTCGACGACATTGACTTCGACGTGTGGGTTTGCGGCGAGATTCGCGACAGTTCCCGGCGATGCCACGTCGGCGAACATCAGCCGCTCGTCGTCCCAGACGGTTGTGGTGCCCTTCGGCGAAACGTTCGGTTGCCCGTCCTCGGTGACCGTGGCGACGAATCCGAGCCGCTGCTCCAGCACCGCCCGCTGCATCTCGGGTGAAAGCTTCACTGCACGACCCGGTCAGGCCGGGTGTACACGTTCATCGAGTCGCGGCGCAGGAACGCCACCAGCGTCAGGCCCGACTGGCTGGCCAGGTCGACCGCCAGCGACGACGGCGCCGAGACCGCCGCCAGCACCGGAACTCCGGCCATCACCGCCTTCTGGGTCAGCTCGAATGACGCGCGACCGCTGACCAGCAACACCGTGCCGGTCAGCGGAATACGCCCAGCCTCCAGCGCCCAGCCGATCACCTTGTCCACGGCGTTGTGCCGGCCGATATCCTCGCGAATCGCCAGCATGGTGCCGTCCATCCCGAACAGCGCCGCGCCGTGCAGCCCGCCGGTGCTGGCGAAAACCCGCTGCGACGCACGCAGCTGTTCGGGCATCGCGGTCAGCGTGTCCGCCGCCACGGCGGCCGGGTCGTCGCCCGGGCCGTGGCGGCTGATCAACCTCACCGCGTCCAGGGACGCCTTGCCGCAGACCCCGCACGACGATGTGGTGTAGAAGTTGCGCGTGACATCAAGATCAGGCGTCGGGACATCCCGCGCAAGCGTCACGTCGAGCACGTTGTACGTGTTCAGGCCGTCGTCGCCGGAGCCCCGGCAGTAGCGCACCGTCAGCACGTCGTCACGCGCGGTTATCACACCCTCGGTGAGCAGAAAGCCCTGCGCGAGTTCGACGTCAGAGCCAGGCGTGCGCATGGTCACCGTGATCGGCGTGCCGTTGAGCCGGATCTCCAGTGGCTCCTCCACCGCGACGGTCTCGGGCCGTATGACGGTGTCGGGCCCGGACAGGTGCCGGGCCCGCCGCCGCGCCGTCACCCTTCCCACGAGCGCTCCAACCGGATCACCACCGCCTTCGAGACCGGCGTATTCGACTTTGCCGCCACGTGGTCCAACGCGACCAGCGGATTGGTCTCCGGATAGTACGCCGCGGCGTTGCCGGCCGGGGTCTCATAGGGCACCACCCGAAAGTCCTTGGCCCGGCGCTCCTGCAGCTGACCGCCACCGTCGACGAACTCCGACACCAGGTCGACCCGGTCGCCGTCGTTCAATCCGAACGCCTCGATGTCGGTGGGATTGACGAACACCACCCGCCGGCCGCCCTTGACACCGCGATAGCGGTCGTCGAGACCGTAGATCGTGGTGTTGTACTGGTCGTGGCTGCGCAGCGTCTGAAGCACCAGGCGACCCGCCGGCACCGGGACCCACTGCAGCGGGCTGACCGCGAAGTTCGCTTTGCCGCTGCTGGTCGGAAATTCGCGCGAATCTCTCGGCGGGTGCGGCAGTTGGAAACCGTCGGGTTGGCGCACCTTCCGGTTGTAGTCATCACAGCCGGGTACCACGGTCGCGATCGCGTTGCGGATCGTGTCGTAGTCCGCGTTGAACCTCTCCCAGGGCACCGGGTGATCCGACCCCAGAAGCGTGCGCGCGAGCTGGCAGATGATCGCGACCTCGCTGCGCACGTGCTCGCTCGGCGGCCGCAAGCTACCGCGTGACAGGTGCACCATCGACATCGAATCTTCAACCGATACTTGCTGTTTCTTGCCGTCTTGAATGTCGCGGTCGGTGCGGCCCAGCGACGGCAGGATCAGCGCCTCCCGGCCCGTGACGAGGTGGCTGCGGTTGAGTTTCGTCGACACCTGAACGGACAGAGCGCAACTGCGCAGCGCCGCCTCGGTGACGGCGGTGTCGGGTGTCGCTGACACGAAGTTCCCGCCCATGCCCATGAACACCTTCGCGCGGCCGTCGCGCATGGCCCGGATCGCGTTCACCGTGTCCACGCCGTGTTCCCGGGGACTGACGATGCCGAACTCTGCGTCCAGGGCGGCGAGGAACGTCTCGGGCATCTTCTCCCCGATGCCCATCGTGCGATCGCCCTGGACATTGGAATGGCCACGCACAGGGCACAATCCGGCGCCCGGCTTTCCGATCATGCCGCGCAACAGCAGTACGTTGGCGATCTCCGAGATCATCGGCACCGCGTGCCGGTGCTGCGTCAGGCCCATCGCCCAGCAGGTCACCGTACGTTCGGAAGCGATCACCATCTTGGCGACGCGATCCAGCTGGGCGCCGTCGATACCCGTCGCTTGCATCACCGTGTCCATGTCAACGGCACGGGTATGCGCCTCGTACTCTTCGAAGTTCGCGCAGTGCGCGGCGACGAAGTCGCGGTCGACGACTGTGCCGGGGGCCCGGTCGTCGGCTTCGAGCAGTAGCCGGCCCAGTCCGGCGAACAGCGCCATGTCGCCGCCGAGGCGGATCTGAACGAATTCGTCGGCGATCGGGATTCCATCTCCGATCACCCCGCGCACCTTCTGCGGGTCCTTGAACCGGATCAACCCGGCCTCAGGTAGCGGGTTCACCGCGATGATCTTGGCGCCGTTGCCTTTTGCCTTCTGGAGCACCGACAGCATTCGCGGATGGTTCGTGCCGGGGTTTTGGCCGGCGATGATGATGAGGTCGGCGGCCCCGACGTCGGCGACGGTCACCGATCCCTTGCCGATCCCGATCGATTCTCTCAGCGCCGCGCCCGACGACTCGTGGCACATGTTGGAGCAGTCCGGAAGGTTGTTGGTGCCGAAGCTGCGCACCAACAACTGATACAGGAACGCGGCCTCGTTGCTGGTTCGGCCCGACGTGTAGAACACCGCCTCGTGGGGGGAGTCCAGCGCGTGCAGGTGCTCGGCGATCACCCGGTACGCGTCGTCCCAGCCGATCGGCCGGTAGTGGTCGTCGCCGGCACGCAACACCATCGGATGGGTCAGCCGGCCCTGTTGGCTCAGCCAGTATTCGGGCCGGGCGGCCAGGTCGGCGATCGAGTGGCGGGCGAAGAACTCCGGCGACACGACGCGCGTCGTGGCCTCCTCGGCGACGGCCTTCGCCCCGTTCTCGCAGAACTCGGGAAACTTGCGACCACCGTGTTCCTCCGGCCACGCACAACCCGGGCAGTCGAACCCTTTGCGCTGATTCAGCCGCATCAGCGACGCCGCGGTGCGAAACGCGCCCATCGATGCCAGCCCGCGCTGCAGCGACACACGCACCGCCTTGACACCCGCTGCTTCCCGCGCCGGCGGCGTGATCGTCACCGCATGGTCGTCGTAGTCGGCATCGACGTCATGTTCGGCGGCCATGGCTCCAATCTATGACGGGCGGCGCTTATGGTGAAAGCTCTCTAGTCAGCAGACGAGGCGGTGGAGGCATAGTTGGCGCTGAGTGACTGGCCAGGATGTCTATGATGGCTGGTTCCTCAACGCACCCCTGTGACGTCAACTGCGTGACGCCAGCTCGACGGCCACCGGCTCACCCGTATGCAACGAGCGGACGCCCGCCGCGCACACCGCGGCCGCCGCATAGCCGTCCCACGCCGTCGGACCGTCCACGTTGACGCCGGCCCTGACGGCGTCGACCCACCGCTGCACCTCGACGTCGTACGCGGTGCCGAAACATTCGAAGAAATCCCGGGTGATGCGCCCGAATCCGATCGTCGCGCTGCCGGACTCACCGACCACTTCGGCGCGGACCTCGTAGCCCACGCCGGTGCTGACGAACACCTCGACGTCGACGTGTCGACCACCGGTTGTCGAAAAAATCGCGATCTGTGGGTCCTGCAGACCCGCCGGCGCGCGTGAGCTTGGCCGCGGCCGCAGGATCTGCACCGACACGATCTCCTCACCGAGCAGGTATCGGGTCGCGTCGACCTCGTGCACCAGCGAGTCCGTCACGATCATCGCTGAGTCGAAACTCGCTGGCACCGCCGTATTGCGGTGCACGCAGTGCATCACCAGCGGCTGCCCCAGCTCGCCGCTGTCGATCCGTGCCTTGAGGTGGACGTAGTCGGGGTCGAAGCGGCGCATGAAACCGACTTGAATCAACGGCGTTTGGAGTCCGGACTCGCGGCGAACCACGCCCAGCGAGGTGTCCGCGCCCGTGGTGAGTGGCTTCTCGCACAGCACCGGTTTGCGATGTTCGACGCAGGCCAGCAGCAGCTTTTCGTGCACCGATCCCGGGGTTGCCAGCAGCACCGCGTCGACATCGTCGGCGGCAATCGCATCGAGCGGATCGGCCGCCACCCTGGTGCCCGGCACCGCGGCCGCAACCGCGTTCGCCCTGTCCGTCGCATAGTCGTTCACGACCGCCACTCGCGCGCCGTCGATCCGCCGCGTGATGCGGTCGACGTGGTTGGCGCCCATCATGCCGACACCCAGCACCGCGACCCGAAGCTCGCGGGTACTCATGCGAATCGGACGGACGCTACGCCGCAGCCGCCGAGATAGCGGCGCGTGCGCCGGGCGATCGGCAACGGAACCCCGGGCGCGCACGGGTACATGTCCTGCTCGACGATCGCGAACACGTCCACGCCCAGCCGCTCGACGGCGTCCAGCAGCGGCGGCATGTCCGGAATGCCCTGCGGCGGTTCGGTCATCGCGCCCCGCCTGACGGCCTCACCGAACGGCAGGTCTTCGTCCGCTACTTGCCCGCGGACCGCGGGGTCGACCTGTTTGAGGTGCAGATAGCCGATGCGCTCGGGGTATTTGGAAATGATCCGCAGGTTGTCGCCGCCGCAGTAGCTGATGTGCCCGGTGTCCAGGCACAGGTTGACGAACTCGGCGTCGGTGCTGTCGAGGAAGCGGTACACGTGGTCCTCGGTGTCGACGTGGCTGTCGGCGTGCGGGTGGTACTGCGCTTGCACGCCGTACGTTTCATACATCTGCCGACCCAGCCGATTCATCCCGTCCGTCTTGCGCCGCCACTGCCCGTCGGTCAGCTCACGCTCGTCGAGCACCGCGCCGGTCGCAGCGTCGCGCCACATCTCCGGGATGACCACGACGTGGCTGCCGCCGGCCGCCGCGGTCAACTTGGCCACGTCCTCGACCTGCGACCACACCGACGACCACGAGTCCTGTTGGTGCAGTCCTTCGAACACGGTCCCGGCCGACAACCGCAACCCGCGCGATCCGAGTTCGTCGCGCAGCCGTTCGGGGTCGGTGGGCAGATATCCGTAGGGACCCAGCTCGATCCAGGTGTAGCCCGACGCGACAACCTCGTCGAGGAAGCGGGTGTACGGCGTCTGCTGTGGGTCATCGGCGAACCAGACGCCCCACGAGTCGGGTGCGGTACCGACACGGATGGCACTTGTCATGATCCCTCTACTCAGCCGGCCGCAGGTAGCTACGCTGGGCGGCCTTGTTCTGCTCGTAGGTCTGCCGCGCCGCCCTGGTGGAGTCCAGCTCGGAGACCTCCGAAACAGGGACGTCCCACCAGGATTCGCTGCTCGGTGCATTGATCAGGCTATCGGTCTCGACGTGGATCACCGTCGTGACATCGTTGGCCTTCGCGACCTTGACCGCATCGGTGAACTCCGCGGCGGTGTTGACACGGATGACCTCGGCGCCAAGGCTCGCGGCGTTGGCGGCCAGATCCACCGGGAGCTTCGCGCCGTCGAGCCGGCCGTCGGCCGTGCGGTAGCGGTACGAGGTGCCGAATCGCTGCGAACCCAACGACTCCGACAGCGAGCCGATCGACGCGAACCCGTGGTTTTGCACCAGCACCACGATCAGCTTGACGCCTTCCTGCACGGCGGTCACCAACTCGGTGGCCATCATCAGGTAGGAGCCGTCGCCGACCAGGACGAACACGTCGCGGTCCGGGCACGCCATCTTGGCGCCGAGGCCGCCGGCCACTTCGTATCCCATGCAGGAGTAGCCGTACTCGACGTGGTAGCCCTTCGGGTCGCGGGTTCGCCACAGCTTGTGCAGGTCGCCTGGCATCGACCCGGCAGCGCACACCACGACGTCACGCGGCTCGGACAGCGTGTTGGCCAGCCCGATCACCTGGCTCTGGCTGAGCCCGGCGCTGTCGTCGTCGATGCGGTACGCGGCGGCGACGGTGTCGTCCCACTGCCGCGCCAGCTGCGCCACCTCGTCGCGGTACTGAACGGCGACCGCGTATCCAGCCAGTTCGCGATCCAGTGCGTCGATGGCTTCGCGGGCATCGGCCACCAACGAGAGCCCGCTGTGCTTGACGGTGTCCAGCGGGGCGACATTGACGTTGACGAACCGCACGTCGGGGTTCGCGAACGCGGTGCGCGACGCGGTCGTGAAATCGCTGTACCGGGTGCCGATCCCGATCACGACGTCTGCTTCGGCGGCCAGCGCGTTGGCCGCGGTGGTGCCGGTCGAGCCGACTCCGCCGACCGACTGCGGATGGTCGTAGGGCAGCGCGCCCTTGCCGGCCTGACTCTGCCCGACCGGAATGCCGGTCCGGTCGCAGAACCGCGCCAGCGCCTTGGTGGCACCGCTGTAGATCACGCCGCCGCCGGCGACGATGAGCGGACGCTTCGCCGACGCGATGATCGCCGCCGCACGCGAAACCTCCGCGCGTTCCGGCGGCGGCCGCCGGATGTGCCAGACGCGGTCGGCGAACAGCGATCCGGGCCAGTCGAACGCCGCGGCCTGCACGTCCTGCGGCATCGCGATCGTTGCGGCGCCGGTGTCGGCGGGATCGGTCAGCACGCGCATCGCGCCGAGCAGGGCGGCCGGCAGCTGCGCGGGCCGCCACACCCGGTCGAAGTACCGCGACACCGGTCGGAACGCATCGTTGGCGGTGATGTCGCCGGCGTCCGCACGCTCGAGTTCCTGCAGCACGGGCGTGCTGACGCGGGTGGCGAACGTGTCGCCGGGCAGCAACAGCACCGGTAGCCGGTTGACGGTGGCCAGCGCGGCACCGGTGACCATGTTCGTCGCGCCGGGCCCGACCGACGAGGTGACTGCCCAGGTTTGCAATCGGTCCTTCATCCGGGCGTAGCCGACAGCCGAGTGCACCATCGCCTGCTCATTGCGGCCCAGCACGTAGGGCAGCGTCTTCGGGTCGCGCAGTTCCGATTGCAGCAGTGCCTGCCCGAGTCCGGCCACATTGCCGTGCCCGAAGATGCCAAAGCAGCCCGCGAAGAACCGGTTTCGCTCGCCGTCGCGCTCGGCGTACTGGGCGGCAAGAAATGTGACGGTGGCCTGAGCCACAGTGAGGCGGACGGTGGGTGCAGGGGTTTCAGGGGCCATGACTATTTTCCCAAGATACGCAACGGCAGTCGCGGATCGATTTCCTGGTGTTCCCAGGTGTGGCGGAGCCAGTCCTGGTGGGGGTCGAAGCTGATCAGCCACGCCCGCACCGGCCCCGACCCGGCCATCACGTTGAGGTAGTACATGTGGTGGCCCGGCGCGGCGATCGACGGGCCGTGGTAGCCGTGCGGCACCAGCACCACATCGCCGGAGCGCACCTCCTCCAGCACGTCGATCGGCCGCCCGGCGGTTCCGTACACCCGGTGGTAGCCGAAACCCGGTGACCCGCCGGACCCGTCTGCGACCTCGAAGTAGTAGATCTCCTCGAGCTGGGTCTCGGTGTCGGTGTCCTCGTCGTGCTTGTGCGCCGGATACGACGACCAGTTGCCACCGGGCGTGATCACCTCGCACGCGATGATCGAGTCCGCCTCGAACACGTCGGCGGTGGCGAAGTTGCGCACCTCGCGGCTGCAGCTGCCGGCGCCGCGCAACTCGATCGCGACGTCCTCGGCACGGACGTAGCGGAAGGGCAGCCGCCGGCGCGCGCGGGCGCCGCACAGCGCGACACGGGCACCGGCGGCGCTGGCCACCCGGTAGGCGCTGTCGCAACCGACATAGGCGAAGTCGGTGGTGCCGTGGAAGACCGATTGTCTTCCCGCCAAACTGAGTTCGCGATCCCCACAGGACACCGTCACCGAGCCGGACAGCGGGACCACCAGGATCTCGTCGTCGCCGGACTGCCGCTCCACGGTTTCGCCCGCGGCGAGTTCGGCCACCCACAGGCTGGATTCGGCCCACCCCGCCGACTCCGGCGTCACCGCCACCGTGAACGGAAGGGTGCCTGTCGATCTCGCGGGCAGATAGAACTTGCTGTTCATCAGCGCACCGGGGACACGGCGGCCTCAGCGAGGTTGGCGACCTCAGCGGCGGTCGGCATCGCGGTGGAGCACTCCAGCCGGGACGCGACGATGGCGCCTGCGGCGTTGGCATAGCGCAGCGTCTTCTCCAGCGGCCACCCGTCGAGTAGCCCGTGACACAGACTGCCGCCGAAGCTGTCCCCGGCCCCCAGGCCGTTGACGACTTCGACCGGAATCGGTGCGACGGTGACGGTTTCAGTCCGGGTGCGGCCGAGCACGCCGTCGGCGCCGCGCTTGACGATCGCCAGCTCGACACCGAGATCCAGCAGCGCGTCCGCGGCGCGCATCGGGTCGCTCTCGCCGACCGCTACCTCGCACTCCTCGCGGTTGCCCACCGCGACAGTGACCTTCGACAGCGCCGCGCGGATGTGGTCACCCGCGGTCGCCGCCGACTCCCAGAACATCGGCCGCCAATCCAGGTCGAGAACCGTCAGCGGCCGGCGCTCGCGTCGCTCCCATGCGGCGAAATGAGCACTGCGACTCGGCTGCTCGCACAACCCCGTCACCGTCGACCAGTACAGCCGGGCGGTCAGGACCGCGTCGTGGTCGATGTCTTCGGGCCGCACCTGCAGATCGGGTGCGGTCGGCTTGCGGTAGAAGTACAGCGGGAAATCGTCGGGCGGGAACATCTCGCAGAACGTCACAGGTGTCGCGTGTTTCGTGTCGGTGACCAGGTGCGCGTTGTCGACGCCGAGGCGCGCCAGCTCGCGGGACACGAACCGGCCGAACGGATCGTCGCCGATGCCGGAGATCAGTGCGACGGTGTGGCCGAGCCGGGCGGTCGCCACCGCGACGTTGGCCGCCGTTCCGCCGAGGAACTTCCCGAACGAGGTGACATCCTCGAGCCCGACACCCACCTGAAGCGGGTAGATGTCGACGCCGCTTCGCCCGATGACGAGGGCATCGAGCGGGTGCGTCGTGGTCACATCCGCTGCCCGACGCTGAAACGGCTGGACTCGCTACGACTGTGCATGCGGCTACTCCCAATCTTCCAGGTCGGAGTCGACGTGACCCCGGCAGTCGAGCTCGATAGATCGAGCCCGGTGCCGCTCTATTATCGGCTCGTACAGGCCATTGAGGTGGCGATAAGCGATGGCGAGTTGGCGCTGGCAAAGCGGCTGACACTGTCGCGGCCGACTACCCGGCGAGCAATCCAGGAACTCGTCGAACTGACCTTCGACACCACGCTCGTCGACCGCTGACGTCACCGTCCACCGAACCCGGTCAGCGCGATGCCACGGACGAAAGCCCGCTGCACGACGGCGTATACGGCGACAAGCGGCAGCAGGATGAGGATCGAAGCGGCCATCAACACCGGCCACCGGGCAACGTATTGGCCCTGCATCCATACCAGGCCCAGGGTCAGGGTGGCGATGCTGTTGCGCTGAATCATCACCAGCGGCCACAGGAAGTCGTTCCACACGTTCACCCAGGTGAGCACCGCGAGCACCATTACGGCGGGCCGTACCTGCGGCAACAGAATCCGCCAGTAGATCTGCCACGGCGAGCAACCATCGAGAATTGCCGCATTCTCGAGATCTGCCGGAAGGGTGCGGAAGAACTGCCGCATCAGATAGGTGCCGAACGCGGTCCCGAACAACCCCGGCACGATCATCGCCCACGGCGTGTCGGTCCACCCGAATGTGCGCATCAGAATGAACTGCGGGATGACCGTAACCGTCAGAGGCACCATCAACGTGGTCAGGTACAGCACGAACAACGTGTCACGGCCACGGAATCGCAGCCGGGCGAATGCATATCCGGCCAGTGAGCAGAAGAACACTTGGCCGGCCGTGACGCACGCGGCGTACAGCACCGTGTTGAGCAGCATCCGCCAAAACGGCATCAACTTGAAGACCTCGCCGTAGTTGGACCATTGCGGACGCGACGGCAACAGGCCCGGCGATGCCACCTCGGTTTCGGATTTCAACGACCCCGACAGTGCCCACAGAATGGGAAACACCGCACACCACGCCATCGCGATCAGCGCGGCATACACGGCCATCGCGCGGACGATGCCGCGTTTGACCGCCATCAATACTCCGCAATGTTTCTGCGCGCGAGCCGCAACTGCAGCACCGTCAACCCGAGCAGGATGGCGAACATCACCCACGCGAGCGCGGACGCATAGCCGAAGTCGAGAAAAGCGAACGCGTTCTGGAAGAGCATGATGCCCAGGACGTATGTCCCGGTCTCGGGTCCACCGTGACCACCGGTGAGGACATACACTTGGTCAAATGCCTGGAATGCGTTGATGATTGACATCACGACCACAAACGTGAGCCCCCCGCGAATCAACGGTACGGTGATCGAGAAGAACCGCCGCGCTCCCGAAGCGCCGTCGACCTTTGCGGCGTCGTAGAGGATGTGGGGGACACCCTGCATCGCGGCCAGCAAAACGACGGTGGCGAACGGCACGCTCTTCCAGACGCTGACCATGCAGAGCGACACCATCGCCCACCTCGGGTCGGTCAGCCACGGGATCGGGCCGATCCCCACCCAGCCGAGCATGGTGTTCAGCAGGCCGTTGTTGGTATTGAAGACAAACTGCCAAACGACCGCCATCACCACCGCCGAAACGGCCAGCGGCAGAAACACGACCGTCCGGAAAACGCCGATGCCGCGGATCTCTCGGTTCAGGGCGCCGGCCACCGCGAGGCTGATGACGACGGTCGGGACGAGCGTTCCGACCGTGAAGATCACCGTGTTGCGCAGCGCGACGGGAAAGAGCGGGTCGGCGGTGAACAGCTGACGGAAGTTCCCCAACCCGACGAACTTCGGCGCGGTGAACAGATCCCACTTCTGAAAGCTCATGTACAGCGAGAAGCCGAGCGGAAACAACATGAATACCGCGACCGCGGCCAGGTTCGGCGTGATGAACGCGCGTCCCGCCCGCGCGCGCTGCTTGACCAGCCTGTTCGTTGTCATCGGTTGCGCAGAATCTCGTCGACGTCGCGGGACGGCCCGGTCTGCAACGATGTCGCCGGGCGGATGCCCCGCAGCACAGGTCCGAAGCCGCGATCCAGCACTGCATCGATCCTCTCCCACGCCGGGGTGACCGGCAGATAGCCCGAATGTGCGGGTCCGCCGATGAGCACGTCGAGGTTGCGGATGTTGCTGTGCGCCTTGGCGAATCCCGCGGAGCCGGCCGCGGGCGTCAGCGCCGGCACGAACAGGCCGGACTCACCGATCACGCCCTGCCCGACCGGGCCGGTCGCGAACTTCACGAACTCCCAGGCCTGCTCCTTGCGGGAGCTGTCCGCCGCGATCGCGAGGCCGGTCGTGCCGATGTTGGACCGCGCGCCCTTTCCGTGCGGGCCGTGCGGCAACACCGTGATGTCGAAGTCGAGGTTGTCGGCCCGCGAGAACGTCTGATATCGCCAGTGCCCGCCCAGCGCCATGGCCGCCCTGCCGGACGTGAACAGATCCATCGTGGACATCGACTGCTGATCGGCGGATTTGGGCGCCACCTGGTGCCTGCAGGCGAGGTCCGCATAGAACTGAATACCTTCGATGAACGCATCGTCATCGAGATTCAGGTGCGTCGGGTTCGTCCGCGGCGTGCACCACGGCGTCCCGTTGTTCATGCCGAACAACCCGGCGGAGTAGTACGGGACCCACGTGTCGACGAAACCCCATTGGGTGACCTTGCCGGCGCTATCGCGTTTGGTCAGGGCCGTTGCGGCGTCGAGGAACTCCGCGAAACTCCAAGCCGTGTCCCAGCTCGCGGCTGGCGGCGTCAGGTTGGCCTCGGCGAACAGTTTCCTGTTGTAGAACAAGAAGTTTCCCGACCACTGCTCTGGAAGGGCGTACTGGCCGGCACCGAACGTGAACGTCTCATACAGTGCGGGGACGCTGTCATTGTTCAGTGATGCGACGAAGTCCCGATCCCGCGCCAGCATCGTGGTGAGGTCCAGCAGCACCCCGCGGTCGGCCAGCCCGGCGTACGTCAACTCCCACGCCATCAACACATCCGGGCACTTGCCCCCCGCACAGAACGTCGACACCTGCTGCATCGGGTCGGGCCCGGACAGCACCGTGCGCACGGGGATGTCGGGATGCACGCGCGAAAACGCGGCGACGATGCGCATCCTGGCGTCCGCCTCTTCCGGGTTGGCCTGGAAGAAGAACGTCAGCGCGTCGTCGCCATCCCGACTACACCCCGCCGGCCACGGCAAAACGGACGCCGCGCCGAGCACCCCGGCGCTGCGCAGCAACGTCCGCCGGCCGAACGGCTTGTCTGGCATCGCGCTTCCGATGCTAGGTCTATACCGCGACCAGGGTCAGCCCGTCGCGGTGCCGGACGAATGCCCGCTCACCGTCTGCGCTGACGGTCACGTCAAAGGGCGCGTGTCCCACAGTGATTGTGTTGCTGACCGTCGCCGTCGAGGTGTCGATCACCGACACCGAGTCGTCGCGGCTGTTGACGACGAGCGCCCGGTCGCCGGCGGCGCTGACCGCGACCCGGCACGGGCGTGCGCCGACCGGGATGGTGGCGCTGACGGAGTCGGTCGCGGACCGAAGGACCGACATTGAGTCGTCGAGATTGTTGATGACGTACGCGCGGCGCCCGTCCGGGCTTACCGCCACGTCCCAGGGATACTCGCCGACGGCGATGTCTTTCACCACGCTGGTGCGGGTGTCGATCACCGACACCGAGTCGGTGTCCGAGTTCACGACGTAGGCACGCGCGCCCGCGGTGCTGAAGACGGGGTCCGGTCCGTAACCGTCGACACGGAGACGGGCGATGACCCGGTGATACCTGGTGCTGCCCGGGTCAGTGTCGATGACGCACGTCGATCCGTCGCCGCACAGGCTTGCGTAGAGCCGTAAACCGTTGGGGCTGAGTGAGATGCGATATGGGTAGGCCGGCAGCCGGATGGCCACCGTTCTGTTCGTCGTGGTGTGGATCGCCCACACCATGTGGTCGAAATGGTTGATGGCGTACACCCATCGCTGGTTGGGAGCGATGCACAGCGCGGTCGGCGGGTCGCCGAGTTCGATGTCGTTGACGACGGTGTCGCGGCTCGCGCTGTCGGCGAGGGTGTCGATCACCGACAGGTGGCCGTCCATCTGGTCGACGGCATACGCCCGGCTGCCGTCGCGACTGAGCACCACGCCCGTTGACCAGCTGAGGCCGACGTCGAGCGTGCCGATCACGGTATTGCACGTCTCGCTGCCCGGCGCGGTGTCCAGGACCGACAGTGAGCCGTCCTCATAGTTGGTGACATACGCGCGCGTGCCGTCGCGGGTGAGGGCCACCGCCGACGGGTACCGGCCGACATCAACCGCGATGGAACTTCCGGCGGAGTCGATCACCTCGATCGCGTCGTCGTCGCTGCAAATGACGAACGCCCGCTCGGTGTCCGGGTCGGCGACGACGCCGTAGGCGTTGCGGTCGATCGCGATTTCCGGCGAGCTGTCCGGCGGGACAGAACGCCCCAGAGCGCCGGCCGACGGCCCACCGCGCGCGGACTCGATGGTCGACACCGCGTGGGTGCGGAAGTCGGTGATGTAGGCGTACTCACCGGACGGGTCGGCCGTCACCCCGTACGGTGCGCCCGCACGAACGGTGTTCGTCTCGCCGGTGGGGATATCGATGATCGTCACCGAGCCGGCGCGAAGCGACGCGTCCAGCGCGGTGACGTAGGCGAAGCGACCGCCTGCGCCGACCGCCACATCGATCGGATGGTCACTGACCAGCAGGGTTTCGGTCACCGTCGCCGTCAACAGATCGACCACCGACACCGAGCCGCCCGCGGAGTTGGTGACGTAGGCCTGGGTACCGTCCGGTGTGATCGCGACCTGGGCCGGGTTCCTGCCCACCGGAATGGTGTTCGTGACCTCGCCTGCGTCGGTGTCGACGAGGATCAGCGAGTGCTCGTGATTGTCGACGACGTACGCCGTCTTTCCGCCGGGGCTGACGGCAACGCCCATCGGAGCTGACCCGACAGCAATGGTGGAGGTGACGCCGTCGATGACCGTCAGTGAGCCGCCGGCCTGGTTCGTCACGTATACGCGCCCGCCGTCTGGGGCCACCGCTACGCCGTAGGGGTTCTCGCCGACGTCGATCGTCGCCGTTACCACGTGTGCGTGCGTGTCGATGACCGACACCGAGTTGCTTTCGGCATTGGCGACGTAGGCCGTGTGGCCGTCCGGGGTCAGCGCGATCCCGTACGGTGCGTGACCGACCGCGATGGTGGCCGCAGCGGTACCGGTGTCGGCGTCGATGGCCGACACCGAGTCATCGCCGCTGTTGACCACGTAGACATGGCTGCCGCCAGGGCTGACGGCAATGCCGGTCGGAAAGGCGCCCACCGGCACCCCGCCGAATGCGCTCGTCGGCGGTGGCGGCGGGGCCGCCACCGGCGTGTGCAGCGGAACGTCGTATGCGGTGTCGCCAACGGCGACCTCGGCCAGCGTCGGGATACGAGCCCGGACGCGCCGCACTGCCGCGCGCACCGAAGAAAACATCGGCACGTCCGGTGTAGCGGACGCGGCCGGCACATTCAGGCTCATCACTGACGAGCTTAGTTTTGCCGCAGCGGCTGGGCGAGGTTAATCGGCGACCCATCCCGCCTACGACCTCCGCGCCGCCGGCGTGAGTGCTAGCCGCGCCAAGCGGGTCTCTTAGAAATCACGCCTTCGAAAAGTGACGAAAACCACATTCTCGTGAGCGCCTCGGAGTGTCGTGCGACCTGAGCTGCGGCTTTTGGTGCACACTACGGAGTTGCGTGCGTCAGATTAGGTAAAGCCATCACTAAGAAAGTGCAATAATCGGTACTCGCAGTGACATCAACTTTGCGGCCTAGGGTTAGAGGTGGTTTGTCGTGACGCCGACCGGCACCGGCGCCAACACCGGAGTGCGACAAAAACTCGAAAAGGTTGTCATTCGATTCGCTGGTGATTCCGGCGACGGCATGCAGCTCACCGGTGACCGGTTCACTTCTGAGGCCGCACTGTTCGGCAATGACCTTGCCACCCAACCGAATTACCCCGCCGAGATCCGTGCACCGCAAGGCACGCTTCCCGGCGTTTCGTCGTTTCAGATTCAGATCGCCGACTACGACATCCTGACCGCGGGCGATCGCCCCGACGTCCTGGTCGCGATGAATCCTGCCGCGCTGAAGGCCAATATCGGCGACCTGCCCCGCGGCGGCCTGGTGATCGCGAACACCGACGAGTTCACCAAGCGCAATCTCGCCAAGGTGGGATACGACGCGAACCCACTAGAGAATGACGAGCTCGCCGAGTACGTCGTGCAAGCGGTGCCGATGACGACGCTGACGCTCGGCGCGGTCGAGGCGATAGGCGCCTCCAAGAAAGACGGCCAGCGCGCGAAGAACATGTTCGCGCTCGGGCTGCTGTCCTGGATGTACGGCCGGGACATCGAGTCGCAGGAGAGCTTCATCCGGGAGAAGTTCGCCCGCAAGCCCGATGTGGCCGAGGCCAACGTGCTGGCGGTGCGCGCGGGCTGGAACTACGGCGAAACCACCGAGGCGTTCGGCACCAAGTTCGAGATCGGCCCTGCGAAGCTGCCGTCGGGCGAATACCGGCAGATTTCCGGCAACACCGCGCTGGCGTACGGGATCATCGTCGCCGGCCAGCTGGCCGACACCCAGGTGGTCCTCGGCAGCTACCCGATCACCCCGGCGTCGGACATCTTGCACGAGCTGTCCAAGCACAAGAACTTCAACGTCATCACGTTCCAGGCCGAGGACGAGATCGCCGGCATCGGCGCCGCGATCGGCGCGTCGTATGGCGGAGCGTTGGGCGTGACGAGCACGTCGGGTCCCGGCATCTCGCTGAAGTCCGAGGCGATCGGGCTCGCCGTGATGACCGAGATGCCGCTGCTGGTGATCGACGTGCAGCGCGGTGGCCCGTCCACCGGCCTGCCGACCAAGACCGAGCAGGCCGATCTGCTGCAGGCGCTGTACGGGCGCAACGGCGAGTCACCGGTGGCCGTCCTGGCCGCGCGGTCGCCGTCCGACTGCTTCGAGGTCGGCATCGAGGCCGCGCGAATCGCGCTGACGTACCGGACGCCGGTGATCCTGCTGTCCGACGGGGCGATCGCGAACGGTTCTGAGCCGTGGCGCATCCCGGACATCAGCACCTTCGCGCCGATTGACCGCAACCTTGCGCAGCCGGGCGATGACTTCCAGCCGTATGCGCGGGACCCCGAAACACTGGCCCGCCAGTTCGCGATCCCCGGCACCCCGGGCCTGGAACACCGCATCGGCGGTCTGGAGGCGGCGAACGGTTCGGGCGACATTTCGTACGAGCCTGCCAACCACGATCTGATGGTGCGGCTGCGCCAGGCGAAGATCGACGGCATCCCGGTCCCCGACCTCGAGGTCGACGACCCGACCGGCGACGCCGAGCTGCTGTTGATCGGCTGGGGGAGCAGCTTCGGGCCGATCGGGGAGGCGTGCCGACGGGCACGTCGCAACGGCATCAAGGTCGCGCACGCGCACCTTCGGTACCTGAATCCATTCCCCGCCAACCTCGGCGACGTGCTGCGGCGGTACGGCACGGTGGTCGCACCGGAGATGAACCTCGGCCAGCTGGCGCTGTTGCTGCGCGGCAAGTATCTGGTCGACGTACAGTCGGTGACGAAAGTCAAAGGCATGGCGTTTTTGGCCGACGAAGTCGAAGACATCATCGATGCCGCCCTGGATGGCTCGCTGGCCGAAAACGAAAGCAATAAGGCCAGGTTCGCCAAGTTGGACGGTGGCGAGTGGAGAAGTAAGCGGGAATTAGTTCATGACTGACCTGATCGGCGAACAACTGGGCGTCACCGCGATCAGCGGTGTGCCCACGACCGACCAACCGCAGAAGGCGAAGGACTTCACCACTGACCAAGAGGTCCGCTGGTGCCCCGGCTGCGGTGACTACGTCATTCTCAACACGATTCGCAACTTCCTGCCAGAGCTGGGTCTGCGGCGCGAGAACATGGTCTTCGTCAGCGGCATCGGCTGCTCGAGTCGGTTCCCCTATTACCTGGAAACCTACGGGCTGCACTCCATTCACGGCCGGGCCCCGACGCTGGCGACCGGTCTGGCGCTGGCTCGTGAGGACTTGTCGGTGTGGGTCGTCACCGGCGACGGGGACGCGCTCTCGATCGGCGGCAATCACCTGATCCACGCGCTGCGCCGCAACGTCAACCTGACGATCCTGCTGTTCAACAATCGCATCTACGGGTTGACCAAGGGGCAGTACTCGCCGACATCGGAGATCGGCAAGGTCACCAAGTCCACCCCGATGGGCTCGCTCGACCAGCCGTTCAACCCGGTGTCGGTGGCGTTGGGTGCCGAGGCCACGTTCGTCGGCCGTGCCCTGGACTCCGACCGCAAGGGTCTGTCAGAGGTGCTGCGGGCCGCCGCCCAGCACCGCGGTGCGGCATTCGTCGAGATCCTGCAGGACTGCCCGATTTTCAACGACGGCTCGTTCGACCAGCTGCGCAAAGAGGGCGCCGAGGAGCGGCTGATCACCGTCCATCAGGGCCAGCCCATCACGTTCGGCAACAACGGTGAGTACTGCGTGGTGCACTCGGGGTTCGGCCTCGAGGTGGCCAAGACCGCCGACGTCGCCACCGAGCAGATCATCGTGCACGACGCCACCGCCGCCGACCCGAGTTACGCGTTCGCGCTGTCGCGGCTGTCCGATCAGAACCTGGAGCACACCGTGATGGGTGTCTTCCGCCAGGTTGATCGACCCACCTACGACGACGGCGCCCGGGCGCAGGTGCGCAGCGCACGGGAGGCGACCGCGCACGACACCGCCGCACTGCAGTCGCTGCTGCGCGGCCGCGACACCTGGTCGGTTGACTAAGTCCGTGCCGCTGGCCGCCGTGGTGCTGGCGGGTGGCGCTTCACGTCGAATGGGGCGCGATAAGGCCGCGCTGCCGTATTTGGGCGGCACCTTGCTCGAATACATCGTCAAGGTCGTCAAGCAGCGCTGCGCGCCCGTCTTTGTGATCGCAGCGCCCGGACAGCAGGTGGCCTCCGTGGACGCCGAGGTGCTGCGCGACGACGTGCGAGGGGTGGGTCCGCTGGTCGCGACGGGGCGTGGCCTTCGTGCGGCCGCAGAGGCCGGCCTGCCATGGGCCTTCGTCTGCGCGGTGGACATGCCGTTTCTCGACCCGGTGCTGATCGACATGCTGATAGAGGCATCGGAGAACCTGACCGCCGACGTGGTGTTGCCGTGGGACGGCCGCGACCACTTTCTGGCGGGGCTGTACCGGACCGCGCTCGTCGACCACATCAACGAACTGGTGGCCGCGGGGGAGCGCAGCATGGTCGCGTTGGCGAATTCCGTTGAGACACAGCGAATTGTGGTGTCCGACGGCCGGTCGCTGATGAATATGAATTCTGCAACGGACCTCTCGCTGCTTGGTTGATATGTACTCACATATCGACAACGTATTTTTCGCATAGCCAGAGATACTGAAAATAATTTCGGTTCGATTTTCCGATTGAATTCGTTCAAAATACCGCTTTCAAGCTGAATTGTCTGCGCCAGACAGCTTTCCGGACCATGTATCCGACATCACTTATTGAGAATGGCTTGTGCTGGCTCACACCCTGTTGAAGTCCGGTTTTTTTCCGCAACGAGCGCCCAGGCGTCCATTTTGAGTGTGCCAGCTCACAAAAAAACGGTGATTTGGATCACTGTACGGCCGCTGGCCGCGTTTCTGAGAAGATCTGAGACTCGCCGTGTCGACCTGGTAATACGCCGATACAACGCTCTCGTGATTCGCTTGTTATCTGTTCGATATACGGCGTGTCGCGATGTGACATCGCCCCAGGAGATTTGTAGCGTCCGTTCGTCTTCTTAACCGAAGCAAATAATTTCAAATATCGAGACCTGCGTGTGTATGGCGCGGGCTTGCCGAAAGGAAGATAGTTGAAGAACCTCCGCAAGGTGGGCATGGCGGCGGCTGCGATCGCCGGTGGGCTCATCGCGGCACCGATCGCGTCGACTGCGACCGCGAATGCCGACGTGAACTGGGACGCGGTCGCTGCGTGCGAGTCCGGCGGCAACTGGGCCATCAACACAGGCAACGGGTACTACGGAGGCCTGCAGTTCACGATGGGCACATGGCGGGCCAACGGCGGCAGCGGCTCGCCGGCCGGTGCGTCGCGTGATGAGCAGATCCGGGTCGCGGAGAACGTGCTGCAACACCAGGGCATCAGGGCCTGGCCGGTCTGCGGCAGGCGCGGCTGAACGATCCCCTTCCAGAGTCGGGCGGTGCCGGATATCTCCGGCACCGCCCGACTCTTTTTGCCTCCTTTGACCCGGCGGCCACCCCTATAACACATGCCAGCCCTGTAACACCAGCACGACACGGCGCGATTACCACAACAACCGCATCTGATTCAGGTGTCACCTCGGTCACTTGCGGCCCAATGTTTCGGGGACTTTGGCGAAGGGGACGCGGAAATGGGGATCCGCAAGACGATCAGGCTGGCAGCGATCACCGGTGCGCTTGTCGGCGCCCCGACGATGCTCGCGACCGCGACGGCGCATGCCGACACCGTGAACTGGGACGCGATCGCGCAGTGCGAGTCGGGTGGCAACTGGGCGAGCGACACCGGCAACGGCGCCTACGGCGGCCTGCAGTTCAAGCCGGCCACCTGGGCCTCCAACGGCGGCTTCGGATCGCCCGCGTCCGCCAGCCGCGAGGAACAGATCCAGGTGGCCGAGAACGTGCTGCGCAGGCAGGGGCTCGGGGCCTGGCCGAAATGCGGCGCCTACGCCGGCAGCCCCGCCTATGCCGGGAGTCCGCTGCAGTCGACGGCATGGAGCGCCCCGGCATCGACGGGCTGTTCAAGCATCGGCAGCCTGCTCGGCATCAATCTGCGGCTGTTGTGCACGACGATCACCGCGCCACTGCAGATGCTGCCGCTAGGTTCTACCTATGACCGCAGCGGAGCGTGAATTCGATCTCGTTTTGTATGGGGCGACCGGCTTCGTCGGGAAGCTGACGGCCGAATATCTGGCCCGCACGGGCGCCGGTGTCCGCATCGCGCTCGCCGGGCGCTCCACCGATCGTCTCGGCGCCGTCCGGGACACTTTTGGGGATGCCGCCGCCGACTGGCCGCTGCTGGCGGCCGACGCGTCGCAGCCGTCAACGCTGACGGCGATGGCCCAACGAACCCGGGTCGTGGTCACGACGGTCGGCCCGTATGCCAGATACGGCCTGCCGCTGGTTGAGGCGTGCGCGGCGGCCGGGACGGACTACGCCGACCTGACCGGCGAGCCGCACTTCATGCGCACCACCATCGACCTGTTCCACAAGCAGGCCGTCGACACCGGTGCCCGCATCGTGCACGCGTGCGGATTCGACTCGATCCCGTCCGATCTGTCGGTCTACGCGCTTCATCGCAAGGCCGTCGAGGACGGCACGGCAGAACTCGGCGATACCACGTTCGTCTTACGCGGATTCTCGGGCGGCTTCTCCGGCGGCACGGTCGCGTCGATGACGGATCTGATGCGCGACGCCTCCACCGATCCCGACGTGCGGCGTCTGCTCGGCGACCCGTACTCGCTGAGCACCGACCGGGACGCGGAATCTGACCTGGGCGCACAACCCGACCTGCCGTGGCGGCGCGGCGCCGACATCGCTCCCGAGTTGGCCGGGTTGTGGACGGCGGGGTTCCTGATGGCGGCGTCGAACACCCGCGTCGTGCGGCGCAGCAACGCGCTTCAGGACTGGGCGTACGGCCGGCGATTCCGCTATTCCGAAGCGATGAGCGTCGGTTCGTCCATCGCCGCCCCGGTGGCTTCCGCGGGACTGACCGGAGCTCTGAACGCGATGTTCGGCCTCGGCAGCAGGTTCTTCCGCGTGCTCCCACAGCGGCTCGTCGAGCGCGTCCTGCCCAAGCCCGGCACCGGGCCGAGCCAAAAAGCACGCGAACGCGGCTACTACAAGGCCGAGACCTATTCCACGACGACGGGCGGCGCACGCTATGTAGCCACGATCGCGCAACGGGGCGACCCCGGTTACCAGGCCACCTCGGTGCTGCTGGGGGAGAGCGGGCTCGCGCTGGCCGTCGACCGCGACCGGCTGTCAGACCTGCGCGGGGTGCTGACCCCTGCGGCCGCGATGGGCGACGCGCTGCTGGCGCGATTCCCGAACTGCGGCGTGTCGCTGCACACCGCACGCCTGACGTGAACGCGACTTCCAAAAGTTCCGAGCGGAGCTGTGATTCGGATTAGGGTCAGCTGAAGGGAACCCGCGACCGACAACGAAGGTGGTAATCGCGATGTCCGATCTTGATGACCTCATCAACCAGATTCCGGTAGCGGACATCGCAAGCAAGTTAGGCGCCAATGAAGGCGAGGTGAACAGCGCAATCAGGACCCTCGTGCCCGCCCTTGTCGGTGGCATTCAACAGAACGTCGACACCAAAGACATCGATTCGAGCGGCCTCGAGTCTGCTGTCACCCAGCAGGGTGCCAGCGGCCTGCTCGACGGCGGGGTGAGCGTCGACCAGGTCGACGCAAAGCAGGGCGACCAGTTTGTTTCGAAGATTTTCGGCGGCAGCGACAGTAGTCAGGTCGCCTCGGCGCTGGCCGGCAAGGGTGCCGGCGGCAGCGATCTGATCAAGCAGCTGCTACCGATCCTCACGCCGATCGTGCTGGCCTATATCGGCAAGAAACTCACCCAGGGCAGCGCGCCTGCACCTACCCAGCAATCCGCTCAGCCCAGCGGTGGCGGGCTCAGCGACGTGTTGGGCAACATCCTGGGCGGCGCTCTCGGTGGCGACAAGGGCGGTGCGATCGGCGACATCCTCGGCGGGTTGCTCCGCGGCAGGAAGTAGCTGTCCGGGCCTCCTGTGCGAGCCCGGGAACCGCGCGTTCCTAGAATTGAGCGGTGACCGCCCGCTCTGATTCGCCCGCAGCCGATGCCCTGCCTAAGCACTGGGATCCGGCCGCGGCCGAAGTCGAGCTGTACCAGAGCTGGCTCGACGCCGGGTATTTCACCGCCGACCCGGCCAGCAGCCGGCCGGCGTACTCGGTCGTGCTGCCGCCGCCGAACGTGACCGGCAACCTGCACATGGGCCATGCGCTGGATCACACCCTGATGGATGCGCTGACCCGTCGCCGCCGCATGCAGGGCTACGAGGTGCTGTGGCTGCCGGGAATGGACCACGCCGGTATCGCCACGCAGACGGTCGTGGAGAAGCAACTCGCGGTGGACGGCAAGACCAAGGAGGACTTCGGTCGCGAGCTGTTCATTCAGAAGGTGTGGGATTGGAAGCACGACTCGGGCGGCACGATCGGTGCCCAGATGCGCCGGCTCGGCGACGGCGTCGACTGGAGCCGCGACCGGTTCACGATGGACGACGGGTTGTCGCGCGCGGTGCGGACCATCTTCAAGCGCCTCTATGACGCGGGCCTGATCTACCGGGCGGAGCGGCTGGTCAACTGGTCGCCGGTGCTGCAGACCGCGATCTCCGATCTCGAGGTCTCCTACCGTGACGTCGACGGGGAGCTGGTGTCGTTCCGGTACGGCTCCACCGATGACGCAGAGCCGCACATCGTGGTGGCCACCACGCGCGTCGAGACGATGCTCGGCGACACCGCGATCGCCGTGCACCCCGACGACGCGCGCTACCGCCATCTGGTCGGCAGCACGCTTGCTCACCCGTTCCTCGACCGTAAGCTGATCATCGTCGCCGACAACCACGTCGATCCCGAATTCGGCACGGGTGCAGTCAAAGTCACTCCGGCACACGATCCCAACGACTTCGAGATCGGGCTGCGGCACGGCCTGCCGATGCCGACGATCATGGACACGAAGGGTCGAATCACCGACACCGGAACGGTTTTCGACGGCATGGACCGATTCGAGGCCAGGGTCAAGGTCCGCGAGGCGCTCGCAGAGCAGGGCCGCATCGTGGCCGAGAAGCGGCCCTACGTGCACAGCGTCGGGCATTCCGAACGCAGCGGCGAGCCGATCGAGCCTCGACTCTCGCTGCAGTGGTGGGTGAAGGTCGAGCCGCTGGCCAGGGCGGCAGGGGACGCGGTGCGCAACGGCGACACGGTGATCCACCCGGCGAGCCTTGAGCCGCGCTGGTTCGGCTGGATCGACACCATGCACGACTGGTGCATCTCCCGCCAACTGTGGTGGGGACACCGCATCCCGATCTGGCACGGGCCCGAGGGGCAGATGGTGTGCGTCGGGCCCGACCAGACCCCGCCCGAGGGCTGGGAGCAGGACCCCGACGTGCTCGACACCTGGTTCTCGTCGGCGCTGTGGCCCTTCTCGACGATGGGCTGGCCCGACCACACGCCGGAACTGCGGAAGTTCTATCCCACCGACGTGTTGGTCACCGGCTACGACATCCTGTTCTTCTGGGTCGCCCGGATGATGATGTTCGGCATGTTCGTCGCGGACGACGACGCGATCAGCGACAACGGTACGCGTGGACCACAGGTTCCGTTCCGGAATGTTTTCCTGCACGGGCTGATTCGCGACGAGTTCGGTCGCAAGATGAGCAAGTCGCGCGGCAACGGCATCGACCCGCTGGACTGGGTGGAGTTGTTCGGCGCCGATGCGCTGCGGTTCACGTTGGCTCGCGGCGCCAGCCCCGGCGGCGACCTCACGGTCAGTGAGGATCATGCCCGGGCGTCTCGTAACTTCGCCACCAAGCTGTTCAACGCCACCCGGTTCGCGCTGATCAACGGGGCCCGCCCGGGTCCGCTGCCCGGCGACCCCGAGTTGACCGACGCCGATCGGTGGATTCTGGGCCGGCTCGAAGAAGTTCGCGCCGAGGTGGATTCGGCGTTCGAGGGCTACGAGTTCAGCCGCGCGTGCGAGGCCCTGTACCACTTCGCGTGGGACGAGTTCTGCGACTGGTACGTCGAACTGTCCAAAGTGCAGCTTGCTCGAGGCGTCCAGCACACCACCGCGGTGTTGGCGCAGGTGCTCGACACGCTGCTGCGGCTGCTGCACCCGGTGATGCCGTTCGTCACCGAGGCGTTGTGGAAGGCGGTCACCGGCGGCGAGTCGGTGGTCATCGCCGAATGGCCGGCGTCATCGGGCCGAACGTTGGCTCCCGTTGCCGCCCAGCGCATTTCCGACATGCAGAAGCTGGTCACGGAGGTGCGCCGGTTCCGCAGCGACCAGGGGCTCGCCGACCGGCAGAAGGTGCCGGCCCGGCTTTCGGGCATCGACACCGCGGACCTTGACGGCCAGCTTCCGGCGGTCTCGTCGCTGGCATGGCTCACCGACGCCGAGGACGGCTTCAGTCCGACCGCGTCGGTGGAGGTGCGGCTGTCCCGCGGCACCGTGATCGTCGACCTCGACACGTCGGTCGGCGTCGACGTCGAGGCCGAGCGGCGCAGGCTCGAAAAGGATCTGGCTGGTGCGCAAAGGGAGCTGGCGTCGACATCGGCCAAGCTCGACAACGACGCGTTCCTGGCCAAGGCCCCTGCCGAGGTCGTCGACAAGATCCGTGCCCGCCGGCAGTTCGCGGGTGAGGAAGTCGAGCGCATCACGAACCGCCTGGGCGGCTTGGGATGACTGCACCCACACCCGACGAGATCGCGTCGCTGCTTCAGGTCGAGCATCTGCTGGACCAACGTTGGCCCGAGACCAGGATCGAGCCGAGCCTCACCCGCATTGACGCGTTGATGGAGCTTCTGGGCTCCCCGCAGCGCGGCTACCCGTCGATCCACATCGCCGGGACCAACGGCAAGACGTCGGTCGCCCGGATGGTCGACGCTCTGTTGGTCGCCCTTGGCCGGCGCACCGGGCGTACCACCAGCCCGCACCTGCAGGCTGCCGTCGAGCGCATCGCGATCGATGGCGAGCCGATCACCCCCGCCCGCTACGTGGAGGTGTACCGCGAGGTCGAGCCGTTCGTGCAGATGGTGGACAAGCAGTCCCAGGACGGCCTTCTCGGCGAACCGGGACCGGCGATGAGCAAGTTCGAGGTCGTCACGGCGATGGCGTTCGCGGCGTTCGCCGACACCCCGGTCGACGTGGCGGTCGTCGAGGTCGGCATGGGCGGCCGCTGGGACGCCACCAATGTCGTCGATGCGCCGGTCGCGGTCATCACGCCGATCAGCATCGATCACACCGAGTACCTAGGTCACGACATCGCCGGCATCGCCGCCGAGAAGGCGGGCATCATCAAGCGGCAGCCCGATTCCCTGGACCCGACCGACACCGTCGCGGTCATTGGCCGCCAGCCGCCCGCGGCGATGGAGGTGCTGCTGGCGCAGACCGTGCACGCCGACGCGGCGGTCGCCCGGGAGGACTCCGAGTTCTCCGTGCTGGACCGCCAGATCGCGATCGGCGGCCAGGTGCTGCGGCTGCAGGGCCTCGGTGGCGTGTACCCGGACATTTTCCTGCCCCTGCACGGCGAGCATCAGGCCCACAACGCCGCGATCGCTCTGGCCGCGGTCGAAGCCTTCTTCGGTGCCGGCGCGCAGCGCCAGCTCGACCTCGACGCGATCCGGGCCGGGTTCGCCTCGGTCACCAGCCCCGGGCGGCTGGAACGCGTGAGGTCGGCGCCCACCGTGTTACTGGACGCGGCGCACAATCCGGCAGGCGCGGCCGCGTTGGCCGGCGCGCTGGCCACCGAGTTCGACTTCCGTTACCTCGTCGGCGTGGTGGCGGTGATGGCCGACAAGGATGTCGCGGGAATCCTCGCGGCGCTCGAGCCGGTGTTCGACCAGATCGTGGTCACCCACAACGGCTCCCCGCGCGGCTTGGACGTCGATGCGCTGACCGACGCCGCCGTCGAGCGGTTCGGACCGGACCGGGTTCTCAGGGCAGCGACCCTGCCCGATGCGATCGAGACCGCCACCGCGCTGGTCGAGGACGCCGGCGCAGACGACGGATACTCCGGTGCCGGGATCGTGGTCACCGGGTCGGTGGTCAGCGCGGGCGCGGCCAGGACGCTGTTCGGAAAGGACCCGGCGTGAGCCAACCCGTTGCGCCGTCGGACCCCTGGAGAGGCTTCCGCGGCGTGATGTCGGGGGTGCTGCTGCTGGAGGCCATCGTCGTGCTGTTGGCGATCCCGGTGGTGGGTGTCGTCGGCCGCGGGCTGACGGCGATCACCGGCTCCTACCTGATCGGCGTGGCCGTGCTGATGGTGGCGCTGTCTGGCCTGCAGCGACGGCCGTGGGCGATCTGGGCGAACCTTGCGGTTCAGCTGATCGTGATCGGCGGGTTCTTCGTGCACCCGGCGATCGGTTTCATCGGGTTGCTGTTCACCGGTGTGTGGCTGCTGATCATCTATCTGCGCGCTGAGGTGTTGCGTCGGCAGAGCGGGGGGCTGTTGCCCGGCCAACAAGGCCAGCAACCCCCGCCCGATGGTGTCGGTTAGTGTGTGCGCCGTGACCGACCGGACCTTCGTCCTGATCAAGCCCGACGCTGTCGACCGCGGCCTCATCGGCGAAATCATCAGCCGGATCGAGCGCAGGGGACTGTCGGTGGCGGCGTTGGAGCTGAAAACCGTCAGCGCCGACCTCGCCCGGCAGCACTACGCCGAGCACGACGGCAAGCCGTTCTTTTCCTCGTTGCTCGAGTTCATCACCTCCGGACCGGTGGTGGCGGCGATCGTCGAAGGTCCGCGTGCGGTCGCGGCTTTCCGGCAGATCGCCGGTGGCACCGACCCTGTCGAGAACGCGGCACCCGGCAGCATCCGGGCCGACTACGCGCTGGAGATACAGACCAATCTCGTGCACGGGTCCGATTCCGACCAGTCCGCCGCCCGGGAGATCGCGCTCTGGTTCCCGGGCCGGTAGCGGTTGATGGCCGCCACTGGCCACGGTATGGGATACTGGCCGTGGGTCACCAGCGCCAGTGGTGCTGGGTACCCGAATGAAGGCTTAGACGAGCGCGACGATCGCCGCATTTGCGATGAGGCGCGGAGTGTCAGGGCCGTCATTGGCACCAGGTGCCGAGTGGGTTCATTCCGAGCTGCTCGGCGCAAGACCTACAAACTCGGGACACGAGCCCCGAGTTCATAGTGATAGCCCTCGCGTGGCCGCGTCTGTTGACGCGCCCGGGGGCTTATAGGAGATTACGTGGCCGACGATGACCAAACACAGGATCAAGCCGACAGCACGCAGCGCGAGGCCGACTCGCCGGAGGCGCTGAGCGTCCACACCTTGGCACCGGTGGCGGCGGGCGGCCAGCCCGACCCGCCCGATTACATGCCGCTGTTCGTGGCACCGCAGCCGATCGAGCGTGCCGACGATGACGACGTCGAGGACTCCGACGACTTCGACGCGTCCGACGATGAGCAGGCCGACCGACCCGCGGGCCGGCGGCGGCGGCGGGGCCGGCGTGGCCGTGGCCGCGGCCGCGGCGATCAGGGTCCGGCGGACGGCGACGATTCCGACGACGACAACGGCTTTGATAACGCCGATGCCGACGATTCCGACGACGGCGATGACGACGGCACGGACGATGATGCGGCCTCGACCGATCCCAGCCCGCGGCGGCGCCGCCGCCGCCGTCGCAAGACCGGCTCGGGCGGTGACGCGGACACCAACGGCTCGCCCGACGACCCGCCCAACACCGTCGTGCACGAGCGCCCTCAGCGGTCCTCGGGCAAGGACGACAACGAGATCCAGGGCATCACAGGATCGACCCGGCTGGAGGCCAAGCGGCAGCGGCGTCGAGACGGACGCGACGCCGGCAGGCGCCGGCCGCCGATTCTGAGCGAGGCCGAGTTCCTGGCCCGCCGCGAGGCGGTGGAACGGGTGATGGTTGTGCGCGACAAGGTGCGCGCCGAGCCGCCGCACGAGGGCGCCCGGTACACCCAGATCGCGGTGCTCGAGGACGGGGTGCTCGTCGAGCACTTCGTCACCAGCCCCGCCTCCGCGTCGCTGGTGGGCAACATCTATCTGGGCATCGTGCAGAACGTGTTGCCGTCGATGGAGGCCGCGTTCGTCGATATCGGCCGCGGACGCAACGGCGTGCTGTACGCGGGTGAAGTCAATTGGGAAGCAGCGGGACTCGGTGGCACCAACCGCAAGATCGAGCAGGCGCTGAAGCCGGGCGACTACGTCGTCGTCCAGGTGAGCAAGGACCCGGTCGGGCACAAAGGCGCCCGGCTCACCACGCAGGTGTCGTTGGCCGGCCGGTATCTGGTGTACGTGCCGGGCGCCTCGTCGACGGGCATCAGCCGCAAGTTGCCCGACACCGAACGCCAGCGGCTCAAGGAGATTCTGCGCGGGGTGGTGCCGTCCGATGCGGGTGTGATCATCAGGACCGCATCGGAGGGCGTGAAGGAAGACGACATCCACGCCGACGTCAACCGGCTGCAGGAGCGTTGGCAGACGATCGAGCAGCAGGCATCCGAGATCAAGGCCAAGGCGGCCGGGGCGGCGGTTGCGCTGTACGAGGAACCCGACGTGCTGGTCAAGGTCATCCGGGACTTGTTCAATGAGGACTTCTCCAGGCTCATCGTCTCCGGTGACGACGCGTGGAGCACGATCAACGAGTATGTGAATTCCGTTGCGCCCGATCTGGTTCCGCGCCTGGACAAGTACGAGCCCGTGGCGCCGGAAGGCCCCGACGTGTTTGCGGTGCACCGTATCGACGAGCAGCTGGCCAAGGCGATGGACCGCAAGGTCTGGCTGCCCTCCGGTGGCACCCTGGTGATCGATCGGACCGAGGCGATGACCGTCGTCGACGTCAACACCGGCAAGTTCACCGGCTCTGGCGGGAACCTCGAGGAAACCGTGACGCGCAACAACCTCGAGTCGGCCGAGGAGATCGTGCGCCAGCTGCGGCTGCGGGACATCGGCGGCATCGTCGTCATCGACTTCATCGACATGGTTCTGGAGTCCAACCGCGACCTGGTATTGCGACGGCTCACTGAGGCGTTGGCCCGCGATCGCACCCGCCACCAGGTGTCCGAGGTGACCTCGCTGGGACTGGTTCAGCTGACCCGCAAGCGGCTCGGCACCGGGTTGGTCGAGGCGTTTTCGACGGCGTGCCCGCACTGCGGCGGGCGCGGGATCCTGCTGCACGCGGACCCCGTTGAATCGGCCCCGACGACGGGCCGCAAGGAGTCAGGTGGCCGGCGGGGCAAGCGTTCGCGCAAGGCGCGCAGCGACGAGCCGGCGATCGCCAAGGTGCCCGCTCATGTGCCCGGCGAGCATCCGCTGTTCAAGGCGATGGCCGCGGGCCGGCGCACCGACGAAGGCGAGGAACTCTCCGACGAGGAACTCTCCGACCAGGACGTCGATGAGTCGGTCGACGAGCCGGAGACCATCAAGGAAGCCGCGCTCGAAATCGCCGATGAAGACCTCGAGGACGATGACCTAGACGAATCGGACGAAGACGACGACGAGGACGAGGAAGAGATCGACGTCGACCTGGACGAGGACGACGAGGAGCTCGACGATCTCGACATCGAACTCGACGAAGACAACGCCGCCGACGACGACCCCGATGCCGACGACGACGCCGATGACGACGAGGACCGCGACGGGGCCGTCTTGGCAGCCGGAGTGTCGGCTGTCCAGGCCCGCAGGCCACGCCGCACCGCAGCGCGCCCGGCCGGGCCGCCCCGCCACGACAACTAGCCGTCAGCGCCTAGGTGCAGTAGGGCGCGCACTCGTTAGGACCAATCAGCCCAGGAGGTCCATAATCTGGCGGAGGCGCCGGGGGCGGGGGATTGGGCCCCTCCCAAACGTCAGAGGAATTATTCGGGCCCTCGGGAACATTGCCCGCGCCCTGGGCCACCCTGTACCAGGTGTGGCAAACACTCATGTCCCATTGGACACCCTGGTACGGCCCACCCTGATCGAAATACAAGGAATCCCCTGGGCACCAGCGATTTGGGCCGTAGCCGCAGGCACCCCAGGCACCATTGCACGCCTGGGCGGTACCTGCGCCCACACCGGCCAGCCCACCTGACACCAACACTGTCGTCGCTAACCCAACGAGTGCTCGCTTCATAACTCTGGGATTATTCTCCTGTTCGCCCGTCCGCACACCACACTGACCAAGGTGCCCGGGCGCCCGGGTGGTTTGACCCCTTAGGCGCTGGTCACGTACCCTTGACCAGTTGTCGCCGCGCCCAGTGCCGGCGGCAGGGGACCCTCAGGAACCCGCACCCAGACCCGCACGCGCCCCACGGGGTGGCGCGCGCCCCGAAGATCGGAACGAGAAGACGCGATGGCGACCTATGCAATCGTCAAGACCGGCGGCAAGCAGTACAAGGTGTCCACCGGCGACGTGGTCAAGGTGGAGAAGCTCGACGTCGAGCCCGGCGCGAAGGTGTCGCTGCCGGTGGCGCTGGTCGTCGACGGCGCGGACGTCACCACCGACGCGGCCAAGCTCGCGAAGGTCGCGGTGACCGTCGAGGTGCTCGAGCACACCAAGGGCCCCAAGATTCGCATCCACAAGTTCAAGAACAAGACCGGCTACCACAAGCGGCAGGGTCATCGTCAGCGGCTGACCGTACTCAAGGTCACCGGGATCAAGTAGCCAGCGGAGGCACCAGAAATGGCACACAAGAAGGGCGCGTCCAGCTCCCGCAACGGTCGCGACTCCAACGCCCAGCGGCTCGGCGTCAAGCGGTTCGGTGGTCAAATCGTCAAGGCCGGCGAGATCCTGGTTCGCCAGCGCGGCACCCACTTCCACCCCGGCGTCAACGTCGGCCGTGGCGGCGACGACACCCTGTTCGCGAAGGCCGCCGGGGCCGTGCTGTTCGGCGAGAAGCGCGGCCGCAAGACGGTCAGCATCGTCACCGACTGAGCAGGCCTCGCGGATCGTTACATTGGCCGGGAGGTGATCACCGATGCCCCGGTTCGTCGACCGCGTCGTGCTTCACGTACGCGCAGGCAACGGCGGTAACGGGTGCGCGTCGGTGCACCGTGAGAAGTTCAAACCGCTCGGCGGACCCGACGGCGGCAACGGTGGCCGCGGCGGCAGCGTCTACCTGGTGGTCGACCCGCAGGTACACACGCTTCTCGACTTCCACTTCCATCCGCACGTAACCGCGCAGTCGGGCCGACAAGGCCAGGGCGGCAACCGCGACGGAGCCCACGGCGACGACCTGTTCCTCAAGGTGCCCGACGGGACGGTCGTGTTGGATGACGCCGGCAGGATGCTGGCCGACCTCGTTGGTGAAGGCACCACGTATGAAGCGGCGGCCGGCGGCCGCGGCGGCCTGGGCAACGCGGCGCTCGCCTCGCGCGCACGCAAGGCGCCAGGCTTCGCGCTGCTCGGCGAGAAAGGCCAGTCGCGTGACCTGAGCTTGGAACTGAAGAGCGTTGCCGACGTCGGCCTGATCGGCTTCCCCTCGGCGGGCAAGTCGTCGCTCGTGTCGGTGTTGTCGGCGGCCAAGCCCAAGATCGCCGACTATCCGTTCACCACGTTGACGCCCAACCTCGGCGTGGTGTCGGCGGGGCAAGACTCCTTCACGGTGGCCGACGTGCCGGGGCTCATTCCTGGTGCCTCCCAAGGCCGCGGGCTCGGCCTGGAATTCCTGCGCCACATCGAGCGGTGCGCGGTGCTCGTGCATGTCGTCGACTGCGCGACACTTGAGCCCGGCCGCGACCCGGTGTCTGACATCGAGGCGCTGGAAGCGGAGCTGGCCGCGTATTCACCTCGGCTGCAAGCTGATTCAACCCTGGTCGAGCTGTCCGATCGGCCGCGGGCGGTGGTGCTCAACAAGATCGACGTCCCAGAGGCACGGGAACTCGCAGAGTTCGTCCACGACGACGTCGCCGCCCGCTTCGGATGGCCAGTGTTCGAGGTGTCTACTGTGACCCGGGAGGGGTTGCGGCCGTTGACGTTTGGGTTATGGAAGATGGTGGTCGACTACCGCGCTGCACATCCCGCCGCGCCGCCGCGCAGGCCGGTGATCCGGCCGGTGCCGGTCGACGACAGCGGCTTCAGCGTGGAATTCGACACCGAGCGTCCCGGTGCCTTCGTCGTGCGCGGTGCCAGGCCGGAACGCTGGATCAGCCAAACGAATTTCGACAACGACGAGGCGGTCGGATACCTCGGTGACCGGCTGGCCAGGCTCGGCGTCGAGGACGAGCTGCTGCGGCTCGGCGCCACCCCGGGCTGCGAGGTGACGATCGGCGACGTGTCCTTCGGCTGGGAGCCGCAGACCCCGGCCGGCGTCGACGTGACGCCGTCGGGCCGCGGCACCGACACGCGGCTCGACCGCTCTGACCGGCCGTCGGCGGCCGACCGGAAGGCGGCCCGCCACGAACGCCGCAGCCACACCGATGAAGAGGAATGAGCCATGACCGCGATGTCGCCGCACCGGGAGGCGGTGCGCACCGCGCGCAGCGTGGTGGTGAAGGTCGGCACCACCGCGTTGACCTCGTCCACCGGCATGTTCGACGTCGCGCGACTCGAGAAGCTCGCCGACGCGATCGAGACGCGGATGAAAGCCGGGTCAGACGTCGTGATCGTGTCCTCCGGAGCGATCGCCGCCGGCCTCGAGCCGCTCGGATTGACCCGCCGCCCAACGGATTTAGCCACCAAGCAGGCTGCCGCCAGCGTCGGCCAGGTGGCGCTGGTCAACTCGTGGAGCGCCGCGTTCGCGCGGTACCAGCGCCCCGTGGGCCAGGTCCTGCTCACCGCGCACGACATCGCGATGCGGGTGCAACACACCAACGCCCAGCGCACGCTCGACCGGTTGCGGGCGTTGCATGCCGTCGCGATCGTCAACGAGAACGACACGGTGGCCACCAACGAGATCCGGTTCGGCGACAACGATCGCCTCTCGGCACTCGTCGCACACCTGGTGGGCGCCGACGCGCTGGTGTTGCTGTCCGACATCGACGGCCTGTACGACTCCGATCCCCGAAAATCCGACGCGCGCTTCATTTCCGAGGTTTCTGCGCCGGGTGACCTGGACGGGGTGGTCGCCGGCCGCGGCACCCACCTCGGCACCGGCGGGATGGAATCGAAGCTGTCGGCGGCGCTGCTGGCATCCGACGCCGGGGTACCGGTGCTGCTCGCAGCCGCGTCCGACGCCGCGACCGCGCTGACGGACGCGTCGGTGGGCACCGTGTTCGCCGCCCGCGGTGCCCGGATGTCGGCCCGTCGATTCTGGGTGCGCTACGCCGCCGAAGCCGCGGGCGTGCTGACGCTGGACGCGGGGGCGGTGCGCGCGGTGGTTGAGCACCGGCGGTCGCTGCTCCCGGCCGGCATCACGGCGGCCTCGGGCCGGTTCTTCGGCGGCGACGTGGTGGAACTGCACGGTCCCGACGCCACCATGGTCGCCCGCGGGGTTGTCGCGTACGACGTTGCGGAACTGGCCACGATGATGGGCCGTTCGACGTCTGAGCTGGCCCCCGAGTTGCGCCGCCCGGCTGTTCACGCCGATGACCTGGTTGCTACCCGGCCGCACAAATGAATCCGTGATTTTTATGACCTTTAGGGTCTAGACGCGCGTGCGTCCCCGCGAAAGGATGGTGGGGTATCGCAAGCGAAGGGGATCGTTGATGTCGGCTGCGGACGTCGAGTCAATGCCGCAACTCGAGGCCATCGCGTGGGATTTTCTCGGATCCGAGTTCACCGAGCAGAACTATGCGATCTGGTCCCTCGACCGTCGCGTTGATGCCTATCTGCACCACCAGGGCCGCGATGACCTGAAGAATGACGGGGCGGCTTACGATGCGTTGCTGCAACGGGTGATGGCGAACATCCGCGGCGCGGTGCGCCAGGGAGTTCTTGCGTCGCCGCACGTGTAGTTGCGATCGACGAGTTCATCAGCCATCAACGTGAGGATCGGCGAGCAGCCGGCGTCCACTTTCACGGTGGCCAGATCATCACCGCGGGTACGGCCCCTGTTGACGATGGCGATCGGAATGCCGCGCGCCGACGCGTGGCGCACGAATCGGTAGCCGGAGAAGACGGTAAGCGACGAACCGGCTACCAGCAGCGCGTCGGCGTTGTCGATGAGTGAATAAGCTTGCCCGACACGATCTTTGGGCACATTCTCACCGAAGTAGACGATGTCAGGCTTCAGCATGCCGCGGCACGACGGACAATCGACGATCCGGAACGACGACGTGTCGGCGACCATCGCATCCGCGTCGGGCGCCACCGCGAGCTTGTCCGCGTCCGCGTCGAAATCCGGGTTGGCCGCCTCCAGCAGGCTGGCAAGATGCGTGCGCGTCATCGTGTGCCCGCAGTCCAGGCAGATCACCTGGGCGTAGCTGCCGTGCAGGTTCACCACCATCCGGCTGCCGGCCTTGGTGTGCAACAGATCGACGTTTTGCGTGATGACGCCTGTGACGATGCTGGCCCGCTCCAGAGCGGCCAGCGCGCGGTGGCCGGCATTCGGTGAGGTCTTGTCCATGTGCCGCCAGCCGACATGGTTTCGCGCCCAATACCGCTGCCGAAACACCGGATCGGAGGTGAACTGCCGGATCGTCATCGGGTTGCTCGGTGGGGAATCCGGACCCCGGTAGTCGGGGATGCCCGAGTCCGTTGAGATGCCTGCTCCCGTCAGCACCGCGACCCGGCGGTCGGCCAGCGCCGCGAGCAGTCTCGGACCGTCCACGTCAGGCCCGCCTCGGCCGCCGGGCAGTGGTCAGCGCGGCCCACGTCATCTTGGCGGCCTGGCGGGTCGGCTCGTCGGGGACGATCGGCGTGCCGAACGCGGGTTGTTCTGCGGGTGTGTCGCTGATGTGTTCCAGCAACGCCACCGCGAGCGTGCGCACCTTGACGTTGAAGTCTTGACTTGCCCGTTGAAGAACATCCCACGCCAGGTCGGCGTTGCAGCCCAGACAACCCATGATCGCGCCTTTGGCCTGTTCGATCGCGCCGCGGGACTGCAAGACGGTCAGCATGTCCTCGATGCCGGCGGCGTTCTCCGCCGCCGTCGTGACGAACGCGGCGTTGACGAGCCGCTCGTAATTGATCAGCGTCGCAACGGTGGCCGCGGTTCCCGGGCGATTCAGCAGGCACGAGACAACGATGTTTCCGTCGTCTTCCCAGATGCCGGGAACTGACGTGGCGCCGCGAACCTGATCCCAGGCGTCCCGGTCTTGCGGGGCGCGAGCGGTCATCGCGTCCAACGTGAGTTCGGGCCAACGTTCGTCGCTCCACAGGTCGACGCTGAGCACAGGTACCTCGTGTTTCAGGGCGTCGGGCAACGGTCCGCCCAGACCTGACAGCTGAGCACTGACGATGTCGGATCCGGCGCCCCAGGCCGCGGCCACCACAGGTCCCCCGCCGAATCGCCTGCCGTGCACGGTGACCGTGAGCCCGAGTGCGTCCGGAACGTCGTTTTGCGCGCGCTCGAGGATGCGGTGCAGCAGTGCGAACAACTCCGGGTGTTTGCGCGGCTGAAAAGGCGGGGCGGGCATCGTCGGCTACTCGTCGGCGGTGATGACCGACGCAACCCGATCCAGCCCGGACACCGACAGCAGCTTTTTGGTGGGGCCCGTCGACCCCACAACAAGGCTCAGCTTGGTGGTCGCCGCCACCGAGAACAGGGCACGGACCGCTGAGCTGTCGCAATAGGACACCCGCGACAGGTCGACGGTCAACGCGGGCGCGCCGATGGCCGCTTTCGTCAGGGTGTCCAGGAACTCGTTGACGTTGGCGAGGTCGATGTCACCGACCGCGGTGACGACCGGAGCCGCCGTGCCGGTGGCTCCCGTCAGCTCAAATTGCGCCTCGCTCATGAGTGCAGATCCTTCAGCATGTCCACGGTGGTGCCCTGTCCGGTCGACGTAATTTTGACGGCGTCGACAAGAGCATGCATCAAGGCGATGCCATGTCCGCGGTTGGCCTCCGATGCGGATGGCTCCTGCCAGTGTCCGTCGTCGGACACGGTCAGCGCCAGACCGGCTTTGGTCAGGCGCGCGGTCACCGTCAGTTCGACTTGATGGGTTGCGTTTTTCCTGGCGTGCTCCGCCGCGTTGGCGGCGGCTTCTCCGACGGCCAACACAACGTCCTCGGCCGTTTCGGCGTTGATCGCCGCCGCCGGCAGCCAGCGGCGCAGGCGCTCGCGGATCGGGGCCAGGCTGGCGAGCCGGGCGGGCGAACGCACGGTCAACGACGACGGCGGGTGCCGGTAGAGCAGGACAGCGACGTCATCGTCGAAGCCCGAAGGCGGTGCCATATCGGTCATCAGCTGATCGGCGACGTAATCCGGGTGCGAATGGCGGTACCGGTTGAGGGCCTGCGACGCACGCCCGATGCCGACGTCGAGCGATTCGCCACGGCGCTCGATCAGTCCGTCGGTGTAGAGCAGAAGCGTCGCGCCGGGAAGGAGCCGGACCTCGGCTTCCGGCCGCGACCAGACAGTTTCGGTAGCGGCCAGCGGCACCGACTGCGCCCGGTCGAAGATCTGCGCGCCGGTTCGGTCCACCAGGACGGGGGGAGGGTGGCCCGCGCTGCTGTATCTGACGGTCGACGTGCTGAGGTCGATCACCGCGCAGAACACCGTTGTGCAACTCGCCGCCGGGAGTCGGCGTGCGAAGTTGTCCAGGTCGGCAAGCGCCTTCGCGGGCTCGGGGGTGCGGAGCAGAAGGGCTTGCGCCGCGGATCGCAGTTGCCCCATCACGGCGGCAGCCGGCAGTCCCCGGCCCACGGAATCGCCGACAACGATGCCGATGTGGTCGTCGTCGAGGGTGATCACGTCGTACCAGTCGCCGCCGACCTCGAAGGGCTCGACGGCCGGCGTGTAGCGGACGGCGAATCCGTGCGGCAGCCGAGTCGGGCCGAGGATGGCGTGCTGCAACGTGAGGGCGACCGCGCGGGTCTGTTCGTACTCGCGCGCGGTGGCCAGGGCCTGCGAAAGGTGACCTGTCAGCAGATCGAACAGGGCACGATCCTCGGGACCGACGTCCCGCGCGGTATCGAGCTCGATGACCATCGCGGCGGACCCGCCGCCGCCGAGCGGCGACGCGACGAGCACCGTGTCGTCCTCGGTCGCGGCAGTTGTGATCGATGCCGCCGGGCGGTGACGCGCGGTCTCCAGTGCCGCAAAGACTTCGCCGCGCCGGCGGTCGTCGACCGCCGTATCGGGCCAACTGACCAGGACCGGATCGGCGGCCTGCCCGTGCCATTGGGCGACAACAACGCGCTCGGCCGCGAACACCTCGCCAAGCTGTGCGGCCGCGGTGGTCAGCAGGGTATTGCTCGATGTTGTGGTGGACAGGGCGGCCGTGAAGCTCGACAGCGTCGCGTTGCGTTGGCTCCTCAGGCGCTCAGCTTGGTAGGCCTGAGCGTTGACGATCGCACGCCCGATCTGGGCGGCGGCCACATCGAGGAACCCGCGAAAATCGTCGTCCAGCCTTCGGTACGGGGAAATCCCGGCCAGCATCACGATGGCGGGAAGATCGTCGCCGCCGGACTGTAGCGGCAGGATCAGCGCGGTGCTGGGCGCCAGGTCACCCACCAGGTTGGCACCGGGCTCGATGGCTGCGCCCCACGCCGGCGGCACCGCGTCCAGAACCGTTGACGCTCCGGTGTTCACGATGTCGCGCAGCACCAGGCCGGCAGTGGAGCCGTACACCGCAGCCGACAGCACCGACGGGTCGGACATGCCCATCGAGCCGACCAGATGAGCTTCCGGGTCACCAGGATTGAGCACGTAGATCGCCGCGAACGGGATGTCGGCACGATCGCCGGCGAGAGCACCCAGCCCGGCAGCGAAGACGTCCTCGGTGGTCGCGCCGGCCTGGGTGGCTGCGAACGTCGTCCTCTCACCCAACGTGCGCAATGTTCGCAGTCGGCGATCGCCGAGGACCTGTTGCGTCGTCTCGGTGATCGCGGTGAACACTCCGCCGACCGCCCCCGACTCGTCACGGATCGCGCTGTAGGAGTAGGTGAAGTACGCCTCCTCCAAGTAGCCGAAGCGCTTCACCGGTAGGTACTGGTCGTCGGAGAACGTTGCCTGGCCGGTGTGCAGCACGCTGTGCAGCTGCTGTCCGATGATGTGCCAGTGTTCGGGCCACACCGTCATGCCGGGCAGTCCGAGGGCCGGGTGCTTGTCGGGCCCGAGAATCGGTACCCACGCGTCGTTGTAGAGCAGGGCAAGGTGAGGACCCCACCAGATCACCATCGGGTAGCGCGAACTCAGGCAGATGCCGACCGCCGTTCGCAGGCTTTGCGGCCACTTCGACGCGGGCCCAAGCGGAGTCGACGCCCAGTCCAACGCGGCCATCCTCGCGGCCATCTCGCCCTGGCCCGCGAACTGCGTCACCAACTGCTCCCGCCGGTATGCCGCTGCATCGCTTGTGTCATACCACGTCGCGGATGGGCCGTGAATAGCTATTCTGCGTGCATTTGACGCGTGTCGGCCATCCCGCGACGGTCACAGGAGACAATGGTGGTATGGATTTCTACTCGGCGTACCGGCACGGTTTCGTCCGTGTTGCCGCGTGCACGATCCACACCGCGATCGCGGAGCCCGCGGCCAACGCCGAATCGGTGCTGACGCTGGCCCGCGAGTGTCACGACGACGGCGTCGCATTGGCGGTATTTCCCGAGCTGACGCTGTCGGGGTATTCGATCGAGGACATCCTGTTGCAGGACGCGCTGCTCGACGCCGTCCAGCAGGCGTTGGCAGACGTCGTCAGCGCCTCCACCGAGCTGATGCCGGTGCTGGTGGTCGGTGCACCGCTGCGCTACCGGCACCGCATCTACAACACCGCGGTCGTCGTGCACCGCGGCCGGGTCCTCGGCGTCGTACCCAAGTCGTACCTGCCGACCTACCGCGAGTTCTACGAGCGGCGACATTTCGCCGCCGGCGACGATGTCCGCGGGGTGCTCCGGCTCGGCGGCGCCGACGTCCCATTCGGCCCCGATCTGCTGTTCGACGCGGCCGATGTTGCCGGTTTCGTGCTGCACGTCGAGCTGTGTGAGGACATGTTCGTCCCGGTGCCACCGAGCGCCGAAGCCGCGCTGGCCGGCGCGACGGTGCTGGCCAACCTGTCCGGCAGTCCGATCACGATCGCACGCGCCGAAGATCGCGCCCTGCTGGCCCGCTCGGCGTCGGCACGCTGCCTGGCCGCGTACGTCTACGCCGCGGCCGGGGTCGGCGAGTCGAGCACCGACCTGGCGTGGGACGGCCAGACGATGATCTGGGAGAACGGGCGGCTGCTCGCCCAGAGTGAGCGGTTCCCCGACGGACCGCGGCGGTCGGTGGCCGACGTCGACCTCGGCCTGCTGCGATCCGAGCGACTGCGGATGGGAACGTTCGACGACAATCGCGGTCATCACGCCCGGGCCGCAGAGTCGTTCCGCCGCGTGGAGTTTCACGTCGACCCGCCGGCCGGCGACATCGGGTTGCGGCGCGTTGTCGAGCGATTTCCGTTCGTACCCTCGGATGTGTCCCGGCTGGAACAGGATTGCTACGAGGGCTACAACATTCAGGTAGCGGGGTTGGAACAGCGGCTGCGTGCGCTGAGCTATCCGAAGGTGGTCATCGGTGTGTCGGGCGGACTGGACTCGACGCACGCGTTGATCGTCGCGGCCCGTGCGATGGACCGGGAAGGCCGGCCGCGCAGCGACATTCTCGCGTTCACGCTCCCGGGATTTGCCACCGGTGAGCGGACCAAGAACAATGCGATTCGGTTGTCGCGCGCGCTGGGTGTGACGTTCTCCGAACTGGACATTCGTCCGACGGCAGAGCTGATGCTGCAGGAGATCGGTCACCCGTTCAGCCGGGGGGAGGCGGTCTACGACGTCACGTTCGAAAACGTTCAGGCCGGCCTGCGCACCGACTACCTGTTCCGCATCGCGAACCAGCGTGGCGGAATCGTGCTGGGCACCGGCGATCTGTCCGAGCTCGCGCTGGGCTGGTCGACCTACGGCGTCGGCGACCAGATGTCACACTACAACGTCAACTCCGGTGTCCCGAAGACGTTGATACAGCACCTGATTCGCTGGGTGATCTCGTCGGGACAGTTCGATCGCGAGGTGTGTGAGGTACTGGAGTCGGTCCTCGACACCGAGATCACCCCGGAGCTGGTGCCCACCGGCGAGGGTGAGGATCTGCAGAGCAGCGAGGCGAAGGTCGGGCCGTACTCGCTGCAGGACTTCTCGTTGTTCCACGTTCTGCGTCACGGGTTCCGGCCGAGCAAGATCGCGTTCTTGGCCTGGCACGCGTTCAGCGACGCGGAGCACGGCGACTGGCCGCCCGGCTTCCCTGCGGACAAGCGGCCGTCCTACTCGCTGAAGGAGATCCGGCACTGGTTGCAGATCTTCGTCGAGCGGTTCTATTCGTTCAGCCAGTTCAAGCGGTCGGCGATGCCGAACGGGCCCAAGGTGTCGCTCGGGGGTTCGCTGTCGCCACGCGGTGATTGGCGGGCACCGTCGGACATGTCCGCGCGTACCTGGCTCGACGAGATCGAACGCGAGGTCCCCGAGGACTGATCGGCCGCGAGTGTGAATCCTCGTGACGACACGCCGATGGCCCGCCGCCGAATTTTCACACTCGCGGCGGCGGCACCGTCCTCGCCGCCCACGGGTCGACCGGCACCACCCCGGCGGCGTGCCCCGCCTCGTCAAGCAGCCGCCCCCACGATTTGAACGCACGCAACACCAGCCGCTGGTCGCTCACCGCGGCCTCGGGCACCTCGCGGCGAAGTTGATCAAGGATCGCCGAGACGCCGGCGACCCGATGCACTTGCGACATCACCATCAAGTTCACCGATCCGACAGTCGACATGCAGATACGCGTCTCATCCCAACCACTGATTTCAGCGCCGACCTGGTCGAGCATGTCGTGCGGTACCGACAGCCACGTGACGAACTCGGCGGGCCAGCCTCCTTCCCGGCGCGCGAAATCGGTTCGAAAGCTCAGCATTCCGCGGCGAACGAGCGAATCGAGCCGTCGGCGCACCAGATACTCGGACGTGCCGAGTTCGCAGGCGAGGTCGCGGTATCTGGCGCGTCCATCACGCTGCAGGGCAAGAAACAGGGCCTGGTCGGGGGGCGCCAGCGCGCGGCCGTGGGCAAAAGGTCGCCGCCCGGTGTCCGCCTCGTCGGCGACCGACCGCTGCTGGCTCCTGTCGATCGCGCCCAGCCGCCAGTGGACCCCGCTGTACCACCGCAGCCCCACGTGGGCTCTGCCCTGTGCGATCCCCGGCACCCGCGGCAGCCGCTCGAGCAGCAGTGCGCTCAGATCACCCATCTCGGCGGCGAGGACCACGGTGTGCAGGTCGAATGCGCCGTCGGTGGCATAGACGCTGATGACCTGGGGTATTGCGGCCAGTTCGCGGGCGACGTCGCCGGTTCGCCCCGGCTCGGCACGGACCTCGTACACCGCGCCCACCAGCGCCAGCTGCGGGCCGGGCACCGACGACACCCATGCGGCGCCGGACTCGGAGAGTTTCTGCCATCGGCGGGCCGCTGTGACGGGGGAGATCCCCAGTACCGGGCCCAATCGTTCGAAACTGATCCGCGGATTCGCGTGCAAGGCGTCCAACAGCACGACGTCGGCTTCATCGACGCCGCGCCCGGTGGATCGCCTACCCGCACTGATACAGCAAGAATTGCAGATTTCAGCCTAAAACCGCCATAAATATCGAAATTTCCTTCATCTCAGCGATCACAGGTGGTGCCTACCGTTCACTGGGGGCATGACTCAATCGACCACCCCAGGCGTCACCGTCCCGCTGGCGAGCTGGGTCGAGCAGCTGACGCTCGACGAGATACCCGAGCGGGTACGTGCCCGGGCGAAACACCTGCTCCTGGACGGCGTCGCGTGCGGGCTGGTGGGTGCGCAACTGCCGTGGTCGCGGGTCGCGACGCGCGCGGTCCTCGATCTCGAAGGTGCCGGAAATGCGGTGGTAATAGGGACCGGCGCCACCACGAGCGGCCCCGCAGCGGTGCTGCTCAACAGCACGTTCATCCAGGGCTTCGAACTCGACGATTTTCATCCACTCGCGCCGCTGCACAACACGTCGCTGATCCTGCCGGTGCTGCTCGCGACCGCGCACCACCTCGGTGGAGTGTCGGGCACCGCGGCGCTGACCGCCGCCATCGCCGGATTCGAGGTCGGTCCCCGTGTCGGCCTCGCGCTGCACGGCGCGCAGATGCTATCCCGCGGCTGGCACAGCGGGCCGGTGTTCGGCACCCACACCGCGGCAATGGTCGCGGGCAAATTGCGGGGTCTTTCGGCCGGTCTGCTCGAGGACGCGCTGGGCATGGCCGGCACCCAGTCGGCCGGGTTGATGGCCGCGCAGTACGAGGCGATGTCGAAGCGGATGCAGCACGGGTTCGCCGCCCGCAACGGCTATTACGCGGCAGGCCTCGCCGCAGCTGGATACACCGGGATCAAAGAGGTGTTCGACCGGCCCTACGGCGGCTACCTCGCCGTGTTCGGCGAGGGGCATGACCCGGATCCCGCGCAGGTGATCGCCGGGCTCGGGCAGGGCTGGCACACCGAGCTGATCATGGTGAAGTCCTATGCCGCCCAGGGCGGCCTGCACGGCACCATCCAGGCGGCGCTGGAGCTGCGCGCCGAGCACCAAATTGACCAGAAGGCCATCTCCCACATCGATATTCGCGTCGGGGACACCGTGTACCAGCACGGCTGGTGGCCGCCCGAGCGGCCCCTGACCAGCATCGGCGCCCAGATGAATCTCGGATATGCGGCCGCGGTGGCCTTGCTCGACGGGCAGGTGCTGCCGCCACAGTTCACCGATGAGCGCCTCGACGCCGACGATGTGTGGGACCTGCTGGGCAAGGTCGACGTCACGTTCGACGAAAACATCGAGAACGCGCCGGTGGTGGAGCGCTTCGCCACCGACCTGACCGTCACCCTCGATGACGGCACGGTCCTGGAGAAGCGGATCGTGCAACCGCACGGCGGCCCCGCGGACCCGGTCACCAATGAAGACCTCATCGCCAAATACCGGTCACTCGTCGGCCCGTTGATGCCGACGTCGCGACTGGACGCGATCCAGCAGGCGGTGCTGGGCCTCGACGAGCTCACCGACATCTGTGACCTGGCCTCACTTTTAGCCGCACCCGTTGAGGGTGCGCTGGACCGAAAGGACGACAACCGATGACCGCACACCAGGCCCGCCGGCGGCTGCGCGCGGCGATCGCCGCCGACGACGTGGTCATCGCGCCTGGCGTCTTCGACGGCATCTCAGCCTCCCTGGTGCGCCGCGTCGGGTTCGCCGCCGCGTACATGACCGGAGCGGGCGTGGCGGCCTCCGGGTTCGGGCTGCCCGACATCGGCCTGCTGACCCAAACCGAGATGGTCGACCGGGCCCGGATGATGGTGAGCGTGCTCGGCGACGTTCCGCTGATCGCCGACGCCGACACCGGTTACGGTGCTCCGCTGAACGTCATCCGCACCGTCCGGGAGTACGAGGCGGCGGGAGTGGCCGCAATCCAGTTGGAAGATCAGGTGTTCCCGAAGAAGTGCGGGCACTTACCCGACAAGGAGCTGATCGACAGCGACGAGTTCGTGGCCAAGCTCTCCGCCGCTCTGGACGCCCGCACCGACCCCGATCTCGTGGTGATCGCCCGCACCGACGCACGCGCGCCGCTCGGCGTTGACGCCGCGATTGACCGTGCCAACGCCTACGCCTCCGCCGGCGCCGACGTGATCTTCGTCGAGGCGCCGCAAAGTGTCGACGAGATCGAGTTGATCGCCAAAGAAGTGGCTGCTCCGCTGCTGATCAACCTCGTCGCCGGCGGGATGACCCCGATCGAATCAACAGCGCGGCTAAGAGATCTCGGGTACGCGATCGCGATCCACCCGTCGCTGCCGCTCGGAGTGGCCGCGTACGCCATGCTGACGAGCCTGGCCGAGCTCGCCGGCCGTGATCCCGCGCCGCTGTTGCCGGCCAGCCCCGCCGACTTCTTCAACCTGGTCGGCCTCGCCGAGTGGTCCGAACTCGGCGATCGCTACCGCACCGAAGGAACGTGAAAACCCATGGGCATGACGATGATCGAAAACCTGCTCGCCCGCAAGGCCGGCGTAAGCCAGGTCAGGCCCGGTGACATCGTCACCGTCGAGGTCGACATGTGCGTCATGATCGACCTGCAGTTCGCGACGCTGTGGATCGAGCCCAGCCGTATCCACGATCCCGACAAGGTCGCGGTGATCATGGACCACGCGGTGCCCGCACCGACACTCAAGGATGCCGCGGGCGGACCCAAGGCGCGAAAGTTCGTTGCCGACTTCGGCATTCAGAGATTCTTCGACGTCGGCCGGCACGGTATTTGCCACCAGGTGATCGCGGAGAACGGATTGGCCCGCCCCGGAGAGGTGCTCGCCTGCACCGACTCGCACACCTGCGCCGGTGGTGCATACAACACCGCTGCGCGCGGGCTCGGACCCGCCGAGCTGTATTCGATTCTGTGCACGGGGGAGACCTGGTTTCAGGTTGCACCGACCGTGCGCTACGAGCTGACCGGGCAGCTGCCGCCCGAGATCAGCGGCAAGGACGTGTTCCTCTACCTCGCAGACTCTTACGGCGACGCCACCAACCAGAACCTCGAGTTCGGCGGACCCGGGTTGGCGAGTGTGCCACTCAATGACCGGCGCACCATCGCCACCCAGGCCGCCGAGATCTCCGCGGACTTCGCCACATTCGGCGTTGACGGACTGCTGGCTCAGTTCCTGGCCGAACGGGGTGTGCAGGACTACCAACCGGCCGCGGCAGACCCCGACGCCGAATATCTCGATGTCCGCACCATCGACCTCAGTGCGCTCGAGCCGTATGTCGCGCGACCGGGCACCGTCAGCCACAACGGCGTTCCGGTAGCCGACATCGAGCACCGCAAGATCGACCAGGCATTCATCGGCTCATGCGCCAACGGGCAGCTCGAGGACCTGCGCATCGCCGCCCAGATCCTGCGCGGCAAGACCGTCGCGCAGGGCGTTCGGCTGCTGGTCACCCCGGCCTCGCAGCTGGTCTACCGGGATGCGATGCGGCTGGGCTATCTGCAGGACATCGCCGATGCCGGTGGCGTGGTGACCAATTCCACCTGTGGCGCCTGCTTCGGTTACCACATGGGCGTCGTCGGCCCCGGCGAGGTCTGCCTGACGTCGAGCACCCGGAACTTCACCGGCCGGATGGGCAGCACCGAGGCCGAGATCTACATGGCCTCGCCGGCCACGGTCGCAGCATCCGCCGTGGCCGGCTACATCACTGACCCGAGGAGCGTCACCGCATGAACACCGCCATCACCGGACGGGCCTGGGTTTTCGGAGACTCCGTCAACACCGACGCGATGTACCCGGCCTTCGCGATGAAACTCGACATCCCGGAAGCCTCGAAGCACGTGTTCTACGAGATCCGGCCCGGCTGGACCGATCTCGTCGAGCCCAGCGACATCGTCATCGCCGGCAAGAACTTCGGCGTCGGATCGTCCCGACCCGTCGCCGCGCTGTTCCGACACCTCGGCATCGCGGCCCTGATCGCCGAGGAGTTCAACTCGCTGTTCTTCCGCAACGCGATCAACGCCGGTCTGCCTGCGCTCACCGCGCCGGGTGTGACAGGTGTATTCGGCGACGGCGACGTCGGCAGCTTCGACATCTCCACCGGCGCCTACCGAAACGACACCACCGGCACGACCGGTCAAGCGCAATCGCTGCCGCCGCTGATCCTGGACATCCTGTCCAGCGGGGGTGTTCTCGCCCGCCTGGCCGGGCAGGGCTATCTGCCCGCCGGACTGCTCGACGTGCTTAAATCCGGCGCCATTCCCCAGGGCAGCGGGCCGGGCGCATGATCGAGATAACCGGATACACCGCGACACCCCTCACCCGGTTATTTCGCACCACGAACCCACAATCCACGGAGTCCATGTGACCCTGATCGCCCGCGCCCTGCGCCGCGTCCGCGCCGGCGTCGACAAGACGGCCTGGCATCATCGCGCCACCGAGTCCGCTCCTGAGACAGTCACGCTGACCAGCACCGCCTTCGAGGACGGCGCGCCGATACCCCGGCGATATGCCGGCGCCGGTGTGGGCGATGACATCTCACCGCAGCTTCAATGGTCAGGTGTTCCCGGCGATGCCGTCGAGCTCGTCCTGATCATCGAGGATCCCGACGTGCCCTTGCCGCGGCCCGTCGTCCACTGTCTCGCCACCGGCATCGACCCCCAACTTTGCGAACTCCCGGAAGGCGCGCTCAACTCGGCTACTGCGCTGCCCATCCACGTTGGAGTCGGCTCGTTTAAGCGCCGCGGATATGCCGGACCCCGACCGATTGCCGGCCACGGCCCGCATCGCTACATGTTCCAGCTCTTTGCCCTCGACCGACACACCGGGCTTGGTGACGACGCCACACTCGCCGGCGCACTGGCGGCCGTCGATGGTCATGTGATCGCCAGAGGCAAGTTAACCGGGTTCTACGAACGCTTCTAGTGGACCAACCCCGTCCGAGGCACGAATCGCCCCACCGTGCCGGCGTATTCGCGGTAGCTCTCGCCGTGCACCTTCAACAGGTACGGCTCCTCGACGAAGCGGACCTGCAGCTCGATCGACACCGTGAGCAGAACGTAGCCCACGATCGCGACGATGTTCGGCGCGATCAGCGTGCCGCCGAGCCAGAACACGAACATCGCGACGTAGATCGGGTTGCGCACCAGACCGAACACCCCGTGGCGCACCAAAGACGTTGTCTCGCTGGCGTCGACGCCGATCCGCCACGAGCTTCCCATCACCAGCTGCGCGTAAACGGTGACGGCGATCCCGATGACCGCAATGACGACGCCAAATATCCACAACGGGCGCAGGGCGAAAACCGGCGCGACCACGCCGGCAAGCTGCAAACAAGGTGCGGCGACCGTGACCAGCACACCCAGGATGAAACCGGCACCGCCCAACCACTCCGCCGACTCGATGTTGCCGCTGACGCCCTTGAACCCCGTCGATCCGGTCCGGCGCCACTGCCACCACAGCCTCCACCCGATAGTGACGCCGCCGCCGACGATGTAGGTCACAAGTGCCACCACGGCAGCGGTCTTGTCAGACATGCCCGCAGATTACTGACTCGCAAGCGCGTCTTCGATAGCTTCCTCGGCCGGGGCGCAGTCGCCGGCGCCGGGCACCAACGTGGCCAGCGCACCGGCGGCGCACGCTCGCCGCAGCGCCCGGTCCGGGTCGGACGGCCAGCCGGCGGCCAGCACACCCGCAAACACGTCGCCCGCGCCTGTGGTGTCGACGGGTTCGACCCGCGGTGCCGCCACGTCGATCTCGCGGCCGTTGGCCACATACGACGCCCCCCGCGCGCCGCGGGTGATCACCAGGTGCGGCACCGGCCAGCGCCATTCGGCCGCTTCGGCCGAGTTGACCACCACGACATCGGCCAAGTCGGCAAGCTCGGTCACCGCCTGCGATGCGTTCGGCGGGGATGCATTCACGATGACGACCGCGCCCGAATCGCGGGCGATGCGTGCCGCGGCGACAGCCGTGGCCAACGGAATCTCCAACTGCATCAGCACGACGTCGGCCGCGGCGACGACATCGCGCATCGCCGCCGAGTCGAGGATGAGATGGGCGTTGGCGCCCGGGGCGACGACGATCATGTTCTCCGCGTCCGCGTCGACCATGATCGCGGCCGTGCCACTGGGCCCGGGCACGGTGAGCACCCCGTCGGTGCCCACGTCGTTCGCGGTCAGGTGGGCCAGCAGCACCTCGGCCGCCGGGTCCGTGCCGACGGCGCCCACGAACTGCACCTGCGCACCGGCGCGGGACGCGGCGACCGCTTGGTTGAGACCTTTGCCGCCCGGCCGGCACGCCAGCCCCGAAGCCAGCACGGTTTCGCCAGCAGAAGGCAGCCTGTCGACTCTGAAAGTCAGGTCAGTGTTAACGCTGCCCACGACGCACACCCGCGAAACCCGCGTCACCCGCCCACCCTAGCCCCGAGCTCCCAACCCACCGGTTGGGCCGTTACCCTGGGATGATGAGTCTGCAGGCACCATCGCTGCCCGACCTGCGCCAGGACGTCCACGATGCCGCTCGCCGCGCCCGGGTCGCCGCCCGCGTGCTGGCAACACTGCCCACCGCCGCCAAGGACCGGGCCTTGCACGCCGCCGCCGACGCGTTGCTTTCTCACATGCCCGCCGTTCTGGCCGCCAACGCCGAAGACCTGAACGCCGCCGCAGGCACCCCCGAAGCGCTGCTCGATCGGCTCCAGCTCAGCCCGCACCGCGTCGACGGCATCGCGGCCGGCCTGCGCCAGGTCGCCCAACTCCCGGACCCGGTCGGTGAGGTGCTGCGCGGCCGGACCCTGCCCAACGGGCTGCGGCTGCGCCAGCAACGAGTGCCGTTCGGCGTGGTCGGCATCGTCTACGAGAGCCGGCCCAACGTCACCGTCGACGCATTCGGCCTGACGCTGAAGTCGGGCAACGCGGTGTTGCTGCGAGGCAGCTCGTCGGCGGCGCGGTCCAACGCCGCGCTGGTGAAAGTGCTGCGCGCGGCGCTGGCCACCGAGAACCTGCCGGCCGACGCCGTGCAGCTGCTGTCCAGCGCGGACCGTGCCACCGTCACCCACCTGATCCAGGCGCGCGGCCTGGTCGACGTGGTGATCCCGCGCGGGGGCGCCGGGCTTATCGACGCGGTCGTGCGCGATGCGCAGGTGCCGACCATCGAGACCGGTGTCGGAAACTGTCACGTCTACGTCCACGAGGCGGCCGATCTGGATGTCGCCGAGCGGATTCTGCTCAACGCGAAGACGCGCAGACCCAGCGTCTGCAACGCCGCGGAGACACTGTTGGTGGACGCGGCGATCGCCGACATGGCGCTGCCACGGCTGACCAACGCGCTGGAATCCGCAGGTGTGACGATTCACACAGGCGGCGCGGAAGACGACCTGCGCCGCGAGTACCTGTCCATGGACATCGCGGTCGCGGTGGTAGCCGGGCTGGACGCAGCGATCAGCCACGTCAACGAGTACGGGACCGGCCACACCGAGGCCATCGTCACCACCGATCTTGCTGCCGCGCAACGATTCACGGCGGAAGTGGACGCCGCCGCAGTGATGGTCAACGCGTCCACCGCGTTCACCGACGGCGAGCAGTTCGGTTTCGGCGCCGAAATCGGCATCTCGACCCAGAAGCTGCACGCCCGTGGGCCGATGGGCCTGCCGGAGCTGACATCAACCAAGTGGATCGTGTGGGGCGACGGCCACACCCGGCCGGCCTGACGAAAAGAGAGCAGAATTCACTCATGAGCGTCCCCGCACGGCACGCCCCGCTTTTCGCGGACATCGACGACGTGGCGCGTCGCATCGCCGAAACCGGGTATCTGCCCGACACCGCCACCGCCACAGCGGTTTTCCTCGCCGACCGGCTCGGCAAGCCGTTGCTGGTGGAAGGCCCCGCAGGGGTTGGCAAGACCGAGCTGGCACGCGCCGTCGCGCAGGCCACCGGCTCGGGGTTGGTGCGGTTGCAGTGCTACGAGGGTGTCGACGAGTCACGGGCGTTGTACGAGTGGAACCACGCCAAGCAGATTCTGCGCATTCAGGCCGGCTCGGGCGACTGGGAGAACACGAAGACCGACGTGTTCTCCGAGGAGTTCCTGTTGTCGCGCCCGCTGCTGACCGCGATCAGACGCAGCGAACCGACGGTGCTGTTGATCGACGAAACCGACAAGGCCGACATCGAGATCGAGGGCCTGCTGCTGGAGGTGCTCAGCGACTTCGCCGTGACCGTACCCGAACTGGGCACCATCACCGCCGAGCGGGCGCCTTTCGTCCTGCTGACCTCCAACGCGACCCGCGAGCTCTCCGAAGCCCTCAAGCGCCGCTGCCTGTTCTTGCACATCGACTTCCCGGATCCGGCTCTCGAGCGGCGCATCTTGTTGTCCCGGGTGCCGGAGTTGCCGGAGCACCTCGCCGAGGAACTCGTGCGCATCATCGGTGTGCTGCGCGGCATGCAGCTCAAGAAGCTGCCGTCGGTGGCCGAAACCATCGACTGGGGCCGAACGGTACTGGCACTCGGACTGGACACGATCGACGACGCGACGATCGCGTCGACGCTGGGCGTGGTGCTCAAGCACCAGTCGGACGTCGCGCGTGCCGCGGGGGAATTGAAGCTGAACTGATGGCCGCCCGTCGCATCCGGCCCCCGCAGCCGCTGGCCCCGCACGGTCTCCCTGGACACCTGGTCGGCTTCGTGGGGGCGCTGCGCGCCCAGGGCATTTCGGTCGGCCCATCAGAGACCGTCGACGCGGGACGGGTGATGGGCGTGCTTGGCCTGGGTGATCGGGAGGTGTTGCGCGAGGGCATCGCATGCGCGGTCCTGCGCCGGCCGGATCACCGCGACACCTACGACGCGATGTTCGACCTGTGGTTCCCGGCCGCGCTGGGTACCCGCGCGATCGAACTGATCGACGGCGACGACGAGCCGGGGCCGCCCGACGACATCGAGGCGCTGCGCGCACAACTCGTCGAACTGCTCGGCGACAACGCCGATCCCGGTGATCGCGATGAGCGGCTGGAGGCGATGGTCGCGCGCATCGTCGAGGCGTACGGCCGGTACAGCTCGAGTCGCGGGCCGTCGTACTCGTCGTATCAGGCGCTCAAGGCGATGGCGCTGGACCAGCTCGAGGGACGCCTGCTCGCCGGGTTGCTCGCGCCATACGGGGAGCAACCCACGCCGACCCAGGAGCAGATCGCCAAAGCGATAGCGACACAGCGCATCGCGCGGCTGCGCAAGATGGTGGAAGCAGAGACCAAGCGGCGCACCGCAGAACAACTCGGCCGCGAACACGTCACCATGTACGGCATCCCGCAGCTGTCGGAGAACGTCGAGTTCCTGCGAGCGTCCGGCGAGCAGCTGCGGCAGATGCGGCGCGTGGTGGCGCCGCTGGCCCGCACGCTGGCCACCCGACTGGCGGCGCGCCGGCGCCGATCCCGGTCAGGTGAGATTGACCTGCGCAAGACGCTGCGCAAGTCGATGAACACCGGCGGCGTGCCGATCGACGTGGTGCTGCGCAAGCCGCGCCCGGCGCGTCCGGAACTGGTTGTGCTGTGCGACGTGTCAGGTTCGGTCGCCGGTTTCAGCCACTTCACGCTGCTGCTCGTGCACGCGCTGCGTCAGCAATTCTCCCGAGTTCGCGTCTTCGCCTTCATCGACACCACCGACGAGGTGACCCATTTGTTCGGGCCGGAAGCAGACCTGGCGCTGGCCGTGCAGCGGATCACCCGCGAGTCCGGCGTCTACACCCGCGACGGGCACAGCGACTACGGCAACGCGTTCACGTCGTTCACCGAGAATTACCCGACCGTGCTGTCGCCGCGCAGCTCACTGCTCGTCCTGGGCGACGCACGCAACAACTACCGCAACCCGGAGGTCGAGGTTCTGCACCGGATGGTCACCGAGAGCAGGCACGCGCATTGGCTCAACCCCGAGCCGCGGCACCTTTGGGGCAGCGGCGATTCCGCGGTGCCCCGGTATCAGGACGTGATCACGATGCACGAATGCCGGAGCGCGAAACAGCTCACCGAGGTGATCGACGGGCTGTTGCCCGTCTGATCCGGCTCACCCTGCAAGTAAGCTGCCAAAACGTGGCGTCAACAGGCTCCAAGCGGCTCGGTGTGATGGGTGGGACGTTCGATCCCATCCACCACGGCCACCTGGTTGCCGCGAGCGAGGTGGCCGACCGTTTCGAACTCGACGAGGTGGTGTTCGTCCCCACCGGCGAGCCATGGCAGAAGCAGGGCCGCTACGTCAGCGCCGCCGAGGACCGTTACCTGATGACGGTGATCGCGACCGCGAGCAACCCGCAGTTCTCGGTGAGCCGTGTCGACATCGACCGCGGCGGTCGCACGTACACCAAGGACACGCTGCGCGACCTGCATACGCTGCATCCGGACAGCGACCTGTACTTCATCACCGGCGCCGACGCGCTGGCGTCGATCCTGACCTGGCAGGACGTCGAGGAGCTGTTCTCGCTGGCCCGGTTCGTCGGCGTCAATCGGCCCGGTTACGACCTGGACGCCGGCCACGTGGCCGCCGCGTTCAAGTCGCTGCCCCCCGATGCGTTGACGTTGTTGGAGGTGCCCGCTCTGGCGATCTCGTCGACCGACTGCCGCATCAGGTCCGCCGAGAACCGGCCGATCAGGTACCTGGTGCCCGACGGCGTGGTGCAGTACGTCACCAAACGCGGCCTGTATCGCGGGCTCGGTGAGACAACGCGCAGCAGCCTGGCGGCGACCGGCGGGGACGACACGTGACCGCATCGGATGAAGCCGTCCGGATGGCCGAGATCACCGCGCGCGCGGCCGCCGCGAAGCTCGCCGACAACGTCGTCCTCATCGACGTGTCAGAACAACTGGTGATCACCGACGTCTTCGTGATCGCATCGGCGGCCAACGAGCGGCAGGTCAACGCGATCGTCGACGAGGTCGAAGAGAAGATGCGGCTCGCCGGATACAAGCCCGCCCGTCGCGAAGGAGCCCGCGAGGGGCGGTGGACCCTGCTCGACTATGTAGACATCGTCGTGCACATCCAGCACCAGGACGAACGTGACTTTTACGGGCTTGACCGGTTGTGGCGGGACTGCCCGGAGATCCCTGTTGTCCTGGAGGCGGCAACGTGAGGGTGCGCACGCTGGTCATGCTGCGTCACGGCCAGACAGAGTGGAACGCCGGGAACCGAATGCAGGGCCAGCTCGACACCGAACTGTCGGCGCTGGGCCGGGATCAAGCGGTTGCGGCCGCCGAAGCGCTGGCCAAACGTCATCCACTGCTGATCGTGTCCTCGGATCTGCGCCGCGCATACGACACGGCCGTGGTGCTCGCCGAGCGCACCGGGTCGCCATTGATCGTCGATGCGCGGCTGCGGGAGACGCATCTCGGCGACTGGCAGGGAATGACCCACAGTGAGGTTGACGCTGCCGCACCCGGCGCGCGCGTGACGTGGCGAAACGACGCGACCTGGGCGCCGCACGGCGGAGAAAGCCGCGTCGACGTCGCACGGCGTAGCCTGCCGCTGATCACTGAATTGGTTGACTCCCAGCCTGATTGGGGGGCAGACGAGCCGGACCGGCCGGTGGTGCTGGTCGCCCATGGTGGGTTGATCGCCGCGCTGACCGCTCAGTTACTCGGTTTGCCCGTCGACAACTGGCCGGTGCTGGGCGGCATGGGTAACGCCAGCTGGGCGCAGCTGTCCGGAAACTCCGCTCGCGACGCCCCGCTGGACGAGATCCACTGGCGGCTGGATGTGTGGAACGCTTCGGCCCAGGTCGCCGGCGATGTCCTCTGAGCCGGGCACCCGGCGCCCGGTGCTGCTGATCTTCGCCGATTCGCTGGCCTATTACGGCCCCACCGGTGGCGTTCCCGCCGATGACCCGCGTATCTGGCCGAGTATCGTTGGCGCACAACTGGACTGGGAGGTCGAGCTGATCGGCCGGATCGGGTGGACATGTCGTGATGTGTGGTGGGCGGCGACCCAGGATCCGCGTGCATGGGCGGCTCTGCCCCGCGCTGGGGCGGTGATCTTCGCGACCGGGGGAATGGACTCCCTGCCGTCGCCTCTGCCGACCGCGCTACGTGAGTCGATCCGTTACCTGCGGCCGCCGTGGTTGCGGCGGTGGGCGCGCGACGGGTACATCTGGCTGCAACCGAAACTCTCACCGGTCGCCCGCTCGGCGCTGCCGCCGCGCCTGTCGGCCGAGTACCTCGAAATGACCCGCTACGCTGTGGATTTCAACCGGCCTGGCATCCCGATTGTGGCGTCACTGCCGTCCGTACACATCGCCGAGACCTACGGCAAGGCCCATCACGGGCGAGAGGGCACCGTCGCCGCGATCACCGAATGGGCTTCCGAACACGGCGTCCCGCTGGTGGACCTGAAAGCTGCGGTGGCAGAGCATGTGATGGGGGGGCGGGGCAATCCCGACGGCATCCACTGGAACTTCGAGGCGCACCAGGCCGTCGCCGAGCTGATGCTGAAGGCGTTGGCCGAAGCCGGCGTGACGCAAGAGAATCGACACGGCTAGCGACCATGGCAGTTGTGGTTGTCACCGACTCGTCGTCGCTGTTGTGTGATGACGACCTGAAAAAGTGGCGGATACGCCAAGTGCCGCTGCACATTTTGTTCGACGGTGACGATTTCCGGGATGGTGTCGATACCGTCCCGTCCGACATTCATGCACAGCCGAAGGCCACCACCGCGGGCGCAACCCCCGCCGAACTCAGCGACGTCTACCGTCAGGCGCTGACCGACAGCGGCGGTGACGGCGTGGTGGCGGTGCACATCTCGGCGGCGTTGTCGTCCACCCTCACGTCGGCCGAGCAGGCCGCCCGGCAGTTCAGCGGTGCGGTGCGGGTGGTGAACTCGAGGTCCGCGGCGATGGCGGCCGGATTTGTCGCATTGGCCGCCGCCCGGGCGGCGGCCGACGGATTGGACCTGGATACCGTTGAGGCCGAGGCGGTCTCAGCCGCGAACCGGGTTCGTGGGTACGTCGTCGTGCATCGGCTGGACAACCTGCGCCGTAGCGGCCGGATCGGAAGGGGCGCGTCGTGGTTGAGCACCGCGCTGGCGATCAAGCCGCTGCTGCGGATGGATCCCGACGGCAGGCTGGTGTTGGCGCAGCGGGTTCGCACCGCGGGCAAGGCGCTGGATGCGCTGGTCGAGCAGGTGGTTGCCGAGGTGGGTGACCGGTCGGCTGTCGTTGCGGTGCACCACATCGACAACCCCGCCGCCGCCAATGATGTCGCTCACGAGTTGATCGCCCGGCTGCACCCGTGCGAGCCTCCCGCCGTGACCGACATGGGGCCGGTGCTCGGGGTTCACCTGGGTGCAGGCGCGGTGGGCGTCTGCGTAGACATCACCGACTGATCCGGTGGACTACGTCGCCGGTCGACCGGTGATCGGGGGCAGATCGGCCAGGGTGGTGATTCCGGGTCTGGCGGCAACGACCTCCGGGACGGCGTTGGTGACCGGCATCGCGGTGTAGATCATCCCGAGTCCCATGAAGCCTGGCTCTGTCCAGTCCTTGGGGGGTAGGCAGTGGATCACCGTGCGCATGTTGGGAAGGCCGAACACCTGGACGACGTGGCCGTGCTCGAGTGGCTTAGGCGGGTCGACATGATCGCCCATGATCCAGTTGAACCCGACACTGACGATGTTGCGGTCGCCGGCCCAGCCCCGGTGATAGCCGTAGACGCCGGCGACCGTGCCCTTCGGGATCTGCATGAAGCCCAGATCTGAGTCGTCGGTGGCGGGTGTGAACGTGACATCGAACGTCATCCGGTCGAGCGTGGCGCCCATCGCGTCGGCCATCATCGCCGCGGACTCGGCGAACACCTCGCTTTCGCGGCGGACGGTCTCCGCCAGATCGGCGGTGTCGGGCGGCCGCGAGAATCCCATCGCCTTTTGCGTCTCAGCGGACTCATAGGTGGAGCAGTCCACCGATTCTGTAATCCTGATCTCGTCGACTCGCTCGCAGGAGCCGCTGAGCACCATGCCGACCAGATTGCTCATCCCGGGATGAGCGCCGCTGCCGAACATCGTGGAATTCCCTTGGACGCAAGCTTTTTGGATTCGATCGCGGTCTTCGGTCGTCTGCTTGCCGCCGGTGATCCATGCCGCGCTCGAACACACGTTGATGCCTGCTTCCAGCAGCCGCACCAACTCGTCGACGTTGGGCCACAACGGGTTATAGCAGCACGCGTCGGGCTTCAGCGCGACCAGCCGGTCGATGTCGTTGGTGGCTTTGACGCCGGTGGGTTCCGGCCAGCCGGCCAGTTCCGCGGCGTCCGTCCCCACTTTCGAGGCCCCATGTGCGTACACGCCGACCAGCTCCATATCGCGTCGGCCGATGATGGCGTGCAGCGACCGTCGGCCGATGTTCCCGGTGGTCCACTGGATGACACGGAGCGGGCGGTCGGCGGGCGCAGTCGTCATGCAGGTATGTATACAGGCCGTGGCGTCGGCGGCCCATGGCACGATCAAGGGGTGAGCGCGACACCGGGACTGCATCTCGTGCTCGGCGAGGAGGAACTGCTCGTCGAGCGCGCGATCACCGCGGTGCTGCATCAGGCACGAGTCGATGCCGGCACTGACGAGGTCCCGGAGAGCAGGCTGCGCGCGGGCGAGGTGACCACCAGTGAGCTGGCCGAACTCCTCAGCCCGTCGCTGTTCGCCGACGAACGCGTCGTCGTGCTCGAAGCGGCCGCGGAGGCCGGAAAGGACTCGGCGGCGCTGATCATCTCCGCCGCCGCGGATCTGCCGCCCGGCACCGTACTGGTCGTCGTGCACTCCGGCGGCGGCCGCGCCAAGGCGCTGGCCGACGAGCTGCGCAAGCTCGGCGCGGTCGTGCACCCGTGCCCGCGGATCACCAAGGCCGGCGAGCGTGCCGACTTCGTCCGCGCCGAATTCCGCTCACACAAGATCGACGCCGACGACGACGTGGTGACCGCCATCATCGACGCTGTCGGATCCGATTTGCGCGAACTCGCTGCCGCATGCTCACAGCTGGTCGCTGACACTGGCGGTGCCGTCGACGTCAGAGCGGTGCGCCGTTACTACAGCGGCAGGGCCGAGGTGAAGGGCTTCGACGTCGCCGACAAGGCCGTCGCGGGTGACATCGCCGGTGCCGTCGAGGCGCTGCGATGGGCGATGATTCGCGGCGAACCGCGAGTCGTGCTCGCCGACGCTCTCGCGGAAGCGGTACACGCCATCGCTCGCGTCGGGCCGATGTCCGGTGACCCGTACCGGCTGGCCGCCGAAATGGGCATGGCGCCGTGGCGGGTGCAGAAGGCGCAGCGGCAGGCCCGCGGATGGTCGACGGAGTCTGTTGCGACGGCGATGCGTCTCGTCGCGACGCTGAACGCGGACGTGAAGGGCGCGGCGGCAGACGCCGACTACGTGTTGGAGCTGACCACTCGACGCGTCGCCGAACTGGTGGTGCGGCCCGCGCGCCGCTAGCTCAGAGCTTGTTCAGCGTCAGCGCAAGCGAAGATTTCCGGTTGGCCGCCTGGTTCTTGTGGATGACGCCCTTGCTGGCGGCCTTGTCCAGGCTGCGGGAGGCCGACTTCGCCAACGCGGCGGCCTTGTCCTTGTCTCCGCTCTCGGCAGCCTCACGGAACGCGCGGATCACGGTGTGAAGCGACGATTTCACCGACTTGTTGCGCAGCCTGCGGCGCTCGTTGGTGCGATTGCGCTTCTCCTGCGACTTGATGTTGGCCACGCGTGAGTTCCTTCGTACTTCTACCAGTGGGTTGAAACGACGGCCGCCGAGCGGGCAGCGACTGTTCAGGGTACCAGTCGACCACGGATTCCCCCAAAGTGCCGACCCCGGGAGCCTGCCGGCTTCGCGGGGCTGGCCTGCGAAAACGGCGGAAATAGTGCAGCATGTGGGGGTGAGCGTTCGCATTGTGACGACCAAGAACGGACAATCGACGCGCACCAACTCACAGGCTGTCAAGAAATTCGACGGAATCTTCGAGGGCTACCGGAAACGCGGCCCCTACACCGCGGCGTTCGACGAGATGTTTGACAAGGCCGGCACCGTCCGGACTCCGTACAAGGGCATCTACGCCGAGCTGGCGCCGTCCGATGCGTCCGAGCTTGCCGCCCGTTCGGATGCGCTGGGGCGCGCGTTCTTCGACCAGGGCATCACGTTCTCGCTGTCCGGCCAGGAGCGGCCATTCCCGCTCGATCTCGTGCCGCGGGTCATCTCCGCCGCCGAATGGTCGCGGCTCGAGCGCGGCATCACCCAGCGGGTACGCGCGCTGGAGATGTATCTCGACGACATCTACGGCGAGCAGAACATTCTGCGCGACGAGCTGATCCCGCGCCGGCTGGTGACGTCGTGCAAGCACTTCCACCGCGAGGCCGCCGGTATCAACCCCCCGAACGGGGTGCGCATCCACGTCGCAGGCATCGACCTCGTCCGCGATGCCGACGGCGTCTTCCGCGTGCTGGAGGACAACCTGCGGTCACCGTCCGGGGTGTCCTACGTGATGGAGAATCGCCGCACGATGGCGCGGGTCTTCCCGAACCTGTTCGCCACCAATCGCGTTCGCTCCGTCGGTGACTATGCGTCTCATCTGTTGCGCGCTCTGCGCAAGTCGGCCGCCACCAACGAGGCCGATCCGACGATCGTCGTGCTCACCCCCGGTGTCTACAACTCCGCGTACTTCGAGCACTCCCTTCTGGCCCGGCAGATGGGTGTTGAGCTCGTCGAGGGCCGCGACCTGTTCTGCCGGGACAACCAGATCTACATGCGCACCACAGAAGGCGAGCGCCAGGTCGACGTCATCTATCGGCGCATCGACGACGACTTCCTCGACCCGATGCAGTTCCGTCCGGACTCGGTGCTCGGGGTGGCGGGGTTGCTCAACGCCGCCAGGGCCCGAAATGTGGTGATCTCCAGTGCGGTCGGCAACGGAGTCGGCGACGACAAGCTGATCTACACCTACGTGCCGACCATCATCGACTACTACCTCGGCGAGAAGCCGCTGCTGGCCAATGTCGACACGTTCCGATGCTGGCTCGACGACGAACGCGAGGAGGTGCTCGACCGGATCGATGAGCTGGTGATCAAGCCCGTCGAGGGATCCGGCGGCTACGGGATCGTCTTCGGGCCCGACGCCACCGACAAGGAACTCGCCGCCGTCTCCAAGAAGATCCGCAGCGAACCGCGCGGCTGGGTCGCACAACCCGTCGTCCAGCTGTCCACCGTGCCCACCCAGATCGGCGACCACCTCGCCCCGCGGCATGTCGACCTGCGCCCGTTCGCGGTCAACGACGGCGACGACGTGTGGGTGCTGCCCGGTGGGTTGACCCGCGTCGCGCTGACTGAGGGCTCGTTGGTGGTCAACTCGAGTCAGGGCGGCGGATCCAAAGACACCTGGGTGATCGCGTCGCGCGCTTCGGCGCCGGACCGCGAGCTGGCCGCAGCCGAAGTGGTGCGCTCGCTGCCGCGCGAGCCGCGGGCCCAGACCACCGACGAAGCGGATACCGGGCTCACGACGACACAGCAGCAGCAGCATCAGTCGTCAGAGCAACAGCAACAGCAGCAGCAGCAGCAGTAGCGCGAAGAGGAGGCATTGATGTTGGCGCGCAACGCCGAATCGCTGTACTGGATCGGTCGATACGTCGAGCGCGCCGATGACATCTCGCGCATCTTGGACGTGAGTGTGCACCAGCTTCTCGAGGACTCCAGCGTCGACCCCGACCACACCTCTCGGGTGTTGTTGAAGGTGTTGGGTGTAACTCCGCCGAGTTCGCCGCTGAACGTCTGGTCGCTGACCGACCTGGTGGCGTTCACCCCGGGTTTGGAGGGTGGCTGCTCGATCGTCGACGCGATCTCGGCGGCTCGCGAGAACGCGCGATCGGCCCGTGAGGTGACATCGACCGAGTTGTGGGAGTGCTTGAACACCACGTACAACGCCCTGTCCGAACGGGAACGCGCCGCGAAGCGGCTTGGGCCGCACGAGTTCTTCTCGTTCATCGAGGGCCGCGCCGCGATGTTCGCCGGGCTCGCGGACTCGACGCTGTCCCGCGATGACGGCTATCGATTCATGGTGCTGGGCCGCGCGATCGAACGGGTCGACATGACCGTGCGGTTGCTGCTCTCCCGAGTCGGCGACAGCGCCGCGTCGCCGACGTGGGTGACGGTGCTGCGGTCGGCCGGCGCGCACGACAGCTACCTGCGCACATATCGCGGCGTGCTCGACGCCGGCCGTGTCGTCGAATTCATGCTCTTGGACCGGCTTTTCCCGCGGTCGGTGTTCTACTCGTTGCGGCTTGCCGAGCACAGCCTCGACGAGCTGGACCAACATCCGCACAGCCGGGTCGGCGCGACCGCGGAGACGCAACGACTTCTCGGCCGGGCCCGCAGCGAGTTGGAGTTCTTACGCCCGGGCCAACTGCTGGAGTCGCTGGACGAACGCCTCGGGGCGCTCCAGCAGACCTGCCGTGAACTCGGAGAAGCGTTGGCGTTGCAGTACTTTCACTCGGCTCCGTGGGTGGCGTGGAGCGACGCCGGCCGCAACGGCTCGCTGGTCATCGAGTCGGGGGAGATTTAGCATGTGGCGGGTACGGGTGGTGCACGCCACGGGATATGCGTACAAATCGCCGGCCACCGCGTCGTTCAACGAGGCGCGCCTGACGCCGCGATCAGACAACCGGCAGAACGTCATCTTGAGTCGCGTCGAGACCGTCCCGGCGACGAGGTCGTACCGCTATCTGGACTACTGGGGGACCGCGGTCACGGCGTTCGACCTCCATGCCCCCCACACCGAACTGGAGGTCACCGCGTCGTCCGTCGTGGAGACCGACAAGCCTGAACCGCCGGTCGAGAAGGTCACCTGGGACGAATTGAGAAGCGAGGCCGTGCTCGACAGATTCGACGAGGTGCTCAGCCCGACGCATTACACCCCGCGCAGCAAGCGGCTTCACCGCGTCGGCGAGAAGATCGCCAAGTACAACGATCCACACGATGCGGTGATCGCGGCCGCGGACTGGGTCAACAGCGAACTCGACTACGTGCCCGGCACCACGGGCGTGCACTCGTCGGCCCTTGACGCGCTGCGCGAAGGCAAGGGCGTCTGTCAGGACTTCGCGCACCTGACGCTGGCCGTGCTGCGCGGCATCGGCATTCCGGCACGTTATGTGTCGGGCTACCTGCATCCGCAGCGCAAGGCGCCGATCGGCGAGACGGTCGACGGTCAGAGCCACGCGTGGATCCAGGCCTGGACCGGCGGGTGGTGGAACTTCGACCCGACGAACGACAAAGAGATCAACGAGCAATACGTCAGCGTCGGCGTCGGGCGAGACTACGCCGACGTCACGCCACTGAAAGGCATCTACTCCGGCGGCGGATCGACCGATCTTGACGTCGTCGTCGAGATCACCCGGCTGGCTTAGCGCTTTCACCCGATGAACGATTCGCCCGCCGGGCCGTCTTTAGTTGTGCTGGCGGCGATTTCGCTTGCGTTGCTCATCGGCGGCCTTGCCGTCGGGGTTGCGATCGGCGGCGTGCCGCCGTCGCCGTTCACCGCCGGCGCGGCCATCCAGAACTTCTTTGTGGCACATCCGCCGGCCGCCCAAGCCGCCGGGGTGGGCGCCTTCGGCGCGTCGGTGCCGCTGGCCATTTACGCCGCGACGGCCAGCGCCCGCCTGCGTCAGCTGGGCGTCACCGCGCCCGGCGCCACGATCGCGCTGGCGGGCGGAGTGTTGGCGGCCGGTGCCCTCGCTCTGTGTGGACTGCTCGTGTGGACCTTGTCCCGGCCCGAGGTCACCGCCAACGGATCCGTCGTGCGCGCGGTCTATTTCCTCGTCTTCCTCACCGGGGGGCCGGGCCATGTGGTGGTGCTGGGTCTGCTGGTGGCCGGCGTCGCGGTGCCCGGCCTGACACTCGGTCTGTTACCCAGGACCGTGGCATGGGCCGGGCTCGTGATCGCGGCGATCGCGGAGGTGACGGCGTTGGTGCTGGTCTGGCCACCGTTGATGGTGCTGCTGCCTGTCGCGCGGATCCCCGCCCTCGTGTGGTTGATCATCGCAGGCACAACGCTGCCAAGGGGTCGCGCCGTGACCTAGTGCTGAACTTCGACGCGGTGCAGATCGGGGCCGATCTCGATGCGCCCGTCGAACACCGACGCCGCCTTGGCGCGCCAGTCGCCCTCCTGGCCCGGCGCGACCGCCGGGACGCAGTGGGTGAGGATCAGCGTCCCGACGCCGGCCCGCGCCGCGGTGCCTGCGGCCTCTTCGACCGACGAGTGGTAGTCGCAGATGTCGCGGACCCGCTGCCGCGGTATTGCGTCGATCAAGTCCTTGCGGATCACAGTGTGGACCAACGCATCCGCGCCGGCGGCCAACTCGTCGAGGGCCGCGCACGGTACCGTGTCGCCGGCCAGCACCACCGAGGTGTGCTCATAGGTCACCCGGAACCCGATCGTGGGCGCCACCGGCCGGTGATCGGTGGGCGCCACGGTGATTCGCACCCCGTCGCGGTCCCAAACCAAACCCTCGGTGTGCTCCTGCACCTCGACGGCGGGCGGCGAGGTCAGGTCGGCGTGGTGGGCGATGCGGTAACCGATGTCCGGGCCGAACGCCTTGAGCGTCGCGTCGACGAAGTCCGCGGTACCGGGCGGGCCGATGATCGGCAACGGTCCTGCGTCGGGCGTGAACGTGCTGACCCACCGGGTGATCAGCACGTCGCCGAGATCGGCGATGTGGTCGCTGTGCAGGTGGGTCAGCAGCAGTGCGGTCAGCGCGTTGGCGCCCACCCCGACCGCCGCGGCCCGTTGCAGAACACCGCGCCCGCAGTCCACCAGCAGCGTCTGGCCCCCTGCGCGCACCAGCGTCGAGGGTCCGGCCCGGTCAGGATCGGGGATCGGACTGCCGGTGCCGAGCAGGATGACCTCGATCATCTCCTAGGTATGTCACAGCTGCGTTCCGAAGTCGAGGCTGCTTTTGCTTTCACACCGCGTCAATTGGACCTAGCCTGGTGTGAAGCAGCTCACAAGGGTGGAGGCGTCAATGCGGATTGCGGATGTGCTGCGGAACAAGGGTGCGGCGGTGGCCACGATCAGCCCTGACACCAGCGTTACCGAACTGCTCGCCGGCATGGCGCAGCACAACATCGGGGCAATGGTGGTGATGGGCCCGGACGGGCTGGTGGGCATCGTGTCGGAGCGCGACGTCGTGCGCAGGCTCTACGAGCGAGGCGCCGATCTGCTTCAGATGCCGGTGTCGGAGATCATGACGAGCGTGGTCGTCACCTGCGCGCCGGGCGACACGGTCGACACCCTGAGCGGGTTGATGACAGAGAACCGGGTGCGGCACGTTCCGGTGATCGCGAACGGTCAGCTGGCCGGAATCGTCAGCATCGGCGACGTGGTGAAGAACCGAATGGAGGAGCTGAAGGCCGAACAGGAGCAGTTGCAGACCTACATCACCCAGGGCGGATGACGCTCGGCGCCCGTGCCTCTCGCAGAGCCGATGTCGGCGAGCTGTCCGTCGTGCTGGCCAGGGCGTTCCACGACGATCCGGTGATGGTGTGGATGCTGCCCAACGTCGTCCGCCGCGCGCGGGCGCTTCCTCGGATGTTCGCGACGATGACCCGCCATCACTTCCTCCCCGGCGGTGGTGCCGAGGTCGCCGGCCGCGACGACGCGATCGGCGGTGCGACGCTGTGGGATCCTCCCGGCCGGTGGAAGACGCCGCAGAAAGAGGAGTGGCTGATGAAGCCGGCCTTCGTGACGGCGTTCCGGTCGCGCATCCCGGCCGCCCAGAAGGTCGCGGACGTGATGAAGGAACACCACCCCGAGGAACCCCACTGGTACCTGATGGTCATCGGCACCGATCCGTCGGTGCGTGGGAAAGGGCTCGGACAAGCCTTGATGCATTCTCGCCTCGACCGGTGCGACCAGGAGCACTCGGCCGCCTATCTGGAGGCGACGAAACCGGACCTGGTCCCCTATTACAGCCGGTTCGGTTTCGAGCCGACCGGCGAGATCACGCTCCCGGACGGAGGGCCCAGGATGTGGCCGATGTGGCGTGCGCCGCGATGAGCATCGCAGCACAGAGAATTACCGCTAGCCGCAATGACAGCGTCAACACCTACGCGCATTCTCATGCTATGGGCACCGGTCGGCGTGTGGCAGTGGCGGGAGTAGTTGCGGTCGTGGTCGCGCTTGCGCCGCCGGGCGTTGCGAGCGCCGACAACAGCAACAGCAACACGAATGACAATGACGTGACAAATGTCGGCAACCCGAGCAATATATCCGCTCGGTCTGACGAGAGCACAGGCTGGCCACCGGCAGATTTGTCCTGGCCGCCGACCGACATCGGCAACACCGGTTCCAGTGCGGCGAAGCCGATCGTGCCGGTCAGTACGCCTTAGGGGTCAGCTCCAGGAGTACTCGGCACGCAACCGTGCGGCGACCTTCTCGAACGTCTCTCGCTCCAGCACCGCGCCTTCGCGCCTGATGCTTTCCTCGGGCACGTCCAGCACCCTGTCCAGGCGCACCCAGCTGGCGCGGCTGTCGAAATCCCAGCCGCCTGCGCCGATGGCGATCCAGTTCCGGTCGTGCGCGTAGCGCTCCTGGCTGGACAGCATCAGACCCAACAGCGTGGTGCGGTCGCGGCCGACGACGAGTACCGGGCGGTCTTTGCCCTTGGATGGATCGTCTTCGTAGACCACCCAGGTCCAGACGATTTCACCCGGGTCGGCGCGGCCGTCGAGGTCGGGGGAGTACAGGATTTTCCGTGCCCGATAGGCGGTCGGCACGCTGTTGTTGGTCACCGGCCGGCCGGCGGTGATCTCGTTGGCGGGTTCCGGGCCACGGGTGATCACGTCCAGCCCGAGGCGGATGCCCTGGGAGATTCCGCGTTGCAGGGTCGGGGAGTTCTGCAGCTGGCGGATGAACTTGGGGCCTTCGTTGAAGACCAGGTTCTCGGCGGCCTTACCCAACCGCTGCTGCAACGTCTTCCACGGCGACGCCATGAAACCGAGCATAGGCGAGGCGCTTCCAGCGGGTCGGGTGCTCGCCGATACGCTGGAAGGCAGCCCCGCGGATGAACTACGCGCCCTTCACCAGGAGATTCCCATCAGCAGCTTCGCCGACCAGACGTTCACCGCGCCGGCGCAGATTCGGAACTTCTGCATCATCGCCCACATCGACCACGGCAAGTCGACGCTGGCCGACCGGATGCTGCAGCTGACCGGCGTGGTCGACGAACGCTCGATGCGTGCGCAGTACCTGGACCGGATGGACATCGAACGCGAACGCGGCATCACGATCAAGGCGCAGAACGTGCGGCTGCCTTGGAAAATGAACGACGGCGCCCGCGATGAGGATTTTGTTCTGCATCTGATCGACACGCCCGGCCACGTCGACTTCACCTATGAGGTGTCGCGGGCACTGGAGGCCTGCGAGGGCGCGGTGCTGCTGGTCGACGCCGCCCAGGGCATCGAGGCGCAGACACTTGCCAACCTGTACCTGGCGCTGGACCGGGATCTTGCCATCATCCCGGTGCTGAACAAGATCGACCTGCCCGCCGCCGACCCGGACCGCTACGCCGCCGAAATCGCCCACATCATCGGCTGCGAACCCGGCGACGTGCTGCGGGTCTCCGGGAAGACCGGCGAGGGTGTGGCCGAGCTGCTTGACCACGTGGTGCGTGAGGTGCCGGCGCCCACCGGCGACCAGGACGCACCGACCCGCGCGATGATCTTCGATTCGGTCTACGACACTTACCGCGGCGTGATCACCTACGTCCGCGTCATCGACGGCAAGGTCACGCCGCGCGAGCGCATCAAGATGATGTCGACCGGCGCCACGCACGAGCTTCTCGAAGTCGGCATCGTCTCACCCGAGCCGAAACCCGCCGCCGGCCTGGGGGTCGGCGAAGTGGGCTATCTGATCACCGGTGTGAAGGACGTGCGGCAGTCCAAAGTCGGCGACACCGTGACCAGCGCGCGCCACGGTGCCACCGAGGCGCTCACCGGGTACCGCGAGCCCAAGCCGATGGTGTACTCGGGGCTGTACCCCGTCGACGGCTCCGACTACCCCGATCTCCGCGACGCGCTGGACAAATTGCGGCTCAACGACGCCGCGCTCGTTTACCAGCCGGAAACGTCGGTGGCGCTCGGGTTCGGTTTCCGCTGCGGCTTTCTCGGTCTGTTGCACATGGAGATCAGCCGCGAACGGCTGGAGCGCGAATCCGATCTGGACCTGATCTCCACCGCACCGAACGTGGTCTACCGGGTGGTGCTGGAGGACGGTACCGAGACGGTCGTGACGAACCCGGCGGACTGGCCGGCGGGCAAGATCCGCGCGGTGTACGAGCCGGTGGTCAAGACCACGATCATTACCCCCAGTGAGTTCATCGGCACGATCATGGAGCTCTGCCAGTCCCGCCGCGGAGAACTCGGCGGCATGGATTACCTGTCGCCCGAGCGGGTGGAGCTTCGCTACCGGATGCCGATGGGCGAGATCATCTTCGACTTCTTCGACGCGTTGAAGTCGCGCACCCGCGGCTACGCCAGCCTGGACTACGAGGAGGCCGGTGAACAAGAGGCCGAGCTCGTCAAGGTCGACATCCTGCTGCAGGGGGAGCCCGTCGACGCGTTCAGCGCGATTGTGCACCGTGACGAGGCGGCCGAATACGGCAACAAGATGACCACCAAGCTCAAGCAGCTGATTCCCCGACAGCAGTTCGAGGTGCCGGTGCAGGCGGCTATCGGGTCGAAAATCATTGCCCGGGAGAATATCCGCGCGATCCGCAAGGACGTGCTGTCGAAGTGTTACGGCGGCGACATCACCCGCAAACGCAAACTTCTCGAGAAGCAAAAAGAGGGCAAGAAGCGGATGAAGACGATCGGTCGCGTCGAGGTTCCGCAGGAAGCGTTCGTCGCGGCGCTGTCGACCGACGCCGGCGGCGAAAAACCCAAGAAGTAGACCTCTACATCGGAGCGTTGGCAGGTTGGAAGACGCCCGTGCTGTCGTCCTCGTCTTCCGCGCGGATCACGTGCACCACCGCGTTGATCAACGCCAGGTGGGTGAATGCCTGCGGGAAGTTACCCATATGCCGTCCGGTGCGCGGCTCGATCTCCTCGGCGTACAGACGCAGCGGGCTGGCGAACGACAACAGCCGCTCACACAGGTGCTTGGCCCGGCTGACCTCGCCGATCTCCACCAGGGCGGAGACCAGCCAGAACGAGCAGATCGTGAAGGTGCCTTCTTCGCCGGCCAGACCGTCGTCGGTCTCCTCGACCCGGTACCGCAGCACCAGCCCGTCCTGCGTCAGCTCGTCGGCGATCGCCAGCACGGTGTTGCGCACCCGCGGGTCATCTGAAGGCAGGAACCTGGTCAGCACCACCAGAAGTAAGGACGCGTCCAGCGCATCGGAGCCGTACCGCTGGGTGAGCACGCCGCGCGAGTCCACCCCGTTCGTGAGGATGTCCGCCTTGATCTCCTCGGCGATCGCCCGCCACTGTTGGGCGTAGCTCCTCTCGCCCTGTAGTTCGGCAAGTTTGGCGCCCCGGTCCAGCGCCACCCAGCACATCACCTTCGATGACGTGAAGTGCTGCGGTTCGCCGCGCACCTCCCAGATGCCACGGTCGGGCTCGCGCCAATGCTTGATCGCCTCTTCCACCTGGTTCTTCAGCACCGGCCACAGCGTTTCGGGAATCTGCTCACGCGACTTGGCGTGCAAGTACACCGAATCCAGCATCGTGCCCCAAATGTCGTGCTGGCTCTGGTTGTACGCGCCGTTGCCGACCCGCACCGGCCGCGCGCCGTCGTAGCCGGACAGGTGGTGCAGTTCCTCCTCGACGAGGGTGCGCTCACCGCCGACGGCGTACATCACCTGAAGCGGATGTCGCTCGCCGTTGTTCGCGCCAGAGACGTCGGCGATGAACGAGAAGAAGTCGTCGGCCTCGCGGTCCAGGCCGAGTGTGTACAGGCCCCACAACGCGAAGGTGGAGTCGCGCACCCACGCATAACGATAGTCCCAGTTACGCTCCCCCTGAGGGGTTTCCGGCAGCGACGTGGTACTGGCCGCCAGCAGCGCCCCGGTGGGTGAGTATGTTAATCCCTTGAGTGTCAACGCGCTTCGCTGCAGATATGCCCGCCAGGGATGGTCGGGGAAATCGCCGATATTGATCCATTGGCGCCAGCATTCGCTGGTGTTCCAGAGCTTGTCGGCGGCCTCGTCGTAGGTCTGCGGCGAGGGGTGCCTGGCCCAGCTCAGCGCGACGAAGACGTTGTCGCCCTCCTTGAGCCGCGTTCGGGCCCGTGCTTCGCGGCCCTCCAGGCCGAGCCGCAGGTTTGTGGTCAGCTTCATCTGGGGATGCGAATCCGGGTCCTTCTTGGCACGCGCGATCGCCTCCCCGTAGGCGGTGCCGGAGTATTCCCATGCGGCGCTGATGCGGTGGTAGTCGAACGCTGGCTCGCAGTTGAGCACCATCTCGACGGTTCCGCTCACGCAGCGCACGGTGCGCAGCAGGATGTGTTCGGCGTCCCAGTCCATCGGGGTTCGCCGGTGGGTCCGCGAGCGCGTATCGATGTCGTGCCAGGGGCCCATCACCAGCGCGTCGCGCACGATCATCCATCCGGTGTGGGTCTGCCAGGTGGTCTCGAGGATGAGGCTGCCGGGCAGATAGCGTCGAGCGGCCGGTACCGAGACCCCGTACGGGCTCAGCCGGAAGTGGCCCGCGGCCCGGTCCAGGATTGCGCCGAAGACGCTGGGGGAATCGGGCCGAGGCACACAAAGCCATTCCACCGACCCGCTGGAGGAGATCAGGCAGGTGTTCTCGCAGTCGGACAGGAACGCGTAATCGGCGATTGGCGGGAACGGGTTGCGCGTCGACGAGCTCTGCATGTACGGCACCGGGCTGGTGACGGAAAACGGTGCCTCGTGTGCCTCCTCGGCAGGCTCGGCGCTCAGAACCATCCGCTCATCATCTGCTCTCAACACGTATTTCGTCCACTTAACAGCCCGGAGAGTCGGATCACGATTTCATCGGCGAGCAAACGCCGGCGCATGCTCGGGCAGCGGCCCGATTGCGACGCCATACCCGGCGATGGCGCCCAGCGCGGGCACCTTACTGATCACCCGCACGGCCAGTGGCGGCTTCGCGGGGTGGTCGAAATCCTCGTGCATGGCGACACTGATGATTTTGGCGTGGATGAGGCGCTGAACGGACTGAATCAGCACCGTAGGTATCCACCGTCGCGCCTGCACGCGTGCCAGCTCTGAATTCCGCAGATCGCCCGCGCAAAGCGGGCCGGCCAGCACGGTGGCCGCGGCGACCGCGTCGGCGACTGCGAGGTTGATCCCGACCCCGCCGACCGGTGACATCGCGTGCGCCGCGTCGCCGATCAACAACAACCCGTCGGTGTACCACCGGCGCAGCCGGTTCAACTGCACGTCAAGCAGTTTCACGTCATCAAGCGACGCGATTTCACCGACCCGATCCGACAGCCACGGCACGAGTTGCGCCACCTGGCGCCGTAGTGCCTCCACGCCTTCGGCGCGCATTGCGTCGTCGGCTCCCTTGGGGATGATGTATGCGATCTGGTAGTAGTCGCCCCTGTCGATCACGACACAGCCGTGTCCCGATTGGAACACCCCGTTGAGGCCGCTCGAGTCGCCGCTTCGTCGGGGCAGCCGGAACCACCACACGTCCATCGGTGCCCCAAAGCTTCTGGGGGTCAAGTCCATCGACGTCCCCAGCGTCGACGACCGCCCGTCGCACGCCACCGTCAACGTGGCATGCATCTCGCGCGTCTCGCCGTCGACACTTCGGTACCGAACGCCGACCACCCGCCCGTCGCGCAGCAAAGGTCCGAGCACCTCGGAACTGCGCATCAGCGTGAATGTCGGTTCCGCCTCGGCGGCGGTGGCAAGCATCTCGAGGAAATCCCATTGCGGCACCAGCGCGATGTGCTTGTGTGCGCCGGGCAGCCTGCGCAGGGTGATCTGGATCGGGACGCCTTGCAACTGCATGTGGATGCTGTCGATCACTCGGTGCGGCACCTGTTGGAACTGCGCGGCCAGGCCCAGCTCGTCGAGCAGTCGCAGTGTGCTTGCGTGCACGGTGTCACCACGGAAATCACGCAGGAAGTCGGCGTGCTTTTCCATCACCACCACCGGCACGCCGCCCCGGGCGAGCAGCAGACCCAGCACCATGCCCGCGGGTCCGCCCCCGGCGATCACGCATGTGGTGGACTGCTGCGTCTGCTCCCCGGGCGCCGGCACTCGGCCATTCTGGCACGTTGGCCACGGGCCCGGCGCGCGCATACGCTGGGTCGGTGACCGGATTCCTCAGTTGGTGGGACGGCGTCGAACTCTGGCTGTCCGGGCTTGGTTTTGTCCTGCAGACCATTGTCGTGATGCCGGTGGTGCTGGCGCTGGCCTACGGTCTGGCGGTGCTGCTCGACGGCGCTCTGGGGCAGGGCATCCGGCTGCTGCAACGGGCCCGGCACCCCGAACCCGAACGGCAGGAATAGCAGTGTTGCCGAAGTCGCGGGTGACCCTGGTGCTGGTGGTCCTGGTGCTGGTGGTCATCGTCACTTGGCTGCTCACCCGCTGAGCCCGGCCCCTCCCGGCGACCTGTGGAGATTCTGTTAGGCTTCCGGCCATGCGAGCAGCGCGGGGCAATAAGGAGTGCTACGTCTTGGCACTCATTGCCGTTGGTGACAGCGCTGTCGCAGACGTCCACTGTTGTTGATGACTCCATGCCCGTTGGCGGTCTGGTGTCGGTAGTGGCTATCGATGGGTTCGCATCCTGATTCGTCGCCTTTCCGCAGTCCGGGTACTCCTGTCCGTCCCCCTGCAGTGAAAGGTTTCCCATGCTCAAATTCCATAAGTTGACCCCGCGGTTGCGCGATGCGGCCGCGCTCGCCGTGGCCGCGACCGTGCTCGCGGCGTGCGGCGGCGGCTCCAGCGACGTCGCGGGCAGCACCGGCCCGTCGAACGCGAGCACGACCCTGACGCTGGTCGCCTACTCGGTTCCGGAGCCCGGCTGGAGCAAGGTCATCACCGCGTACAACGGCACTCCGCAGGGCAAGAACATCGCGATCACCACGTCCTACGGGGCGTCCGGTGACCAGTCCCGCTCCGTCGTCGACGGCAAACCCGCTGACATCGTGAACTTCTCAGTTGAGCCCGATGTCACCCGGCTTGTCAAGGCCGGCAAAGTCTCGAAAGACTGGAACAGCGATGCCACGCAGGGCATCCCATTCGATTCGGTGGTGGTGCTGGTAGTCCGGAAGGGCAACCCGAAGAACATCAAGGACTGGGACGACCTGCTGCGACCGGACGTTCAGGTGGTCACCCCGAGCCCGCTCAGCTCCGGCTCTGCCAAGTGGAATCTGCTGGCGCCGTACGCCGCCAAGAGCAATGGCGGGCAGAATCCGCAGGCCGGCCTCGACTACGTCCAGCAGCTGGTCAGCCAGCACATCAAGCTTCGACCCGGGTCGGGCCGTGAGGCCACCGACGTCTTCCTGCAGGGTAGCGGCGACGTGCTGATCAGCTATGAGAACGAGGCGATCAACGTCGAGCGGCAGGGCAAACCCGTTGACCATCTCATCCCACCGCAGACGTTCAAGATCGAGAACCCGTTGGCCGTGGTCAGCACGACCACTCACCTCAAGGAGGCCACCGACTTCAAGAACTTCCAGTACACCCAGGACGGGCAGCGCGCGTGGGCGCAGGCCGGCTTCCGCCCGGTCGACCCCGGCGTGGCGGTGGAGTTCGCGAACGACTTCCCGGCGCCGGCCCAGAAGCTGTGGACCATCGCCGATCTGGGCGGATGGACCAGCGTCGATCCGTCGTTGTTCGACAAGGACAACGGCACGATCACCAAGATCTACAAGCAGGCGACTGGATGACAGCTGCGATCGACCCGAACCCGGAGGCCATCCGGCCCGAGCTCACCGAGCCCGTAACGGGTGGCCCCCCGCGTGGACCGCGCGGCGCGATGTCACTGCGCCTCGGTGTCGCGACGCTGTGGCTGTCGGTGATCGTGCTGCTGCCGTTGGCTGCGATCGTGTGGCAGTCGGCCAGGGGCGGCTGGGCCGCGTTCGTGGCCGCGGTGACGTCACCGTCGGCACTCGAATCGTTTCGCGTCACCCTGACGATCTCCTCGGTGGTCACCGTGATCAACGTCTTCTTCGGGATGCTGGTGGCCTGGGTGCTGGTTCGCGACGACTTCCCCGGCAAGCGGCTGGTCGACGCGGTGATCGACCTGCCGTTCGCGCTGCCGACGATTGTCGCCAGTGTCGTGCTGCTGGCGCTGTACGGACCGAACAGTCCGGTCGGCATTCACCTGCAGTTCACGGCCTACGGCGTGGGTGCGGCGCTGTTGTTCGTCACGTTGCCGTTCGTCGTGCGGGCAGTGCAGCCGGTGCTGCTGGAGGTTGACCTGGAGGCCGAGCAGGCTGCGGCGTCGCTGGGGGCGAACAACTCGACGATCTTCACAACGGTGATTCTTCCGGCGCTGACACCCGCGCTGCTGTCCGGCGGTGGGCTGGCCTTCTCCCGCGCGATCGGCGAATTCGGCTCGGTGATCCTGATCGGCGGTGCGGTGCCTGGGAAGACCGAGGTGTCGTCGCAGTGGATCCGCACCCTGATCGAGAACGACGACCGTAGCGGCGCGGCCGCGGTTTCGATTGTGCTGCTGGCCATCTCATTTATGGTCTTGTTCATCCTGCGGACGTTTGGCGCTCGGGCCGCCAAGCGCGAGGAGTTGGCGAAGTGACCCCGACCCGTCCGCTGAAATACCTGCTGCGGTTCGTGGCGCTGGCTTACATCGGGGTGCTGGTGATCGTGCCGGCGGGGCTGATCCTGTGGCGTTCGTTCTCACCGGGTATCGGAAAGTTCTTCGCACAGATCGGCACCCCTGCCGCGATCTCGGCGCTGCAGTTGTCGCTGCTCGTCGTCGCGATCGTGGTGCCCCTCAACGTGCTGTTCGGGGTGCCGACCGCGTTGGCTCTGGCCCGCAGCAGGTTTCGCGGCAAGGGTGCGTTGCAGGCCGTCATCGACCTGCCGTTCGCGGTCTCGCCCGTGATTGTCGGTGTCGCGCTGATCGTGCTGTGGGGATCGGCGGGCGCATTCGGCTTCATCGAACGAGATCTCGGCTTCAAAATCATCTTCGGACTGCCGGGCATCGTGCTGGCCAGCATCTTCGTCACGGTGCCCTTCGTGATCCGCGAGGTCGAGCCGGTGCTGCACGAGATCGGCACCGACCAGGAGGAGGCGGCCGCCACCCTCGGATCCAGGTCGTGGCAGACGTTCTGGCGGATCACGCTGCCCTCGATCCGGTGGGGGCTGATGTACGGCGTCGTGCTGACGGTCGCACGCACCCTGGGCGAGTACGGCGCGGTGATCATGGTGTCGTCGAACTTGCCCGGAAAGTCGCAGACGCTGACACTGTTGGTATCCGACCGCTACAGCCGCGGGGCGGAATACGGTGCATATGCGGTGTCGACGCTGCTGATGACAGTCGCGGTGCTCGTGCTGATCGTGCAGGTGATTCTCGAAGCGCGGCGAGCACGGGCGAGAGCCTAGGTCTGGCAAGGAGATACGGATGACCGACGCGATCATGCTGCGCTCCGTGAACAAGCGATACGGTGACTTCGCCGCGCTGGATGACATCAACTTCACCGTGCCGTCCGGCTCATTGACCGCGCTGCTCGGTCCCAGCGGTTCCGGCAAGTCGACGTTGTTGCGAGCCATCGCCGGCCTCGACCTGCCCGACTCCGGAACCATCACCATCGACGGTCGCGACGTCACCGGGGTGCCCCCGCAACGGCGGGGGATCGGCTTCGTGTTCCAGCACTATGCGGCCTTCAAGCACATGACCGTCCGCGACAACGTCGCGTTCGGCCTGAAAATCCGCAAGCGTCCCAAAGCGGAGATCAAGCAGAAGGTTGACGAGCTGCTGGAGACGGTGGGGCTCAGCGGTTTTCAGACACGGTATCCCGGGCAGCTGTCCGGTGGTCAGCGGCAGCGGATGGCTCTTGCCCGAGCGCTCGCGGTAGATCCGCAGGTGCTGCTGCTGGACGAGCCGTTCGGTGCGCTGGACGCGAAGGTGCGCGAAGATCTCCGGGCCTGGCTGCGCCGGCTACACGACGAGGTGCACGTCACCACCGTGCTGGTCACCCACGATCAGTCCGAGGCGCTCGACGTGGCGGACCGAATCGCAGTGCTGCACAAGGGCCGTATCGAGCAGGTCGGATCACCCACCGACCTCTACGACCGTCCCGCCAACGAGTTCGTCATGTCGTTCCTTGGCGCGGTGTCTTCGTTGAATGGAATCCTGGTGCGTCCCCACGACATTCGGGTGGGACGCAATCCCGAGATGGCCATCGCAACGACCGACGGCACCGCAGAGAGCATCGGCGTGATGCGTGCGAGCATCGACAGGATCGTCTATCTCGGCTTCGAGGTCCGGGTGGAGCTGATCAGCGCCCTGAACGGCGGACGGTTCACCGCACAGATCACCCGGGGCGACGCCGAGGCGCTGGCGCTCAAGGAAGGCGACACCGCCTACGTACGGGCGACCCGGGTGCCGGCGATCGCAGGCAGCCCGCAGACCGCCGACTCAGACGAGGCGCTGACCCCTGCCAGCAGCCCTTAGGCCGCAACCCGGTTCGGCTCGGCCAGTGCCCGGTCGAAACGGTCCAGCACGGTAGCGGCCACCAGGCGGTGCGCCCCCAGCGGTTCGGCAAGCTGGATACCTTGCCCGGCAGCGAATTCCGTGACTCGGTCGGTGATCCGTCCATGCGCCAAAAACCACGCCGCGACCACCACGCGGCGGGCGCCCATCGCGCGCAGCCGCTGCGTCGCCTCACCCAGCGAGGGCTGCGGACCCGTTGCGAACGCGGTAACCGCGCCCGCCCACCGCGTGCCCGCGGCGAGCGCTGCCGCAACTGCCGCCGTGCGCGCGTTGGCCCCCTTTCGCGACGACCCGACCGCGACGACGACCACGCCGACGTCGGGGTCAAGCCGGGACACCCCCAGCTCGCGAACCCGCTGACGCAGCACCGTCACCAACCGACGGTCTTCGCCGAGCACATCGGCCTGCACGGCGCCGGAATCCGCGAGCATCGCCGGGATGTCCACCCGGGCGTGATACGCGTCGGCCAGCAGCAGCGGCGTGACGATCGCATTGCCGCGCACGTCGGCCACCACGTCTCGCAGGTTGGGCGCCGACCGCTCGCAGAACGCGACCCGCACGCCCAACCCCGGCCGGTCCCTTCGGATCTGCTCGGCGAGCGCGTGCGCGGTGATCGCGGCCCGCGGGTCGGCGCTGCCGTGCGCGGCAAGAACCAGAACGGGTGGGCTCATTCGGAGTGCAGGCCGCATTCGATCTTGCCCTTGCCCTGCCAGCGGCCGCTGCGGGGATCGGCTCCGTCGACGGGCTTGGCCGTGCACGGCGCACACCCGATCGACGGATAGCCGTCGAAGACAAGCGGATTCACCAGCACGTCATTGGCTTCGATGTAGTCCTCGACGTCCTGGTCGGTCCACGCCGCCAACGGGTTGATCTTCACCAGACCGAACGCCGCGTCGAAACTGATCACCGGCGCATTCGCGCGCGTCGGCGCCTCCACCCGGCGCAGGCCCGTGACCCAGGCCGAGTAGCCCTGCAGCGCCTTGCCAAGCGGAGCCACCTTGCGTAACCGGCAGCAGTCGTTGGGATCGCGGGCGAACAGGTCCTTGCCCAGCAGCGCGTCCTGTTCGGATACCGAATGCTCGGGGATGACGTTGATCAGGTTGACGTCGTAGACGTCGCTGACGGCGTCGCGGGTGCCGATCGTCTCGACGAAGTGGTAGCCGGTGTCGAGGAACAACACGTCGATGCCGGGCCGCACCTTCGCGGCCATGTCGATGAGCACCGCGTCCTGCATGTTGGACGCCACCACGTATTCGCTGCCGAATTGCTCGTCCACCCAGCGCAGAAGGTCCACCGCGGCGGCGCCGTCGAGATCCTTGGCACCCTGTTCGGCCAACTCCCGCAGGCCGGCTTCTGTGGTCACACTCACCTCAAGTCCGCCTCGTCTGCTCTTAGGGCCCATGTGGCGAAACGCTCGCCGTCGCCTCTTTGTTTCACGAAGTTGCGGACGACCCGCTCGATGTAGTCGCCGAGCTCATCGCTGAGCACCTTGTGCTGGCGCAACTTGCGGCCGAAGCCGCTGTCCAGGCCGAGGCTTCCGCCCAGATGAACCTGGAAGCCCTCAACCGGACCATCACCGTCGTCAACCATCTGGCCCTTGAACCCGATGTCGGCGATCTGGATGCGGGCGCAGGAGTTCGGGCAGCCGTTGAGGTTGACCGTCACCGGGACGTCGAGCCGCGCATTGATGTCCTCGAGCCGCTTCTCCAAGTCGGGTACCAGGCCCTGTGCCCGCACCCGCGTCTCAGCGAAGCTCAGCTTGCAGTACTCGATGCCGGTGCAGGCCATCAGGTTGCGCCGCCAACGCGACGGCCTTGACGGCAGGCCGAGCGCCTCCAACGCGCTGACCACATCGTCGAGCTCGTCGTCGGGCACGTCCAGGACGATCAGTTTCTGGTACGGGGTGAACCGCACCCGGTCCGAGCCGGCCTTCTCGGCGATGTCGGCGACGGCGGACAGGATCGTGCCGGAGACGCGTCCGGCGATCGGGGCGACGCCGACGGAGTTGCGGCCGTTCTTCAGCCGCTGCACTCCTACGTGGTCGATCGGGTGAGCCGGCGGCTCGAGGGCCGGACCGTCGATCAGCGGGCGCTTGAGGTACTCGGTCTCGACAACCTGCCTGAATTTCTCGACGCCCCAGTCCTTGATCAGGAACTTCAACCGCGCCTTGGACCGCAGGCGGCGGTAGCCGTAGTCGCGGAACGCCGAGGTGATGGCCTCCCAGACGTCGGGCACCTCGTCCAGCGGCACCCATGCGCCTAGTCGCTGGCCGAGCATCGGGTTGGTCGACAGGCCACCGCCGACCCACACATCCAGCCCGGGGCCGTGCTCGGGGTGGTTGACGCCGATGAACGCGACGTCGTTGACCTCGTGGCAGACGTCCTGCAGGCCTGAGATTGCGGTCTTGTACTTGCGCGGAAGGTTGGCGTACTCGGGCTTGCCGATGTAGCGCCGCACGATCTCGTCGACGGCCGGAGAGGCGTCGAGCACTTCGTCCAGCGACTCGCCCGCGAGCGGCGAGCCGAGCACCACGCGCGGGCAGTCACCGCACGCCTCGGTGGTCTGCAGGCCGACGGCCTCCAGCCGCCGCCAGATCTCCGGGACGTCCTCCACCCGGATCCAGTGCAGCTGTAGGTTCTCGCGGTCGGAGATGTCGGCGGTGTCACGGGCGAACTCGGTGGACAGTTGGCCGAGCGTGCGCAGCTGCTCGACGCTCAGTGCGCCGCCATCGCAGCGCACCCGCATCATGAAGTACTTTGCCTCGATCGTTTCGAGGCGCTCGTCGCCGGTCCAGTTGCCGTCGTAGCCCTGCTCGCGCTGCGTGTAGAGGCCCCACCAGCGGAAGCGGCCGCGCAGGTCGTTCTTGTCGATGCTGTCGAATCCGCGCAGCGCGTAGATGTTCTCGATGCGCGCCCGCACGTTGAGGGGGGCGTCGCCTTTCTTGGTCTGTTCGTTGGCGTTCAGCGGCTCGCGGTAGCCGAGCGCCCATTGGCCTTCACCGCGATGCTTAGCGGGACGGGGCCGAGCCTGTGTCATGTTGAGGTGGCTCCTTGTCAGAGCCGGCGTTCGGAATGCGCAGACCACCGTGGCTGTCCGGCGGCGCAGATCCGGATGCCAGCTGGAAGTTCAGGTGGTCGGGTCTACGACATCAACGCAGACAGCAACAGCTACAAACGCGCTTGAAGTCGACATGCCGACGCGCCACCAACAAGACGGGGAGGTGGAGGCTGTCGGCGACGGTCACGTAGGCCATTCTGCCATGACAAGCCGTCACACCGTCTAACCGGGTCAGATTTGCGATCAGGGTGAGCAGAAGTCGCTCCGAAGGGCCCGAAATCACTGTCTGGGAGACTGCAGGTATGACGGTCAGCGCCGCGCCCGCGCAGCTTCCGGCGCTGGTGAGACGCCGGCCGGCAGTTCGGCGTCTACGTCCACGTGCCGTTCTGCGCGACCCGATGTGGGTATTGCGACTTCAACACCTACACCCCGGGCGAACCGGACGGCGCCAGCCCCGACGGCTGGCTCGCGGCGCTGCGCGTGGAACTGGGGCTCGCGGCGGAACGGATCGGCCCCCAGCAGGCGCACACCGTGTTCGTCGGCGGCGGCACGCCGTCAATGTTGGGCGGCGGCCGTCTCGCCGCGGTGCTCGATGCGGTGCGGGAGAATTTCGCATTCTCCGCTGACGCCGGGGTGACGACCGAGGCCAACCCGGAGTCCACGTCGCCTGAGCTGTTCGCGGATCTGCTGGCCGCCGGCTACACCCGGGTCTCGCTGGGCATGCAGTCGGTGTCCCGGATGTGCTGACCGAGGTCGACCGGGTGCACTCGCCCGGCCGGGCGGCGGCCGCCGCACTCGAGGCGCAGGCGGCGGGCTTCCGGCACGTCAACCTCGACCTCATCTACGGCACACCGGGGGAGCGCGACGACGATCTGCGGCGCTCCGTCGATGCGGCCGTCGACGCCGGTGTGGACCATGTGTCTGCCTACGCGCTGGTGGTCGAGGACGGCACCGCGCTGGCGCGCCGGGTACGTCGCGGCGAGGTCGCCGCTCCCGATGACGACGTGCTGGCCGACCGCTACGAGTTGCTCGACGGGCGTCTGGCCGACGCCGGTTTCGAGTGGGACGAGGTGTCGAATTGGAGCCGTCCGGGCGGCGAGTGCCGTCACAACCTCGGCTACTGGAACGGCGGCGAATGGTGGGGCGCAGGGCCTGGCGCACACGGCTACGTCGGCTCGACCCGGTGGTGGAATGTGAAACGTCCCACCGCGTATGCGAGGGTGC
>CAVXAG010000013.1:0-17206 GCA_963759655.1 uncultured Actinomycetota bacterium | reverse complement strand
ACCTTGCCGTCGAGCAGCCACCCGGAAGAACAGCACCTCGAGCAACAGGACGCAGCCGTTGATGTTGGCGAAGACCAGTGTGTTGATGACGGCCTCGCTGCAGAACATCGCGGCGAGCAACGCGGGCAGCGCAACCGAGCTGAACGTGAAGTTGAACAGTCGCACCAACAGATACGCCGCAAGCAACATCGCGACGGTGTTGAAGAAGATGAACCAGTACCGCGACGCGTCGACGGGCAGATATCCGAACGGCGCCATCAACAGCGTGCCGCCGGGCGGATACAGGTAGTGCGGATCGACGTAGTTGAGGTGCTCGTTGTAGATGTCCACGCCGCGCTTGAAGTTGACGACGGCGCGATAGACCGGTCCGTAGTCGTCGGTGATGTAGCCGTTGGTGGCCAGCACGTAGCTGCGGTGGACGATGAACAGGATCGCCAGCGGCCACAGGATCGAGCGCAGCACCTTCGACGTCGTCGGCGGGGTCGAGTCTGAGTTCGCCACCAGCGCACCGTACCTGACGGTTCACGCCAGGTCAGGCGGGGCAGTACGTGTCGGTGGTCGGCAGGTTTCCGCTGTCCAGGTAGCCGATCATCGGCGGCGCCGCGCAGGGCGAGTAGATGCTCACGCCGTGGCCGATGCCCTGCCATACCACCCTCTTGCTGGCCACGCCGGCGTTGATCACGGTGGCCGACACCGCCCCGACGCTCTCGTTGCCGACCACCGCGTCGTTCTGGCCGCCCATCAGCACCACGTTGACCTTGAGGTTCTTGGGATCCGGCGGCGCGGTGCCGCTGGGCCAGTTGAGACACTTCACCAGGTCGAGGGCCCCAACTACGCCGAACTGCGGGAACTCCTTGCCCCACTCGACCACGAGTTCGCGGACCCGATCGGGGGTCGGGCGGTTGAGCGAATCGGTGCACCTGTTGACGAACTGCCCGTCGGTCTGGCGCATCGACGTCGCCTGGTTGATCAGGTTGTTCAGCTGGTTGACGTCACCCGAGCGGGCCGATGCCAGCGCGGCGGCCAGGCCGTTGGTCGCCGCGACCCGGTCTCCGCGCGGAAACGCCAGGGCGGTGGCGATCGCCTCGGCGACGGCCGCCGCCGAGGCACCTCCGGGGCCGCGTCCGGCACGCGCGGCGACCAAAATGGAGTCGACTGCGGCCTTCGGGTCCGGGCCCAGTGGACAGTTGGCGGCCGAGCACTGTGCGGCGAACGCATCCAGCGCGGTTTGCTCGCCCTTGACCTGCTGCAGTTCGGCGCCTTCGGCGTTGATCGCCGGCGGGATCGGCGAGTCAAGGACGAGGCGGGCCACCCTGTCCGGGTGCCGGCCGGCGTAGGCGAGCGCCACCTGTGCGCCGTTGCCGATCCCCAGAAGAGCAAGAGCGGGCACGTCCCAGGTAGTGCGCAGCCGCTCGATGTCCTCAGCGGCATGCGAGTTGTCGTATGCCGAATCGCCAGGTGCGATGGTGTCGGTGCAGTTCGTGGTCGCGGTGACGACGACCGCGGCGAGGCTGGCCACCGGATCGTCGCCGGTTTCGAACTGGGCCTGGTCTTGCATTTCCTGTCGGTCGAAGGTGTCGCGGCAGTCGATTGCGCCCGACAGGCCCATGCCGCGACGGTCGACCGCCACGATCGGGCGGCTTTTCAGCATGTCGGTACCGGCGCGCGTCAGCCACACCGGCAACTGAACCGACGACGGCAGATCCGAGCCCGTGGTAACCACCAACGGGCCGGCGTCAGGGGGGGTCTGGGCAGACCGGGCGCGCACCACACCGATGGTGACGGTGCCGGTGGCGTTGTTGATCGAGTCCAGGTCTGCGTCGAACGTGGCGCAGTCAAGGCTGACACCGACGGGCGGAGCCACCGCCACATCGGAGAACAGTTTCGATGTGCAGTCGTGCCAGGAGAGGTCGTTTTTCGGCGCCTCGACCGCAGCCGGCCCACGAGGAGCCGGTGTCGACGCGGGGTTGCCCTGCGATCCGTGCCCGGAGTCGGTGGCGTACCTGGGGTTGGCCGCCAGTCCCGGCGCGCACCCGGCCAGCACAGCGACCGTCGCAATCATCGCCGCAGCGGCACGCGGCGACCCGGGAAACGGCATGGAGCCCAGACTAGCGATCGGTTTCAGTCACGCCTGGTGTAGCGCAAGTACAGATACCCGCCGTCGTCGGTCAGGATGTGCTCGGACCGAAGCTCGGTGCTGGCCGGGCTGGCGCTGCTGACCACCCGTGGCGGGGTGTCGGCCACCAGCATCGGGGCCACGGTCAGGGCCAGTTCGTCGAGCAGGTTCGCCGCGACGATGTCCCCGAGCAGCGTCGGGCCGCCCTCGCACAGCACGCGGTAGAGCCCGCGTCGTGCGAGCTCGGCAAGCACCGCGGCCGGGTCGACGCGGATGGGGTCGGCGGTCGAAGCGTCGAGGACGTCGGCCTGGTCGTGCAGTCTGTCCCGGGTCGCGGCGACGGACGCGTTGGTGGTGAAGATCAGCGGTGGTGTCTCGGTGCGCTCGAACAGGCGACTGGTGGGGTCAAGTGCGCCCGACGCCGTCACCACCGCGATCGGCGGGACCTCCGACTGGCCACGGGCTTGCCGCGCCTGGCGGGACGCGGCGCTCAGCTGGGCGCCGGTGTAGTTCTCCGCCCGGACCGTCCCGGCGCCGACCAGAACGACGTCGGCGATCTCGCGCATCACCTTGAACAGCACGCGGTCACCGGGCCCGGCCAGACCGCCCGCGCGGCCGTCGACGGTCGCGCCGCCGTCCACGCTGGCGATCATGTTGGCCCGGACCCAGCACCCGGTCAGGTGTCGCGGGTAGGCGTAGAGCCGCGGCAATTCGGCTGCATCCACCGATGTGGTTGAGTCCAGCCTGATGAACCGCGCGGCAGCGTCGTCATTGGTCACGGAAAAGATTGCAACACGCCGTTACAGTGCCACCATGCAGCACCTGGTCGATCGGCATCCGAGCGTGTCGCCGGAGGGTCTCATTGCGCAGCTGCTGCCGCCGCCCACGTTCACCGCGGTGAGCTTCGACAACTACTTCCCCGATCCTTCGGAGCCCAGTCAGGCCGTCGCGCTGGCCACCTGTCGTGAATTCGGCGACGTGGCCGTCCAGCGCCGGAAAGGCAGAAAACGGCTACTCGGCAAGCGGTCCGTGCTGCCCGGCGCCGGGCTGTACCTCGACGGCGGCTTCGGTGTCGGCAAGACGCATCTGTTGGCATCGCTGTATTTCGCACTGCCGGAAGACCCTTCATATCCCAAGGCGTTCGCGGCGTTCGGCGAGCTGACGCAGCTGGCCGGGGTGTTCGGGTTCGTCGAGTGCATCGAGCTGCTGGCCGACTACGTGATGGTGTGCATCGACGAGTTCGAACTCGACGACCCGGGCAACACGGTGCTGGTATCCCGGCTGCTGTCCGAATTGGTCGCACGTGGGGTCTCGGTGGCCGCGACGTCCAACACGCTGCCGGAGCAGCTCGGCGAGGGCCGGTTCGCTGCGGAGGATTTCCTGCGCGAAATCAACACGCTGGCAGCGATTTTCACGACAGTGCGCATCGACGGCCCGGACTACCGTCACCGCGATCTGCCGCCGGTGCCCGCACCGTTGTCGGACGACGCGGTGGTCGCCCTCGCCGAGAAGACTGACGGCGCCACTCTGGATGACTTCGATGCTCTGTGTGCACATTTGGCCACCATGCACCCGTCGCGATATCTGACGTTGATCGAGGGTGTGCGGGCGGTGTTCCTCACCGGGGTTCATCCGATCGACGATCAGAACGTGGCGCTTCGGCTGGTCGCGCTGACCGACCGCCTTTACGACGCAGGCATTCCGGTGATGGCTTCGGGCACGAAGTTGGACACCATCTTCAGCGACGAGATGCTCGCCGGTGGCTTCCGCAAGAAGTACCTGCGAGCGACGTCGCGGCTGATCGCACTGACCAGTGGCATGGTGTGACGGTCCTCAGAGGAGCCGCACCATCACGTAATCGTTCTCGATTCGGCCGCCGAGATGAAATGTCTTGGTGCCGTTGATTGTAAAGTCGTGTTTGGCGTAGAACCGCTGTGCGCGCAGGTTCTGCTGGTTGACGCCCAGCCAGATGCTCTTGGCGGCCATGGCGGCGGCGTGGACAAGGGCGAGTTGCATCAATGCCGCGGCGACACCGGCGCCGTGGTTGTCGGGCAGGACGTACATCTTCGACAATTCGACGCTCGGGCGCGTCGTGACCGCCCGCTGCACGTCGGCGTCGTCGTCCGGGACGCCGCGAATGAGCATGCAGTAGCCCAGAATTCGGCCGTCTTGGTAAGCGGCGAGCACCACGCGGTCCGGATCGGCGAGGTATTCGGCCAACCGCTCGGTCGACAGCTGGGTATCGATGAACGCGGCAATGTTGTCGGGCGTCGCGGCCGGCGGGCAGGCCAACGGAAAGGTGCGGGCGGCGACGGCGGCCAGCTTTGCGGCGTCGGCGGGCTCAGCCGGCGCGACGTGTATGGGCACAACGGCTATCCGGTAGCGGCCCTCACAGATCCCACTGGGCCAGGTGGTAGCCGGTCTTCGCGTCGAGCAGCACTACGTTGGACACCAAGTCGCGGTACACGTCCCACCAGATACCGCCGGCCACGGTGGACCCCTGCGGTGCATTCAGCAATGCAAGCTGCAGCGTGTCCGGGGCATCGTTGTTGCGTTCGATGTACGCGTCACCGGTCTGGGTGACACCGCGGAATGCGAACCTGGGTGACATCGAGACCGGGGTGGGCACGCTCACCGCTGTGACGGTGATCTGAGCGCGCCACACCTCTTGGCGCGGCCAGCGGGGCGGGTAGCCCCAACCGGGCGGGATGTCCGACGGCAGCACGTTGACCACCGTGACGTCGGCGACGATGTTCCCGTCGGTGACACGGAGGGTGTCGCCGAGGTGGCCGATCGGGGCGTCGCTTGCCGACGAGGGGGGTGCGAGCAACACAGCGACGACCACCAACGTGGACAAGACCCCGGCGAACCAGCGGCGCATCATCGCCTCCTTAGCTGTCCCCGCATGATGTCACAGGAAACCAGCTCCGGACGATGCGTTGAGCGACGTCATGACTGTGCTGCGATCAACCCGCCCACGGGCCGACGCCGCCGACCTTCTCGGGGGTGATGTGGGTGACGAACCCGGGCGGCGGGTCGTCCATCGGAGGGAACTTCGCGTCCGGGGCGATCATCGTCTTGGCGAGTTCGCGTAGCAGCTCGGCTGCGCCGCCCTCTTCGACGCGCGCGGTGCCGGTGATCGACAAGTACGGTGTCATCGCGCCGCCGCGATCGGGGGAGAGGACCGTGAGCGCCACGCGGTTGTCGCGACGAACATTGCGAACCTTCTTGTGTTCGTCCAAGTGCGCGGTGACGATCTCGTCGTCGCCGTCGGGGGTGGTGCGCAATGCGATCCACACGACGCTGACCTGTGGACTGCCGTCGGGGTTGAGCGTGACGAGGGTCGCATCGGCGCCGGATCCGATGAGGGCCCGCGCATGGGCGTCGAGTTTCATGGCGCGGACACTACGCCGTGGCGTTCCCGCCGGACGGGGCGAAAGACTGCAGCGCGGCGACGAGGTCGGCCTCCACGCGGGCCTTGTCGACTGAAAGCCGGTGGAGCGGCCCGTCATCGTCCTCGGCTTCCAACGTGGCGAGCAGGACGTGCTCGGTGCCAATGTAGTTGTGGCCCAACCGAAGCGCCTCGCGGAAGGTGAGCTCGAGGACCTTGCGGGACGGGCCGTCGAACGGAACCACCGCGGGGACGTGATCAGCTCGTGGCGGGAACGGCGCCGCCTCGCGAATTGCCGCGGCGTCGACGCCTTGCCCGGCCAGAAGTCGGAATGCCAGCGAGGTTTCGTCGGCGGCCAATCCGGACAGCAGGTGGGCCGGGGTGATTTCGGCGTTGCCGGCCTCGTGGGCCTCGTTTTGCGCCGTCAGCACCAGGGCGCGCGCCCGGGGCGTGAAACGGTCGAAACCCTGGTCTGCGTCGAGCGTGGTGGCCGCCGCTTTGGGCACGAACCGTTTCTGCGCAGCCTGCTTCGACACGCCCATGCTGTTGCCGATGTCGGTCCAGGACGCGCCGGACCGGCGGGCCTGGTCCACGAAGTGGCCGATCAGGTGGTCCGCCAGTTCGCCGAGATGGTCGGCGGCGAGGACGGCGCCCGACAACTGGTCGAGCACGTCGGTGTGGACCTGCTTGATCGCGTCGATCAAGTCATCGAGGCGGACGGGGTAGTTGATCTGCGGGTTCGCTGTCATATGTCAACTCTAGGTTGACGCTATTTGTGCGTCAACCCAAGGTTGACGAAATGCTGACGAAAACCAGTGATGTGATTGAGGTAGTGCTGAGCGGGTAGTAAGTTCCGGCAGGACGGTTACCTAATGGGAGGCTGGCATGGGACAGAGTGAAGGGCGGCCTGTTCGAGGGGCTCGCCGGCTGATGATCGCCGCAATTGTCGCAGCGCTTCTACCGGGACTGGCGCTGCTCTTCGCGGGCGCTCCCGACGCCAGGGCGTTCTCCCGCCCGGGCCTCCCGGTGGAGTACCTGATGGTGCCGTCGCCGTCGATGGGCCGGGACATCAAGGTTGAGTTCCAACCCGGCGGTCGGCACTCGGTGGTACTGCTCGACGGCCTGCGGGCGCGCGACGACTGGAATGGCTGGGATATCGAGCTGCCGACGTTCGAGTGGTTTTACAATTCCGGACTCTCCACAGTGATGCCCGTCGGCGGCATGTCCAGCTTCTACACGAACTGGTATCAGCCGGCGGTCGGCAACGGGGGCACGTTCACCTACAACTGGGAGACGTTCCTGACGTCCGAGATGCCACAGTGGCTGTCGGCCAACCGGAACATCAGCTCGACCGGTAACGCCGTGGTGGGCCTGTCGATGGCTGGCTCCGCGGCGATGATTCTGGCCGCCTATCACCCGGATAACTACGTGTACGCCGGGTCCCTGTCGGGGTGGCTCAGCCCGTCAGACGGTATGTCGCCTTCGTTGATCGCTATGGCCATGAACGATTCGGGCGGCTTCAAGGCCGACGCGATGTGGGGACCGTCAAGTGACCCCGCATGGCAGCGCAACGACCCGACCGTTCAAATCCCTCTTCTCGTTAAGAACAACACCCGACTGTGGGTCTATTGCGGTAACGGCACCCCGTCGGAATTGGGCCACGGCGACGTCCCAGCGGTGTTCCTCGAGAACCTGACCCGGTCCAGCAACACAGCGTTCCAGGACAAATACACCGCCGCGGGTGGGCACAACGCGGTGTTCAACTTTCCCCCCAACGGCACGCACGACTGGGCGTACTGGGGCGCGCAATTGCAGGCCATGAAGCCAGACCTGCTGCGGGTGTTGGGCTAGACCGGGGCGGCGGCGCCGCTGAAATTGCCAGGCCTCGAGAGGTTTTGGCGTCAGTAGGTTTTGGCGTAGAAGATGTCGTTGAAGTTGGAAACCCAGCCGGTGCCATTGCATGCCATCGGGATGCCGTCGGGTGACTGCGCCGCGTTCGGGCTCCCGTCGCACGGGCCGCCCTCGGGGCGTACACCGATCAACGGCTTGGACGGCACCCATTGGCCCTTGAGCGAGCAGATGTAGGTGCTGGCGGTGTCCACGCCGAAGACGTATCGGTCACCCGAGGTACAGGGCGCGCCCAGTGACGCGTTGTGAACCACGCCCGGGACGCATTCCACGCCATCGCACGACGACGCCGGCAACGCCCACCCGTTGCCGGCGGTGATCAGGGATGCGGCAGCGAGTCCGCCTGCCAGCGTAAGTACCGTCGCGAGTCTCATTTCCGCCCCTCCGCTCGAACTGGCTTGTTTGCTGTGGTGTTCTCGACGCTTAGCGTAGGTTGCCGGTGGCGTCGGCGATAGCCGTTCGTGCCAGCTCGCATGGTCTGGAATCGGATCTGGCCTTGAGCGGGTTAAGCCGTCAACTCACCCGGGTCAGCGTGAACTGGCCCTGGACGGCCGCGGGAGCGTCGCCACATTGCCCGCCGGTCGTGGCTGCGGAGATGATTGATGCCATTATCACCTTCGTGATATTCATGACCTTCCCTTCCCTGCGCCCCCGTTTCGGCTCGACAGGGCGGTGCCGTCGGAGTGTGGCGATGGATCCCGCCACAGACCAGTCGTCAGGTTAGCGTGGTGGTCCCTGGTCCCTGGTCCCGGTAGCGGGCGTCGTCGTTTCAAAATCGACGTCGTTTCACAATCGTCGTCGTTTCACTATCAATGACCAGGGCACAGGAACGTCGCCGCGCCGCCCACTACTGCGGTCGCGCCCTGCAGAGTCAGGCCCGATCCCGAGGTCTGCGCATCATCGAACAACGTCATCGCCACGACCGGGGCCTGGGTACCTTGCTGAAGACCCGAGCAAGCGTCATAGCCCACGTGGAGCAGGCTATCGGTGTCGCCGCCAACCCTTTCCGAGGCGAGGTATTTGAGGTAGTCGACCTCTGCAGGGGAGGGGTCCGCTTTCGCAGGCCCGGCAACCAGTAGCGCAAAGGGCAGGCTGAACAGCACCAATAGGCGTTTCACAGCGCAGCCTCCCCGAGCCGCCAAAATTCAGTACTCATCCCGGATTGATCGTGCACGCCGACGACAATATCGTCCCGGCGTTAAACATCGACCAGACCGATGCTTGATGTTGACCGACTAGTGTCCTGCGCCAGGAATTCGGTGAAGATATGAGGCGAGCCGTTCGAGGATCTGGTCGGCGGTCTTGGTCCAGGCAAATGGCTTGGGGTTGTTGTTCCAGTTCTTGATCCAGTCGCGAATGTCGTTTTCCAGCGCGTAGATCGAGGTGTGCACACCGCGGCGCAGTTGTTTGTCGGTCAACAGCGCGAACCATCGCTCGACTTGGTTGAGCCACGACGAGTAGGTGGGCGTGAAGTGCATGTGGAATCGGGGGTGGGCCGCCAGCCATCTGGCGATCGGCGGTGACTTGTGGGTGGCGTAGTTGTCGCAAATCAGGTGGACATCGAGGTCGGCGGGAACCTGGTTGTCCAGGGTGATCAGGAACTTCTTGAACTCAGTGGCGCGGTGGCGTCGGTGGATGGATCCATACACCTCGCCGGTGGCCACATCCAGCGCGGCGAACAGGGAGGTGATGCCGTGGCGCACGTAGTCGTGGCTGCGCCGTTCGGGCATGCCCGGCATCATCGGCAGCACCGGTGCTGATCGGTCCAATGCTTGAATCTGCTCTTTTCATCGACACACAACACGACCGCCTTTTCGGGCGGGTCCAGGTATAACCCGACGACATCGCGGACTTTGTCAATGAACTGCGGATCGTTGGACAGTTTGAACGTGTCGACCTGATGAGGCTTGAGCCCGAAGGCTTTCCAGATCCGCCCGACGGTCGATCTCGACAATCCACTCTCGGCGGCCATCGAGGCCCGCGACCAATGCGTGGCATCGTTGGGCGCCCGCTCCAACGTGGCCACCACCACCGCCTCGACCTGCTCGTCGGTCACCGTGCGCGGCCCTCCCGGGCGCGGCTCGTCGACCAACCCGCCCAGCCGGCGTTCCACAAACCGCCGCCGCCACATCCCCACCGTCTGCGGCCAGACACCGACTTCGGCAGCCACCTCCTTGTTGGGTTTTCCGGCCGCGCAACCCAACACGATCCGACACCGCTGCGCCAACGCCTGCGACGACGTCGGCCGGCGTGCCCACCGCTCCAACGTCGCCCGCTCGTCCTCGGTCAACACCAACTCGGCCTTCGGCCTGCCCCTATCCGCCATAAACCAAGTCTACGATTATTTACCAAATTCCTGGCGCAGGACACTAGGAGCCTGCTGAATTAATCCCGCGTGGCGGGTGTGGTTGGCGTGGGCTTTTGGGGATGATTGTTGGGTGCAGGGTCGATCTGATGATCAGCGTGAGTTGTTGGATGCGGAGTCGGTTGCTGGACATCTTCTGAAGTCCGACAGCATGTTTGCGTTCCTGGCGGCCCATCGCAGTGAGTTGTTTCCCGAGGAGATGTTCGCCGATCTGTTTCCGTCCCGGCGGGGCCGTCCGAGTGTTCCGGCCGAGGTGATGGCGGCGGTGATCACGCTGCAGGCGCTGCATGGTTTGTCCGACAACGACACCGTGGATGCGGTGACCTTCGATCTGCGCTGGAAAGCAGCATGCGGCCTGCCGATCACGGCCACGGCTTTCCACTCGACGACGCTGACGTACTGGCGGCGCCGGCTGGCGGCCTCGGATCGCCCGAACCGGATCTTCGAGGCGGTCAAGGCCGTGGTCAGCGCGACCGGCGCCCTGGCGGGCAAGACGCGGCGGGCCTTGGATTCCACCGTCCTCGACGATGCGGTCGCCACCCAGGACACCGTGACCCAGCTGATCGCCGCGATCCGCCGGGTCGGCCGCGAGATCCCCGCCGCCGCGCCAGTGATCGATGAGCACTGCACCGCCCATGACTACGACGATCCCGGTAAACCGGCGATCGCCTGGAACGACAAGGCGGCCCGGGATCTACTGGTGGATGGCCTGGTCAGCGATGCCCACCGGCTGCTCGGACATCTGCCCGAGCACGAGCTCGGGCCGCGGGCGGCCGAGGCGGTGGCATTGTTGGCGCTGATCGCCGGCCAAGACGTCGAACCCGTCGAGGGCTCCGATGGCACCGACGGGCACTGGCAGATCGCGCAGCAGGTGGCCGGTGATCGAGTGATCTCGACGGTGGATCCCGAGGCCCGCCATGCCCACAAGACCGTGCACCGCCGCCAGGACGGCTTCAAAGCCCACATCGCCATCGAACCCGACACGGGCATCATCACCGACTGCGCGTTGACCAAGGCCAGCGGCCCCGACAACCACGAAGCCGTCGTCGGGCTGGCACTACTGGCCGGCGAAGACACCGCGGTACGGGTGCTCGGTGATGCGGCCTACGGCACCGGCGCGACTCGGGCCGCGCTGGCTGCTGCCGGGCATGCCGCAGTGATCAAACCGCTACCGTTGCGCGCCCCGATACCCGGCGGCTTCACCAGCGACGACTTCATCATCGACTTCGATGCCCGCACCGTGACCTGCCCCGCCGACCACACCGTAGGTATCACACCCAGTGGCGGCGCGAAGTTCCAAAGATACTGTCGTTCATGTCCTTTGGCTGTTCAATGCACCACCGCCAAACACGGACGCGAGCTCACCATCAGCGTCCACGAACCTCACCTACGCAGCGCCCGAGCGCAGGCACGTGAGCCTGCCTGGCAGGCCGAATACCGCCAGCACCGCCCCATGGTCGAACGCTCCATCGCCTGGCTTACCCGTAACAACCGCAAAGTCCGCTACCGCGGAGTGGTCAAAAACGATCACTGGCTGCACCACCGAGCCGCCGCATTGAACCTGCGCCGACTCATCACGATGGGCCTGAACCACACCGGCACTACCTGGGCCATCGCCTAGTACCACCTCCATCCAGGGGTCTTGCCTGCAGCCTCATCCGGTGCCACCCTCGAATCGGCGGGGCGACCTCTTCTGTCGACCCCAGGGTCTGACTTCACCAACGCCGCAAGACGGCTCGAGGCGCCCCGCCCCCAACACCACTAATTCAGCAGGCTCCTAGAACCGACCCGCCGCGAAAGCGGCTGCCTGGCCCACCATCCCGTTCACGGGATATGCCGCGTGCGCGGCCCCGGGGGGTCCAACGGGGGCACCATTGCAGATGTTGTCGCCGGGAGCGCACAAGTCGATCGTTTTCGCCTTATAGAGCGGGCCAATGACGATCGGCGGCGCGCCGACATCGCGCATGAACTCATCCGACGGTTTTCCGAACAGGGTCACCGCGGCGACATGGTTGGCCACCTCCGGCGGCATCGGCGCGGGCACGAACGCGGGAGGTACTCCCTCCGGTACGACAGCCGAGGTGACGAAACCAGCCACGACCGCACCCTGGGAAAATCCGCCGAGCACCATCCTGGTATTCGGGCAGTTCGACGCCATGGACTGGACATGAGCCATCGCGTCTCTGATCCCGTCGACGACGGTTCTGGCGAAGTCCATGCCGCCGCCAAAATCGCCGCTGGCCGCGTAGTTGACCCCGTACACGCCCATCGACCTGCTACCGACCTGCGAGCGCAGCGCGTCGACGAAGGCCTGTCCTACTCCGCCGACACCGGGTGGCTCGCCGGTCCCGCGAGCGAATACCGCCTCGACGTCGGGGCATGGGTCGGCGGCCGCGGATGGGACGGGTGCAACCGCCAGCACCGCCCACGTCACCATCACCGCGGCACCGACGAATCGGGCGAGCCGCCGTGCTGTCACATCGACCACCAGCCGGCGCGTCCGGTCGGCTTGGGAGAATTTGATGGCGACGATGTACAGCCCAAAGCAGGGAGCTTGCGCATGCTGGACTCCTCCCACCGAAACGGATCCTGCGGTCCACATACCCCAGCAGTCAACGGGCTCAAACTGCGCGGTCTCAAACTGCGCGGTCTCAAACTGTGGGTCCTACCAGTGTCGCAGCCGGGTCGGTGGCTGTCGCCATGGCGACCCGCTTTGGTTACGGCCACGACGCGGCCGGGGCACCCAGGTGCACGGTGCTCCTGAGCATGGATCCGCGCAATCATGTGGCGGTTGCCAAGAATCCTCCAAGGCCCCGCCGCGACGATGAGATCCGGCGGTGCGGGGACCCCCCGACACGGTCCCCGCACTTGCCGTTGTCCGCTGGCGGGTCCGCAGCGCTTTGCGCGTTGACCTCACCGCGAAGAAGAAATACATGGTGGTGGCATTCGTCGTGCACGCACGCCCAACAACAGCTTCGCGTTCGCCGGGCCCGGCAAGAACGCCATCAACGCCGTCAATCCATAGCTCGGGGGTGCACACCGGCAACGGTGTTGAGTCGCAGCGGCTACGCGACGCCAAGAATGCGGCACGGCCAGGGGCTAACGTGAGTTCCCATGAGCGATAACGAGGCATGGCCTTGGACGGTGTGGCAATGGGCTGTGCTTGTGGTCCTGGTCCTGCTCGCCGCCGCGGTAGTGGCCGTGGACACACACATCCTCTTCCGGGGTGGCTGGCCGCTCTGGCCGCTCTGAACGCGCCGCGCGGTCGGATCTCCGAATCGTCAACGGCTACAAACCTTTCGGTGGTGGCGATCGAGGCGTGACTCGCCGCAATGCGGATTCCGACGTCCACTGGCGCCCTCTAACGAATCCGTCGCTTCCCGTCTACAGCCGTCTGGTGCGGCGGAGCACGGTGACGAGGGTGTCCAGGTCGTCGGCATGGACGAGCGTCATCCCTTGCTCATCGACGCCGTTGCGCTGCATCGCCTTCTCCAGCCGGTCGACGCATGCCTGCAATGCGTCGTGATACTGGTCGACGGCGCGTTGAAGCACCGCGTTCGCCTGTGCTCGGATTTCCCACTCTGACGGTATGGCACTCTCGTCGGTCATGGTTGACAGTCTTCTACGCGAAGGGGTCGAGCCGGTCGATCGCCTCGTAAGTTGATCGTCGCCTCCGGGCCGCCCAACCACCAGCCCGCCCGCCACCCCGAAGGATGACAGGCGCACTTTGGCGTGGTGGGCTACCTTTCGACGTTCGTGATCACAGAACCGAATCCCACCACGCCCGTGTTCTGCCTCGTGTTGTCCCAGCCGCCTGTGAACGCGGCGCCGTCAGCGGGCTGTCGAACCACGAGTTCTTCACCCAGTATTGGGCGCCGACCTGAGCAATCAGCGGGAACAGCGACGACGGCTTATATCTGCGGATTCGGGCGACGTAGTCGCGGTCCGGCAGCAATTCATTCGCGGGCACCTAATCGGACCCTCTGCTGAGGACGCGCGGGTCGCCGGGCAGGAATAGGTGGGGCTTCACGCGGCGGACTCAATCGTCGGTTCTGTGGTCGATTGGCCGGGGCCTTGGATTACTAACCCACTGCGGCTCAGTGGCGGATTCCAGTCAACGTCGCAACGGGACGGATTGCACACTAGTCGGGTGAGTGTTCTGCCGGAGACTGACGTGGCCCGAGTGCAGCGGTGGTGCCGCGGCAGGGTACCTGAGGGTGTCCGTGGTGAGGTTCGAGTCGAGGTGGATGTCGCTGATCGGCATCTGACGATCGTGGAGTGCCGGCCGCCGTGGCGGGCCGATCTGGGCGCGGAGTGGACCCGGTTCCCGATCGCGCGACTGCGCTATGTGAAGACCACCGGCGTGTGGTCGCTGTATTGGCGGGATCGCAACCTGCGGTTCCATGCCTACGATCGGTTGGCGCCTACGGCCAGTATCGCGGAGCTACTCGCTGAGCTGGATCGCGATCCCACGGCGATCTTCTGGGGCTAAGGTCTTCGCTCATGCCGTCTTGGTCGCCACGTCGGTGATCAGGGCGGCGGGTCGGGCCCAGTTCAGAGTCTTGCGGGGTCGGTTGTTGAGTTCATCGGCGACTCGCTGAAGTTCCGTGGGTGAAATGGTGCTCAGGTCAGTACGTTTGGGAAAGTAGTCGCGCAGCAAACCATTCGTGTTCTCGTTGCTGCCCCGCTGCCACGGCGAGTGCGCATCGCAGAAGTACACGCGGGTGCCGGTGTTGGCCGTGATCTGGTGATGCAGCGCCAATTCCTTGCCCTGATCCCAGGTCAGTGTCCGTCGAAGAGGGGGCGCAAGAGCACCCAGTGCGTCGGTGATGCCGTCGCGCATCGCCGCGGCCGTCGGGCGCCCAGTGGGTACGTGGATCAGGATTACGAAGCGGGTCGTGCGTTCGACGAGAGTGCCTATCGCCGAACGGTTTCCAACGCCCATGATGCAGTCACCCTCCCAGTGCCCGACCTGCACCCGGTCGCTCGCCTCGACGGGCCGATCGGCGATCATCGTCATGTTGGCGATCCGACCCCGTCGCTCCAGGCCCTGGATCCTGCGGCGCCGCCGCCGACGACGACGTTTTACCGGGCGGGTCAACGCGATCCGCGGGTCGTAGATCGCCTGATAGATCGACTCCGTACACAGGTGGCGCTCGGGTTGGCCAGGAAAGTGCAACCGGAGCTCGTGGGCAACTTGTTCGGGACTCCACCGCTTGCCCAACAACTCGGTGACGACGCCATGAAGCTGCGCGTCACGCACCACGCGTCGCGTCCGCACCGCCAACGCCCGGGATCGCCGCTCAGCGCTCAGCCGCTGCGCGGTGGCGGGCAGGTAGCGGCCACGACCATCGGTGTTGCGGCGAAGCTCCCGCGACACCGTCGATGCCGACCTGCCCAACTCCGCGGCGATGCCGCGCACACCCACACCTGCATCGTGGAGATCGGCCATCGTCGTGCGCTCGGTTATCGATAGGTAGCGAGGATGCGGCACCGTGGGCGTTGTGAGTCTCACCGGCGGATAGTGCACCGCCTCACCGGCGGTGTTGCGGATTGTGCGCCCGTAGCGCCAGCGTGTCCCCGTCTTGCGGTTGATTCCCACCATTCGGCATGCCTCGGCGTTGCTCACCCCCTGCGTGATTAGCCGAATGAACCACTCCTGCTTCTCCACCCACATCACGCCACGTCGAGTCTTGCGCACAGCTCCCACCGCAACCTCCGAAACCTCGGTGTTGCGACGTTGACTGGAATCTGCCAGTTCATATTTGGTCCCGTCCGCGGGGTTGGTGACGCTGAACCCTGTTCCGTCTGGGATTGCGCCGGCGAGTTCTATTGTCGCGCCGTCGCTGAGCCGCAAGCCCCGGTAGTAAAACGTGGCGGATCCGGACTGGCATATGAGGGCAGCGGATTGGGCTGCGCGAACGATTAGCGCGGCGGGGTCGGAACCTCGGCAACGCGCTGCGCCTTGGTAGTTGAGGAAGCCTTGATTGTCGGCGTCGGGCAACGGATTCTGGGTGACGACCGTTGGTGGAGCGACGGCTGCGGAACCTGATCCTCCTCTTGATCCTTGATCGGGTGGGGCTGGCGCCGTCTCATGGACCGTGAGAGTCGACGTGGGTTTGCCGTTACCGGCGCAACTGGTCAGTGAACACGCGAGCACGATGCTGCACGCTGCGATTGCGAACCCCGGACCGAGCCACGCTCCGGTTTCGGCAGCGGCTCTGGGCATCACACGGCGGGCGGGTAGTTGCCGTACAGGCCGCGCGGGTCGCCCTGCATGACCCAGGCGAGGTGTTGGTCGGCGCGCGCTGACAACGCTGCGCGTTGCTCGCCGCGGGTGTCGGCTTTGTACTCGAGGTGAATCTTCAGCACGTAGGCGGCCACGGCCAGGATCGTGATGCCGATGATGACGGCGAGCCACCACTTCAAGGTGAAGATGACGCCGAGCACGATCAGAACCGTGAACATTGCACGCATCGCAGCCCCAATCGCGAGGAATATTTGAGCGTAGCGCCGGCGACCGACAGCCGTGTCGCATTAGCTGACGTGGACTCATCCGGGCGTGGAGGGCTGTCAGGTGCGCGTCTGCGGCTCAAGCGGAGGACCAGACCTTCTCGGCCTAACGCTCGCCCGGCGCCTGCGGCGACCGGCGAGCGCATCCGTGCGCGGCCCGTCGAGCAGACTGCACCCTTGGGACAGCGCCGGCCCGTACGTGACGGCGCTGCATTCGCACTCCCAGGTGGTGTGCTCGCCGCAGGAACACGGGAGGGTGTTGACGATCATGTGTCCTGGCAGCAACCAGTGACCGCGCGTACAGCGTTGGGGCGGTGTGTCCATCCAGTGTGCGTGGAAACTGCGGACCGGGTGGTTAACATCAGCAGCCACACGCACCACATTGGCATCTCTCATATCCGTAATCCAGGGCGGTGGGTGAATCGTTACGATTCGTTGTCTTCCCATCGCCGTGTCGTTGTCTCTCATAGCCGGGGCCGCAGCCGGGCCGCACCCACGCAGGATGACGGGCCGGGCAGGTGTCGCAGATTCATCGCCAGCGGAGGCGGGCTGGCCTCGCGGTTAAACACATCCTGTTGCCTCGCGGTTAAACACATCCTGTTGTGGGTAGTGAGTCCACGAACGATAGGACGCCGCCCAGTGATAGCTGCAACAGATGGCCCCGCACCGAGTCGTAACCCCATCTGTCCGGCGTGCGGCTATCCGTACGCTGGGCCTGCGTTATGTGGCTGGTGCCGCTTCGTGCAAGTACTGACCTACGACGAAATCGTTCGGCCCGCCGCCCAAGCAGGATGACGGGCCAACGCTACAAACGTGGTTCGTGGACCTTCTCGAGGGTGACCGCGCGAAGCTCCGTGACTTCAACGACCGTATGCCTTCAACCCGTGTGTCCGTATCGATCAAGGAGATGGTT
>CAVXAG010000012.1:0-71833 GCA_963759655.1 uncultured Actinomycetota bacterium | reverse complement strand
AGTTCGCCAGGTCCTGGTTGACGAATTGCTGGTTCTGCTGGTCGAAGTACGCAGAGTCATTTGGGTCGGCCTTCTTGTAGGCCGCGGTGATCGCGTCGATCACCTTGTTCACCGAATCCGGCGAATACCACTGATGGGGATTGCCGTCATCGGGGACGCCGACGATTTGGCCGACTGTGAGCGTCGTCCGCTGCGGGTTCGGGTTCGACGCCACCATTTTGTCTGCCCAGGCGTCGTAGCCGATCCCGTTCTCCACCAACACCGCGGCACCGGCCACCGTGCGCGCATCGGCCGCCGACGGCTCATAGCTGTGCGGATCGGTGTCGGGATTGGTGATAATGCTGGTCTCCTGGACCCGGTCACCGCCCAACTGCGAGGCGATGCTGCCCCACGCATTAATGGTGGCGACGACTTGAATCTTCGCCGCCGGCGCCCCGCTGCTCGCGCTACTACCAGAGGACGACGTCGGTCCCTTGCTGCTGCATGCGACCGCCCCGACCACCACCACGGCGGTGCACGCCGCCGCCACCACTGCCCCGCACCCTCGCCCAACGCGCACAGGAAACTCCTACCCTTAATGAAAACGGTTCTTATTACCGGAAGGAGTGTAGCACCCCGCACGGTGTACGGAAACCCGTCAACGGAAGGAGCGGTTGCCCGCTGTCACGAGGGACGATTCGGTTGGTATCGGATCAGCCGCGAACTGTTGGCCACTACCGGGACGGAAGACGGGTTGTGCAGGATTGCGGCGATGAGCGGCCAGAGCACTCTGGTTGCACCCACGACGGACCGATCGCGGCGGCGGTCGATATCGCATCGTTCTGGCGGATCACGTCCACCGCCCCGGCTCCCAATGCCTGGTACATGTGGGTGCCTTGTCGAGGCGTGGCGGTGGCGTCAGGTCCACGCGCTTCAGCAGCCGCAGGCCTCGCCGCGCCAACTGCGCGAACCTTGCCACACGGCGGCGGCGGCAATGACGAGGCCGATGATCGGGTCGAGCCACCAGCCGCCGCGCCACTGAGCAGTCACGACTAGTCCGATCAGCACCGCGGCGGCCTGTGCTGCGCACAGGTAGTTCTGTGGTGCCTTCCCCGGCGGTGGCCGCCGAGCCGAGCCGAAGGGCGAGCCGGTGTTTGGTGTATCCCAACAACGGCATTTGGAACAGCGCAATCGCGGTGAGCACAATGCCGATCACAGTGGGCTCCGCCCGTTGGCCGGTGATCAGGTGGTGCACCGATTCCGCTGCAACATACGGCGCCAGCAGCCAGAACGACACCGCCACCCCGCGTTGAGCCCGTCGTTCCGCGCTCCGCGACACCATGCGTGAGCCGGTGAACCGCCAGATGACGATTAGGCTGGCCAGACCCTCGACCGCACTGCCCAACGCCCACCCCACTAGTGCGATCGATCCAGCAATCAAGCCCTGCCAGAGCCCATGACGCCCTCGGCGCACATCCACGCCAGACTGATCCAGGCCAGCCAGCGAGCCCACCGCGCAGAGCGCAGCCACTCGCCACCCGGATGGGTCCGCGCCACGCAGTATTCGTCGGCGCATGCGCCCACACCGACGACAGCCGGTCCGACCCCGGCTCCAAATCGGTGCGCATCGGCGGTAGTCACGACGATCCCGGATCGTCCTCGCCACGGCCGTAAACGGGGCACAATGCGACCGCGTTTCCGGTGGCGGCCAGCACGGTCTCGGCCGCGGCGAACAGGTCACCGAGCGCGGGCTGGGTCAGTGAGAACACCGACGCTCGACCCACGGGCTCCGAGGTCACCAGGCCGCAATCACGCAGACATGCCAGGTGTTTGGACACTGTGGACTGCGCCAACCCGAGCGCGGCGACCAGATCTATCACCCGCGCCGGCTGATCGACCAGCCGACGCAGGATCGCCAACCGCGCCGGGTCGCCGAGCGACCGAAACAACGCTGCAGCCGGCGCGAGCTCCAACCGCTGAACATCTACACTCGACGAAATCATCGCCATCTGGCGATGCTATCGCAACGGGGTGCGGCATCACACCGTGGTTCACGCACCCCAGTGGGCAAGCGCAGGATGATTCAGGACCAGCCGAGCCGCAATCGCGTCAGCGCAGGCCAATGGCGAAAGACACGGTGGCCCCACACACTGCGTTCGGAATGCCGACCGGGCTACGCCGACCACAGCCACGCGGATCTGTGAGACCTGCGGTGTAGATATGCATTCCTACCTACACGCCGAAAGCTAATAAAACACAGGGGATATGGGCCGCAGCGACACGTAGCGAGCGACGGCGACACCTACGACACCCAGACCGATACGCGACGGACTGAAATGGCGTACTGGTGGTAGCACTACCAGTACGCCTATTGGCGAGGCCAAGAGGTACCTGCCTTCAGTGGATCCCAGCTCCGGCCGCGGCTGAGCGCCAAACACTCAAGTTCATCGATCAGCCCCCCAACATTCGGCGCACCCACCAGCCGCCCGCAAGGCGCGGTCATGTCTCCCCTGGGAGTGGCAGGTTCGGCGGCTCGAGCGCGGACGCGCGGACCTCCTTGGCATACGGATTATGACAATCGTTGTCGACAAGCCCCGCTGGCGACTGTATGGTTCAGAGCTGACCTTATTGAAAATGATTTCCGAAAACGACCAACGCGGGTCGCAGGGCACGGAGTGATCGCAGGGAGTGCAGCATGGTCCACAACCAGGTAAGCCACAAACGAGTTGGTCGACACGCGTTGCCAGGGCGATTGCCAGAGGGCAGACGAGTACTCGACACCGCGGTGGGAATATTGGTCGCAGTGCACCGCTGCGGTGTCGCCGCCGCATTTCAGCAGGTGATTGCGGCAGCTCAACGGCACAACGTCTCGGTGTTCGAGATTGCTTCGGCGTTAGTCGCGCTGGTCAGCGGCGATGCGCCAGAGGCATCTAGCACTGCCGGCGCGTGCGCCGCGGAGCGCGAATGGGGTGATCTTTTCACTGTGGCCGGTGCGCCAGAACTGACATAGGAATCCTTGTTCGGCATGTTTCGCTGCGGTCGAACCGAGCGGGTCAACGTCACGCTGGCGCATAGATTCCTGTTGTCTGCCAGGATGACGGGACGCGCCTATCTTCTTACTGTGAGCACGTGGCCCGGTTTTCTCCGGTCGCGGTTGGACGGTGATGGTTGAGTGCGAAAAGTTCGTTCCTTGCGTTGCGGCCAACGTGCGTTTCAAAACTACTCAGGGACAAGTGTTTTGCGAATCCAACAGTGTTGACAGCCCTGGCGGCAGACGTTGGTTGTATTACGTCATCTCAGTCCGATAGCGCCGGATCGCGATGACTAACTCGGATGTGGAAGCGCAGCGGGGACAGCTCGCGCCGGCTGCAGCGTTGTTTCGGTCGCTCGGCGACCCGGCGCGGTTGGCGATCCTGCGTCGGCTGGTCGATCAGCCGGCGCGGGTGATAGATCTGGTCGCCGCGCTCGGGTTGGCGCAGTCCACAGTGTCCAAACACCTGGCATGTCTGCGTGATTGCGGCCTGGTGACCTCGGAGCCCGTGGGTCGAGCGTCGGTGTTCTCACTGACCCAGCCCGCGCTCGGTGACCTGTTCGCCGCGGCCGAGACCGTGCTGGCCGCCACCGGAAACGCGGTCGCATTGTGCCCTGGCGCTTTGACCACGCACGCGGCCCCCGCCCGGCGGTCGCTCCAAGATGTGCCGGTCTAACGAACGGATAGCAGAGGATATCCATGACGCGTCTGTCTCCAAGCGCCGCAGGCAATCTGGAGTCAGCGTAGCGCGGTGTTTAGGCGATGACCGTTGAGCACTTCGGCCTGGACCGACACGGCAGCGCCTCAGGCGGAGTGACGTAAGCAGCAGCCGGGCGGGGCTAGCCTGTGGCGGCTTTAGCGTTCAGATACGCGGTTATCCCCTGAACGACTGCCGCGGCATATTTCGCCCGGCCGTCCGAGCTTTCCATCTGGGCAGCCTCGTCCGCATTTTTCATATTGCCGAGCTCGACGAGCACCGTCGGGTACTGCGCCAGGTTTAGACCCGCGAGGTCTGCCCGACCGTAGAGACCGTCCGAGCCGATGTACGTGGACGGCTGAAGACCCGACGCGACCAGTGAATCGCGCATCGTATGCGCCAACTGGACGGCGGGGCCGGCTTGGGAATCGTTCAGAGGTGGGCTGGAATAGTTCACGTGAAATCCCCGGCCGGACGGGGGTCCGCCGTCGGCGTGAATGCTCACGATCGCGTCCGGGTGCATAGTGTTGCCCAGCGCGGCGCGCTGATCAACGCACGGTCCAACCGAGTTGTCGTTATCGCGCGACAACTGAGTACGAACGCCCATCTGGTTCAGTGCATCACGTATGCGCAATGAGACATCCCAATTGAACGCATGCTCGGAATAGCCATCGTCCGTCGCAGTGCCGGTGGTATTGCACTCTTTAGTGCCGCCCCGACCATTGGGAACTTGTCCGGTTATCGAGGAGTCGTACACACCGTTGTGGCCCGGGTCCAGGAAGACGGCCATTCCGGCAAGAGTGGCGGCAGTGGTCCTCGGGGCGGTCAGAGTCGCCGCCAAAGCGCTGGTGCTGAGTAGTACTGGCGCTGCACCAGCATATTTCAGGACGTCTCGCCGCGAAACAGATCGCGATCCAGCGCACTCATGTTCCGTGTGCTCCTGCACCGCGCGAGAATAACAAATCAGCGCACACGCCGTCCCAGGAGCGTACGTGGAGGGCGATGCGGTCGATTCCTCGGCGAATTCGCGACGCCGTCCTTCGGCCAAACGACGATACCGCGTAAACGGACGGCACTCCGCCAGCGGAACGGACAGCGTCGAGCAAGTCACACCCAATCAGTCCTGGGACCCCGATCCTGCACGGACCAGGATCAGATCCGCCGTTTGGCCAGACAGTCCCGATTCCGTCGGTGCCTGCGTGCTCAGACAGCGTGGGTGCAGGTCGGACAGGTGCAATCCGGGCATGCGCAGTTGTTGCAGGCATCGGCGCAGTCGGCGCACTGACAGGTGTTGTGGTTGCAGGTCGGGCAGCTGCAATCAGCGCAAATACACACGGCACACGAGTCGGAACAGTGGGGGCATTGGCAGGTGGTGCACTCGTCGTAGTGCACACCGTCGGGCGTGCGATGCTCCCGGTGCACGTGCGCGCCGTGCAGATAGTCGACGTGATCGCCATGTAACACAGATGCATGCCCACAACCGGGGCCGTGAGTGTGATGGTGCCCTTCAGCCTCGCGGTGCTCGGTCGTCGTCATAGTGATTCTTTCTCCCCGCGTCGTCCACCAATAGCCATATGCACAGTGCTTGATGTTAGGTGTAAGCCTCATCGAGTGGCCAGCGGGAGCGTCGACCAGAACCGCCCAAGGTGAATACGCCCAACGAGCTATGGCCTCGTCTGGAAGACCACAAGTATCGCCGGGAATTGCGTTGAGGCGACGAAGATGACCTAGTCGACCGGGACGTCGAGGATCGGCCGTTCGATGCCGGCGCCAGGGCCGTCGAAATGCCACCACTCACCGAAGTACGGCGTGAATCCACCGGCGCTCATGGCCGTGCGTAGACGAGCCCGGTTGGCCTGCGCTTCCGGACTGACGCCGTCGGTTGCAAAGGCCGTGCCGCGCGGCGAGAAATCATCGAGATCCGTTCCCATGTCGAGGAGGCTGAGACCGCCCACGCGTTGCTCCGGCGGCCCCTGCTCCTGCATGCGCGCGATTGTCACGTCAACAGAGCGGCCCGTCTCATGGCTGCGCGCATACGGGCCGGGCCGCGCCACCCACGCCGGGTTGGAAACCACCTCGAACATCTTGACCTGGACGTCGTGCGGCCGGTAGCCGTCCCAGAAGACGAGGATCTCGCCCTGCGCGCGTAACACGTCCGCGGCAGCCGCGAGACCCGAAGAAAGCGATTCGTGTACAAGGCAGCGAGCATCTGGGGGGTACAACGGCGCACCGGTGAAATTGTTCGGTGTCGCGTAACGCAGGTCGACGATCGCATCGGGAACGGCGGTCAGGATGTCGACAAACCCGGCGGCGCGTGCCGCGTCGCTCACCGGGGAAACTTCGGGGCTAAGTGGGGCCGTGGTTGCAGCGGGGCTGACCGATAACATGGCGCCGGTCCTCGATGCCGGGGAAGGGCCAAGTGCCACAGGCCGCGGACTGTGACCACCGCAGCCGGCACCACCCGCGACGGCGAGCGCGGCGATCAGGAACCCTCGTCGGCCGATAGACACCCATGCATTGTGCCTGGCCTTCGGGTCGATGAGCGATATTTGACGATCATGCGGACCCAGACTTCGAGTCCGGCTGTGACATCCGCGGATCACCGCCATCACGGCCTGACACCTCTGCCCCCCACGCCCGACTCCTTCATCGAACGGGGCCTGGCAGCACCTTAGTATCCTGCCCCAGACGGCGGCGGTGGGTCGCGCCTACTATGCGCAGGCCACGGTGGAGGCGGGGGTCTAGTCGCGTCCCGCTGCGGGCCGATGACGCCGCCGCTACAACGACCTGCGGGTTTCTGACTGTGGCGCTCACGGCGGGCGCCCGTGGCGATCCCGCAGGGTGAGCCGGAACGGGCCGAGCGAGGAACCAGTCACGGCTATCCCAACACGCAACGCACCGCGTCCGACTGCGTGTCACCAAGGTTGGCGTAACGCTGGGTCGTGATCAACGGCTGGTGTCCCAGGAGGTTTCGTACCGCTTGGATTGGTAGGCCGTCCTGCACCAGCCATGATGTATACATGTGCCATCAGCACCACGGCACTTCGACGCACTCGCCTGGTGCCCGGATGGCGCGGACGTGTCGTGCCACCACGTTTGTCATCGTTTATTCATCGACAATAATCGGGATTTGCCACCAATTGCTGGCATGTGACCAGAGCTTGGAGGTAGTCAAACACAGTGCGGCACAAGAAATTACCGCCAACAACGGTGACGGTCAAGTTCGTTGGTTTGGTAATCCGTTGGTTGCGGGTTCAAGCCCGATTCTACTTAGAGATAATCAGGTCTCCTGCTCGACGGTCCGCTCGTATTTCCAACGTTGTTCTACTTTGCCGAGTTTCCACACGGCGATGGCGAGCGCCCAGACCACGATGAACAGGCCGACGATGACGAATCCGGCTTTGTTGATGTCGAAGTTGGCCATGAAGTCCCAGAATCCTCCGTTGAGGTGTAGTTCGGTGGACAGCAGGCCGAATATTTCGATTGAGCCGATGATGAATGCAGCTGCGATCGACAGCCCGGTGATGACCAGGTTGTAGTACACCTTGCGAACCGGCCTCGAGAATGCCCACCCGTAGGCGACGTTCATGAAGCAGCCGTCAATCGAGTCGAACAACGTCATGCCTCCGGCGAACAACAGTGGCAGCGCCATGACCGCATACCACGGCAATCCCTGCGTTGCGGCCGCGGCCGTCGCCGCGAGCAACAACACCTCGGTGGCGGTGTCGAAGCCGATACCGAAGATCACGCCGACGAAGAACATGTGCCAGGTCTGGGTGATCGAACGCATCATGCGCCCGAAGAAGCGGTACATCATGCCGCGGGATTGGAGTTGTTTTTCCAGTTCGGCCTCGTCGTAGCGGCCCCGGCGCATATCACGGAACACCTTGATGATCCCGACGAGTACGACCAAGTTGAGCAGTGCGATGAGGTAGAGAAAAGTCGCGGCCAGACCGGTGCCGATGACACCGCCAACAGTCTCATAGGTCGAGTTGGGATCGACCATGGCGCCGAAGACGGCTTTCGTTGCCACGACGATGCCGGCACCAACCACGACGATGATCGAGGAATGCCCCAGTGCGAAGAAGAAGCCAGTAGCCAACGGTCGTTGACCGTCGGCCATGAGCTTGCGGGTGACGTTGTCGATGGCCGAGATGTGGTCGGCATCGAAGGCGTGCCTGGCCCCCAGCGTCCACGCGGTCAACGCGACCCCGAGGCCGATTCCCAGCCCCTCGTAATTGAAGTGGTGCGGCATGATCGCGAAAATGAAAATGGCCCAGCCGAGGCCGTTCAGCGCGATGATGACCACGGTCATCGCGGTCAGACGTCCCCATTCGCGGGGATTGAGATTTCTGCGTAGTTGAGCGAACTGTGTGCCGTTGACTGACATTCTCACCCTCCAGGAAAGGAGGATGCCGAGAGTTCACCGGAACCCGAAATGGCCCCGCACGAACGCCCTTCATCCGAGGACGGTGCTGCAGATGCAGACCAGGCGACCGGACTCATCCCCTTTGCGGGGGTTTCACCGTTGCGGGACAGTGCCGGATTCGCACCGGACTTCGCTGGGCCACACCACCGCCGACACCTCGCCGGCGGTAGGGACACCGTAATCCTCGACCGTGACACCCGCACTGCGGGGGCTGGGCCGCGCCGCGCTAGCGAGATTTCCCGGGGCTTCACAGATCGGCAAAGACCCGTTCGGACGTCCGCACGCCGAGGATGCGCCGACCCAACTCCTGTACCAAGTGGCGGCCGCGTTGGTGCTTTTGAACCCTGAACGAGACCTGCTGACGTCGTCATCGCGAACAGCGGCACAAGGCCCGGAACCTCAGTGGCACCTCATGCCGGGGCCAAATTTCTTCGGGCGCAGGCGCGATTTACCGTGACGCAGCCACGGAGCCGAACGACGCTGGCAGACCACCCACCAGCGAACACCGCGTAATGCAGATGCTGGTCAGAACCACACTCAAGCGGGCAGCGGGTGCGTAGTCTTCAAATATGACGGCCGTGGTCTCGCTCGTCTGAGCGACCCGCCCATCGGGACGCCGCGGCTGATATCTGAAGGAGGCCAAATGTCTCGAGACGCAGGAGATCGCTACGAGTGTCAAGAGTGTGGGGCCGTGCTCGTGTATGAACAGCCGTGCCCTTGCACACCCGACCGCGAGCATGCAGAAGTCTGCTGCGAGAAACCGATGGTCAAAACGACCCAGTAACAGGCTAGGCATGCCGGATAAGCGGCGAGGCTGCCCAGCGCCCATTAGGTTTTCCGCCGCGTGACGCGGTCGATGGAGTTGCTCGCACACATGTCGAACGTTGACTCGTGCCGGTCGGACATCGAGGCCCACACCCGCCGCGCGTGAGGCGTCCCGGCAGGAGTCTGCCATCCGGGCATCGCGCTGCCGGCGTTGGCTCAGATGGCAGGCCGCGTGGCCCAGACTTGAGTCCCATTCGTCGACCACAGTGGGTCAGGAGTCGACCGAACGCATCACCCAATTACTCGGGTGCATCGACGTTCGGGATCGGCCGAGGGAACTTCTCGCGCGTCTGGCGGGACTACTGCTATGAGCCGAGAAGTTGCGACATTCTCGGAAGTCCTCGTGTTGGAAAGGAATTGTTGATGGTAAAGCACGCCGTGCAGGCCCTGGCTGTGGCGGGGTCGATCGTGATAATCGCGATCGGTTTCGCCGGCCCGGCGCTAGCTCATGTCGAGGTTTCGGGGATCGATGCGACCCAGGGCGGTGAGGGAGTGTTGACCTTCCGTGTGCCCACCGAATCCGACACCGCATCGACTACCGAACTGTTAGTCACGCTGCCCGACGACACCCCGATCTTGTCGGTGTCCACCCAGCCCAAGCCGGGGTGGACGGCAACCGTGAAAACCAAGACACTGGCTGCGCCGCAGAAGGATGACGATGGGAACACGGTCACCCAGTACGCGTCGCAGGTGGACTGGAAGGCCACCACTCCCCAAGCCGCGATTCCGCCCAACCAGTTCGACATGTTCAGCATTTCGGCAGGGCCGCTGCCCAAGCGGGCCTCGATCACGCTGCCGGCGCTTCAGACCTACAGTGACGGGCACACGGTCAATTGGAACGAGACCGCGGCTACCGGCCAGGCCGAGCCCGATCACCCCGCGCCGACGCTGACCCTGGCCGCCAGTGACGCAGACAATGCCGCCGCCAGCCCCACCCCGGCCCCCGAGGCGGCTGCGCCAAGTGGCGGGCCGACGTGGCCAGGCGTCACCGGCCTGGTCATTGCGATCGTCGCCGTGCTGCTCGGCCTGTTCAACCTCGTGCTGGCACGCCGCAAGCGTTCACCGTTAGCCGAGGAGGAGTGACGTAAACAGCTGCCGGGCGGGGCTTCTCGTTTACTTTGTTCGGCATACCCCAGCCATATACGCGGTGACCTGCACCCACGGCCAACGCTGCCATAACCCGCGGATCAGCTCTCGGCGACGGTGCAGAAGCGGTTAGAGGGCGCGCGCGGCCCAGGTGACGCTTCGCACGTCGGGTATTGCAAGGGCGACATGTTCTGCGACGCGGGCGCCGATGGCGTCGGCGTCGGCCACCGACAGGGTTGCGTCGAGCCAGCCTTCCACCTCCACGCGCAGGGTCCGGCCGGTCCAGCGGGCGCGGGCATGTGTGTGGGCAACGCCAGGGACAGTGCCGGCGATCGTTTCGACGGTAGTGATGAGGGCCGGGTCAACTCCGTCGAGGAGCCGGATCGCGACGTCGGCGGTGACTTGCCACCCGACGTGGCAGATGAACGCCGTCACGACGAGGCCCGCGACGGCGTCGGTCCAGGCCGCGCCGGCCAGAACGCCGAGCAGCCCGATAAGCGCTCCCGCCGAGGACAGCGCGTCGAGCCAGGAATGTTTCGCGTCGGCGATCAGGGTGCCCGAGTTGATCCGGGCACCGACGACTCCTTTGTATCGGGCGACGATCTGGTTGCCGATGATGCCGATCACGGCACCGGCGATCGCCCAGCCGATGTGGTGGGTGGCGCCGTGTTCGAGCAGCTTGTGCACGCTTTGGGTGCCGGCGACGGCGGCGCTGATCCAAATCACGATGGCGATACCGATGCCGGCGAGGTCCTCGGCGCGTTCATACCCGTAGGGGTAGCGCTCGCTGGCGGCGCGTTTAGACACGCGGAAGCCGATGAACACCAGCAGGCTGGTGGATACGTCGGACAGATTGTGCAGGGCGTCGCCCAGTAATCCGACCGAACCGCTGAGGATCGCCAGCGCCAGTTCGATCACCCCGGTCAGGGCCAGGCCCAGGGCGCTAAGTCCGACCGCCCGGTTGGCCTGGCGGCGTTCGCCATCGTCGTCGGCGACGACGGGTAGCGGGAATGCGGCGGCCGGGTCGCGTTGTCCGGTGATCTGATGCATTACGCCAGAATGACGCTGCCGTTCGCGACTGGCCAACCGGCAAAACGTGTTGTAACCGGATCTCCAGGGCTTTCGGTGCGCGAAATTGTCACAGCGTTTGTCATACGACGCGTGAGACGTGGGAGGACTCCGTGCGACACCCAGGGACAGTCATTCCAGGTCAGCGCGGCCACCATAGCGCCGACATCACTGTGCTACCACGCCGGCTGCACCGACGCGCGCATCACCCTGGTCTGGGGCGGGACGATGATCGTGCTCTACAGCGCCGAGCCGCCCACGGACTCTTGGAGGCCTTCGTCACCGCCCGCGCGGCCACCGCACGGCTACCCCGGCTGCTGGCCCCTGCAGTCGGGCGAGACGAATCGCCATTCGCGCGCACCACGGTCAGCATGGAATTCACCCGCCGGCCCACCTATGCCGTCGTCCAGTACGACGGGCCCGCCCGCACCGGGGACTGCATCATCCACTGGGTCGACCTGCACACCGGGCCCATCACCTGGCAGATCCGCGACCACGCCAGCCTGACAAGTGTCACCGAGATCCTGCACCGCGCCTACACCCCAGCGATCGCAGTGTTCCCTGACGGCTGGCCGATCGGGTGGCTGGCTACGGCGTTCAGTTGTCGACGGATCCGGGTCTGTTTGGTCGGCGCTGAGGCGGCAACCGACGGCGCACGGCACCGCTGTGCGGTTGACTTGTATTCGGTGATTCCACCACTAGGCGTCGGCAATCCCGGGTGCGCTGAGCGCCGCCACGGTGTCTTCGTGATGGACCAACGATCGTGCAGCGACGGCGAACTGGTTGAGTTTGTCGATCACGGTTTGCCCTTCCGGCGTGTGTCCCCAGATGCTGATGCCCTGATGTGTTGTTGGTTTCCAGGTCGATTCGTCGACGACGATCGGGTTCCATCCCACCTCCCATTCGAACCCGGAGGGGCTTTGTGCGTAGTAGGACAGTTCCTTGTCATTGGTGTGCTGGCCTACCGACAGCGCCATGTCGAAGCCGAGTTCGTTGACCCGCTGGTAGGAGGCGACCATGTCGTCGAGCGTCCCCGCTTGGACGTTGACGTGCTGGATTCGGGTGCGGATCGGGTTGATGGGCAGGGCGTTCACCGATGCGATCGCCACCGAGTGGTGACGTTCGTTGACGCGCAGGAATCTGATCTTGAGCTTCATGCCGTTGATCGTCTCGTCGATGTAGTCGGACAGTCGTGCGTCGAAGACGTGGTTGTAGTAGCCGCGAACCTCGTGCGGCTTCTTCGTGGTGAGCGCGACGTGACCGAGACCCCCGGCCCCGGTGACGAATCCGGTGCCGGGTATGTCCAGGGGCAGTGGTGCGGTGCGGGCGGTGGTGTAGATCTCCTGGCTGAGTCCGTTGGGCCCGGGAAAGCGCAGGAAGCGTTCGACTCCGCGCAGCTTGGCTTCCTCGTCGGCGCCCTCGACGGCGGGTACCCGGTGGTCGGTGACGCGGCGGTTGATCTCGTCGAAGGTCGCGTGGTCGTCGAGGTGCCAACCCAGCGCGACGACGTCCTCGGCCGGTCCCCGCCGCAGCAGGATTCGGCATTCGTTGGCATCCAAGCGGAATCGGATCGTGTCGGGTGCCATGTCGTCGAGGTGCATGCCGATCGCGTCGCGACCGAAGCGCTTCCAGTCGTCGAACTTGTTCGTTTCGATCACGGCATAGCCCAGGTGGACATTGCCGAACAGATCAGTGGACATCGGATCTCCTTGAAAAGTGTTAGGGCGTGAGGAATGCGGTGGTGACGGGGTTGAAGAAGTCGGCGCGTTCCCACTGCACCCAGTGGCCGGTGTTGGCAGTGATCAGTACGTCGACGTTGGGCATCCGCTGGGCCAGCATCGTTGCGCCGCTTGGCTTGTTGACTCTGTCGTCGCGTCCCCAGATCACCAGTGTCGGCGTCTCGAGGGTGCTGAGCCGGCGGTCGCGGGTGAAGTCCATCCGCCACAGCGTTCGAAGCCCGGCCGGGCGTTGCAGGGGCGGGTTGGCGACGACGTCGGGGTCGATCGAGGCCGCGTAACGGGATTCGATCAGCGAGTCCGGGACTGCGTCGCCGTCGTACACCAGGTAGGCGCGAATGAACGTGCGCAGCTTTTCCAAACTCGGCCCGTCACCGCCGTAGTAGGCGAGCAGGCTCTTGAGGCCCGCTGTGGGAAGTCCGCGCGTGGTTCCCACCCCGCCGGGACCCATCAAGACGAGCTTGTCGACCCGGTGCGGCGTTGTCCAGGGCGAGTCGCAGCGCGCACGATCCGCCATAGGAGTTGCCCACTAGGTGCGCCCGGTCGATACCGAGTTCGTCGAGCATTCCTCGAATGTGGTCGGCGAGATAACCGAACGGATCGCTATGGTCGACACCCTTGGCGGAGCGGCCGTAGCCGGGCATGTCAGGCACGATGACCCGAAAGTGCTGGGCCAGGGCGTCGATGTTGCGCGAGTAGTTCGACACGCCCGATGCGCCGGGGCCGCCGCCGTGCAGGAGAACAACCGGCGCACCGGCGCCGGCCTCGGCGACGAAGATGTCCTTGCCGTTGACGCGTACGGTGCGTTCGGTCATGGTGTTGCTGGTCATTGCTCTTCCTTTACGCCTTGAATCCAGTTGGGGGCAGCGGCAGCGGCTGACTCTCCGCGGCGCCGGCATAGACGAACCCGTCCGGTCGCACCACCAACACCGAGGCGCCCTTCTTGTCCAGCCAGCTGGTCAGCGATCCGTCGCGGTCGATGATGCTGTCGGCACGCGGAACGCTCCCGGGCGGCGTGATTCGCATGATGGGGACGCCAGTTGCTCGCCAGTCCGGCCAGTCGGATAACGGGCCGGTGTGCAGCACCACCCAGCGACCGCCGATGATGTCGTCGAGGCGCACCGTGTCGCCCTTTTCGTCAACGACCCACGGCTGTGGGATCTGCCAGCCGGCTGCGCGGTTTCCATTGTGCGCCAAGAGCCCTTCACGGTAGCGCGCATCGGGCAACCAACGGTGATCGCGGAGCCAGGTGGTGAAGCCCGGCACCTTGCTGGCGGTGCGGAAGACGTGATTGCGCACCGCGGCGCGATAGCGGTTGCGCTGGATGATGAGTTTGCCGGTCTTGACCGCGCGGCTGGTCACCTCCTTCACGTGCGGTAGCCGCTCGGCCTGGTAGGAATCGAGCGCGGACTCGGGCAGCGATCCGCCCAGCACCGCGCCCAGCTTCCAGCACAGATTCGCCACGTCACGCACGCCGGCGCACATACCCTGACCGATCCACGGCGGCATGGCATGGGCGGCGTCGCCGGCCAAGAAGATGCGGCCTATCCGCCACCGGTCGGCGAACCGGACGTGGTGGCTGTAGCAGGCGAACCCGAGGATCTTCACGTTTTCCTCGGTGATTCCCTGGTCGCGGAGCACCTTCCAGATCGCGTCCTCGGTGAGCAGATCGCGGTCGTCTTCCTCGTCGTGCACCGGGAACTCCCAGCGGTGATGACCCAGTGGAGTGGGGCAGTCGACGGTGGGCCGATCGGGATTGCAGTGGAACCGGAGCCGGTCGTGCCCGGGCCACTCCTTGAGCACTTTGGTGTCGATGACGATCCAGCGTTCGGCGTAGGTGCGGCCGCCGAAGCCGACACCCAACTGACCGCGGATCGCACTCGACCCGCCGTCGGCGGCGATCACGTAAGAGGCCCGGATTCGCCGGAACTCGTCGACGGTGAGATCGGCGAGCATCAACTCGACATGGTCAACGCGCTGGATGACCCGCAGGCATTCGTGTTCGAGCAACACGGACACGTTGGGGAAGCGGTCGACCCCGGCGCGCAGCACCTTTTCCAGCGCGGGCTGATAGATGAACTGCTGCGGCGGGTGACCGTTACCCCTGTCAACGGGCAGCAGCTTCACGAACGGCACGCCGTTGGCGTCGACGAAATTCGCACCGCATCCGGGTTGCATGTCGGCGTTGAGCCGGTCGGCCAGCCCGACCTGCTGCCAGATGCGCACCACCTCCTCGTCGGTGGAGATGGCCCGGGCCCGCGCATAGATGTCGGGATCGCGTTCCACCACGACGACGTTCAGGCCCATCTGGCCCAGCAGGTTGGCCGCGGTGACGCCCACCGGCCCGTAGCCGACGATCGCCACGTCATAAGTCGTCTGGTCAGTCATTGCGGGATCCTCAATTGGGTGTTAATGTAGCGATCCATATAGTAAGCTACGAGTTACGTGATCGTCAACACCCGCAAGGAGGCAACGTGGCAGCAAACACCGGAGGCAAGAGGTCGCAGTCCACTTCGGCCAGCCGGCGGCGCACCCGTGCCAATGGCGAGCAGTCGCGTCAGCGAATCCTGGACGCGGCGACCGAGGTGGCCACCGAGCGTGGCTACGAGGGCACCACGATCTCGCTGGTCAGCAAGAAGAGCGGCCTGCCGCCGACGTCGATCTACTGGCATTTCGCCGACAAGGACGACCTGATCGCCGCGGTGATCGAGCGCAGTTTCGATAGGTGGCTGGCCGCGCTGGAGCTGCCGAGCGGGCGGGGGACCCGCGAGCAGGCGATCGAGTTGGGGACGCAGGTGGCCAAGGCGTTGCTGGATGCCCCCGACTTCCTGCGTCTGGGTCTGATGCTGGCATTGGAGCATCGCCCGGTCGAACCGCGGGCCAGGGAGATGTACCTGCAGGTCCGCGACAACGCGTTTCACCGGTTTGAGGGGGTTGTGCGCGACATCGCGCCCGGGCTCGACGACCAAAGCGTGCGTCTGCTCACCACTTATGCCATCGCCGGCGCCGACGGCTTGTTCATCGCCAAGGAAGTCGGCGGCGACTCGGTGGACTTGATCGAGCTGTTGGACCTACACGCCCGACTTGTCTTCGAATCGGCGGTCAAGCTCTTGGAGTCAGGAAAACCGGCGTGACCGCTCATTCCACTCAGCTGACCGTCGCCGCTCAACTGCTCTACGACGCCCAGAGCAGCGGCATCCCGATTCAACCCCTCACTCAGACATACCCGGATCTGGATGTGCCTCAAGCCTATTCGGTGCAGCGTCTCAACCTTGCCCGCCACATTGACCGGGGTGGCGTGTTGTGCGGTCACAAGATCGGGCTCACCTCCGCGCCGATGCAGGAACTCCTCGGGGTCAGTGAGCCCGACTTCGGCTACGTCCTCGACAGCATGGTGGTGCCCAACGGTGCCGAGGTGCCGGTGACCGACCTTCTGCGCTCCCCGCGTCGAACCCGAGGTGGCGTTCCTGATGCGGGCACCGCTGCGGGGGCCGGGAGTGACCGTCGACGACGTGATGGCGGCCACCGAGGCGGTGGCCCCGGCCTTGGAGATCGTGGACAGCCGGATCGCTGACTGGCGCATCACGCTGGCGGACACGATCGCCGATAACGCCAGCTCTGGCGCGGTGGTGTTGGGCGACTGGGTTCCGATCCGGCACGCTCTACCGCTTCCTCAGACCACCGCCACGCTCGTTGTGAACGACACGGCGGTCGGCACCGGCGAGGGGACTGCCGTGATGGGTGATCCGGCTGCGGCCGTGGCCTGGCTGGCCAACGCGCTGGCCCGCTACGGCACCGCCATCGAGCCCGGCCAGTTCGTGATGTCCGGCTCGTACACCACGGCGCCGTTCGTGGTGGCAGGCGACCATGCGTCGGCCGTCATCAGCGGGCTCGGCGCGGTCACCGTGAGTTTCGAGTAGGAGTAGAGGAGCAGTTTCATGAATACCGAACGATTCCCGGTCGCAATCATCGGATCGGGCAACATCGGCACCGACCTGATGGTCAAGATCCTGCGCAGCGCAGGGCCGTTGAGCATGGCCGCGATGATCGGCATCGACCCCGAATCCGACGGCCTGGCCCGGGCGAAACGGCTTGGCGTGCCCACCTCTTCGCAAGGCATCGACGGGCTGCTCGCGATGCCGCACTTCGACGACATCCGGCTGGCCTTCGACGCCACCTCGGCCGGTGCGCACGCGAGGCACTGGGAGGTACTGCGCCACAACGGTGTACGCGTTCTCGACCTCACCCCCGCAGCCATCGGACCGTTCTGCGTCCCGGTGGTCAACCTCGAGGACCACATCGACGCGCCGAACCTCAACATGGTCACCTGCGGCGGCCAGGCCACCGTGCCCATCGTCGCCGCTGTCAACCAGTCGGCATTCGTGTCCTACGCCGAGATCGTGTCATCGATCTCGGCCAAGTCCGCCGGCCCCGGCACCAGAGCCAACATCGACGAATTCACCGAGACCACCGCGACTGCGCTGAAAGTTGTTGGTGGCGCACAGAGAAGCAAAGCGGTCATCATCCTCAACCCGGCCGATCCGCCGCTTCTCATGCGCAACACCGTGTATTGCCTCATCGAGGGCGACTGCGATCACGCGGCCATCGACGCGTCCATCACCGCCATGGTGAACGAAGTGCAGCGCTACGTGCCCGGATACAAGCTAAAACAGCCCGTGCAGTTCGAGACGTCCGACGCCGACAACCCGCTGCACATACCCGAGACCGGGAAATTCATCGGCACCAGGGTCACCGCGATGCTACAGGTGACCGGCGCTGCCCACTACCTGCCCGCATATGCCGGCAACCTCGACATCATGACCTCCGCCGCGCTGGCCACCGCCGAACGCATCGCGGCCCATTCGATGAGAAGTGTTGGAGTATCGAAATGACCGAACCGCTCTACATCAGCGATGTCACGCTGCGTGACGGCATGCACGCGGTGCGCCACCAATACAGCCTGCAACAGGTAACCCAGATCGCCGCAGCGCTGGACGCAGCCGGGGTGGACTCGATCGAGGTCGCCCACGGCGATGGGCTGTCGGGGTCAAGCTGCATCTACGGATTCGGCGCCCACACCGATCTCGAGTGGATCGAGGCGGTGGCCGGCGTCGTCAAGAACGCACGAGTGGCAACACTAGTGCTGCCGGGCATCGGAACCGTGCGCGAGCTCGCCGCCGCGCACCGCGCCGGCACCAGCGTGGTGCGCGTCGCGACACACTGCACCGAGGCAGACATCTCGGCACACCACATCGCCGCCGCTCGTGAGCTCGGCATGGACACCGTCGGATTCCTCATGATGAGCCACATGGCGCCACCGCAGCAGCTGGCCGCGCAGGCCCGGCTGATGGAGGGATACGGAGCCGGCTGCGTGTACGTCGTCGACTCCGGCGGGGCGATGACTATGCGCGACGTCGCCGAACGGGTCGACGCGGTTCGCCAAATCCTCGACTGTGCAACCGAAGTCGGCATCCACGCCCACCACAACCTATCGCTGGGTGTGGCTAACTCGATGGTCGCCGTCGAGCACGGCTGCCACCGGGTCGATGCGTCGCTGGCCGGTATGGGGGCCGGCGCCGGGAATGCGCCGTTGGAGGTGTTCATCGCAGCCGCCACCCGCATGGGCTGGCAGCACGGCTGTGATCTCAACGCGCTCGAAGACGCCGCCGACGACCTCGTTCGCCCGCTGCAAGAACGCCCGGTCCGCGTCGACCGCGAGACGCTCACCCTGGGCTACGCAGGCGTGTACTCAAGCTTCCTTCGCCACGCCGAGACGGTCTCTGACCGCTTCGGTGTCGACGCGCGCACGCTCCTGGTGGAAGCCGGACGGCGCGGACTGGTCGGCGGCCAAGAAGACATGCTCGTCGACATCGCCCTCGACCTGACCGGCGATCGCGTATCCGCATAGACGACCAAAATCGTTTCACCACAAGAGTTCGCATGCCAGGTTTCGGTAGTCCGATGTGACTGCCCGGCTGAGCAGAATTTGAAAGCAATGCCAAACTGAAGGAGGAATCTCAATGAGGTTGTCAAGCCGGTGAGGGTCTTAGGCGGCTGCCGTGTTTGGTGCGCCGGGTTGGTAGAGCGTGCCGTGGCGGAGCATGGCCCACAGAGCGTTTTGATCCGGGTGCCCGCGACGAGCACATGGATCTGGCGGCAGTCCGTCCACAACCGGGCCGTCTTCCCGGCGTACTTCGGGCCTACCCACACCTGACGGCGGCGCACCATCCTGTTCCCGCTGGCGGGCACCAGAGCTTAGTAGAGCGCGTACAAGACCTCATCTCGGGTCGTTGACATCATCAAAGCCAATAATTCCCGCACCGGGCCCCGCACATCAGAGTCGAAGGTCCCTATTGGCCGCCCGCCAGGGTCAGTAACGTTGGTATCGACTGCAGAATGCGCTGTACGGCAAAGCCGCAAAAGTACTGTAGGGCAAGCGAATTTCTCGCGAACCCGCCCGAGCGATGAAGGAGAAGCGATGATCGAGGTGCTGTCAGACATGCCACAGGGAGTGACCGGCATCCGGGTGTCGGGGCGTCTGCACGGTGACGATCTGCGCGAGTTCAAGACGACCATGGACGAACTCGTCAAGACCGGCGAGATCAGAATCGTGGAGGTCATCGCGCCGGATTACGAAGGCATCAGCCCCGGTGGCGTGGTCGAGGACCTGAAGCTGGGCTTCGGTACCTTGATGAAGCATCATTCGGAGTTCAAGCGGGTTGCAGTCGTGTCCGACAAGGACTGGGTCGCCCACACGATGCACGCCTTCGCCTGGATGGTCCCCGGCGAGTTGCGTATGTTCGGCCTCGATGAACTTGAGCAGGCCACGAAGTGGGCCGCCGGCTGACTGCCGGCCGATGACACCCCGTGCGCTTTTCAGCTCTGGTGAGTCCCATCACCATGGCAAGCGACAAACACCGGAACGACGGCGCATGAACTCTTTCGGATAGCGAGTCAAAGACGTCGACCCCATTACATCAAGGTCCGTGCGCGCGACTCGTCAGCTGCGATTAGGTGACTCTAGCCCTCGGGTAGACCGAACGTTCGGCCCTGATGCAGCCGACCGCCGCGGGTGTGAGCTGGGCGCTGAGGGTTTGATGCCCAGGAGGTAATGATGCGCACGGATAATCAGCGAGTTCCCGAAGCGGTGTTCCGCGGCTGTGTGGTCGCGCTACTGGTGCTTGGCGGCGTAGTCGGCGCCGTGCTGGCAGTTGACGTCTGGATCGCACGGCGGATCACGGGAAACCAAGATCGCGTCAGGCAGCTGATGCGGGCCTTCAAGCGGGCTCGCGTTACCAAGTGGTATGCCGACGCCACCCGCAACAGCGCGGGAAAGACGCGTTCCCCATATGCGCTGCTATCTCATGTTGGCCGGCGCAGTGGCCAGTCGTACCAGACGACGCTAGGTGCGACCGCCTACGGTGACGGCTTCGTCCTGCCACTGGTATACGGCCGCCAGTGCGACTGGTGTCAGAATGCACTGGCCGCCGGGACGGCCACACTGACATGGCACGGCCAGACGTACGAACTGGAACGGCCCGAGATTATTTCCGCCACGCCCGCCGTCGCGCGTGCGTGGCCGGCCTGGGAGCGGATCGCCTTACACGGAGTCCGCGACTACTTATGGCTGCACCAAAACAACGAGCCGACTGTACAACCCGAGCGGCTGCTGGCATCTGGCTAGCGGCCAGACCCTTCGCTGGTTCATCAAGCGATTGGATGTTGAGCAGCTGTCTGGCTACGAGCCGATGTTGGTGAATCCATACTCGCTGACGAACTCGGCGAAGGCCCTTGACGGTCCGTTCGATCTCGCACGATGCGGATTGGCTGCCCCCGGGTCGATCCGCCTTCATCGCCTGGGACCAATGGCCCTACTGGCGCGCTGCTAGCTTCGAAGACGATCGCCTGATGACTCACCAATGTCTTAGGCGCTCCATCTGGCGACGGCATCGACCCATGTACTGGACTGCAGGTAACTTGGATCGTTGGGAAGGAATCCACGCCGGCCCGTGATCCCTGCAACGTCTTCGCTGCCTGCCGTCTTGGCGGTGCATGTCTTGAGCCCGAGTTCAATCGATAACCGCCGCAGAATCATGGTCAGCGTCGAAAACCGCTCGTCATCGGCTCGAACCAGTACCCGATTGCGGTGCAGCCGCAGTCGTAGACGCTCCCAGTCTGCAGCGAGGGCGGCATATTGGTGCACCAAGAAGACTTCCGCCGGTCGACCCGGCACGGTGAACATTCGGATATAAGCGACGCGTTCATCGATAGCTGACATGGTCGTTCGTCTTCTAAGACAGGCTCCGCTGTGAACCCGTCAGGGCGATACCTCTTCGGCGATTCGCCTGCCCGAACTTTCTCTGGCCCAGTGCTCACGTAGATGCCGGCGCGGCGGTCTGAGTCGGCGGCCGCGCCGACCGCACTGTGACTCATAAGCGAGCTTACACCGATGAAAAATTTGGCGTAGAGGGCAGGCCACCAAGGCTGCGTCGATGAGCGGGGGCCTCGTCCCCTTGGCCGCCACACTAGGGCACTGAGGCTTCCTCGCCGGGGTCGAAGTGCCCTGTCGGTCGGTCGCGTGCCCGTGCAAATGTTGAGGGTCGCAGGGATAGCCGTCTCCTGCGCATTAACACCGTCGGCGAGTTCGGCCTTCGGATCGCAGCAATCGTAAGGAGCCATACATGATCGAATACGACCTCGATAAAGAGCATTCCATCCTGCACCTGCAACCAAAGTCTCCGCTTGAGAAAGACGACTTCGTGAAACTCGCGGGGGTGGTGGACCCGTACATCGAGGCAACTGGCGGTCTTGCCGGCCTCATCATCGAAGCCCCAGCGTTCCCAGGATGGGAGAGTTTCGGGGCGATGGCCACCCACTTTCGCTTTGTGCGAGATCATCAGAAGCGCGTAAAGAGAATCGCGGTCGTAACGGACTCCGCCATGGGAGATGTCGCAGAGCGTTTGGCGTCACACTTTGTGTCAGCCGAGATCAGGCATTTCCCGGCTGGGCAGATCGAGGCAGCAAGACAATGGATCGGTTCGCAAGAGGCCAATTAGGCCCACTGGGCCAGATTCGGTCGCAGATTCGAATCTGTCCTCGCTGCCAGCGGAATGGCCCCCCGGAGGACACTCCGGGGGGCCATTTTCAAGCCGTTGGGAACAGATTTGGGGACAATTTGACTGACGGCCGCACGGCGGGCGGGTTTAGGCACTCCCTTCCGTCAATCTTGGCATCGATCCCGGCGGCTTGATCCGCAGTGGGAACCCCTCAGGCGAGCGTCGAATCGGTGTCCGGTTCAGGGCCGAAGACGAATCGGCGCCCAGTGACGCTCAGTGGGCGGATGCGTACAAAGTGCGGTTTTGGCGTTGCCGTCCAAGGGAATAACCACGCTCGCCTAGCTTCCTCAAGCTCGTCATCGGTACGAGGTACGCGTGCGATTCCCTTGACGATTACGCTCCAGCCTTCATCAAAGGTGTTCCCGTCCGCCTCGAACAGCACCTCGTTGTTGATCGCAGCGCTGACCAACTTGGTCCCCTCGGCGGTGCGGAATAGCACGCTGCGGTGCTGGACGACGAAGTTGACAGGAAAGATCTTCGATTGACCATCTACGCTGGTGACGAGCCGTCCCAGTGCGACGGTTCCCAGGAGACTCCAGCATTCGGTCTGGGACAAGATCGAGATTGGTTGCGTGTCTGGGGCCATGGCCACGACGCTACCGACCGCAGACGCTCAGTCGCAGGGGCACAAAGTCCTATATATCGGGCGCAAACGACCCGAGGTCAACGCCTGGGCGCCGGCGGCGTGCGGGCCGCGATCGGCTTTGTTGGAACGAGATTCGGATTGATGGAAACGTTGAGATGCTTCTGCGGCATGTCGTCGTCCCCGGTCGCGGCGACCACGACGCGGCGATGGCCGAAACGAGGCGCGTCCTGACCGAGGCATGGGAGCACGCCCTAGGGGCGCAGGCAAAGCTATTCCTTGCCGTTGCTGGTTGCGATCGCCGTGGTGAGAAGTCTGACGAGGGCGACGACTCCTGCGATCACCTCGATAATGGTCAGCCAAATCATGATTGCTCCTACGGATCCTTGAGCTCATCTAACTTGCGGCTCGAAAGTCGAGAATATTCGCGCAAAGCTGCCGCCCGACAGGGACTTTGGCCCTCTGAGACCGGGCCCTCGAACCTTCATTATGGTCTGGTCCGAAGCATTTCCGGCCTGTTCTGTGAACATTCACACCGATCAGAGTGATCGAGGGTGAAGCGCCCATTTGGGGGGCGACCGCGATGATGATCGTGTACGACGAAGGCAACCACCCAGTGTGGCGACAGCCCGATCGCGCGTCGCCCGGCACGAGCGTCTGCCACGTGGGATCGATCTCGTCGCGGTCGTGGTAGTGCTGTCGTAGCGGCTGATGCTGGCGCCGGGCGTCCTCGACATCACCGTCGGCGAACGGCCGGGGAGACGGGACTTTGGCCCCTACCGGGCGGGCCTGGGCGACCGCAGGATGGGGGATAAGAGTCCACACTCGGAGAGGCGGCGCGACCATGACAACTTCAACCAACCACAGGCAGCCGGAACACATTGAAAACGATTGGGCCGTAACAATTTCTGTCGACGAGCGAGAAGGTCAGACCAGGGCCATGGCGCGGTTGTCGTTCGACGGTCAGGAATGGATCGGTGCAGGACTGTCCAGACTCGGCCCCGCCGAACGCAGCGCTGCGGGAACCGGCGGCCAGCTGGCTATCGCGGGGGCGCTGTCAGATCTGGCGCGCCACCTGGCGCGGTCACCGGTGCGCCCGTGACCCCCTTGGGCTGAACAACACCCAGCAAGCAGACGAAACACTGCAAGGACTCGCGCGCTAAACCACTCACAAATCAACACGCGGCATGTCGTTCAGAAGTGCTTGGTGCAGGATCTACCTTGCCTCCGGAACGAATGCGCTGGATGTTCACGCAACGTAATGAAGGCCGCACTTTTCGGCGCTACTGCCGACGGGCTTCTTGGCGGAGGTAATCGCGAGACCAGTCTGTGCAATATCCATCGACTGACCGCGAGCCGAGGGACCGTTTTAGGCGCTCGGATACTCGCTGATGGTTTGTGACCTGTGATCGTAGGTCAGCATCTGGGCGTAGGTTCCCCATCCGATCAGGGTGTGGAGCGTACTCTCGGCGTCTCTGGGATCGAGGTGGTCTTCCAGTTCCTCCTTAAATCTGTCCATCGGTGCGCGATGTTCGGGGCGTTCGTTCAGTACGCGTTGGATATGGGCAGCGAGCGGGACGAACCTTAGGAGGTGCTCGGCGAACAGCGGCCGGCGGATATTGCCTGCGCTTTGGGCGAAAACGCGGCCCGCCGCCGTGAGGCTCACGGCGTCGTCTTTGATCTCGCCGAACTCCAGGATATCCAGTGCTTCAGCGACGGGAAGGAGGGTGGTCACTGACATGCCCAGTATTTTCGCGAGCGTCGCGAGGCGGCGTGCCCGTCGCAGGTGGGTGCGGCCACGGCTTCGATCAGTCCCCGGATCTGCTGGACGGTGGCGGCGGGCAGGGGTTGGGCGACCCCGAAATGGACGTCCTTGTGCGCGCGAAGCGATTCGACAGCGCGGGCGGTCAGGGTTGAATAGATTTCGTCGACGACGTCGCGGAAGGATGAATCGAGCCGATTGCGTGGCTGAGGCAGGGTGACCGGCAGTTCCAAATGGATTCGTCCGGGGTTGGACGAGAGAACCAGGATCCGGTCGCACATCAAGACCGCCTCCTCGATGTTGTGGGTGACCATCAGCACAGATTTGGTGGGAAGTTGATGGCTCATCCAGAGGTCGAGGAAGTCGGTGCGCAACGTCTCGGACGTCAGCACGTCGAGTGCCGAAAACGGTTCGTCCATCAAGAGGATGGTCGGGTTGATGACGGTGGCGCGCGCGAAGCCGACGCGCTGCCGCATTCCGCCGGACAGTTCGCGCGGGTAGGCGTGTTCGAAGCCCGTCAGCCCGATGGTGTTAATGGCGGCGGTGGCCCGGCGCTGGGCTTCATCGGGCTTCACGCCCAGGGCGTCCAGGCTTGCCTCGACGTTCTTCTGCACGGTCAGCCACGGAAACAGGGCGAAGGTCTGGAACACTATCGCGATGCCGTCGCCCTCGCCGGCTTTTAGCGATGACCATCTCGTGTCGTGTGCCGGGTTGGTCCCGGTGATGACCTTGGCCGCCCAGACCGGCTTGCCGACGCTGTTGGCCGACAAGATCCATATCGGCGAGCCCAGGATCAAGTCCGGGTCAGCCAACCCGGCTCCGAAGTTGGCCACGTTGATCGCGAGCATGTGCGTGGGTGCCGATTGCATCGATGATGTCGACTTGGTGCGCAGCGGTGGGATGAAGACACTGTTCGATGCGGTGTACGCCCCGTCGACGGTCGGAACGCTGTTGCGGGAGTTCACCTTCGGACATGCCCGCCAACTCGAGTCCGTCCTGCGTGAGCACCTGGCAGCGTTGTGTGAGCGGGTCGAGTTGTTGCCTGGCGCCGATGAGCGGGCCTTCGTCGATATCGATTCACTGCTGCGCCCGGTTTACGGGCACGCCAAGCAGGGAGCAAGCTACGGGCACACCAAGATCAGTGGAAAGCAGATCTTGCGCAAAGGCCTGTCGCCGTTGGTGACCACGATCAGCACCCCAGCCAGTACCCCGGTGATCGCCGGAGCCCGGTTACGTGCCGGGCGGGCCGCCTCGGGCAAGGGTGCGGCCCGCATGATCGCCCAGGCGGTCTCGGCTGCGCGCGCGGCCGCAGTCACCGGCGAGGTCGTGGTCCGTGGCGACTCAGCGTATGGAACCGGCGTCATCACCGCGGCCTGCCGCCGTGCCGGGGCCCGGTTCTCGCTGGCGGTGACCAAGAACCGCACGGTGGCCGCGGCGATCGCCGCGATCCCCGACACTGCCTGGGCTCCGGTGTCCTACCCGGGGGCAGTGCGTGACCCCGACACCGGGCAGTGGATCTCAGATGCCGAGGTCGCCGAAGTCCCCTACACCGCATTCGGTTCCACACCCAACGCGGTGACCGCACGGCTGATCGTGCGCCGCGTCAAAGACGCCCGCTACCCCGACGCGTTGTTCCCGCTCTGGCGGTATCACCCGTTCTTCACCGACACCGACGACCCTGCACCCCAGGCCGATATCGCTCATCGCCGCCACGCGATCATCGAAACCACTTTCGCCGACCTCATCGACGGACCGCTGGCCCACATCCCCTCGGGACGCTTCGGCGCCAACTCGGCCTGGCTGTTGTGCGCAGCGATCGCCCACAACCTGCTGCGCGCCACCGGGGTCCTGGCCGGCGGCGCCAACTCCATGGCCCGCGGAGCGACCCTGCGCCGGCGCATCGTGACCGTCCCTGCCCGGCTGGCCCGCCCACAACGACGGCCCGTCCTGCACCTACCGGCGCACTGGCCCTGGGCGCAGCACTGGAGCACCCTGTGGCACAACATCATCGGCGCTGGCCGCCCACCGCCCCAACCCCTCACCGACTGACCATCTGCCGCAAGGCCCGAGACCACCCCACAGGAAAAGCTGGGCAGACCAGCAGATACCCCCTGCCCATCACGCGAAATCAAGATCAAACCCAGCCGACACCACGCACCGAGAGTTCATCCGTGGATCGAGGTTTAGATCGTGTAACAGCGCAACTAATGGCTGGCAACGGGAAGATGAACAGCACTTCACGCGGGGGTTCGGAACGCCACCGCGGTGGAGGCAACGCCGCGCGGAGCTGACGATGTAATAGTCGTGGGGGAATGGACCGGTATTGTCCGGTTCTGGTTGGGGGCGGTTGGACAATAAATCACACTGCGGCACAAGGGAAGACAGGGTCACAACCGGTGCCATCCAGATCGATGTGTCGGCAATCCGATGGTTGGGAGGTCCAGCACGCACGCCTCACTGAACGGTCCGCGGATCATTCAGCGGGTGGATCCGCGACCGAGAGCTGGCGCAGTATCCGCAGAATACGCGACGGTCGTTGGCGGAGAGCCTTCCGAGCCAACGCTTTTCGCCGCTGGATGGCTGCCTGCGCAGCATTTTTCACGGCACGCCCGGACTCGGTGAGCGCCAACAGACGGACTCGCCGATCGTCGGGGTCGGGCGCCGTTCGATGTGCGCGTCAGTGGATGCGGGCGCTACCGCCGAGGCCGATCTCCAGGACACTGCCGGTGATGACCCCGGGGTCGGTGACCAGGTAGAGCAGTCCACGGCTGACGTCCTCGGGTTGAAGCCACGGTCGAGGTATCGGGTTGGCCTTCATCATGCGGCGCACCAGACCGTCGGGAACGTCGTCGCCTCCCGCGGGCTGCACCATCGGTGTCTGCACAGTGGTCGGGCAGATGACGTTGACCGTGATGCCGTCTCTGGCGACCTCGAGGGCGACGGACTTGGCCAGCCCGATGACGCCCCACTTGGTGGCGTTATACGCCGCCAGCTCTGGGATCCCCATTCGGCCTCCCATCGAGGATGTCACCACGATCCTGCCGAAGCGCTGCCGCCGCATAACTGGTATTGCCGCGCGCAGGGTATGAAATACACCGGTCAGGTTGGTGTCGACCAGCTGCCGCCACACTTGGTCGCTAACCTCCTCCAAGGGCCCAGTGCTAACGATGCCGGCGTTGGCCACCACGATTTCGAGGCTGCCCATCTCCTTCAGCGTCTGTTCGACCGCAGCGACAACCTGGGCCGAGTCGCGCACATCGAGGGTTATAGGCAGGCAGCGCTGGCCAAGCTCTTCGACTCGCTTGGCCGTTTCTCGCAGGTCGTCCTCGGTCCCAAGCGGGTAGGTCAGAGCCATCATCGGACCGGGCGCATCGGCCGCGACGATATCCGCCCCTTCGGCCGCCAATGCCGAAGCATGCGCGCGCCCCTGTCCTCGAGCGCCTCCGGTGATCAAGGCGACCCAGCCTTCCAAGGCACCCATAGACAGCTACCTTAGCAGCCAAGCTCGGCTCTAAACGAAGGACGTGTTGGCTGCGTGTTGTTGCGAAATTTACTGCAGCCGAGCATGTTTAGGTCATCATTCGTTATCAATCGGTTGTGCGCGCGCCGCCTTCCGGATCGGGCGCCCACCCACTTCGGTGTCACATTGGGCTACGCGCGTGAAGTAGATGATCGGAGTGACCCAGCGCAGCATCATTGTTGACGAGCTTCTTGCGACCGACCGTGACGATCCTGCGTGCCGTCGCCGTGTCGGCTCGGAGAAGGACTCGCTATCGGCGTCGTGGACCAGCGCTTTGAGAGGGGCGAGCGAGTGCGCGCGCGTCGAGCACCCTAGCGATATCGTTCGCGGTGACGATGCCCACGACGCGGCCACCCTCCAGGACGAGCACCTGACCCCCCGGCGCTTTGGTTAGCCGCTCGAGCAGCGCCGTTACCGGCTCGCTGGGCATCGCGGTGGCGAGCTCGTTGAGCGGGACGGCGATGTCGCACAGCAGGCTTGTCGCGCGCCGCTCGGGCGCGATCTGGCGCAACTGTGTCAATGTGATCATTCCGAGCACGGATCCGTCAGGCCCGACCACCGGGTAGCACGAGTGACGGGCGCCCACCAGGTAGTGCTCGATGAACGTCTGCGCAGTGAGCGTACCGGGAGCGGTGCGCGGGTCGGCTGTCATCGCATCGGCGACACGTACACCGGCGAGGAGTTGCCGCGACCGCAGTCGCCGCTCCTCGTCGCGGGCGGCAGTGTGCACGAACACCCCGATGAACGCCAGCCACAGTCCTGTGATCAGCGCACCGGCGAGGATTTGCGCCATGCCGAGACCAATAATGATGTACGCGAGGAGGCGGCCGAACCGCGCGGCGCCCAGGGCCGCCCGCGTCGCGTCAGCGGTTCGGTGCCACAGATAGGCCTGCAGGACCCGGCCGCCATCCAGGGGCGCCCCGGGCAGGAGATTGAACACACCGAGCAGCAGATTAATTGCGGCGAGCCAGCTTGCCGCCGAAACGACGATGGCCGGTAGTCCGGCAGCGTGCATCCAGACCGCCGCGATATGGAAGAGCGCCGAAAGGCCCAAACTCACTAGCGGGCCCGCGATTGCGATACGGAATTGCGCGCCGGGCGTTTTAGCCTCGCTATCTAGGTGAGCCACGCCGCCCAACATCCACAGCGTCACACCGGAAACATCGACGCCGGCGCGACGGGCGATGACGGCGTGGGACAATTCGTGGGCGAGCAGCGACGCCAACAGCACCACAGCGCCGCTGACCCCGATCAGCCAGTAGACGACCGTCGGATAGCCAGGGGCGCTGCGGGGCAGGCTGGCGGCCAGGCTCCAGGTGAACAGCCCCAAGATCACCAGCACTGTCCAGTTCACGTCGACCGGGCAACCGGCGACTCGCCCAAGCGGAATATCCTCGCGCATAATCGGTCTCGCTAGCATGTGGTCTGCGACGACGCGCTCACCGCAGAGGGCAGGTGAGCGCCTGCTGTGTGCACCAGATCTGCGGTGCTCATAATGGTGATCCTCCTTCGCGACAACGCGATCCGCCTTACCGCCGTCCGATGTGCAATGGCTCGCCTTTGATGATGCGGCCGGCCAGCGCCGACAGAAAGAGACACAAGTCCGCTAGTGGGCAGCCGAAAGTCACAGGCTGTTTAACTACGGATCGAAGCGCGCCCCACGGATTGCACGGCCTGGGCGGACTCAGCAGCGGCGGTTTCGCGGGGCAAGAACGCGTCGAGTGCGCCGACCCCAGTCATCAGCAGCGCAGGGAGCACGCACCGCGATCACCCGACCGAGCCGGAAATGCACTCCGCGTTCGTATTGCTTGACGATGCGCAATGACGTGGCGAGCAGCAGCGCGATAACTCCTTGAGGGCGGGCGCTGGTTCGAGGCAGTTGAATTTTCGCTGTCATCCATGCGTACGTACTAATCGTGCTGGTCTCGATGGTCATACCGCGACAGACATGCGGTTAGGGGAACAGGTCGCCGTCGAGGGTGGCGGTGGTCATCAAGTCGGCCACGCGGCGGGTGCGGCGCACGCTTTCCGCAATCGCCCTCGCGTACCGCTGTCAGGTGCAGTCCAGCGTGACGTCGATCGTCTTGCTGACCACGATGGTGTTAACCCCGCTGGCTCCCGCGTGTGACCGGGTGGTGTAGGTGGTCGTGTTTGGGTTACGGACGTCAGTCACTTTGCATTGGTCGAGCGGGCCGGTACCGAGCCTGGTGATCGTCACGGTGAATCCCTGGCTTTGTAGCTGCGCGATGGTGCCCGCCGCACCCGTGTCGGCGATCCAACTAAAGCCGTTCTCTTCATTGGCCAGGCAACGGACTGCCGTGCCATCGCTCGTTGTCGCAGTGTTGTTGAGCTCGTTACCCGAACAAGGGGAGCCCACTGCGGGTGGATTATTATCAGCTCTCGCTGGGCCAGCAACCGTTAGCGCGCCCGTTATTGCGGCGGCCACGAGGATCTTTCTCTTCATGGCGTAGGAGATAACCGACCGTCTTTTGCAGCCGCGTTCCGAATTGCGCTGTGCCATGGTGTTTTCCTTCGATTCAGGTGTTGGCCCGAGGCCGCGCTGCGGGCTCATTTAGCTTTGGCGGACTCGATCGCTACGTGCTTTTCAGCCGGCTTCGCGTCCGAAACGGCCACGGACACGGTGAGGATGCGGTTGTCGTAGCTGGCCTTAATGTCGTCCTCATCGGCGCCGACGGGCAGCGACATCGTCCGAACGAAGGAGCCGTGGGAGAATTCCGAACGCCCGTTGAACTCCTTTTCTCGCTGCGCTCGGCCTTGATGGTGAGCTGTCCGTCGCGCACCTCGTAGCGGCCGTTTTCCGTCTCGTCTTCCAGCCGCACGAGCCGCGTATCGAGCATCGGCCGGATCCCGGCGATCAACGGGAACGCCGCGAACAGTTCGGAGAAGTCCAAGAACAGTGCGCGGGTCTGACGCTGAACGGGAAGGGTGGTCACGATGTCTCCTGGTCGATGGTTATCACAAAGCATCCGATCACCGGGCCCACCGCCGGCGGTAGGGACCGAAGTCCCACCCCTGGGGGCCATTGGTCGGCACCCGCACGCCCTGCGGCAGAGTCCTCCGAACTACCAATGGGCCCGCGTGCCTTGGGACTTCGGCGAGGTCAGAATCGGGTCCAAACGCTCCCGCACCCATGGCCTTGGTCTCTACGGGGGATTGGCTCGCGGTGGTCGGATGAAGTATCTGGTTCAGCGAGGAGGCCAAAATGAACACGGCAGCATATGTGGCTCAGATAGACAGGCTGGCGGCGGTCTGCGCAACGCGCATGCGGTTCGGGAGGGCGCTGCGTCATCGGAGTGCCGCGTCGTCGGCGCCGGTGTACGAACTCACCGATCTGCTGCACGAAGGGCGAACCGCGCGCGTGCATGCCGGCCAGATCGTCGGCACCGTCTCGGTATGGTTGGCCGAACTCGACATCCACACCCCGCTGGCCCGGGAGCTGGCCCAGGCCGTACGCGATAGCAATTGGCCTGCCGCCCACAGCATTGGTGAGAACCTGTGCGTCGCTGTCGGCGTCGCCGCGTGATTGTTTCTTGACGCACTCAAATGACTTCGAACTTCCAGCGCAACCCGGCATGACTCAGCCGTCCCGTGTCACACCGACCGAAGACGGCGCAGTGGTGGCCGCGTTGGCCACCGAGACCGACGACGAGCAGGCGCCTCTCCGGGACGGTGATAAATGCAACGAGCCTGGTGCTCCTTACCGCGACCGCATTAGGACAGGTGAGTCGCCCCGTCAACGAAGCACCGGAGATTGCGCACGCACGCGATACGGCGGACGCAGATCTTCGACGGCGATAGCTTTCCGCAAATGCGCCTGGGGTGGGCGCGGATCAACGCCGATACGCTATCGGCTGCTTTTCGCCGTGCACTTGCGTAAACCGTGACTCGACTGAACGGTTCGCCGTTCGGGTGAGACTGCCCGGCGGTGCGCAGTTGACACGCAGCTGGATCGGGCGAGCACCAAAGTACCGCGCATCCGGGCCGAAAGGCCCTATTGACAAAGGATTCGACGCGAGATTGTGAGACTCAGACAGTGGCAATGCGCCGTGTACGAGTTGACGAAAAGAGCATGGCATGACCGATTACCCAACGCAGCAGTTGAATCCAGAAAGCACCGAAGCCGGTTTGTCATCGCGGCGACCGTCGTACCGGCGCAAGTGGACAATCGCGATCGCCGGCGCTGCCGTCGCCCTCGTCGTCGCGGGCGCGACGATCGCCGTAGTGGACGCAGTCGCTGGACAGCACACCCAAACAGTGACGGCAGAGACCTCGCACCGGGCGGCGATCTCGAACTGGTGGTCAGGCGCGCAGGGCGATTTCACCGCGTTGCGGGCCGCGCTGGACGACTCCAAAAAGGCGGCATCGCGGAACGATGAAAGTGCCATGTATGCCGCCTGCCAGGAGATCCACGACACCGCCGAGGTGTCGTTGCAGGCCAAGATGCCAACGCCGGATGCGCTGTTGACGGCGCGGGTCCATGCGATGATCGAGGACTTCAACGTCGCCTCGCATATGTGCCTCTCAGCCCTGAGCGGCTCTACTAATCAGGACGCCTTTGAGTACATGACCTATATCGATGAAGCGTTGCGACAGATGCATGCGGCGGAGGACATGGTCAACACGTCGATGACAAAGACCTAATCCTGGCGGCTGGAAAGTGCACCAAACCATGGTGATTCGATGATTGTCACCACACAGTCGCGTTCATCCGCACCGGCGTCCATGCGTTCCATCGAGGTGGCGCGAACTCGATACGACAGGCAATGAATGTCGGCTGACTCCTTCACGTCGGGCTGTTGGCGCGAAAATCAGAGCCGAAGCCCGGTTTGGCTTACGAGTCAAGGAACTGCTGAACGACGTCGACGAGTATCGCGCCGCCCCGCGAGTTGAGATGTATGCCGTCGATGTGAAATGCCCACCCATTTATTTGCGAGATGTCGTCGAAGCTGCGTCGCTGTATGCCCTCGCGGTACAGGTAGTCGCGATAGAGCCGCGGAAAAGATAGGCGGCTGAACGACTTTGTCGTCCCCGAGCGACCGAGGTGTTGCAAAAAAGCTTCATAGAATGCGAGGTAGCGGGTCTCGTACGCGATGGAGACCTCGCAGATGATGTCGTTGTACTGGGCGAACAGTTCGTTGAGCCGGCGCTGGACAGGATCGCTCGATCGAAGATCTTCACCTACCGGCGCAAGAGAACTTAGTGCGATAGTCGCCGTCGTGCGCTCGCGCAGCCTGATCGCGATGTGTTCCAGATTCTGTCGAAACTGTCCAGGTGACGGCTCCCCGGACATCCCCTTGAACAGGCGGGCGAAACGCCGGAAGTTCGGGAAAACGGTTGCCAATATATCGTTGGAACCGATCAGAACTATCACGCGGTGCGGTTTCGTCGCGGCTACAGCATCGAGCCGACTTACAACGTTGTGCGACAAATCCCCGCCCACCCCGAAGTTGAGGAATCTGAATCGCTCATTACGCGGACGCTTCCCCAGCTCGGCGATCCAGTCGTAGGTGCCACGGGCGGCGGTGGAACTCGAACCCACGCAGGCCACCATCTCCCGCTCAAGACCCATCGCTCTTCCTGTTCCGCCGAAAACCTCGGTTACCCGCCGGTCTCGGTATCTACCCCGATACCGACCACCGCCGCGACGGATTCAACGATCTGCTCGACGAGCTTGGTCAGTCTCATCAACCGGATCCCCGCCCTCAGCGTCGGTTGAGAAGCCAGATGTGGCTGGACAACATCGTCGCGAACGCACACCATATGGGGTACAAGGCGAGTGCCGCGGCGCCGGTGCCCTGTACGGCAGCCGCGCGGCGGGTCAAATCGGCGCTGCTCGCGGCGAGAGCCGCCGCCACCATCGCGGAGGTGCCCAGCAACCGTCGATTGAAGAACAACCACGGCCAGCCGGCGTTGAGCACAAGGTTCACCACCAGGGCCGTAATGTACCGGCGCCGCTGCGGCTTCAACCCTTGGCGCTCCATCTCGTCGAGAGTGTTCGACGAAACAAGCGCGATGTCCGCGTACAGCATTGGCCACACAATCGGAAACGCTTGTCGCGGAGGTTGGTAGGACGGCTTGCGCAGCGATCGATACCACGGCGAATCGGCCGGCCGACTGGCCAGCCCACCGACAACTGCGGTGGCCGCGACCGCGATAGCGGCGGGGATCAGGGTTCGTGGCTGCACGTGCGGCTCCCGATGAAATATTTCATTATCCGAAAATTTATCCTCGTCCGCAGTGGTCAGACCAGGGAGATCATTCCCCAAATGTGATGTCACAGGGCCCTTGTCTTGAGCGCTTCATGCGCGTACCGCCGGGTTACCCCGTCCATCCACGATAGCCAGCCGTGGCGGTGGGTCGCCGATTACCCGGGGCTGCACCTGGACGAAGATTTGGACCGCTTGGTGCACGCAGACCAGGCGGGACGCGAAGCGCTCACCAGCCGCGGTGCCGTGCTCGATCATCTCCGCGCCGCGATGGATTATGTAGCGCACGGGGTTTGCTGGCACGACTGCGAGCGCCTGGGGTCGGCGGGGCGCACAAGAAGCCCTCGACGGTCGCGGCGTAGGTGCAGCGGGTGGGTCCGACACTTGTGGCGAGCACATCGAGGACCGCTTCCGCGTCACACTCGCGCCGTCGCCGTCGCGGCTGAACGGCGCGTTACAGGTGGCGCCGCCGCGGCGTGAATTCCAGTGTCAGCAGTACGAACAGCGCCGGCAGCACGTGCTGTATCGACAGCAACGCATAGCGTCGGTCTCTGAGCGAATGGAACTTGCGTAGGTAGCGGTAGAGCGGCTCCAGTCTGATGAGCGCATGACCGAGGTGAATCAAGGCGTAGAACACACTCGGTACTGGTCCGCGATTTTTGTCGTCGAAGATTTCCGGGAACGGCGCGAATGCCAGCGAGAGCCGCCGCGCGCCATGATTTCTCGACCAGGTGATCATGTCGACGCTGAGCCGCTCGTCGATGCCGTTTGGGGCGCCGGGCCGGCGCCACGGGACGTCGAGTGTGACGTCGTTACCGCCGCCGGCGGTCGCATACCGGTGGAAGCCCTGCGCCCGGCCGGATTTGTCTCGGGCAATGATCAGCTGAATGCCTGGGTAGCGGCGCGACAGCGCACCGTCGAGGATCATCGAGAACCCGCGTTCGAAGCGCGCCCCCTTGTGCGAGGAGTACAGCACCTCAGTCAGCTCGGCGAGCAGCACATCGTCGACATCCTGCTCGGCGACCACCTCGGTGGTGACGCCGAAGTTGTGGGTACGCTGCACGGCCTGGCGCAGGTTGCGGTATTTGCGTCCCACCATGTCGAAGCGTGACACGTTGATCACCACGTCGCGCCCGATCGGCACCGCCCGCATCGATTGGCCGGTCGCCGCGGCATCACTCCATAGCGGCAGCCGCCGCTGGCTGCAGCCCAGCACCAGGATGCGCCAGCCCCGGGTGTGGCACATCGCGGCGAAGTCGGCGACCAACCCGGGGAACTGCGTCTGGTCACCGATGGGGTCGCCGCTGACCACCGCGAAGCCGATCCGGGTCCGGTAGGCGATCGCCGCTGTCTGGTCGGCGCTGAAGTGGTAGCTCTTCAGCGAGTGCATCGTGAACGGGGCCAGCGGATCACCGTGTGTGGCGTTGACCAGCGCCCACACCTGGGGCAGCGCGTCGGGTTGGGGCCGGGCCGCGGTCGGCCACATCAGCACCAGACCCGCGCCCGGGATCAGCACATTGCCGAGCAGGTCGAAGGACAGCACGTGCATACCGAGTCCGGTGAACAACACCACCATCGCGGCGCTCGCGTGTGCGGCGGTCACCGGCCTGCCCAAGAAGATGCCCCGAGCGATCAGCGCAACGGCGGCCAGGATGGTCAGTGACCAGGCCAACCGGCCGGCGGCGTGCCAGTTGGCGTGGTGGTGGTCGTGCGCCAGCAGCACGATCAGCCAGCAGAACACGACGAGCAGCGCCAAGGCGCCGATCCAGCGTGCCGGCCGCGAGTCGACATGGACGACAACCCGCTCACGTGCCCGGACCTTGGTGACCTTCACTGGCAGCTGACTCACACGCCACCACCGCTAGCGTCTGTCGCGGTCGGTGGTCACGTGCAGACGGTCATCGTCACCGCAGATCGGCAGGGCACCCATGCCTGACTCGCGCATGTGTTGTGTTGTGGTGGTGAGGGTGTCGTGGTCACCGATACAGGTCGCTCCGGTGTACATGATCTCGCGGGCAGTGGCCATGATTCCCTCCTACAAACTCAGAACGCGGGCGGATTCGATTCCCGCGCACCCAGAACGTAAGCCCGACGATCGGGTCGGCTCTAGGGTCGTTGGACCCTCTACCGCAGGTTTTGGACCTGTGCGTCCCGTGTGGCTTCGGGCGTCCACTGGGGTTGACCGGCGTTGATCGTCTCAGGGTTGGTTGGCGTCGGGTGCGCCAGCGATTGAGTTCGTCGATACTCCATACGACCACCGGCGTGGGACGAGCGTCAGCAGCATCCAGTCGGCAAGAGCCGCGGACTGAAACACGCGCCGACGTTGCACCGCCAACGCTGGCGGTGAATCGCGTTGCACCGTAGGCGCGTCGGAACCGCCACACCAGCGCCGGCGCGAGGTCCCGTTTTGTGTTCCGCGTACGTAATTGCGGTTCCTGTTTATTCGGTTGCCCAGCCGTCGTCCCCGGGGAGCCGATGAGTGGGGCGGGGTTGGGTCGCAGCGGGGTCAGGGTCAAACTCACGGGTACGTCGCGTCGACCCAGGCGTAGATTGGCGCCCTAGAGCGAATTGCGACCGATTCCGCCCGGCAGTTCGAATCTCACCTGTGGGCGCTGGGATACGCGAGCACCACTACGGCCGAGACCCCGCCGAGCAGGTGTCACCGAGGCGCTCGCTGTCCATGTCGTTGTCCTCTCCTCAGCGTCTTAGCCGCGCGAATTTCGTAGCGCGAAAAGGGCTGTAACAACACCGGTTGGATCAGGCCTGCTCGTGCGGTTGCGGCCGAGCCGCGCATTCGTCGCTGCCAGGCATGACCTAAGTTCCTGCGTGCCGGACGGCCCCCCTTCGCGTGCCGAAAGGCCCTAGACGGTCATCGCAGGCGCGCGAAGGCTAACAACCAAAGTTGAAGTCGGGCGGCATCCGACTTCCTAAGTTAATGCGACGGCAGTGGTTATCCGAGAGGGACGGTGCTCACTTGAACCCTGCACCGACGCCCGAACCCGCGGCGAGCCGGGTGCCGCCCTTCGCATCCTCCCCGCGCAACCAGGCCAAAGCGCACGCGCTGGGGCTGACCTCAGCTACCGGGCTCGTCGTCGGCAGCGTCGTCGGGACCGGGGTTTTCACCATGCCCGCGGTGCTGGCCGGGGCCGGCACGATGGGCATCGTCGTGCTGGGCGTGGTCGCCCTGGGCGCCGTGCTGCTTGCCGTGTTGTTTGGGCAGCTCACCCAACGGGTGCCCAACAGCGACGGCGGCCTCTACGCATACGCTCGCCACGAGTTCGGTGACTTTGCCGGTTACTTTGTGGGCTGGTCGTACTGGATCTCCGCCTGGGCCGGCAATGCGGCCATCGTTGCATCTTGGGTGTTCTATGTTGACGCACTGTTCGATCTGAAAAACCCCACGGGCATGGCGAATTGGGGCATCGCGCTGGTGGGGCTATGGGTGCCGGCAACGGTGAACCTGCTCGGCGTTCGACAGATGGCGTGGTTTCAGAACTTCACCGTGGTGTTGAAGTTCCTGCCGCTGTTATTCGTCGGGGTCATCGGCTGGTTGTTCGTTCAGAAGGCCCACTTCGGGCCGTTCAACGCTTCTGGTGGAAGCGTTTACAGTGCCATCGGGATCGGCGCCGGGGTCGCGCTTTTCTCGTTCATCGGTGTGGAGGCGGCGGCGATCACGGCCAAGCGGGTGACGAACCCCCGGGTAAACGTCGGTCGCGCATCGGTCATCGGCACCGTTGCCAGCGCCCTGCTGTACGTATTGGTGACGGCTGTGGTGATGGGCCTGGTCGCCCATGACACCCTGACGAAAACCGGGGCGCCGTTCGTCGATGCCTTCGAGGCGATGTTTTCGCAAAACGCTTGGGCGGGAAAGTTCTTTGCCGCGGTCGCGGTGATCTCGGGGATCGGCGCGCTAAACGGCTGGACCCTCATCGTCACCGAATCCTCGCGGGCCATGGCCCAGGATGGGCTGTTCCCGCGGCCCTTCGCCTGGACCGATCGCAACGCGACGGCCTGGTTCGGCATCGTCGTCGGGACCGTGCTGCCATCGCTGCTCATGTTGTGGCGCTACACCTCCGGCTCGGGGCTGACGGTGTTCACCTACCTGGTCAACCTCACCGTGGTGACGGTGGCCATCCCGTATTTCTTCTCCGCGATCGCTCAGCTGACCTACCTGGTCTCGAGCCGACGGCGCGTCACAGGCTGGCGGCTGGCCCGCGACCTGGCAGTAGCCGCGACGAGCGTCTTGTTCTCGATGTGGGTGACCTTCGCCTCGGGCTACCAGGTCGTTTACCAGGCACTAGTGGTCATCCTCGCCGGCCTCGTCGGATACGCGTTGCTCAACGCGCGCCGACCCCGTCCAGGCGAGGCCAGCAAGACCGTGGACGTTCTTCCGGAAGGACCCGCCGGTGACCCAACACGCCGACGCGATGGACAGCGGGCGCCTGACGGGCCCGCCGCGGTCGACGACAAAGAAGTCGCGTGACACGGCAGAGCAGAGGCGATGTTCACCCGCCCGGCTCGTGAACCGACGGTGCCAAGTCGGGTGCATACAGCTCTTCGATTTCGGCGGTGTACTTCGCCGTGATCGGCCCACGCCTCAGCTTGAGTGTGAGGGTGAGCTCATCACCGCCTGTCTCCCAATAGGTTGGCAGTATCCGAAATCTCTTGATCCGCTCGGCCGGTGAGAGCTTCGCGTTACCTGTTTCCACGCCAACCGCGATCTGGGAAATCAACAAAGGGTCGGCGGCTAGGTCGGCGGCCGCGGGGACGGGTTGTGCGTCAAAAGGTGAATACTGGCCGGCTGAATGCCTGTCCAGCACGATCAATGCCGTGTTGTATGGGCGTCGGTTGCCGATCACTAAAATGGCACCGATGAGCGGGCACGCCGCCTTAATGGTGTTCTCAATCTGGGCCGGGGACATCGTCGTTCCGGCCGCGTTGATGATGAGGTCCTTCTTGCGGTCCATTACGCGGAGGCAGCCGTCATCGTCGCGTCGCAGGATGTCGCCGGTGTGCAGCCAGCCGCCTTCGTCGATGGCCTCGAGGGTCTTAGCCGGCGCATTTCGATAGCCCCTCATGACCAACGGGCCACGCACCAGAAATTCACCGTCATCTGCGATTCTGCCCTCCAGTCCGGGCAGCAGCTTGCCCACGCTGCCAGGCCGCGCATCCTCCGGAGGAGACACCGAGGCAATGCAAGTCAGCTCCGACATACCCCAGACCTCGGTGATCGGGATGCCCAGTCCGGCGAAGAATCCGACGGTTTCCTTGGGAATTGGCGCGTCTCCTGACAGCGCCCAGCGAAGGCGGTCCAAACCGAGCTTGGCGCGCAGCTTGGACAGCACTAACTCGTCGGCGGCAGCCCATTCGGCCGCGGCATCCTCGGGCATCTTCACTCCGGAAACCAGTGCCGCGGCGGCTTTGGCGGCGGCCGAGAGCGCCCACGTTAATTCCTGACGACTCGCATCGTCCGGTTCGTTCGCGACCGTGCATTCGATCGCTTCCTTCAGTTTTTCCCACACTCCCGAGACTGCCCCCCAGATCGTGGGCCGCACGTCGGGCAGTGCGGTCTGAATGGTGCTCGGATCAGACACCGCGGTGACCTGTACGCCGAATACCTCCTGGGCGTACAGAGCAGACATGCGGTCAGCGATATGAGCCGACGGAAGAAACGATGTGGTTCGGTCACCGAACTGAATGCCGAGCACCGCATCGAGCGCGAATGCGTCGAACAATAGGTTGGCGTGAGTGATTTCGACGCATTTGGGGTCGCCGGTCGTACCCGAGGTGTAGACGAGCGTGGCGACGTCCTCGGGGTGGACCGCCCGCCAGGCCGCCCCGAAGTCGAACTCGGTGTCACCGCCGGCCACCATCTCCGCTACCGACACGCTGCCCGCCGGCGCGCCGTCGATGCACACGATGTGCTCGACCGCGGCACCGCTGGCCCTAATCCGGTCGACGTATTGCTCTTCGCAGATCAGCACCGAGGTGCCAGCCGTGGCCAGCACATCGGCCAATTGCTCGGCGGACAGCTTGTTGTAGACCGAAAACGAGGTGGCGCCGAGGTGCTGGGCCCCGACGTCCAACGGATAGAACTCGATTCGGTTGGCCATCATCAGCGCCACCGCGTCACCGTGTCGAACGCCGAGCGCGGCGAGCCCCGCCGCCACCTGACGCACCTGGGTCGCGTATTCGCGCCACGTCATCGTCTGGGTGTGTGCAGGCGTTCGAAGCGCAACCGCACACGGATCGACTGCCGCGGTGCGCTGGAACGCCTCACATAGAGTCGTGGGCCGCCCCGAAATCGTCATCTCGCGTCAATGTAGAGCCCGCGAGATTGCCGCGCGTGGTGAACCGCTGCGATTCGTGGGCTTTGCGCAAGAGACACGACGCGATAGGGCACCTCGGCCTGAGGCGAATCGGGTGTCCGATCAGGCGGCGTGGTGCAGATCCGGGGTTACCTTCTCCGTTTGCGACGCCGGCCGGCTCGGCGCGGGTGCCCAGCCGACGTAGGTCAGATACAACCCGACGAGCGCCATGACGACAAAACCGACCCGCCACCAGGTGACCGCGTCAACCCCGGAGTTGGCGGCCGACAGATAGGTTTGCGGAAAGGCCATGAGGAACAGCCCCTTCAACGCGGTCATCCAGCCCAGCGCGGACACGATGATCGCCGCGGTGCCGCGCCAGTATTGATGAAAGGCGACGACGACGAGGCCGGTCAGCAGAATGAACGCGCCAGTGACCCAGGGCCACACCGAGTTCGCACCGAAGTCCGAAAGCAGCGTTCGCATGTCCGAGGCGCGCGCCACCGCCGTGGCGGTGACAATCACAAGGAAAGGCCCCATCACACGAGCGAACATCCGTGTCCTGGCGTTGGGCTGTTGTGAAGAGCTCATTGGTTTACCCCCATCTGGCGGTGGTCATAGGTTGAGATGACAACGTGCCTTCACCTATGAGATGCTTTGTATCTCATAGATTTATCCAATATCTTGATGTGCCCCTGTGATAGGGGCCGAAGTCCCGGGCATTGGGGACATTCGTCAGCTCTGCGGATCCTGTTGACGCGACGGCGCTAGCGGGAAACCGATACGCGGGCGCCTCACGTGCAGCGGAGTGCGAAAGGAGTTGGGGTTTGGACGATCTGACCAGCGACCCGGCGTGTGCTGGCCAACGCTGCTGGGAACGAGGACGATCAGCGCAATCCCGGTCGCGTACAGCAGTGCATTCGCGACCGGAAAGAGTCCGTTGGCGGCGAACCCGTCGGCGGCGAAACGCGACAGGGTCCACAATGCCAGAGCGACCCCGGCAACCAGCAGCGGTGCACGCATTTGCGGCGGCAACCGGACGCTGGTGCTGGGCAGTCGCCGGCTGAAAACAGCTCGCCCGTACCACATCAGCGTCAGCTCGGCCGCCGTCGCCAGCGACAACATCGCCACCCACGCCGCCCGCAACAGCCACCACGCCGCCGAACCGAGCGTCGGCTGGGGCAGCAACCCGGCCGGATAAACGATCAGGGCAACCGCGATCACCGGCAGCATGTGCCACAGATACAGGCCCATCACGTTGCCCTTGGTCGCGGCGACGGGACCCCGCCAGCGAGACTGGCGCAACCAACGGGTCAGCGCGGGTGCCGCCGCCACCAAGAGCCCGGATTGCGCAGCGGCGAACGCCAACATCGCCACGCCAGGGGGAGAGGTGTTGCGCACAGCCGCGCCGGCCACCCCGACCATGCTGATCGGATACAGCCGCAGGGCCACCAGCACCGCCAGCACCCCGGCAGAGCCGATCGCCAGCAGCAACGGCCGTCGGCCGCGCATGGCCCCGCCATGCCAGGCGATCCCGATCTGATAAATCGCTCCCCAGCACAGCACGTAGTTCAGCACGCCGACCACCGCCAAACCCGCTCCGCGGGTGGCGAGGTCGACCGCGCCCACCGCGACGGTCGCCGCGATCAGCGTCGCCAGCCCCCAGCGCCGCTGCGCCGCGACTGCCGCGGGGGTCAGCGCGACCACCACGAGATAGACCGGCACGAACCACAGGTGCATTGCGATCGCCCATGTGCTCAGGGCCAACGTCGCGCCGTTGACCTTGACGATTACCAGCACCGCGACCGCGGCGAGCACGACCGCCACATACACCGTCGTCGGGCCGAGCAGCGCAGCCAACCGATGCCGGTACCAGTCCTGCGGCGAGCCGCCGCCGTCACGCCAGCGCAGCCACGACACCGCGTTGGCGTACCCGCCGACCAAAAAGAACACCGGCACCACCTGGAAAATCCAGGTCAGCCACTGCGTCCAGGGCAAGACGGCCAGCACATCCTCGTTGCCGAACAAGCCATTTCGGAAAGTCACCGACGCCGCTAGCCAATGCCCCACCACCACGACAAGCACGGCGGCGACCCGGTACAGGTCCGCCGAGAGCTCACGGCCGCATGACTGGGTAGCGGGCCCGCCCGGGCGCCGACCCGACGTGCTAGTCACATCCATGCTGCAGCGCTATCACGCGGCGCGACAAGTCGGATCGGCGTGGCGGCAATCACAGCCGCACACCAAAACGCTTGATTACCGGACATTCTCGGTCCCCTCCGCGCGGTCGTAGCCCTGTGGCGGTTGACGCTAGCTCTCGCAGGTGGGGGGCCGCCGGGGTCGAAAGTCCCCATTTCGCAAGCGGAAGTCATCTCGCAGCTTTGACCCGATCGGCGTTAACGAGCGTCGATACCCGCGCGGTACCCGCATCATTGACGCAAACGTGATGCCGTTCGCGGCGAACGGCGACCAACCACTGGGACCACCGACCGTCCCGCAAAGGTCCTAGGTCCCTGGTGCACCACCCGCAATACCGAGACAATGGTCTGCACAACAGCAAACGGGACCGCGACGGCGGCACGCACAGTCCGCACCGACGGGCGCGCCTGCCGACCCGCCCGACCACACAGCGGGCCGCCCAACCCTGCATGTCCAGTCCAGAAAGAAGGCGAACATGTCCGATCAGCCTGACCACGACGGCATCCTGGTCGGTGTCGACGGATCCGCGAGCGCGAAACGGGCCGTGCAGTGGGCGGCACGCGAAGCCGCGATGCGCAACGTGCCGCTGCGGATCGTCTACGTGGTCTATCCCGCCATCGCCGGGTACTCCGGATTCGGCCTGGCCACTGCGCCGCTGCCCGAGAACTTCGGCCAAGTGCTGGAGGCCGACGCCCGCAGCATCCTCGATGAGGCGACCCGCATCGCACACGACATCGTCGACGGAGGTGGGCGCGTTCAGGTCACCACCGAGCCGATGTGGTCGTTGTTGGTCCCCACCCTGATGGATCTGACCAAAGAGGCGCAGATGATCGTGGTGGGATGCCACGGTCGGGGAGCCGTGTCACGCGGTTTGCTCGGATCGGTCAGCACCGCGCTAATCCACCACGCGCATTGCCCCGTGGCGGTGATCCACCACGATGGGCCGCAGCCCGCCGGGATCACGGATGCACCCGTGCTGCTCGGCGTCGACGGCTCGCCAGCATCCGAACTGGCCACCGCGATGGCGTTCGACGAGGCCTCCTGGCGCGGCGTCAATCTTGTCGCCCTGCACGCCTACAGTGACGCAGACTGGCCGGACTTCCCGGACAAGCACGCGCCGGCCATCGTGGCTGCCGGCAAGGAGGTGTTGGCCGAACGGCTTGCAGGGTACCAGGAGCGCTACCCGGACGTGACTGTTCGTCGGGTCACCGTGTTCGATCACCCCGCGCGGTATCTGCTTGAAGCGTCCGAGTCCGCGCAACTGGTCGTGGTCGGCAGCCACGGCCGGGGCGGATTCGGCGGAATGCTGCTTGGATCGGTGAGCACCGCCCTCGTGCACGGCGCTCAGGTGCCGGTCATCGTGGCCCGGCAGGGCTGACCCCGCTGATTTTGGGGACGGGTATCCGCAGGCGAGTCGCGTAGCGGCGACATGCCATTCGCAAGGGTCTTAGCCTGCTTTTTCCAGAATCGTCTGGGCACTGTTGCGGCGCGAACGTCGGCGCTGATGTCGAGAGCGACAACGCCACCCAACTTGCTCGTGCAACTGACATGACAGGTTGAGCCCGGTCAGAGGATTTCGAGCACGGCAGATAGCTCCCGTCGCGGTGTGGGTGGCGGAGGGCAGTCGTTTTCCGGCACGCTGCCGACACGGATGAGTGCCTGCGGCTCGCGGATATTTCCGGTGAGCCGCCGGATGGCTTCGCGGCTCGCGTGGATCTCGATCATGTGGGTCAACGTGCACGTCGCCAGGCCGACCGCCGTGCATTCCAGTAGCACCGTGGATAGGACTTCCCCGCATCGGAGTGCGTGCTTTCGGCTGTCGTCATACGTTGACAGCACAAGGACCAGCGAGCGGTCGCGTTCGACTTCCGGACGCCGATTAATGTCACCAGCGGCTGGGAAGTGCCGTGCCACATCGACGCGCTCGGTATCAGCATCGGACACCAGCGCGCTCGGCGGAATTCCCGCCTGCGGTTCTGAATAGCCTGTCCACCAGAGAAGTTCGGCCTCATACGACGCGTCCTGCAGGCGCCGCTGCTCGGTCAGCCGCGATATGTGGGCGAGCATAGGACGCCCACTATCGCCAACCACGTCTAGATCGACCCCGCGCCCCTCAACGATCTTTCGCAGTACCGGTTCGAACGAATCCCAGTCCGTGGGCGCGGCAAAGGGCAGCCTGTCGGTACGTCGGTGCCCGATCGCCTCGGCAAGCGCCCGCTGGGCGTCGGTTACGTTGTCCATCCGCCGAAACTCGATCGACGCCAGGTGATCGCGGTCAGTGGTATTCGGGAACCGATGAATCACCGCTTCCCACCCGGCGGCCGCGCTCGCCACTCGAAGATGATCGAGCACCGCGCCGCAACTTATGATCACCTCGCGGCCGGTGCTATCCGTATGGTGCCCGATCCGCGAAGGATCGGCGAACAGGTGAAGCACACCAACGTCGGCCACCCATCGCCAGGGCTGGCTGTTGTGCAGCGAGGGAGCGCGGCAAGCTAACCGCACCACTTGCGTGATAAAGCCCGTGTCCGCGGCCGTATCAAACATATTCACTTCCACCTAACTCGCGATGTACGCGCCTGGATGCAAAGGGCTGGTTCGGTTGGAAACCCCAACTTGATTGTCGGACACGGTAAGTAGCCCGCGTGGCTTGCGCCGGCGAATGCGTTGCGAAGGCGGCAGGGGTGACGCTTTGTCGATCATCGAGATGTCCGTCCTTCGCGCGGTGACACGGGCGGGGCTTGCAGACCCGAATGGGAATGTGGCGATGACTGATTCTTCCAGCAGATCCGGGCAGCGGGCCAGGGGACAAAGTCATATCGCCTGAAGCAAAGGTCGTCTGGATGCGCCCCGCGTGTGCGCCGCAGTCCACCAGGGGATGACATGCGGGTCCTGTGTCGCCGATTCCGGGGCCTAACGGCCCTATGTTCGGCATTGTCACCCGTCTACATTTTGACTGCTCGAGAGTGGAACTTAATCGGGTCACCTGCGATTTTCAGGAGGACACAAATGACCTTCGCGAAAGCTGTCACGCCCACCGAGGACACACATGCGGGCACCCCCCTGACGATGGCTGCCCTAGGCGCGCACGCACGGATCCGCGACGTCGCGATCGAGCAGTTCGGCAGGTACGGTCTTGACACCGGACTGCAGGCCATCGCAAACGCCGCGGACGTGAGCCAGGTACTGATCCTTCACCACTTCGGCTCCAAGGAAGGCCTTCGTAAGGCATGCGACGACTACATCCTGGAGTCGATTCGCACATCGAAATCCGAAGCGCTGCGATCAGCGTCGCCGGCGACCTGGTTCTCCCAGCTCGCCCACATCGAGTCGTATGCGCCGATGATGGCCTACCTGGTGCAAAGCATGCAGTCCGGCGGCCATCTCGGGCGCACGCTGACCCGGCAGATGATCGCCAACGCTGAGGAATACCTGAAGGACGGGGTGCAGGCGGGCACCATCAAGCCCAGTCGCGACCCGAAGGCCCGTGCAAAGTTTCTCGCAATGGCCGGCGGTGGTGGGTTCCTCCTTTACCTGCACATGCACGACCACCCCGAGGACATGGCCGCGGTGCTGCGCGACTACGGCAACGAAATGATTCTGCCGGCACTGGAGATTTACACCGAGGGGCTGATGTCTGACGCCACGATGTACGAGGCATTCCTGGCCATGCAAGAGGCCGAGAAGAACGCCGCGACCGAAGGTCCGGCCGCGGGCGCTTAGACGTCGGCCAGGGAGCCCCTCGAAATCCCCGAGACGGGAGATGATGTGCAGACAGATGTTTCGGCGACAGCGGGTTCCCGCAAATGTTGTTGCGTATCGGGTAGCGGCCGTGAACGCCGATGTCCGTCGCTTGACGTGCGCACCGCGGTGAAGGCGTTCAAACGGCGTTGATAGCGCCTCGGGCGTAGGGGTTGCGCATGTCAGCCAAGTCGATCGTGACGTTGAGCACGGATCCGTCGAAGTGGGAGGTGTGCTGCCAGCCGGCGTCGGAGATTACCTTCCGCATCGCGGTGTTGGTGACGAGGATATCGGCGGTAAAGGAATGTATTCCGTTGTCCGATGCGATCTCACCCAGGCGCATTAGCAGCGCTGTGGCGACACCACGTAAATGGTCTTCGTGGGCGACCGCAACGGCCATCTCTGCGACCCCCGCCTCGCGAGATACCACGTAATTGGCTATGCCAATCAGGCGTCCCGCGTCAAAGGCGCCGACGGCCGATTGGGTATCGTTGCACTCCACCACTTTGCGCGCGAACGTGTCGAGGCAAGTGGGGTGGGTTACGAAGAACCGCGAGTACTGCTCTTGCTCCGTGAGCCGTTGATGGAGGTCGAGGACGGCGTCGACATCGTCTGGCCGGAGACAACGCACACCCACTTCCGTACCGTCCAACAGGCGAACGTGCTGCGCGTCGCCCTCACACATCAAACTCATCGCCGCACCACGAGTACCGAGCAGCCCGGGTGGGGAAGCACTGGATGACGGTGGGGGCCGATGATCCGATGTATTTGTCCCAGGTGAGTGTTACCCATGACAAGCAACTCGACGGGGTCATCGTGTGTTGCCAGGTAATGCGCGATGCCGCTGCGTACGACGACGGGCTGGACGTGCACTTCCGGGTGGCGCCGAACCCACACGCCGAGGCGTTGATCAAGCGCGTCGTACGGGATTTTGCCCAGCCCGGACGGCCACACGGCCAACGCGAGGATGCCCGTGTCCCGTAGTTCCGCCTCGGCGAAAGCCTGATGCAAGACCGTGTCGTTGTCGGACTCGTCGTCAACGACGACGGCGACCCAGCCGGTGCCGGCCGGTGCCATGTCGGTGTCAGAGCGGATGATCGCCACGGGGCAGTGCGCTCGGCTGGCCAATGCGGCGGCGGTGGAGCCCAGCACTCGGCTCGCGGCCCAGCTGATGCCCACCGACCCGACGCACATCATCGTTGCGGCGGAGGATTCCTCGACCAGGATATTGACGAGATCTCCACGCAGCACCGCGGTTTCGACCTTCACCGGTTGGCCGCTGGCTTCGATGGCAAGATGCGCCGCGCGCAGCGCCGACTCGGCATACTCCTCTTCCAGCCGGAACTGCACGTCCATGGTGTCCGGTGTTGCGCCAGCCATGTGAATGACATGCACAAGGCGCAGCGCGACATCGCGGCTGACCGCTTCGTCGACCGCCCACTGTGCCGCACCGATAGCCGCCCGTGAACCGTCGATGCCCACGACGACGGGCCCGGGTGAATCCGGATAGCCCATTTGTCGACTCCTCATCTGTGATCAATGCTTGCCGCATCGCCATGTTGCATCTCCAACGGTATTGGGCCCGGAGGTGATCGGTAGGGGTCGTTGGTCCCTGGTCGGAACAGAATTAGTCCTCGATGAGCACGCGGTAATACAGCGGTACGGGCCGCCGATGACCACTGCCACCGGCAATAGGGGACATTTGGCCCTTAGCGGCGCGACGACCGTTCGGTCATCGTCGAGTGGGTTCTGTCGATTCGACGTCACAAGGAGTTGCTGTGCAGACCCACGAGTTCCATATCCGGGCATGGTGGCCCCTGCGGCTGTTCACCCGTAATCCACTGGTGCGTCGAAGCGATCGGCTCGAAGCGGTGGCAATACTGATTGCCACACTCAGCTGCCTGGCCGCGGTGGCTTTCGCCGGCGCGGTGGGCACCGCTGTGTACGACAGCCACCGCCACCGCTATGCAAACGAGGCGCAGACACGGCACCGCGTCACGGCGGTTGTCGTTGACAACGGTGCTGGCAGCGTCCGTGCTGCTTGGCGTGCGGACGGCGCCGACCACACGGGCCGGCTCCACTGGGCCGATCCTGTCAGTATGGGCGATCGCATCGAGATTTGGCTGAATCAGAACGGCGACGAGGTCACCGCGCCGACGCCGACGTGGCGCGCGGGTGCCGATGCCGTCATCGTCGGATACACGCTGTTGGGTGGGGTAGTAATTACCGCGGTGTCCTTGCTGACCTTCGTGTTCGAACGGCTGGCCCGGGTGCGTGACGTCCAGTGGGACCAGGCAATCGATCGCTTGGCCGACTCCAGCTGGCAATGAGAACGCTTGTAGCCGATGCGAGCGTGATGCGCGGGGCATGAACCGCCACCTGCGCCGCCGACCGCGGCGAATGTCCTTTTCTGAAGGGACCAAGGTCACCGGTATGGCGGAGGTCGTGACGGCGGCCGGCTGGAGTCGTACCTTGGCCACAAATGACCGAGTTCATGCGCAACAGCGACGCGTTCACGTGGGCGATGGAAAGCGATCCCCGATTGCGTTCCACGGTGGTCACGGTGGTCGTTCTCGACCGATCTCCGGATTGGGAAGAGGTCCGCAACCGGTTCGACCTCATTTCGCGCAAGGTGCCGATGTTGCGACAGCGTGTCGTCTCGTCTCCGCCGCCCGCGCCGCCGCGGTGGGAGTACGCCCCGGACTTCGACCTCGACTTCCACATGCGCAGAGTGACCGCAACCGCGCCCGGCACCTTCGACACCGTGCTGGAAATGGCCCGGGTCGCAGCGATGGAGGGCTTCGACCGGGCACGTCCGCTCTGGGCGGCCACGCTTGTCGACGGCCTCGAAAACGACGGCGCGGCAATGGTCCTCAAGTTCCACCATGCTCTGACCGACGGTGTCGGCGGCGTCCAGATCGGAATGATCCTCTTCGACTTGTCCGAAGTCCCCGAGAAGCACGGACCAGTGGGGGAATTGCCTGAAGTGCCCCCGCCGCAATGGCTTAGCGGCTACCGCGACACTGCGGGATACGACGCGCGCTTGGTGGGGAACGCGCTGATGGGCGCGTTGAAGAGTGCCCCGAAACTGATTTCCAACGGCATCCGGCGGCCGGTCCCCACGGTTTCGTCGGCTGCAGAGATGGCCGCGTCGGTCTACCGGACCGTGCGCCCGGTGAACCGGACGGGTTCGCCGCTGATGAAGAAGCGCAGTCTGGTCCGGCGTCTCGACGTGCTGGAGGTCCCGTTTCCGCAGCTTCGGGCGGCTGCCCACCGCAGTGGCGGCGCGTTGAACGATGCGTTCGTCGCGGGTGTGGCCGGCGGGCTGCGCCGCTACCACGAAAAGCGCGGCGTCGCGGTCGGCGACCTTCACCTGACGATGCCGATGAGCCTGCGCGAAGACGGCGACGAGATAGGCGGCAACCGGATCACTGTGATGCGGTTCGATGTCCCGGTCGGCGTCGAGGACCCGGCTCAGCGAATCCGCGAGATCCACGAAAGGACGTCCAGGGTGCGCCACGAGAAGTCGCTGCCCTACACGCAATGGATCGCGGGTGCCCTGAACATGATGCCGCGGTGGTACATCGGCTCGATCCTGCGCCATGTCGATTTCCTGTGCAGTGACGTGCCCGGGATTCCGGTGCCGGTGTTCCTCGGCGGCGCCCAGGTGCTGACCCAGTACGCGTTCGGCCCGACGATCGGCGCGGCGGTCAACGTCACGTTGCTCACGTATGTGGACACCTGCGCGATAGGCGTCGACGTTGACACCGGCGCGATTCCCGACTACGACGTGTTTTCCGAGAGCCTCGTTGCCGGTTTCGACGAGGTGCTGGCGCTCGCCTCACGGGGTGCCTGACAGCCGTCGACATGGCTGGGGAAGTCTGCGCGATGTGAGATAGCGAACGACCGGGAAAGGAAACGCAATGAGAACGCTGGCAGGCATTCTCGCTGGGCATCCGTTTTTCAGCGGGTGGGAGCTCCGTTATCTCCAACTGGCAGTCGGATGTGCGTCAAACGTCCGCTTCAACGTCGGTGAGTTCGTCTTTCAAGAAGGCGAAGAAGCCAACACGTTCTATCTCATTCGCGAAGGAAGGGTCGCGCTCGAAGTCGCTTTTCCTGGTCGTGGCGCCATGACGATCGAAACTCTGGAAGGGGGCGAGATGCTCGGATGGTCGTGGTTGATACCCCCGTATCGCTGGCGGTTTGACGCGCGCGCGGTGAAGATGACCCGAGCGATCGCGCTGGACGGCAAGTGTCTGCGCGGAAAATGCGAACAGGATCACGAGTTGGGATACGAGCTGGTGAAGCAAGTGGCTTCATCTCTGGGCCAGCGCCTCGATGCGACACGATTACGGCTTCTGGACATTTACGGGATCGCCTAACAACCTGAACGCCGTCGACATCGCGATAAGGATCGACGTGCCGCACTCGTCATCAGGGGGCGTAGTCGGTGCTGTCGGCTTGCCATAGTGCGCTGACGTAGTCCCCGCGTTCGCGTGCGGTCTCGTCGACGCCGACGGGCACGGCGAGCAGCCCACGCAGTTCCTCGACCGTGGCGTATCCCTTGCGTCCCATCCATTCGCACAAGCCGTCGAGCAGTACGGCGGCGTGTTCGGGGCCGTGGCGCAGAAGTGCTGACGCGGTCATAACCACATCCGCGCCGGCAAGCAGGTACTTGATCAGGTCCGTTGAGCTCTCGACGCCGGTCGTAGCGGCGAGCGACGCGCCCACCCGTCCGCGCAGTAACGCAATCCACGTCAGCGGCAGCCGAACCTCCGCCGCGGTGGACAACGACACCGCGCGCACCACGGTGAGGGTCTCGGGGTCGATGTCGGGCTGCAGGAATCGGTTGAACAGAACAAGCCCGTTCGCACCGGCCTCGTCAAGGAGCCGGGCCATCTCGCCGGTCGCGCTGAAGAACGGGCTGAGCTTCACCGCCACCGGCACGGTCACCGTGTCCTTGACCCTCGCCAGGATGTCGAGGTGACGCTGTTCGACGTCGCGGCCGGAGATGTGCGGATCGCCGGGCAGGTAGTAGATGTTCAACTCGATGGCGGCCGCACCGGAATCCTGCATCGCCCGGGCGTAACGGGCCCAACTGCCCGGCGTGATGCCGTTCAGGCTGCCGATCAAGGGAATTGACACCGCCCCGGCCGCGCGTTCGAGCAGGCTCAAGTACCGGCGCGGGCCATAGTCCTCGTCGGCTGCGTGCGGGAAGTACGACAACGACTCGGCGAAGCTCTCGATACCTGCCTCGGCCAGACGTGCGTTCTGCTCCGCCTCGCGCCGCAGTTGCTCTTCGAACAGCGAATAGAGCACCACCGCACCGACGCCGGCGTCGGCGAGGCGCCGGACGCCGTCGACCGTGCGCGACAGCGGGGATGCCGCTGCGACCAGCGGATTGCGCAAAGGGAGGCCCATATAACCAGTCGACAGCTCCATCAGCGTCCCCGGCGGGCGTCAGCGTGGAAGTGTTCGGGACCGCGGGAAGCCATCTCCTCGTAGACATTCCAGCGCTGTTCGATCGCCTCTTCTGCCAACCCGAGTAGTCGTTCGGCCTCGACCGGATCGGCGTTGGCCAGCGCGCGGTACCGCAACTCTCGGTAGACGTAGTCGGCGAGCGGGATCCGCGGGCGGTGCGAATCGAGGAGGAATGGATTATTCCCGGAGGCACGAAGTACCGGGTCGTAGCGGACCAGCGGCCAGTGTCCGCTGGCGACCGCGCGATACTGCTGATCCATCCCGAGACGCATATCGATACCGTGCGCAATGCACTGGCTGTATCCGATCACAAGCGACGGGCCATCGTAGGCCTCCGCTTCACGGAAGGCCTGCAGAGTTTGCTGCGGGTCGGCACCCATGGCGACCTTGGCGACGTAGACGTTTCCGTAGGCGATGGCTTGCAGTGCGAGATCCTTCTTCGGCACCGTCTTGCCGCCGGCGGCGAACTTGGCGACTGCACCCAGTGGTGTCGCCTTGGACATCTGACCGCCGGTGTTCGAGTAGACCTCGGTGTCGAGTACCAGAACGTTGACGTTGCGGCCGGTGGCCAACACGTGGTCGAGCCCGCCGGCCCCGATGTCGTACGCCCAACCGTCGCCCCCGACGATCCATACGCTGCGCCGGACCAGGTGGTCCACCACGCTGAGCAGGTCACTGGTCACCGCAGGATCGAGGCTGTTGAGACGTTCCTTGAGTTCGGCCACCCGCTCACGCTGGGCGCGCAACTCCGACTCCCGCAGCTGCGGTGCCGCCAGAATGGCGTCGACGAGCTCGGTACCGAGGTCGTCGCGCAATTCGGCCACGCGTCGCCGGGCCAGTTGCGCGTGTCCGTCGCTGGCCAGCCGCATGCCGAGCCCGAACTCCGCATTGTCCTCGAACAGCGAATTCGACCAGGCCGGACCCCGCCCGTCCGCGTCGGCACTCCACGGAGTGGTGGGCAGGTTGCCGCCGTAGATGGACGAGCAGCCGGTCGCGTTGGCGATCATCAGCCGATCGCCGAAAAGCTGTGAGAGAAGCTTGAGGTACGGCGTCTCCCCGCAACCCGCGCAGGCGCCGGAGAACTCGAACAGTGGCTCCAGGAACTGGGTGCCGCGCACGGTGCCGAAGTCCACCCGGGACCGGTCATTGGTGGGCAGGGTCTCGAAGAACTCGATGTTGGCTCGTTCGGCGATCACCCGCGGCTCGCTGGGGCCGAGATTGATCGCTTTGGTCCCGGTGCTACCAGGTATCACGACCGGGCAGGCCTCGACGCAAAGGCCGCAGCCGGTGCAGTCCTCGACGTACACCTGCAGCGAGTACCTGGCATTCGGCAGTCCGACCGCGTCCAGGGGTGCGGAGTCGAATTGGTCGGGCGCCCCGGCCAGCTGGGACTCGTCGTAAAACTTGGAGCGGATAACGCTGTGCGGGCAGACGAACCCGCAGTTGCCGCATTGTATGCAGCTCTGCGAATCCCAGATTGCGACCAGCTCGGAAATGTTCCGCTTCTCATATGCAGTCGTTCCGCTCGGGTAGGTGCCGTCCACCGGAAGTGCGCTGACCGGCAAGGCGTTTCCGCGTCCGGCCATCATCTCCGCGGTAACGGTGCGGACGAACTCGGGCGCGGACTCGGGCACTGTCGGTGCCGGTGTGCGCGTGGAGGTGACCAGGGTGGGCACCTCGATCCTGTGCAACCCGTCCAGGGCGCCGTCCACCGCGGCCAGTTCTTTCCGGAGCACGTCGGCGCCACGGTCGCCGTACGTCTTTTCCACCGATTCCTTGATTCGGGCGATCGCCTGCTCGCGAGGCAGCACGTCCGAAATCGCGAAAAAGCACGTCTGCAACACGATGTTGATTCGCCCGGAGAGTCCGGCGCTGTGCGCGATCCGGCCGGCGTCGACGGCGTAGAGCGTGATCCGCTTGTCCAGGATCTGTTCCTGAACCCGCCGGGGCAGAGCGTCCCACACCTTCTCCGCCGGGTACCGACAGTTGAGCAGCAGCGTCGCGCCCGGGGCAGCCCGACCCAGCACGTCGACTTTGTCGAGAAACCGGAACTGGTGGCAGCCAATGACATTGGCTCCAGTCACGAGGTAGGGGGCTCGGATCGGATCCGGCCCGAAGCGGAGATGCGACTCGGTCTGCGAACCCGATTTCTTCGAGTCGTAGACGAAATACCCCTGGGCGTGCAGGCCCTCTTCCGACCCGAGGATCTTGATCGTGTTCTTGTTCGCGCTGACTGTCCCGTCCGAACCCAGCCCGAAGAAGACCGCCCGGACCGTGTCGGGTGACTCGATGTCGAACGACGGGTCGTACTCGACACTGGTACCGGAGACGTCGTCGTCGATACCGATGGTGAACCGCCGCCGCGGCTGCTCACGACCGAGTTCGGCGAAGACGCCCGCAACCATGGCGGGCGTGAACTCCTTCGAGGACAGTCCGTAGCGTCCACCCGTCACGCGCGGCATAACAAGCCGCTTTCCGTCGGTATGCGCCTCGGCGAGCGCCGCGACAACGTCCAGATACAGTGGCTCGCCGATCGAACCGGGCTCCTTGGTGCGGTCCAGGACACCGACCGTACGCACCGCCGCCGGCAGGGCTTCGAGGAGAGCGCTCGCGGGGAATGGGCGGTACAGCCGCACCTGGACCACACCGACCCGTTCGCCGCGTTCGGTGAGAGCGGCGACGGTCTGCGCGACGGTCTGGGCGCCCGAGCCCATCAGCACCAGTACTCGCTCCGCCTCTGGGTGCCCAGAGTATTCGACGGTGTGCATCATGCGGCCGGTGCGCTCGCCCAGGCGGACCATCAGGTCCTGCACCACATCGGGAACCCGTGCGTAGAACGGGTTCACCGTCTCACGTGCCTGGAAGTAGACGTCGGGGTTCTGTGCGGTGCCGCGAATGAACGGGCGCTCCGGAGACAGTGCTCGTCCGCGATGCGCCCAGACCAACTCTTCGGGCACCAGCGCTCGGAGGTCGTCGTCAGAAAGCATCTCAATTGTGTTGAGTTCGTGAGACGTTCGGAACCCGTCGAAGAAGTGGACGAATGGTATGCGGGTCGCAAGCGTGGCGGCCTGCGCAACGAGCGCCAGGTCGTGTGCCTCCTGTACCGATGCCGACGCGAGGAGTGCGAATCCAGTTTGCCGCACGGCCATCACGTCGGAATGGTCTCCAAAGATCGATAATCCCTGCGCTGCCAGCGATCTGGCTGCCACGTTAATGACGGCCGACGTCAGTTCACCGGCGATCTTGTACATGTTCGGAATCATCAACAACAGGCCCTGCGACGAGGTGAAGGTCGTGGTCAAGGCGCCGCTCTGCAGCGCGCCGTGCAGCGCGCCGGCCGCTCCACCCTCGCTTTGCATTTCGACCACCGTCGGGACGGTGCCCCACACATTGGGCCGCTGGGTGCTGGACCATTCGTCGGCCAACTCGGCCATCGGCGACGACGGCGTGATCGGGTAGATACAACACACCTCGTTGAGTCGGTAGGCGACCGAGACGGCGGCTTCGTTGCCATCCACCGTGGCGCGGGTCATTTCGGCTCCGGAAACATCTCGATGGCATGTACCGGACACTGATCGACGCAGACGGCACAGCCGGTGCACCTGTCGTAGTCGAACTTGTACCGGTGCCCGACCCCGAGTTTGATCACCGCGTCCTCAGGGCATGCGCCGAGGCAGCCATCGCATTCGAAGCAGTTACCGCACGAGAGGCAACGCCCCGCCTCGTAGGTCGCCTCCTCGGCAGACAAACCGCCGACGACCTCCCCGAAACTTTCGACGCGCCTGTCCGGCTGGAGTTCGGGCTGCCGTCGCCGCGCGGCATCACCGAAGAACCACAGGTGCAGCGAGTCGAACGTCGCCGTCGGATGTTTCGCCGGGCGTCCGACCGTGGCGTCACTCAGCCAGGCGTCGATATGGTGCGCCGCCTTCTTCCCGTGCCCGACGCCGACGGTCACGGTGCGCTCACTGGGCACCATGTCACCGCCTGCGAATACGCCCGGGCAGCCGGTCATCAGTGATTCCGAGACCCGTACACTGCCGTCGTCGTCGAACTCGACTCCCGGTAGCGTCCGCATGAACGCCGATTCCGTCACCTGGCCGAGTGCCATGATGAGGGTGTCCGCGGCCAGCATCTCAAAGCGTCCGGTCGGTCGTGGGTGACCCGCGTTGTCGAGTTCCATTACCTCGACCTGCAATTCGGGGCCGTCGAAGGCGCTGATCGTCCGCAGCCAGTTGATGCGCACGCCCTCGCGTTCGGCATCCTCGGCTTCCTCCTCGTGGGCGGGCATCTGTTCGCGAGTGCGGCGATAGACGATGACCGCGTCCTCGGCGCCGAGGCGGCGGGCCACGCGGGCGGCGTCCATCGCGGTGTTGCCGCCGCCGTAGACGGCCACACGGCGCCCGATTGCCGGCTTTTCGCCGGAGGCGACGCTGCGCAGAAACGACACCGCGTCCACCATCGTGCCGGCGTCGCGGGCCGGGATGTCGACGCGTTTCGCCAGGTGCGCGCCGACTGCGACGAACACCGCGTCGAAGCCGCCCTCGTCCCGCTCGGCCGCGAGGTCATCGACCCGATGGTCGCAGGTCAACTGCACACCCATAGCCGCGATCCGGTTCAACTCAACATCCAGCACGTCCCGGGGTAGCCGGTAGCGCGGAATGCCGTAACGCATCATCCCGCCGGGCAAGGCGCCCGCGTCGCGGACCTCGACCTCGTGGCCGAGACGTGCCAAATGGTAGGCGGCGGACAGTCCACTCGGTCCCGCGCCGATGACCAGGACTCGCTTGCCGCTGCGGGTGGACGGTGGTTCGAACATCCAGCCGCGCTCACGGGCGACGTCACCGAGGAACCGCTCCACCGAATGGATCGATACGGAACTGTCGAGATGGGCGCGGTTGCAGACGGTTTCACACGGGTGGTAGCACACGCGGCCGTGGATTGCGGCGAATGGGTTGTCCTCGACGAGCTGACGCCACGCGGCTTCGTGCCGGCCGGCGGTGGCGTGTGCAAGCCAGGCTTGGATGTTTTCCCCGGCGGGGCAACCGACGTTGCAGGGCGGCAGCAAATCGACGTAGACGGGTCGGCGCTCGCGGACCGGCCCGGCCCGGGGACGCCCGTGGGACAGGTCCGCAAGCGGCGTGACGTCCTGCCACGATCCGGCGGCGCCGCGGCCGATCTCACCGCTGGCGTGCTTGTCACCAGCCATAACGCCAGGATACGGTGCGCCGGTGAACTCGGGGTGGCTATCGACTGTTCGTCGCCGCTCCGCCATCATTCGAGTCGGGGTGCCAGGAGTGCAGGGACGGCATGAGGGCGTTCTTCTTGTAGTGGTGATCGGCCATCCGCCGGAGGATGCTGTCGAGAACAGCGACTGCGTCGTTGATATACGGTCCCTTGTTGAGCATCACGCATTCGGCTTGTTCGCTCAGTGCGGCATCACTGATCTCCGGCCGGGAGGGATTTCCTGTCTTGGCGAGCTGTTCGAGTACTTGAGTAGCCCAGATCACCGGCAGGTGCGCTGCCTCGCACAGCCACAGAATCTCTTCCTGCAATTCGGCCAGCCGGTCGTAGCCGCACTCGACCGCAAGATCGCCTCGCGCGATCATCACCCCGACGCGTGGCCGCCGCATCACCGTGAGCAGCAGATGCGGGAGATGCTCGAACGCTTGCCGGGTCTCAATTTTCAGCACAATCCCCAGTGCATCGTCGCCGAGCCGGTCCAGCTCATCGAGCAACTGCTCGACATCGGAAGGGTTTCGAACGAAAGACATCTCGACCAGATCCGCCAGCTCAACCACAGTTGACAGGTCAGACACGTCCTTGGCGGTTAGCGCGGAAATCGGTAGGCGGGCGTCCGGCACATTCACGCCCTTGCCGGCGCGGAGGCGGGACCCCACGTCTGCGGCGTGGTCGATCCGCAACCCCAGCACGCTGGGATCGACGCTCACTATCTCCCCACTGATCCGGCCGTCATCGAGGTAGACCTTCTCGCCAACGCGTGCATGGTCGAAGATTTCGGGCAGCGTGCAGCCGATCCGGGGCAAGCGGTCCGCGGTCAACGGGGCGGGCGAACAATCCCTGGTCAGCTCGAGAATGTCGCCGCGGTGCAGCACGAGGCCCTGTTCGGTTTGGGGAAGTTCGCCAAGGTGTGTCGAATCCTCGATACCGTGGACATGCAGAACCGTCCCGGTGGCCAGGTAGGTGGTTTGGTCGGCAGTCGCGACGAATCCGCTGGGGGCGCTTGGTCTCGGATCACAGGTTGTCAGCACCAGTCGGCGCTTCGAGCCGCGGGTGTCGTGCAGATGCAGGACGTCGCCGTCGTGGCGGCGGCTGAGCCATTGCCGGGGCACCGGAAGCGACAGCATGCCGGATTCTGGGGGGTCGGTCGGGTCTTCCGACGCCGTGAGCCAAGCCTGTGCCGGGCTGATGACCTGCCCAAGCTTGTCTCTGCGTGGCCGGAGCTTCACGCTGCGCGGCCCGGGTCCAAGCGGTCCGGTGCGGAGCTTTGGTCCGGCCAGGTCCATCGCGATCAGGCAGCTTCGGCCGGTCGCGTCAGCCGCCCGCCGGACATGCCGTGCCATGCAGCGCCATGCCTCGGCATCGTCGTGCGCGCAGTTGATGCGGGCAACATTCATACCGCTCTCCACCAACTCGCGGACCAACGCGGGGTTGGTCGCCGCCGAGGAGGGCAGCGTGACCATGATGCGGGTCACCCGATGGGCCGGTTCCGGTCCTAGCAGGTCCTGCGTTCGGTGCCGCAGCAGTTCGGGCCCTTGGTCGATGCAAACGCCGGGTGAAACGGGTGGTTGCCAACCCTCGCCGAGCATCGCACAGATTGCCGACCTCACCAAGAGCAGCGTGGCCTCGACATGCGGCTCGCTGCGACCCAGCGAAGACAGCCCGTGGGCGGAGAGCCGGGCTTGTAGGTCGCGCAGATCGCATTGCCGAATTGCCCAATAGTGCAGCATGTTTCGGGCAGACGATCGATGCTCAGTTGTGACACCGGTGAGCCAACGGGACCACGTGGACTCGGCTACGGACAATCGGGTCAGGAGTTCGTCGACATCGTCGCGCAGCTGGTTCAGCTGCCGGCTCGTGGTATCAACGTCGACCTGCACACTCGGCACGGGGCTCCTATGGTGTCGGTGGCTACAGGCATAAGCCAGTGACGGTAGCTATTGGATTAATGGTGACAGGCAAGACTACGGCCATCAAGGAACGCGCCTGAGGCGACAATGCATCTGGAAGACGTCTGGATCAAGAACCTGACGGTCACCACCGGATCAGCCGGGAAATCGGACGGTGGTGCCGGGCATCAATTGGACGACCCGACCACGGCATTCCACCTCGATTCCGGCAGCAGTGTCGCGTGGATCCACACTGATGATGACGCCCCTTCCGCTGACCCGCAGGTGCAGGTGCAGACCGCGGTAGTGGAACGGTAATGCCAGCACGCCAAGTGTTTCCGGCCAGTGCGGGGAGAGGATGATGCGATTGGACCGGGTCTCCAGCCCGGTGAAGCATCGCTGCATGAGGTCGACGCTGCCGGCCATGGCCGCCAGGTGAATGCCTTCGGACGTGGTGCCGCCCTGGATGTCGGAGACGTCGGACTTGAGCGCCTGCTGGAAGAACTCCATTGCGCGATCGCGGTTGGCCCGCGCCAGCACCCAGGTGTGCACCACACCACTGAGCGTCGACCCGTGCGACGTGCGGGCCAGGTAGTAGTCAACCATTTTTGGGACCTGGTCGGGCATGAAGCGGTAGCCGAGCCGGTCGAGTAGCTCACGCAACTCGGTTGCCGACAGCAGGTAGAGCAGCATGAGGGCGTCGGCCTGTTTGGAAGCCTTGTAGCGGTTCACGTCGTCGTTCTCCGCCTCGAGGATGCGGTCCAGGCGTTGGATGTTGCCGTAGTGGCGGCGGTAGCGGTCCCAGTCCAGTTCCGCCAACTCGCCGTATCCCTCGAACTGGCTGATGACGCCGTCGTGGAAGGGGATGTACATCCGTCGACTAACGTCATCCCAGTGCGCCAGTTCGTCACCGTGCAGTCCGAGCGTTTCCAATAAGTCGAGCCGGTTCGGCAGTGGTAGCAGGTTCAGTGCGTCGAAGGCCCGCATGATCACCCAGACCGCCATCACGTTTGTGTACGCGTTGTCGTCGATGCCGTCGTGGGGCGCGTCGGGGTAGCCCGAGTGGAATTCATCGGGCCCGATGACGCCTCGGATGCTGTAGCGACCGCGTTCTTCGTCGTGGGTGGCTCTACTCACCCAGAAGCGTGCAATCTCGGCCAGCATCTCCGCGCCATAGTCGATCAGGTAGGCGAGATCCCCGGTGACCTGGTAGAACTTCCACGCGCTGTAGGCAACCGCGATGCCGATGTGGTGCGCACGAGCGCTCGAGTCGGGGTTCCACCGGCCGCTGCGCGGATTGAGGTGCAGCCGTTGGCTTTCCTCGCGCCCGTCGCTGCCGGATTGCCACGGGAACATCGCACCGGAGTAGCCGGCCGCACTGGCGGCGTGACGTGCCTCCGGCAGGCGGCGGTAGCGGTAGCCAAGCAGCGAACGGGTGATCATCGGCAGCCGCAAGTTCAGTACCGGGAAGATGAACAGCTCGTCCCAGAAGATGTGGCCGCGGTACGCTTCGCCGTGCAATCCACGGGCCGGCACGCCGACATCGAGGTCGGAACTGTTAGGTGAAACCGTCTGCAGCAGATGCAGGAGATGCAATCGGAGGATGCGCAATTCGTCGGTGAAGTCATCGAACTCGATCGACAGGCGCTCCCACAGATGTACCCAGTCCTTAAGATGCTCGTCGCGCAACTCGGCGAATCGGCCGAGTCGGCTCAGCCAGCGCTCGGCATCGACAGCAGGCTCGGACGTTGCGACATCGCGGCCGGTGAAGACGGTCACGACCTTCTCTACCGTCAACGCCTCACCGATTGACAGCTCGACGGCGATATCGTGACCGATTTCTGCTGCCTCGTCGACCAGGCGATAGGTGGCCGGGACAGGAGCCCCGTCGCGCCATACGATGCTTCGCGCCGCCATGGCAATGGGAACGCGCGATTGGGTCGTCTGGACTGTCAGCAGTACCGAATTGTCAGAGATCTCCCGCTTTTCCACTGACCCGAGATGCTCGTTGGCCAAGTCCCGGTAGCGTTCGACGAGCGAGTTCGTGACGTTGCCGTCCAGCGTCGAGCGAATCTCGATTGTCCCTGACCAGTCGTCGGCGACGATCGTCGTCTGGAGAGCACCGACGTGGGGCATGTGCATCGCGACGAATCGTTGCTGTGTCAGCGAACTGGTGCGGCCGGCGTCGTCACAGAAACGAACGTCCCTCGTCAGTATCGCGCCGCGAAGATCGAGGGTTTGCCGGTAGGACAGCACCCTGACCGCGTCGATGTCGAACCAGCTGCCGCCGTCGATCCGGAAGGTCAAGGCAAGCCAGTTGGGCAGATTCACCAAGCTCTCGTTGTCGATAGCGGTACCCGATACGTCGTCGACGAGGCGGTTGTAAACCCCTGCGGCATAGGTACCGGGGTAGTGCGCCTGGTCGGCCTTCGATTCGGGCGCAGCGCCCCGGGTGGCGAAGTAGCCATTTCCTAACGTGCACAACGACTCTCGAAGCTTCTCGCTCTGCGGGTCATACCCCTCAAAGGTGAAATCCCAAGCTTTGGATGCTGTCTGGTGCTTGACGGCAAGCCACCGCGACCCTCGTTGGAGGAAATCCCGCACCTGATCGGGACTCTGCAGGGTGAAATGGGCGGCCGTCTTGCGGTCGCCATCCTCGTCGTGCCGCACAATAATCCCGATGCCGTCGAAATGGACGGCGTCAAATGCGTCTTCGTCGGTGAGGTCGTCGCCGATGTAGATCGGCAGCAGGGAACCCGTGGCGTCGATGCGGTCACGAATCCAGGCCAGGGTGGTCCCTTTGTCCCAGTCGATGTCAGGCCGCAGCTCGACCAGCATGCGCCCGGTCGTCACCCGTAGGCCGGCTCGCTGTCCGAGCTTGTGTGTGGTGGTGACGATCTCAGCGACGTGCTCCGGTGCGACCTGGCGGTAGTGAACCGCGACGGCGAAGCGCTTGTGCTCCACCCGTACTCCCGGAATCTGCGCCAGGCCCTCGCGCAATTCGGCGGCCGCCCGCTCGAGGGCAGGCACATAGGCGGCGGCCGCTTCATTCTGGTGATATGTGCCGTCCGGGCCCGTCAGCTCAAACCCGTGGCTGCCGGCGTACCAGAGCCCGGGTGCGCCTACCCTGGTGCGGATGTCAGCAAGGTCGCGACCGCTCAGGACCGCCACCGGACACACCGCCGCCAGAAGTTCCAGCGCTTCGGCCCCCCCATCGACAAGCGTGGCCGCGCTGGGATCGGACACGATGGGGGACAACGTCCCGTCGTAGTCGAGGAACAACACCGACTCCCGGGCGCTGGTGATGCCGATCAACTGACCGTAGGACTCCAGCGCATTCGGGATTTCCGATATCCGCTTGTCACCCGCGCGAACTGCGACGTCGGCCAAGTCGGCGACCACGACGTCGGCACCGTTGCGCGCCAAGTCGTCGGCACGTTCCGTTCCCTCGACGCCGATGACGAGCGCGAATCCGCCGTCGCGGCCCGCCGCCACTCCGGCCTCGGAGTTTTCGACGACGACGCACCGTTGCGGCCGCACACCGAGTCGGCTGGTGGCTTCCAGAAGCACTGCGGGGTCAGGCGTTTCGGCCGTCCCGCACCCGGCGGCGATTCCGTCGATGCAGACGCCGAACAGGTCATCGATCCCGGCGGCTTTCAATGCCTGCTGACACTGCGGGCTCGACGAATAAGCCGCCGCAGCGACGTCGATGCCCTGCAACTTTCGGGCCAGGTCGACCGTCGCCCCGAACAGCGCAACGTCCAGGTTGAAGAGCACCGCGTCGTGGTAACGCGGATCGATGGTGACCGGCAGCTTCATCCCACAGATCCGTTACTCGACGGCGATCTGCGCTGTCCGACGATGCAGTCCGTCGCTGCTCATGAAGAGGGCACGAGCTGGTGTTCCAAGGCCAGGACCTGGCGGGTGGTCTTGACCACGGTGTCGGGGTTGAGGCTCATCGACTCGATGCCGACCCGGACCAAGAACTCGGCCATGTCCGGGTAATCCGAAGGCGCTTGTCCACATAGCCCCGAGTGGATCCCGTTGCGGCGACAGCCCTCCACTGCCAGGCGAATCATTTCCTTGACACCCTCGTCGCGTTCGTCGTAGTCGAACGCGACGATCTCGCTGTCACGATCGACGCCCAGGGTCAGCTGCGTCAGGTCGTTGGAGCCGATGGAGAAGCCGTCGAAGCGCTTGGCGAATTCATCGATCAGGATCACGTTGTTCGGGATCTCGCACATCGCGTACACCTTGAGCCCGTTCTCGCCCCGCCGCAGACCGAGGTCGGCCATCGTCTGGAGAACAAGGTCCGCCTCGGCCACTCGGCGCACGAACGGGAGCATCAGAATGACGTTCGTCAGGCCCATCTCTTCGCGTACGCGTCGCATCGCGCGGCATTCGAGCGCGAAGCCCTCGGCATAGGCGGGATGCGCGTACCGGGAGGCGCCGCGGAAGCCGAGCATCGGGTTGCTCTCGGACGGCTCGAAGCCCCGTCCGCCGAGCAGGCTGGCGTACTCGTTCGTCTTGAAGTCCGACATCCGGACCACCACAGGCTTCGGCCAGAACGCGGCGGCGATCGTGCCGATTCCTTCGGAGAGGCGCTCCACGAAGAAGGCACTTCCGTCGACGTAACCGTGCGTTAGCCGGTCGATCGCCCGGCGAGCCTCGGGGTCGTCGACCTTCTCGGGGTGCAAGAGGGCGAGCGGATGGACCCGGATGTACTCGCTGATGATGAACTCCATGCGAGCGAGTCCGACACCATCGTTCGGCAGGAACGACGTTTTGAAGGCGAGGTCGGGGTTCCCGAGGTTGATCATGACCTGGGTGTGCGGGCGGGCCAAGTCCGCCACCTCGGTGCGGTCGACATGGAAACCCACCTCGCCCCGGTACACGCGGCCCGAGTCACCCTCGGCGCACGACACCGTAACGACCGCGCCATCGGGCACGCTGGTGGTCGCGTCGCCAGTGCCGACCACAGCGGGGATGCCGAGCTCGCGGGCGATGATCGACGCGTGGCAGGTGCGACCACCACGGTTGGTGACGATCGCCGCAGCGGTCTTCATGACCGGCTCCCAGTCGGGTGTGGTGGTGTCGGCGACGAGTACCTCGCCGGGCTTGAAGTCCGCCAGGTGCGTGAGATTCTCGATCCGTCTCACCGCACCCGAGGCGATCCGTTCGCCGACCGACCGCCCCTCGGCGAGTATCTCGCCCCTGCCCTCGAGCACGTAGGACTCCAGCGCGGTCACGCTGTGCTGGGAGGCCACTGTCTCCGGGCGGGCCTGGACGATGTAGAGCTTCCCGTCTATACCGTCCTTGGCCCACTCCATGTCCATCGGGCGCCCGTAGTGCTGCTCGATGGTGCACGCATAACCGGCCAGTTCCAGAACGTCCTCGTCGGTGAGGCAGAACCGGGCGCGGTCGGCCTTCGGTGTGGGGATGTTTCGCGTCGTGTTCTTCGTCTCGCCGTCGACGAGGATCATCTTCACCGCCTTGTCCCCGACGAGGCGGCGCAACACGGCGCGGTGGCCGGCGAGATAGGTCGGCTTGTGAACGTAGAACTCGTCGGGGTCGACGGCGCCCTGAACAACGTTCTCGCCAAGGCCGTACGCGCCCGTCACGAACACGGCGTCGCGAAAGCCCGATTCGGTGTCGATGGAGAACATCACACCCGACGAAGCGATGTCGGAGCGCACCATCTTCATCACGCCGATGGACAGCGAAACCTTGAAGTGGTCGAAGCCCTGGTCGATTCGGTAGTGAATGGCGCGGTCGGTGAAGAGGCTGGCGAAGCAACGGCGGCACGTGTCGAGCAGGCTCTGTTCGCCCTTGATGTTGAGATATGAATCCTGCTGGCCGGCGAAGCTCGCCGTCGGCAGGTCCTCCGCGGTTGCCGAGCTGCGCACGGCGAGACTCACCTCCTCGCCGTACTCCTGCTGAAGGGTGCGGTAGGCATCCAGAATCTCGGCAGCCAGATCGTCGGGGAGCCCTGCACCGTAGACGATCTCTCGGGTGCGCTTGGCTTTTCGCGCCAGCGCGGCGACATCGGCGGGGTCGAGTCCGTCGAGTTCGGCATGTAGACGGCCCCAGGCATCGGCCTTGTCCAACATGTAGCGATAGGCCTCGGCGGTGATGGCGAAACCGTGCGGGACGCGTACGCCCTGACCGGACAGCTTCTGGAACATCTCGCCCAGCGAGGCGTTCTTGCCACCGACGAGCGGCACGTCGTCGATGCCGAACTCCTCAAAAAAGCGGACGTACTGAGACGTACTCATAACCTGTCCTCTCGTAGCCCGACACCGCCGGCGTTTACCGCCACACGTAGCGCCACAAATGCCAACTTCTCACGGCAGCACGCACGGAGCCAGGGCCGAAGGTCACTCGAACCGGGGAGAAGGGCCGGCAGGGAAGCGAGGACTTTGTCCTCTGCTGGTCGGCCTCAAGCGTTGTCAGACTCGAGGTGGCACCACAAACTTTCGAGGAGACATCATGGCGATCCGGGTGGGCGTGAACGGTTTCGGCCGTGTCGGCCGAAATTTCTTCCGCGCGGTGGACGCACAACAGACGGCAGGCACCAGCGACATCGAGATCGTGGCGGTGAACGACCTCACTGACATCAAGACTCTGGCGCACCTGCTCAAATACGACTCTGTCCTCGGGCGCTTACCGCACGAAGTGTCGGTCGACGGTGAGAACATTATGGTCGGGGACCAGTCGATCAAGGCGTGGTCCATTGCCGACGGGCCGGCGGCGCTGCCCTGGGGAGATCTCGGCGTGGACGTCGTGATCGAGTCCACCGGCCGGTTCACCGCCGCGGATCAGGCCCGGGGCCACATACACGGAGGAGCGAAGAAGGTGGTGGTGTCCGCGACGTCGAGGGGTGCGGACCTCACCCTCGTGATGGGTGTCAACCATCGCGACTACGACGGCACCCAGAACGTCGTGTCGAACGCCTCGTGTACTACGAACTGCCTGGCGCCGATGGCGAAGGTGCTGGACGAGGAGTTCGGCATCGAGCGCGGCCTGATGACCACCATCCACGCGTACACGCCGGACCAGAACTTGCAGGACGGTCCGCACCACGACCTTCGCCGGGCCCGCGCCGCCGCGATCAACGTGGTGCCCACGTCGACCGGGGCCGCCCGAGCGATCAGCCTGGTACTGCCCCAACTCGAGGGCCGCCTCGACGGGTATGCGTTGCGGGTGCCGGTGCCCACCGGTTCGGCGACCGACCTCACCGTCACCGTCCGCGAACCGGCCAGCGTCGAGGCGGTCAACGCCGCGTTCGCGGCCGCCGCCGACGGTGAGCTCAAGGGCTTCCTCACTTACACCGAGGATCCCATCGTTTCCTCCGACATCGTGACCGACCCCGCGTCGTGCGTCTTCGACGCGGGGCTCACGAAAGTTACCGGAGACTTGGTGAAGATCGTCGGCTGGTACGACAACGAATGGGGCTACTCCCACCGCCTCGTCGACCTTGCCGGCCTGGTCGCGTCGACCCTCTGAGCCGATGCCGACCGTCTCGACCGTCCAAACCTGGTTGGGCGGGCCATTTTCGATGATGTCGAGCGCGGTCGGCCCCGGTGTGACGTCGGAATATCGATGCAGCAAGTCCCGGTGAGCGGGGACCTTTGCCCCTAACACAGGGGGTGGTGGTGCGAGACGCTGGTATCACACGAAGAAGCCGAACGGAAGAGTTGTCCTGACAATGAACGTCCATTTCCCCGATCCGGAGACGATCCAGTCGATCGTGTCCCTCGCGATCAGGGCGCCCTCCGTACACAATTCGCAGCCCTGGCGGTGGCGAATCGGCGAGCGCACCATGGACCTTTATGCTGATCGGGACAGGCATCTGCCCGTCACCGATCCCGACGAGCGGGATCTCCTGTTGAGTTGCGGAGCATCACTGCACCACGCTCTGGTAGCGCTGGCCGCCTCGGGATGGCAGGCGAAAGTGCACCGGTTCCCCGATCCGGCAGACCCGAACCACCTTGCCGCGCTGGAGGTATATCGTCGCGCTGCAGTCGAGCTCGACGTCAAGCTGGCCGCGGCGATACCGCGGCGACGTACGGACCGACGCCACTATAGTTCGTGGCCAGTGCCCGCTTCCGACATCGGACTGATGGGCGCACGCGCGGCTCGCGCCGGCGTGATGTTGCGGCTGGTCGAATCGCTTCCGAAGCTGCGACATATTGTCGCCGAGTCCGTTCGGCTCCATGCGACCGATTACGACTATTTGTCCGAGTTGACAATCTGGAGTGGACGATACGGGTCGCATGCCGGTGTGCCGGCACGCAATACTCCGCGGTCGGATCCGACCGCTCCGATACCCGCGCGGCACTTTGCCGGCCCGGCGTTGGCGCAACCAGTCGGTACCGTCGCCGAAGACGACGCTGCGGTTGTGTTGGCTCTCGGAACAAAAGACGACAGCCCACTCTCGCGCCTGCGGGCAGGTGAGGCGACAAGCCTCGTGTTGCTGAGCGCGACCGCGATGGGGCTGGCGAGTTGCCCAGTGACAGAACCGCTCGAGGTCTCTGCAACACGATCAGCCGTTCAAGAGGAGGTCTTCGGTGGCGACGGGTATGCCCAAATGTTGTTACGTGTGGGGTGGGCGCCGGTCAACGCGGAACCGCTTCCGTCAACTCCCCGGTGTCCTCTGACCGATGTCGTCGAGTGGGTGGATCGTTAGAGACCGGTGCAGCAAGCCCTTATGATGACCGGCTGCTTCATCGATGCGCTTTCTTGCTCGGGCGAACACGCGTCATCTGATGGTGATCCCTCTTCGCCGGCGACGCTATAACCCGCAGTCGATCAAGGCCTTAGGGCCACCTGGCCGGTGACCAATGGCACCTGCCCCGCACCGCCTGCACTTCTAACGTCGTGGGTGGTGGTCGAGTTATCTGCCTGTGTCCTCTGAAGGAGGCTGAAATGTCTGCTCCGGTAAAGAAGCCCGGCATCGTGGTCGGTGTTGACGGGTCGCCTGCCTCCAATGTCGCCGTCTACTGGGCCGGCCAAGAAGCGGCGATGCGCAACGTCCCGCTGACCCTGGTGTACGTCGTGAACCCGGTTGTACCCACCTGGCCGGCGGCACCGGTGCCCGTCGAGTTCGAACAATGGCAGAAAGAGAACGCGCGCATGTTCATCGACGATGCCATCAAGATCGTTGAGGAGAACGGCAAGAACGGCGGCCCCGTCGAGATCAATAGCGAGGTGGTCTTCTCGGCCACCGTGCCGACTCTCGTCGACCTCTCCAAAGAGGCGGAGATGATCGTGGTCGGGTGCCGCGGCCACGGCGCGCTCGCCCGGGTCCTTCTCGGCTCGGTCAGCACCGGCCTGGTGCATCACGCGCATTGCCCGGTTGCGGTCATTCACGACGAGGACCCGTTGATGGCCCACCCCGCTCAAGCGCCGGTGCTAGTGGGCATCGACGGCTCGCCCGCGTCGGACTTGGCGACCGCTATTGCCTTCGATGAAGCCTCGCGACGAGGTGTCGAACTTGTCGCCCTGCACGCCTGGAGTGACTTCGAGGTGATCGAATTGCCCGGCCTCGACTGGTCGCTGGTGAAGGCGGAAGAGGAACGGCTGCTGGCCGAGCGGCTTGCCGGTTGGCAGGAACGCTATCCGGATGTCAAGGTGCACCGACTCGTTGTGTGCGACCAGCCGGCGCGACAGCTCATTGAGCGCTCCGAAACAGCGCAGCTCGTCGTGGTTGGGAGCCACGGGCGCGGCGGGTTTGCGGGAATGTCGCTGGGATCGGTCGGCTCTGCGGTCGTGCACACCGCCCGCATGCCGGTGATCGTCGCCCGGAAGTCGTAGGGTCGCGCTGCAGATACCGCCGTTACGGCAGTGGCGCCGACCACCGCAGCACGGTGCCGCCGGTCGGACGGCTTTCGATAAGGAAGGAACCGCCGGATTCCTCGGCGCGTCGGCGCAGATTGGTCAGGCCGCTGCCGGTGACGTCACCCGGAAGGCCTTGTCCGTTGTCGACCACTTCGATACTCAGGTCGTCTTCGACGGTGACGGTGACGGTGAGCGTGCCGGCGTTGGCATGCCGAACAGCGTTGCTAACCGCCTCGCGCACAACGGCTTCGGCATGATCGGCCAGTAACGCGTCGATAACCGATAGGGGCCCGATGAATTGCACGCTGGTGCGCAGCTCCGTGCCAGCGAACTGCGCGATGGCTTCGTCGAGTCGTTGCCGCAGGCGGGTCGTGCCCGAGGTCGCGCCCTGCAGATCGAAGATGGCGGTCCGGATCTCCTGGATGACTCCTTGAAGATCGTCCACGCACTCGGAAAGCCGTTGTTGCACTTCGGGCCTTCGTGACCGTGGGATAGTCCCCTGCAAAGCGAGTCCGACCGCGAAAAGTCGTTGTATCACGTGGTCGTGTAGATCTCGGGCGATCCGGTCGCGGTCGGTCAGCACATCGAGTTCGCGCATCCGGCGCTGTGAGGTGGCCAGCTGCCAGGCCAGCGCCGCCTGGTCGGCGAACGCGGCCATCATGTCGAGTTGTTCGTCGCTGAACGGCTTCCCATCCGAGTGTGCGAGTGCGACCAACACACCGGCGACTGCTTCGGTGGTCCGAAGGGGCAGTACCAGCGCATCTCCGGGTTGCCAAGAGGCGCCGATGCCTAAGTCGAGGTTGTCGAATCGGCGTGGAGTGCGGTCCAGGAAGGCTCGGCCGACCGCGGTTCCTTCTACCGGTATCGTTCGTTGTTCGCCGGACGGGAATATCTCGCCGGCCGTTTCGGCGATAACCAGGTCGACGACCTCGGCGGCGGGCATGTCGCTGTCGACGGGAACCGCCACTAGGGCAGCGTGTGCGTCGGTCAACTCCAGTGTCTTCTCCGCAACGAGTCGAAATACCGTTGTCGGGTTGGCTCCGGACAACAATTCGGTAGCGATATCGCGCGTTGCTTCGATCCACGACTGACGAGCCCGCGACTGTTCGTAGAGGCGGGCGTTGTCGATCGCGATGCCGGCCGCGGCCGCCAGCGCCTGCGCCAGCACCTCGTCGTCTTCGCTGAACGGCTGTCCGTTCGCCTTTTCGGTCAGATAGAGGTTCCCGAACACCTCGTCGCGGATGCGAACGGGAACACCGAGAAATGTCCGCATCGGAGGGTGGTTCGCTGGAAACCCAACGGATGCCGGGTGCTGGAAGATGTTGTCGAGGCGGATCGGCTTGGGGTCTTCGATCAAGACTCCGAGAACGCCGCGACCTTCGGGGAGGTGCCCGATGAGCTCACGAGTACTCTCATTGATCCCCTCATAGATGAATTGGACCAGGTCGTTCTCCTGGCCACGTACGCCCACCGCCCCGTAGCGGGCGTCCACCAAGTTGATGGCCGTATGGACGATGGTCCGCAACGTGTCGTCGAGCTCGAGACCCGAAGTGACCACCAGCATGGCGTCGATCAGACCGTCGAGCCGGTCTCTGCCTTCGACGATCTGCTCGACGCGGTCCTGGACCTCGATGAGCAGCTCGCGCAGTCGCAGCTGAGACAGCGCGTCGCGTACCGGACTCACGCCCGGATCAACCCGCGAACCGATCTCATCGGTCACGCCACCATCGTGGCACCAGCGGTCAATATTGGGAACGTTTCGGTCCGTCTGAATCGTCGGGGCGGTGCGCCGGATCCAACCGTGTGGCGAAGACCGCCGCCTGAGTGCGGCGCTCCATCCCCAGTTTGGCCAGCAGCCGCGAAACATAGTTCTTCACCGTCTTCTCGGCGAGGAACATCCGTGCGGCAATTTGTTTGTTGGTGAGTCCCTCACCGAGGAGTCCGAGCAGCGTCCGCTCCTGAGCGGTCAGCCCGGACAGCGGATCCGAGCGCTCGGCTGCGCCGCGCAGCTTCGCCATCAACGCGGCGGCCGCGCGGTTGTCGAGAAGCGATTTCCCTGCCCCCACATCCTTGATGGCCTTGGCCAGGTCCATCCCTTTGATGTCCTTGACGACATAGCCGCTGGCGCCCGCGAGAATCGCGTCGAGCATTGCCTCATCGGAGGTGAACGATGTCAGCATCAGACAGCGCAGGTCCGGCAGATCGGACAAGAGATCGCGGCACAATTCGACTCCGTTGCCATCGGGCAGTCGAACATCGAGCACCGCGACGTCGGGTCTCAGCGCAGGTATTCTCGCCATCGCCTCGGCCACGGAGCCGGCTTCACCGATGACTTGGAGGTCGGGATCCGATGCGAGTAAGTCGACGAGCCCACGACGGACGACTTCGTGGTCATCGACCAAAAACACCTTGACCATGGCAAGCCCTCTCAGCCGATGTTGCGGGTCAGCGTCGGTGACCAGCGCTGAACCATCCGACATGTTCATCATGGTCCATGCTCACAGGTGTCTGCGATTCACGATGAGCAACGAGCTGTCGGTGTCGCGCAGCGCGGCATTGCCGGTCGGCCCGACAAGTTCGTCCACGTGATGGCAGTTGTGGGCGCCCACCACGACCAATTGCGCTGAGCCGGCGTTCTTGGCGAGATAGTTCAGGGTGCTCCCGTGCACGGGCACTGACTTCACCTCAAGGTCCGGGTAACGTCGGGTCCAACGCGCCAGCCGACGGTCCAGCTGGGCGCCCACCCGGCGATTGCCCTCCGCGACCGCACCGGCATCGTGGATGTCGGTGAACTGGGATTGCCAGCAGGTGATCACCGTCAGCCGTGCCTTTCGCAGGCGCGCTTCCTCCATGGCAGCCTCCAACACGACGCCATCGTGGGGACCCTGGTCGGTTTCGACGATGATCCCGTCGGCATGCCGCCCGGCCGCACGGTCTTGCCCGCGAATGATCGCGACCGGGCAGTGCGTCGAAGCGGCCAAGGCCGCCGCGGTAGAACCGACCCGCCCTGGCTGAAAGTGATTGAGTCCGACCGCGCCGACACAGACCATTACGGCCGATCGGGACGCCTGCACCAGC
>CAVXAG010000011.1:0-157186 GCA_963759655.1 uncultured Actinomycetota bacterium | reverse complement strand
TCGAGGTGCTGTCTTCCGACGGCGCCGCGATCGAGATGCGCGACGGCGACGACGAGGACTTGGAGCGTGCCGCGGCGAACCTAGGAATCAACTTGTCCCGCAACGAATCTGCATCTGTAGAAGATCTCGCGTGATCTTTCGATTCGATTTTTCTAGTCCCGAAAGGGGAAAGGGAGTTACGTGTTAGACGTCAACTTCTTCGATGAACTCCGGATCGGCCTGGCCACCGCCGAGGACATCCGTAATTGGTCGTTCGGCGAGGTCAAGAAGCCGGAGACCATCAACTACCGGACACTGAAGCCTGAGAAGGACGGCCTGTTCTGCGAGAAGATCTTCGGACCGACTCGCGACTGGGAGTGCTACTGCGGCAAGTACAAGCGCGTGCGCTTCAAGGGCATCATCTGCGAGCGCTGCGGCGTCGAGGTGACCCGTGCGAAGGTGCGCCGTGAGCGGATGGGCCACATCGAGCTGGCCGCACCCGTCACGCACATCTGGTACTTCAAGGGCGTCCCGTCGCGGCTGGGCTACCTGCTGGACCTGGCCCCGAAGGATCTCGAGAAGATCATCTACTTCGCGGCCTATGTCATCACCGCCGTCGACGACGAGATGCGTCACAACGAGATCTCCACTCTCGAGGCCGAGATGGAGGTCGAGAAGAAGGCCATCGAGGATCAGCGCGACTCCGAGCTGGAGGCCCGCGCGCAGAAGCTCGAGGCCGACCTTGCCGAGCTGGAGAAGGAAGGCGCCAAGTCCGACGTACGGCGGAAAGTTCGAGACGGCGGCGAGCGTGAGATGCGCCAGCTCCGCGACCGCGCACAGCGCGAGCTGGTCCGGCTCGAGGAGATCTGGACGACGTTCACCAAGCTGGCGCCGAAGCAGCTGATCGTCGACGAGCTGCTCTACCGCGAGATCATCGACCGCTACGGCGAGTACTTCACCGGCTCGATGGGCGCAGAGGCCATCCAGAAGCTCATCGAGAGCTTCGATATCAACGCGGAGGCCGACATCCTGCGTGATGTCATCCGGAATGGCAAGGGGCAGAAGAAGCTTCGTGCGCTCAAGCGGTTGAAGGTGGTCGCGGCGTTCCAGCAGTCGGGCAACTCGCCGATGGGCATGGTGCTCGACGCGGTGCCGGTGATCCCGCCGGAGCTGCGCCCGATGGTGCAGCTCGACGGTGGCCGGTTCGCCACCAGCGACCTCAATGACCTGTACCGCCGCGTGATCAACCGCAACAACCGGCTCAAGAGACTGATCGACCTCGGCGCGCCCGAGATCATCGTCAACAACGAGAAGCGGATGTTGCAGGAGTCGGTGGACGCGCTGTTCGACAACGGTCGCCGCGGCCGGCCCGTCACCGGGCCGGGCAACCGTCCGCTGAAGTCGCTGAGCGATCTGCTGAAGGGCAAGCAGGGCCGGTTCCGTCAGAACCTGCTCGGCAAGCGCGTCGACTATTCGGGCCGTTCGGTGATCGTGGTCGGCCCGCAGCTCAAGCTGCACCAGTGCGGCCTGCCCAAGCTGATGGCGCTGGAGCTGTTCAAGCCGTTCGTGATGAAGCGGCTTGTCGACCTGAACCACGCGCAGAACATCAAGAGCGCCAAGCGGATGGTGGAGCGGCAGCGTCCGCAGGTGTGGGACGTTCTCGAAGAAGTCATCGGCGAGCACCCGGTGCTGTTGAACCGGGCGCCGACGCTGCACCGGCTAGGCATCCAGGCGTTTGAGCCGATGCTGGTGGAGGGCAAGGCGATTCAGCTTCACCCGCTGGTGTGCGAGGCGTTCAACGCCGACTTCGACGGCGACCAGATGGCCGTGCACCTGCCGCTGTCGGCGGAGGCGCAGGCCGAGGCTCGCATCCTGATGCTGTCGAGCAACAACATCTTGTCGCCGGCGTCGGGCAAGCCGCTGGCCATGCCGCGGCTGGACATGGTGACCGGTCTGTACTTCTTGACCACCGAGGTTCCCGGCGATGTCGGCGAGTACCGGCCGGCGGCCAAGGACCGTCCGGAGTCGGGGGTGTACAGCTCACCGGCCGAGGCGATCATGGCGATGGACCGCGGCGCGCTGAGCGTGCGGGCGACGATCAAGGTGCGTCTGACGCAGCTGCGGCCGCCGGCCGAGCTCGAGGGACAGCTGTTCGGCGAGGCGGGCTGGCGGCACGGTGATGCGTGGACGATCAAGACCACGCTGGGCCGCGTGCTGTTCAACGAGTTGCTGCCGCACGGGTATGCGTTCATCAACGAGCAGATGCACAAGAAGGTGCAGGCGCGGATCATCAACGACCTCGCCGAGCGCTACCCGATGATTGTGGTTGCGCAGACTGTCGACAAGCTCAAGGACGCCGGCTTCCACTGGGCCACCCGCTCGGGTGTCACGGTGTCAATGGCCGATGTGCTGGTGCCGCCGGAGAAGCAGGACATCCTCGAGCGCTACGAGCAGGAAGCCGACGGGATCGAGAAGAAGTACCAGCGCGGCGCGTTGAACAAGGGCGAGCGGCACGACTCGCTGGTGAAGATCTGGCAGGACGCCACCGAAGAGGTCGGCGAGGCACTGCGGTCGCATTACCCGCCGGACAACCCGATCATTACGATCGTCGAGTCGGGGGCGACGGGCAACTTCACCCAGACCCGGACGCTGGCCGGCATGAAGGGTCTGGTGACCAACCCGAAGGGTGAGTTCATCCCGCGGCCGATCAAGTCCTCGTTCCGTGAGGGCCTCACCGTGCTGGAGTACTTCATCAACACCCACGGCGCTCGAAAGGGCTTGGCCGACACCGCGTTGCGTACCGCCGACTCGGGTTACCTGACCCGGCGTCTGGTGGACGTGTCGCAGGACGTCATCGTCCGCGAGCACGACTGCGGTACCGAGCGGGGCATCACCGTCCGGCTCGCCGACCTGCAGTCCGACGCTCTGATCAAGGACCAGTACGTCGAAACATCGGCATACGCACGGACATTGGCGGAGGACGCGGTCGGCGAGAAGGGCAAGGTGCTGGTCGAGAAGGGCCACGATCTCGGTGACCCGGCCATCGACCTGCTGCTCGAGAACGGCATCTCGTCGGTGCGGGTGCGATCGGTGCTGACGTGCGCGAGCGCGAACGGTGTGTGTGCGATGTGCTACGGCCGTTCGATGGCCACCGGCAAGCTGGTGGACATCGGCGAGGCGGTCGGCATCGTCGCGGCGCAGTCGATCGGCGAGCCCGGCACGCAGCTGACCATGCGGACCTTCCACCAGGGCGGTGTCACCGGTGGTCAGGACATCACCGGCGGTCTGCCCCGCGTGCAGGAGCTGTTCGAGGCCCGGGTGCCGCGGGACAAGGCGCCCATCGCCGAGGTCTCGGGCCGTGTCCGGATCGAGGAGGGTGAGAAGTTCTTCAAGATCACCATCACCCCCGACGACGGCAGCGAAGAAATCGTGTACGACAAGCTGTCTCGTCGGCAGCGGCTGAAGGCCGTCGCCCACGAGGACGGCACCGAGGGCTTGCTGCGCGACGGCGACCACGTCGAGGTCGGCGACCAGCTGATGGAAGGCTCGGCTGATCCGCACGAGGTGCTGCGTGTTCAGGGCCCCCGCGAGGTGCAGCTGCACCTGGTCCACGAGGTCCAGGAGGTGTACCGCGCTCAGGGCGTGTCGATTCACGACAAGCACATCGAGGTGATCGTCCGGCAGATGCTGCGGCGGGTGACCATCATCGACTCGGGCAGCACAGAGTTCCTGCCCGGCTCGCTGACGGAGCGCTCGGAGTTCGAGGCCGAGAACCGTCGCGTAGTGGCCGAGGGCGGCGAGCCCGCTGCCGGTCGGCCGGTGCTGATGGGTATCACGAAGGCGTCGCTGGCCACCGACTCGTGGCTGTCGGCGGCGTCGTTCCAGGAGACCACGCGAGTGCTGACCGATGCGGCGATCAATTGCCGCAGCGACAAGCTCAACGGTCTGAAGGAGAACGTGATCATCGGCAAGCTGATCCCGGCCGGTACCGGCATCAACCGGTACCGCAACATCCAGGTGCAGCCGACCGAGGAGGCCCGGGCCGCCGCGTACACGATCCCGTCGTACGAGGATCAGTACTATGCGCCCGACTTCGGCCAGGCGACCGGTGCCGCGGTGCCGCTGGACGACTACGGCTACTCGGATTATCGGTAGTACTTACCGGTAGTCACTGCACCAAGAAAGCCCCCGCGATCCATCGCGGGGGCTTTCTTGGTGCGCCCGCGGGTCACGCGGACCTCCGGGGCTACAGTTTCAATCCGTACTGTAGTGACATGCCGGCCCGACGCCTCGCCCTGCTGGCGGCGGTGTTGGCGCTGGCGGGGTGTTCGTCGACGCCGCGCGGGACAGCGCAACCGACGGCCGATTTCCCGGACGGCACCAGCGTCCACACCATCAACATCGGCGGGCTGGACCGCACATACCGGGTGCACAAACCGCCGGGGTTGGCGGCGTCGGCGCCCCTGGTGGTGATGCTGCACGGCGGGTTCGGCAGTGGCGAGCAGGCCGAAAGGGCTTACGGGTGGGACCAATTGGCGGACACCGCCAAGTTCGCCGTGGCCTATCCCGACGGCATCGCCCGGGCGTGGAACGTCCACGGCTGTTGCGGTCGGCCCAGCAGCGAAGGCATCGACGACGTCGGGTTCATCACGTCGATGGTCGATGAGATCAGCAGGAGCATCGGCACCGACCGGTCCCGCATCTACGCGACCGGCATCAGCAACGGCGGCATGATGAGCTACACGCTGGCCTGCAACAGCGACGTGTTCGCAGCGATCGGGCCCGACTCGGCGACCCAGCTCGACCCGTGCGGATCACCGCATCCGACGTCCGTTATGCACATCCACGGCACAGCCGACCGGCTGATCCGCTATGACGGTGGACCGGGCGCCGGGTTCGCGCATATCAATGGGCCCCCGGTGCCGGAGGTTAACGCGTTCTGGCGCAACGTCGACCAGTGTCCTGCTCCTGTCGTCACCACAGATGGACCGCGTGCCACCTCGGCCGCCGACTGCCCGGGCAACCGCAGTGTCGTGCTCGTCACCCTCGATGGCGGCGGCCACGAATGGCCGCCGTTCGCTACGACGGCGCTCTGGCAGTTCTTCGCCACCCACTCGCACTGACGGCGTATTACGCCTATTGTGCGACTGTCGTAAAAGTGTAACATTCGGGTATGCCCGATACGCACATCGTCACCAACCAGGTTCCACCGCTCGAGAATTACAACCCCGCCACCTCACCGGTGCTGATCGAGGCGCTGATCCGCGAGGGCGGGCAATGGGGCCTGGACGAGGTCACCGAGCTCGGCGCGCTGTCCGGCTCGCAGCAGGCGCAGCGGTGGGGCGAGCTCGCCGATCGCCATCGTCCGGTGCTGCGCACACACGACAGGTACGGCCACCGCATCGACGAGGTCGAGTACGACCCGGCCTACCACGAGCTGATGCGCGTCGCCGTCGGCCACGGCCTGCACGCGGCGCCGTGGGCCGACGATCGGCCCGGCTCGCACGTCGTCCGCGCCGCGAAGACGTCGGTGTGGACGCCGGAGCCCGGCCACATCTGCCCCATCTCGATGACATACGCAGTGATCCCGGCGCTGCGCTTCAACCCTGAGCTGGCCGCAATCTACGAGCCGCTGCTCGCGAGCCGCGAATACGACCCCGAGCTCAAAGTCCCGGCCGCCAAGGCCGGGATCACCGCGGGCATGTCGATGACCGAGAAGCAGGGCGGCTCCGACGTTCGCGCCGGGACGACGCAGGCTACCCCCAACGCCGACGGTACCTACAGCCTCACCGGTCACAAGTGGTTCACCTCAGCGCCGATGTGCGACGTATTTCTCGTGCTCGCCCAGGCTCCGAGCGGCTTGTCGTGCTTCTTCCTGCCGCGCATTCTGCCTGACGGGACGCGCAACCGGATGTTCCTGCAGCGGCTCAAGGACAAGCTCGGCAACCACGCCAACGCGTCCAGTGAGGTCGAGTACGACGGCGCCACGGCGTGGTTGGTAGGCGAAGAGGGCCGCGGCGTGCCGACGATCATCGAGATGGTGAACCTCACCCGGCTGGACTGCACGCTGGGCAGTGCGACCAGCATGCGCACTGGCCTGACCCGGGCCATCCATCACGCTCAGCATCGTAAAGCGTTCGGCGCGTATCTGATCGACCAGCCGCTGATGCGCAATGTGCTGGCCGACCTCGCCGTGGAGGCGGAGGCCGCGACCGTCGTCGCGATGAGGATGGCCGGCGCGACCGACAACGCGGTGCGCGGCGATGAGACCGAGTCACTGTTCCGCCGGATCGGCCTCGCCGCCAGCAAGTACTGGGTGTGCAAGCGCGCCACCCCGCACGCGGGGGAGGCGATGGAGTGCCTGGGCGGCAACGGCTACGTGGAGGAGTCGGGCATGCCGCGGCTGTACCGCGAGGCGCCGCTGATGGGCATATGGGAGGGTTCCGGCAACGTCAGCGCGCTGGACACGTTGCGCGCCATGGCAACTCGGCCCGAAAGCATCGAGGTGATGTTCGACGAACTCGCCAAGAGCGCGGGACAGGACCGGCGCCTGGATGCGCATGTGGACGCGCTGCGGCCCCAGCTCGGTGACGTCGAAACCATCCAGTACCGCGGCCGAAAGGTGGCTGAGGACATCTGCCTGGCGCTGCAGGGGTCGCTGTTGGTGCGGCACGGCCATCCCGCCGTGGCCGATGCGTTCCTGGCCACCCGGCTCGGCGGTGCGTGGGGCGGCGCGTTCGGCACCATGCCCGTGGGTCTCGATGTCGCGCCGATCCTCGAGCGGGCACTGGTCAAGGGATGACGGGCGGGGGAGAGACCCAGGCGGACCACGGATGACGCACGCGATCCGACCCGTCGACTTCGACAACCTGAAAACGATGACGTATGAGGTCACGGATCGGGTTGCCCGAATCACGTTCAACCGGCCCGAAAAAGGCAACGCAATCATCGCCGACACGCCGCTGGAGCTGTCGGCCCTGGTGGAACGTGCGGACCTCGACCCGGACGTGCACGTGATCCTGGTGTCCGGGCGCGGTGAAGGGTTCTGCGCCGGTTTCGATCTCAGCGCATACGCCGAGGGGTCGTCCTCTGCGGGTGGCGGCAGCGCGTACAAGGGCACCGTGCTGGACGGCAAGACGCAGGCAATCAACCATCTGCCCGATCAGCCGTGGGATCCGATGACCGACTACCAGATGATGAGCCGGTTCGTCCGGGGGTTCGCCAGCCTGATGCACGCCGACAAGCCGACGGTGGTGAAGATCCACGGCTACTGTGTGGCCGGCGGAACGGACATCGCGTTGCACGCCGACCAGGTGATCGCCGCGTCGGACGCCAAGATCGGCTACCCGCCGACCCGCGTGTGGGGGGTGCCCGCGGCCGGGATGTGGGCACACCGCCTCGGTGATCAGCGCGCGAAACGCCTTCTGCTGACTGGTGATTGCATCACCGGCGCGCAGGCCGCTGAATGGGGTCTGGCCGTTGAGGCGCCCGACCCGGCCGAGCTCGACGAGCGCACAGAGCGGCTGGTCGAGCGGATTGCCGCGGTGCCCGTCAACCAGCTGATCATGGTGAAGCTGGCGATGAACAGCGCGCTGTACAACCAGGGCGTCGGCACCAGCGCGATGATCTCGACAATCTTCGACGGCATCGCGCGGCACACACCCGAGGGACACGCGTTCGTCGCCGAGGCGCGTGAACACGGCTTTCGCGACGCGGTGCGCCGCCGCGACGAACCTTTCGGCGACTACGGGCGCCGGGCATCGCAGGTGTGACCGGATGGCCCGAACGCTCGCCCGGATGACGGCCCGCTCGGTGGTGCTGAGCGTGCTGCTCGGTGCCCACCCGGCGTGGGCGACGACCGCCGAATTACTCAGGCTAACAGATGATTTCGGTTTGAAGGAAACGACGGTGCGAGTCGCGCTGACGCGGTTGGTCGGCACGGGCGACCTGGTTCGCTCGGCCGACGGCTACCGGCTGTCCGACCGGCTGCTTGCCCGGCAGCGTCGTCAGGACGACGCGATGCGGCCGCCGGTCAAGCCATGGGACGGCGGGTGGACCACCGTGGTGATCACCAGCGTGGGAGTCGAGCCCCGAACCCGTGCGGCGCTGCGAACTACGCTGCAGCAGAACCGGTTCGGCGAGCTGAGGGAGGGAGTGTGGCTACGGCCCGACAACCTGGGGGTCGCGCTGCCGAAAGACGTCATGCGGCGGGTGCGGGTAATGCGCGCGCGCGACGATCATCCCGCGGAACTCGCATGCCGGCTGTGGGACTTGCCGGGGTGGGCGGACACGGCCGAACACCTGCTCGACGAGATGGTGACCGCGTGCGACACGCCCTCCCGCTTCCTTGCCGCTGCGGGCATGGTGCGCCATCTGCTCACTGACCCCGTTCTGCCCGAGGAGTTGCTGCCGCCGGTGTGGCCGGCAAAGGCATTGCGGGAAAGCTACTTCCGCTTCGCCGACGAGCTCGCGGCGCGGCGGTACCCGACCGGAGAGTTGAAACTGATGGAGGCGTCATCATGAGCGACGAGGTACGTATCGAGCGTCAGGGGCCGGTGACCACTGTGATCATCGACCGGCCGAATGCCCGCAACGCGGTCAACGGCCCGACCGCCGCGAAGCTGGTCACCGCGTTCGAAGAGTTCGACGCCGACGACAGCGCCTCGGTCGCAGTGCTGTGGGGCGATAACGGAACGTTCTGCGCGGGCGCCGATCTCAAGGCGTTCGGAACAACGGAGTCCAACGCCGTGCACCGCACAGGGCCGGGTCCGATGGGGCCGTCGAGAATGGTGTTGTCCAAGCCGGTGATCGCGGCGGTCAGCGGACACGCGGTCGCGGGCGGGCTCGAGCTCGCGTTGTGGTGCGATATGCGGGTGGCCGAGGAGAGCGCCGTCTTCGGGGTGTTCTGTCGGCGCTGGGGCGTCCCGTTGATCGATGGCGGTACCGTCCGGCTGCCGCGGCTGATCGGTCAGAGTCGGGCGATGGACATGATCCTCACCGGCCGTGCGGTCAAGGCCCCGGAGGCGTATGCGGTCGGGCTGGCCAATCGGGTGGTGCCGAATGGTGAAGCGCGCCATGCCGCGGAGAAGCTCGCGGCCGAACTCGCCGCGCTGCCGCAGCAGTGCATGCGGGCCGACCGGCTGTCGGCGCTCAACCAGTGGGGGATGTCGGAATCGGACGCGATCGACTTCGAATTCGGCAGCTTGTCACGCGTGGCGGCGGAGGCGTTGGAGGGCGCGGGGCGGTTCGCGTCTGGCGCGGGGCGGCACGGCGCGCCCGCCTGATCGTCAGGGAACGCGGTTGATGTTGTTCGTCATCCCCAGTTCGCGGCCGCGATCCAAGATGTACGGATCGCCGTTGTGGAACATCACCGTCTGGTTGGAGCCGTATACGGTGATGTCGTCGGTGACGGTGTCGGCGACCACGGTATTCCCCGAGCCCTGCATGGTGACCGCGTAGCAGGTGCCCGTGGCGGTGATGACGTTCCACGAGCCGTTGACGAACAACGTGGCGTTGTTGCAATCGATCGTCGTCTCCAGGCCGATGCTGTCGATGTGCGTATCGCCCTCGCCGCGGGCGTTGGCCGTCGGCATTCCGGCGACGGGGAAGACCAAGCACGCCGCAGCGGCGCAACATGCGACGGTTCGCGTCATCGTCGCCCCCTTTTTCGCGCGGACCCCGACCGGCAAAGCGTACGCGGTGGAGACCCCGCGCGGAATCAGTTGACTCTGTACGGTGTCCCCGTGAACAGGCGAGCCCTGGCGGCCGCTGTCATGGTCGTGATGACGGTCGTCACCGCCGTCGGCTGTTCGGCCACGGTCAGCGGTTCGGCGCGGCGCGCCAGTCACGACGGCGGTGTGTCCGACCGTGGCTACGGCTACACCCCCGATCGGTGCGGTCTGTTGCAGGACGGCTCCGTTCAGCAGATCGCCGGGGCCGAGCGGCTGGTCCGCCCCTACACCGGCGCGGTGTGCCAGTACGTGCTGACGAAGGCGTCGACCACCATCGACCTGACCTATTCCTGGTTCGAGACCGGCAGCCTCGATCGCGAGCGGGGGCTGGCTGCGTCCAACAAGGCGCTGATCACCGACATCGTGGTGGAGCGTCGGCAAGCCTTCCTGGCCCGTCGCTCGATCACCGGCAACGCCTGCTCAGCCACTGCGGCCACCAACCCCGGGGTGGCCAGCTGGTGGGTGCAGCTCCGTGGTGAATGGCCGACCGATCCGTGCCAGATCGCTCAAACCCTGCTGGCGAGAACGTTGTCGTCGGAGCTGTGATGAGCAGAGTCTGTCTGACCCCACGGCTGATCGTCGCGATCGCTGTCACGGTCACGGGCGGTCTTGCGGCGTGCGGGAACCCTCAACCGAAACCACCGCCGGAAGCCGCAGTCGCGCGCGGATTTCACAGCGGCGATTGCAACCTGGTGTCCGACGACGACGTGAACGCGGCCGCGGGACCGGGCCGGTTCACCAAGACCGTCGTCAGCGACGCGGGCTGCTTCTGGCAGGAGAACTCCATGATCGGTTCTTTCGGCGCCGGCATGGGCATTTCGACGTGGTGGTATCGCGGCAGCGACATGGACCTCGAGCGGACCCTGGAGAGAAAGGCAGGTCGAGAGCTGACAGAGCTGTCGCTGGACGGCAACGGCGGCTTCCAGGCATCCGGTGTGAACGCGTGCAGCATGTACGTCGCCAAGGGCGGCGACGTGATCACCTGGTCAATCCAGACGCTCAACCCGTCGACACTGCCCCAGTTGTGCACGATCACCCGCCGGCTGGCTCAGCTGTCACAGGACCGCGTCAACTGACCGATCTGTGAAAGCGGGGGCTAAAGTTGCTCGCCATGGCAGCTGAGCCGGAGTCGCGGCCGATGGGCCGGCCGCGGAGCGCGGCTCGCGCCCCAGCAAGATCCGGCGGGCGGTCGACGAAGCTGAGCCGCGACGTCATCATCAACGCGGCGCTGACCTTCCTCGACCGCGAAGGCTGGGACGCGCTGACGATCAACGCGCTGGCCGCCCAGCTCGGGACCAAGGGCCCGTCGCTGTACAACCACGTCAGCAGCCTCGACGACCTGCGTCGATCGGTCCGCAAGCGGGTGATTGTCGACATTATCGAGATGCTCGGCACGGTGGGACAGGGCCGCACGCGGGACGACGCGGTCCTCGTGATGGCCGGCGCGTACCGCAGCTACGCGCATCACCATCCCGGCCGGTACTCGGCGTTCACCCGGATGCCGCTGGCGGGCGGTGACGACCCGGAGTACACGGCGGTCGCACGCACCGCGGCGGAGCCGGTGATCGCCGTGCTCGCGTCCTACGGGCTCGACGGCGAGGACGCGTTCTACGCGGCGCTCGAGTTCTGGGCCGCGCTGCACGGCTTCGTGTTGCTGGAGATGACGGGCGTGATGGCAGACATCGACGTCGACGCGGTGTTCTCCGACATGGTGTTGCGGCTGTCGGCCGGGATGCAGCATCGATGACCGTTCCGGCCGAGATTGCCGGTTGTCATCTTGGCATCTGAAGACCGGTCTTGACCTGCGCTTAGAGCTCGCCCCGCGGGTTTGTTTCGACGGCATCGGCCCTGGTATCGTGGGGGCTCGTGCTCGGCCGATAAGGCGCTTGCGGTGACGCATGCCCGCACGCCGGGCCAATTCGCATGTCCACGATGCCACGGTCGAGACCGCGGCGGACGCATGCGACACGCCCGGCCTCGGGGTGACCGAGCCGAGCAAAACCGCAGGACAAAGACCTAAGAACCGAGAAACGAACGTGAACAGAGAAAGCCGGTAGATGCCAACCATCCAGCAGCTGGTCCGCAAGGGGCGCCGCGACAAGGTCACCAAGGTGAAGACGGCGGCGCTCAAGGGCAGCCCGCAGCGCCGCGGCGTGTGCACCCGCGTGTACACCACCACACCGAAGAAGCCGAACTCGGCTCTTCGCAAGGTCGCGCGCGTCAAGCTGACGAGTCAAGTTGAGGTGACCGCCTACATCCCGGGCGAGGGCCACAACTTGCAGGAGCACTCGATGGTTCTGGTGCGCGGCGGTCGGGTGAAGGACCTGCCCGGCGTGCGCTACAAGATCATCCGCGGCTCGCTGGACACGCAGGGTGTGAAGAGCCGCAAGCAGGCCCGCAGCCGCTACGGCGCCAAGAAGGAGAAGAGCTAATGCCGCGCAAGGGACCCGCGCCCAAGCGTCCGCTGGTCAACGACCCGGTCTACGGATCGCAGCTGGTCACACAATTGGTGAACAAAGTTCTCCTGTGCGGGAAGAAATCGCTGGCCGAACGCATTGTTTATGGTGCGCTCGAGCAGGCTCGCGACAAGACCGGTACCGACCCGGTGGTCACCCTCAAGCGCGCCCTTGACAACGTCAAGCCCGCGCTGGAGGTTCGCAGCCGGCGCGTGGGTGGCGCGACCTACCAGGTTCCCGTCGAGGTGCGCCCGGACCGCTCCACCACGCTGGCGCTTCGCTGGCTGGTGAGCTATTCGCGGCAGCGCAGAGAGAAGACCATGGTCGAACGGTTGGCCAATGAACTTCTCGACGCGAGCAACGGGCTGGGTGCCGCGGTGAAGCGACGCGAGGACACCCACAAGATGGCCGAGGCGAACCGGGCATTCGCGCACTACCGCTGGTGAGATTCGCCGACCGGCCGCCGTCGACGTAGCCGGCATCGAACGCAAACCGACAACAGCAATTTCGTAAGTGAAAGAGTGGGAAGACTTCCGTGGCACAGGACGTGCTGACCGACCTAAGCAAGGTACGCAATTTCGGCATCATGGCGCACATCGATGCCGGTAAAACCACGACTACCGAGCGCATCCTTTACTACACCGGCATCAACTACAAGATCGGTGAAGTCCATGACGGCGCGGCCACCATGGACTGGATGGAGCAGGAGCAGGAGCGAGGGATCACGATCACCTCGGCTGCCACCACGACGTTCTGGAAGGGCAATCAGCTCAACATCATCGACACCCCAGGCCACGTCGACTTCACCGTCGAGGTGGAGCGCAACCTGCGGGTACTCGACGGTGCCGTCGCCGTGTTCGACGGCAAGGAAGGCGTTGAGCCGCAGTCCGAGCAGGTGTGGCGGCAGGCCGACAAGTACGACGTCCCGCGCATCTGCTTCGTCAACAAGATGGACAAGGTCGGCGCCGACTTTTACTTCTCGGTGCGCACGATGGAGGAGCGGCTCGGTGCCAGGGCGGTGCCGATCCAGCTGCCGATCGGTTCGGAGAGCGAGTTCGAGGGCGTCGTCGACCTGGTCGAGATGAACGCCAAGGTGTGGCGCGGAGAGACAAAGCTCGGCGAGACCTACGACACCATCGACATCCCGACCGATCTGCAGGAGAAGGCCGAGGAGTACCGCACGAAGCTCGTCGAGACCGTCGCCGAGTCCGACGAGGCGCTGCTGGAGAAGTACCTTGGTGGTGAGGAGCTCACCGTCGACGAGATAAAGGGTGCGATCCGCAAGCTGACCATCAACTCCGAGATCTACCCGGTGCTGTGCGGCAGCGCGTTCAAGAACAAGGGCGTGCAGCCGATGCTCGATGCGGTGGTGGACTATCTGCCGTCGCCGCTGGACGTTCCGCCGGCGGTCGGACACGCGCCGGGCAAGGAGGACGAAGAGGTCGTTCGCCGTGCCAGCACCGACGAACCGTTCGCGGCGTTGGCGTTCAAGATCGCCACGCACCCGTTCTTCGGCAAGCTGACCTATATCCGGGTGTACTCGGGCAAGGTCGACTCGGGCAGCCAGGTCATCAACGCGACCAAGGGCAAGAAGGAGCGGCTGGGCAAGCTGTTCCAGATGCACTCCAACAAGGAGAACCCGATTGACACCGCCTCGGCAGGGCACATCTATGCGGTGATCGGACTCAAGGACACCACGACGGGCGACACGCTCTCCGACCCGAACAAGCAGGTCATTCTCGAGTCGATGACATTCCCGGCTCCGGTGATCGAGGTGGCCATCGAGCCGAAGACCAAGAGCGACCAGGAGAAGCTGTCGCTGTCGATCCAGAAGCTCGCCGAGGAGGATCCGACCTTCAAGGTGCACCAGGACGGAGAGACGGGCCAGACCGTGATCGGCGGCATGGGCGAGCTCCACCTCGACATCCTGGTGGACCGGATGCGTCGCGAGTTCAAGGTCGAGGCCAACGTCGGCAAGCCGCAGGTGGCCTACAAGGAGACCATTCGTCGGAAGGTCGACAAGGTCGAGTTCACCCACAAGAAGCAGACCGGTGGCTCGGGTCAGTTCGCGAAGGTGCTGATCTCCGTCGAGCCGTTCCACGGCGAGGACGGTGCCACCTACGAGTTCGAGAACAAGGTCACCGGTGGCCGAATCCCGCGCGAGTACATCCCCTCGGTGGACGCGGGCGCCCAGGACGCGATGCAGTACGGCGTGCTGGCCGGCTATCCGTTGGTGAACCTGAAGGTCACGCTGCTCGACGGTCAGTACCACGACGTCGACTCGTCCGAGATGGCGTTCAAGATCGCCGGCTCGCAGGCGCTGAAGAAGGGCGCCGCCGCCGCGCAACCGGTGATCCTGGAGCCGATCATGGCCGTTGAGGTCACCACGCCCGAGGAATACATGGGCGACGTGATCGGCGACCTGAACTCCCGCCGTGGTCAGATCCAGGCCATGGAGGAGCGCGGCGGTGCCCGTGTCGTCAGGGCACATGTGCCGCTGTCGGAGATGTTCGGCTATGTCGGCGACCTCAGGTCAAAGACCCAGGGCCGGGCGAACTACTCCATGGTGTTCGATTCGTACGCCGAAGTTCCGGCGAACGTGTCGAAGGAAATAATTGCGAAGGCGACGGGGGCGTGAGCATCGAGCGCGTAGCGCGAGGAGCGGAGCGCGTCCGGAGTCGAGCAATCGACATTGCGAAGGCGACGGGGGCGTGAGCATCGAGCGCGTAGCGCGAGGAGCGGAGCGCGTCCGGAGTCGAGCAATCGACATTGCGAAGGCGACGGGGGCCTAGGGCCCCGGTTGCTTGGCGGCGAAACAACTGAAGAAGAATCAACCTGCTTTAGCAAGCACCAACAGAAGTCCAGGAGGACAACACAGTGGCGAAGGCGAAGTTCGAGCGGACGAAGCCGCACGTCAACATCGGGACCATCGGTCACGTTGACCACGGCAAGACGACGCTGACCGCAGCAATCACCAAGGTTCTGCACGACAAGTATCCCGATTTGAACGAGTCGCGCGCATTCGACCAGATCGACAATGCGCCCGAGGAGCGTCAGCGCGGCATCACAATCAACATCTCCCACGTGGAGTACCAGACCGACAAGCGTCACTACGCGCACGTCGACGCCCCGGGCCACGCCGACTACATCAAGAACATGATCACCGGCGCCGCCCAGATGGACGGCGCGATCCTGGTGGTCGCCGCCACTGACGGCCCGATGCCGCAGACCCGCGAGCATGTGCTGCTGGCCCGCCAGGTTGGCGTCCCCTACATCCTGGTGGCGCTGAACAAGGCCGATGCGGTCGACGACGAGGAGCTGCTCGAGCTCGTCGAGCTCGAGGTCCGCGAACTGCTGGCCGCCCAGGAGTTCGACGAGGAAGCTCCCGTCATCCGGGTATCGGCACTGAAGGCGCTCGAGGGCGACGCGAAGTGGGTCGAGTCCATCGAGGAGCTGATGGCCGCGGTCGACGAGTCGATCCCGGACCCGGTCCGCGAGACCGACAAGCCGTTCCTGATGCCCGTCGAGGACGTCTTCACGATCACCGGCCGCGGCACCGTGGTCACCGGTCGTGTGGAGCGCGGCGTGGTGAACGTGAACGAGGAAGTCGAGATCGTCGGCATCAAGCCGTCCAGCACCAAGACCACGGTCACCGGTGTGGAGATGTTCCGCAAGCTGCTCGACCAGGGCATGGCCGGCGACAATGTCGGTCTGCTTCTTCGCGGCATCAAGCGCGAGGACGTCGAGCGCGGTCAGGTCGTCGTGAAGCCCGGCACCACCACGCCGCACACCGAGTTCGAGGGCCAGGTCTACATCCTGTCCAAGGACGAGGGCGGCCGGCACACGCCGTTCTTCAACAACTACCGTCCGCAGTTCTACTTCCGCACCACCGACGTGACCGGTGTGGTGACGCTGCCAGAGGGCACCGAGATGGTGATGCCCGGTGACAACACCATCATCTCGGTGAAGCTGATCCAGCCCGTCGCGATGGATGACGGCCTGCGTTTCGCCATCCGGGAGGGCGGCCGCACCGTCGGCGCCGGCCGGGTCACGAAGATAGTCAAGTAGACACGCCAAGCGGCGCTCATCCGAGAGGGTGGGCGCCGCTTGGGTTTTCGGGGCTCTCGTTTGACGTGCGTGTTCTCGCGATCAGCACCACGACAATGCCCGCGGGCAACAGGGCCGCTGCGAGAACACCGAGAATGAGGTCGATCCCGCCGCCGGTCGACAAGCCGGACCGCTGCAGTATCTCCAAGACCGTGCCGGAGATTGCGACACCGACGCCGGCCAGCGTGACCAACGACGTCAACGTCACCCCGGCCGCCTCCCCGGCGCGCTCGGGGCGCACGACCGCTTGTGTCGCAACGGTAGTGAACGCGTACACCAGTCCCAGCGTGGTACCAGTCGCGGTGAGTGCGATCAGGTAGCCGACCCAGCCGGCCGACACCGACAGTGCGGCGAGCGACACCGATGTCGCCACACAGGCAACCCCCATCACCAGTACGGGTGGCCGACGCGCGGCCAACCACCCCGACAGCACGCCGCCCAGCGCGGCGCCCGCCGACGGACCGAGAAACGCCAGCCCCGCCATCAACGGGGTCAAGCCACGCACCTGCTGCAGGTACACCGTGGACAGAAAGATCGCGACAGCGTAGGCGATGTTTGCGACGGTGCCGGCGGCCACCAAGATCGTGAACCTGGGGTTGCGTGCCAACGACAGATCCACCAGTGGCCAACGGACTCGTTTTTCGACGGCGACGAACGCCGCGAACAACAGCACCGACATCACGAACGCGACAACCGTCGCAACCGATGTCCAGCCCCACGCCGGCGCCCGGTCAAAAGTCAGCGTGAACAACCCGATACCGGTGACGATCAATGCCAGCCCGCCGAGGTCGATCCGGCGGGGTGCCGTGTTGTCGGAAGACTCGGTGATGCTGATCGCACCGATCACCAGCGAGAGCACGGTGAACGGAACGTTGAGCCAAAAGATCGAGCGCCAGCCCAACGTGTCGGTGAGCAGTCCGCCTATCAGCGGGCCAGCGGCGTTTCCCAAACCCGCTATCCCGTAGGCCATTCCGATGGCTTGGCTGGACCGGCCAGCCGGAAAGGCATTGGTGAGCACGCTGACAGAGACCGGGAAGATCAATGCGGATCCGAGTCCTTGCAGTGCGCGAAACGCGATCACCATCGGAGCCGTCGGCGCGACCGCGCACAACACGGACGCGACGCCGAACAGTGCGACGCCGGCCAGGAGCGCCCTCCTGCGGCCGAAGATGTCGCCGATTCGACCGGCCGGAACCATGAATGCGCCCAACGAGAGCATGTAGATGCTGATGACCCACTGCAGGTCCGTTGTGCTGCTGCCCAGATCGTGCGCCATCCGCGGCAACGCCAGGTTCATCGCGAAGTAGTCGATTTGAACGCAGAACAATGCCGTTGACACCGCGACCAATGTCCAGCGTGACCGCGCGGTCGATTGCGGCGAAATCACGCGGTGACGATACGCTGACGCAACCGCAGCGGACGGTGTTTGGTGGCGTTACTCTGACACGCTACGGGGGCCGGCGAGTCGAGGAGCATGCCCGATGTTTGCGCGGTACCTGAAGTCCCAGTTGATTGTGCTGGTGTGCGGCGGCCTGGTGGGGCCGATCTTTCTGATCGTGTATTTCTCGCTCGATCCGTTCAGCCGCACTTACATCGCGTGGATGCTCTACGTCGGCCTCTTCATCACCGCGGCTGACGTGCTGATCGCGGTGGCGCTGGCCAACTACAGCGCCAAATCAGCGGCCAGCACGGCGGCGCTCGAGCAGAGCGGGGTGTTGGCGCTGGCGCAGATCACCGGGATGGCGGAAACCGGCATGCGCGTCAACGACCAACCAGTGATCAGGCTCAACCTGCACATCCAAGGTCCCGGTCTGACACCCTTTGATGCGACGGATAGCGTCAGGGCGTCGGTGACCCGGATGGGCAATTTCAACCAGCGCAAACTTGTGGTGCTCGTCGATCCGGCCACGAACAAGTTCCAAATAGACTGGGAGCGAAGCGCATTGGTGAACGGCCTGATGCCCGCGCAGTTCACCGTCGCCGAGGACAACAGGACATACGATCTGTCCGGGCAGGCGGGGCCGTTGATGGAGATCCTGCAGATGTACAAAGCCAACAACCTACCGGTGAGTGGCGTGGTCGATCTGCGCTCCAATCCGGTTCTTCGCCAGCAGGTCGTCGCGGTGGTCCGCCGTGCCGGAGCCCAACAAGCGCAGGCTGCGCCCGCCGCTGCGCCGGCACCCGCGCCGCCCAGTTTCGCCGCACCCGGACCGTCGATCCCGCAGCGCCTGCAGGAACTCGAGACACTGCGGGCGACCGGCTCGGTGTCTGAAGAGGAATACAAAGCCAAGCGGGCACAGATCATCTCCGACATCTGAGCCAGGCAACCGGGCGGTGGGCGACTAGAACATGTTTCAGTTTCGCTGATAGCCTGAGGGCAGTCAGTGAAAGGAACGGCTGTGGCTGCACCAACCGGATCACTTGAAGGGCGCGTCGCGTTCATCACCGGCGCCGCCCGGGGCCAAGGCAGGGCGCACGCGATACGGCTTGCCAACGAGGGCGCCGACATCATCGCGATCGACATCTGCGGGCCGGTGTCCTCGTCGATCACCTACCCGCTGCCGACCACCGAAGACCTGCACGAGACGGTGCGTGGCGTCGAGGCCGCAGGCCGGAAGATCCTGGCGCGTCAGGTCGATATCCGCGACAGCGCCGCGCTGCGTCAGGTTGTGGCCGACGGGGTCGAGCAGTTCGCGCGACTGGACATCCTCGTCGCGAACGCGGGCGTGCTGAGCTGGGGACGGCTCTGGGAGCTGTCCGACGAGCAGTGGGACGCCGTGATCGACGTGAACCTGTCGGGCACGTGGCGCACCATCCGCGCGACCGTCCCGGCAATGATCGAAGCCAACAACGGCGGCTCGATCATCATCGTCAGCTCGTCAGCCGGCCTGAAGGCGACTCCCGGCAACGGCCACTACGCGGCGTCCAAGCACGGGCTGGTCGCGCTGACGAATTCGCTCGCATTGGAGGTCGGCGAGTTCGGGATCCGGGTGAACTCCATCCACCCGTACTCGATCGACACTCCGATGATCGAACGGGACGCGATGATGGAGCTGTTCAAGAACCACCCGAGCTTCCTGCACAGCTTCGCGCCGATGCCGCTGAATCCCCGCGACCCTGGTGGCAAGCGCCATCGCAACGAATTCATGGAGCCCGAAGAGGTTTCGGACGTGGTGGCGTGGCTGGCGGGGGACGGGTCGGCGACGCTGTCGGGTGTCCAGATCCCGGTCGATCGCGGCGTGCTCAAGTACTAGGCGGACAGCCGCGCCTGCTCCAAAACGACGGCGAATTGATCGACCGCCCAATCGATCTCCTCCGCGGTGATCACCAGCGGCGGCGCAAACCGCAACGTCGAGCGGTGCGTATCCTTCACCAGCACGCCACGTTCCGCGAGGCGCAGGCTGATGTCTTTGGCATCGCCGCACACCGGATCGATGTCGACGCCGGCCCACAGGCCCAAGCCGCGCACCGACAGCACGCCGTCGGGAATCAAGCCGCGCAGGCGCCGATGCAGGCGCATGCCTAATTCCGTTGAGCGCCGCTGGAACTCGCCGGTCGCAAGCAGGGCCACCACCGTTGATCCGACCGCGGTCGCCAACGGGTTGCCGCCGAACGTGGAACCGTGTTCGCCCGGTCGCAGGACGCCCAGTACGCCGCTGTCGGCAACCACCGCAGACAGCGGCACCACCCCGCCGCCCAGTGCCTTGCCGAGCAGGTAGACGTCGGGCACGACACCCCAGTGCTCACACGCGAAAGTGCGCCCGGTGCGCGCGAGGCCAGATTGGATCTCGTCGGCGATCATCAGCACGTTGTGCTCGCTGCACATCGCCCGCACCGCGGGCAGGTAGTCATCCGGAGGCACGATGATGCCGGCCTCGCCCTGGATCGGTTCGAGCAGCACCGCCACCGTGTCGTCATCGATGGCGCGGGCGAGCGCGGCGGCGTCCCCGAACGGGACCGACCGGAAGCCGGGAGTGAACGGGCCGAAGCCGCCGCGGGCAGCCGGATCCGACGAGAAGCTGACAATGGTGATTGTGCGGCCGTGAAAGTTGTTATTTGCCACCACGATAGTTCCACGGCCCGGCGCCACGCCCTTGACGTCGGCGCCCCATTTCCGCGCTACCTTGATGCCGCTCTCGACCGCCTCGGCGCCGCTGTTCATCGGCAGCACCATGTCTTTGCCGCACAACTCGGCCAGCGCCGTGCAGAACGGGCCGAGCCGCTCGGAACGGAATGCGCGGCTGACCAGCGTCACCGTGTCGAGCTGAGCGTGTGCCGTCGCGGTGATGTCGGGGTGGCGATGGCCGAAGTTGACCGCAGAGTACGCGGAAAGGCAATCCAGGTAGCGACGGCCCTCGATGTCAGTGATCCAGGCGCCCTCCGCGCTGGCTGCGACCACCGGTAGCGGTGAGTAGTTGTGGGCGGTGTGGTCCGTCTCCAGCGCAATCGCGGCTGCCGTTGCAGTATTCACAACGATTTCTGAATCCATGATCGTCACGGGTGTACCTCCATCGTGCAGCACTTGATCGAACCGCCGCCCTTGAGCAGTTCGGACAGGTCGACGCCGATCGGCTGGAAGCCTGCGTCGCGCAGCTGGGCGGCGAAAGCTGTTGCCCCTGAGGGATGAACGACGTGGAGACCGTCTGAGACTGCGTTCAGCCCGAGCACATAGGCGTCGGCGCTGCCGGCGATGATCGCGTCGGGGAACAGCGCGCGCAGTTGCCGCTGAGCCGCCTCGCTGAACGCGGGCGGGTAATAGGCGATGGTCTTGTCGTCGAGCACCGCGAGTGCCGTGTCGAGGTGATAGAAGCGCGGGTCGACCAACTCCAGGGAGACCACGGGCATCCGCAGCACCTCGGCGATCTCGGCATGCGCTCGGGCGTCGGTGCGAAAACCGTAACCCGCCAAGACCATTTCCCCGACCAGCAGCAGGTCGCCCTGCCCCTCATTGACGTGTCGAGTGGGCACGACACGGTATCCGCACTCTTGCATCCACGCCCCGTAGGCAATGGATTCGGCTGCGCGTTCGGCGAACTTGAAGTGCGCGAGCACCGCCGTGTCCCCGGCGATGAGTCCGCCGTTGGCGGCGTACACCATGTCGGGCAGTCCCGGTTCGGGCCGCACCAGATCGACGGTGTGGCCGAGGGAGCGGTACGTCTGGTGGAGCGACTCCCATTGCAACGCCGCTGCCCGACGGTCAACGGACGCAGTGGGGTCCATCCACGGGTTGATCGCGTACTCGACGGCGAAGAACTCTGGGGACGTCATCACATAGTGGCGGGTGCGCGGTGTGCGAGCACAACGCTTCGACGGCGCCGCGCGGCGCGTATCATCCGCGGCGACAATGTGCTCCGTCATGAATTAACGATATTTCGACGTCTTCGTGCAATCAATCGTTATACGTTGCTTTCGGGGTGGTGATATATTGCGTGGGCGGCCCGAATTAGGCGATTCATTGCTTCAGTCCGGAGGAGGTCTCACGTGGACCGCTTCGACGACATCGACGAGCGCATCCTGGGCGAGCTGGCCGAGCACGCGCGGGCCACGTTTGCGGAGATCGGGGAAAGGGTCAACCTGTCGGCCCCGGCGGTGAAGCGGCGAGTGGACCGGATGCTGGACCGCGGTGTGATCAAGGGATTTACCATCGTGATCGACCGCAGCGTGCTGGGCTGGAACACCGAGGCCTACGTGCAGGTGTTCTGTCACGGCACGATCGCGCCCGAGCGGCTGCGCGCGGCATGGGTCGACATCCCCGAGGTCGTCAGCGCGGCCACGGTCACCGGCACCTCCGACGCGATCCTGCACGTGCTGGCGCGCGACATGCGGCACCTGGAGGAGGCGCTCGAACGCATCCGGTCCAGTGCTGAGATCGAGCGCAGCGAGAGCATTGTGGTGCTGTCCAATCTCATCGAACGGACAATGCCGTAGCCCCGGGCGCTACACCGCGGTGGCGGGATCGTGTAAGAAGCTGTGGATGAGCAAACGGATAGTGATCGTCGGCGGGGGATTGGCCGCGGCGCGCACCGCCGAGCAGCTCCGACGCTCTGCGTTCGGCGGGTCGATCACGATCGTCGGCAACGAGGTACACCTGCCCTACGACCGGCCGCCGCTGTCCAAGCAGGTGTTGCGCAGCGAACTCGACGACGTGACCCTCAAGCCCCGGGAGTTCTACGACGACAACAACATCACGTTGGCGCTGGGGTCCGCGGTGCGCTCGCTCGACGCGAGCGCTCAGACGGTGACACTCGATGACGGCTCTCAGCTCGAATACGACGAGGTGGTGATCGCGACAGGCCTTGTGCCGCGCCGCATTCCATCATTTCCGCGCCTGGCCGGCATCCATGTGCTGCGGTCCTTCGACCAGAGCATCGCGTTGCGCGCGGAGGCCGGGGCGGCTCGGCGCGCGGTGGTGGTCGGCGCCGGGTTCATCGGCTGCGAGGTGGCGGCCAGCCTGCGCGGGCTCGGGGTCGACGTGGCGATGGTGGAACCGCAACCCGAGCCGCTGGCGTCGGTGCTGGGTGAGCAGATCGGGGCGCTGGTGTCGCGACTGCACCGCGCTGAAGGGGTCGACGTGCGGACGGGTGTCGGCGTCGGCTCGGTGATCGGCCAGGACCGGGTGGAGAAGGTCGTGTTGACCGACGGCGCCGAGCTTGACACCGATCTGGTGGTGGTGGGCATCGGCTCACGGCCGGCCACCGACTGGCTCGAGGGCAGCGGGGTGGATGTCGACAACGGCGTGCTGTGTGACCGCGTCGGGAAAACCAGTGCGCCGCACGTGTGGGCGCTCGGCGACGTCGCGTCGTGGCAGGACACGACGGGACACCAAGCGCGCGTGGAGCATTGGAGCAATGTCGCAGAGCAGGCGCGCGTCCTGGTGCCGTCGTTGCTGGGGCAGGAGTTGCCGTCGAATCTGGTTGTGGTGCGCTATTTCTGGAGCGACCAGTACGACATCAAGATCCAGTGCCTCGGCGAGCCGGAGGCCGACGACGTCGTGCACCTCGTCGAGGACGACGGCCGCAAGTTCCTGGCGTACTACGAGCGCGACGGCGTGGTGGCCGGTGTGGTGGGCGGTGGAATGCCGGGTCCGGTCATGAAGACCAGGGGCAAGATCGCCGCCGGTGCACCGATCGGCGACGTCCTGGACTAGTCACTACGCCGAACTCCGACGCCGGCCGACAGCGCGTGGCCGGGCCGGACCACGTCGAACGCGTCGCCGAGTGCCTGCGTCAACGACAGCGACTCGTTGGCAAGCCAATGCTCATAGGCCGAGAGCGCCACACCGAGCATCACCCACGCAACCGTCTGCGGGACCAGGTCGTCGGGTTTAGTCCCGCTTCGCCCCGCCACGAAGTCCGCGATCACGTCGCACCAACCGGAATACATCGTCAGCGAGTACGACTGAAGTTCCGTGGTCCGCAGGATCACCTGCATTCGCAGTCGATGGCGCGGGATCTCGGACTCGTCAAAAGTGTTGAACGACAACAGCGCGTCGCGCAGCGCTTGTTCGGTGGGAACGGTGGGGCCGACGGCCGCAAGCAGGTCGCGAAGGTGCTGCAGGTGCGCATCGAAGTCGCCCCACGGAATTGCGTTCTTCGACGGGTAGTAGCGGAACAGCGTGCGACGGGCGATTCCCGCCGCTTCAGCGACGTCGTCGACGCTGACGTCGTCGAAGCCCCGGCCGGCGAACAGCTCGATCGCCACGTCGGTGATCTGGTGGCGAGTGGTCGACCGGCGACGGCCCGCCCGAGATTGCGCCACAACCCGCCCTTCCATTTCGGCACTCGATGCCATATTCTGTCGAGTCAACCGCCATCTGTCGAGACCCAACGAGCGAAAGGCAGTTCAGATGGAACCGAATGACCAGGCGCAGACCAACGCGGCCGCCGGGCCGGCGACGTCCGGCGAGGAGCAGCTCGTCACCGAGACCCTCGTCGAGGAAGTGTCGATCGATGGGATGTGCGGGGTCTACTGAGGTGTTCGACCCCGCGCAGGGCTGGCGGCTGCATCCCCAAGTAGCCGTCCGGCCGGAGCCTTTCGGTGCGCTGCTCTACCACTTCGGCACCCGCAAGCTGTCGTTCCTGAAAGACCGCACCATTTTGACCATCGTCCAGTCGTTGGCGGAGCACGCCGACGCTCGGGCCGCATGTCGCGCTGCCGGGGTCCCGGCCGGTGGCGAGCGGCCGTATCTGTCCGCGCTGGAGGTCCTCGCGGCGTCCGACATGCTGGTGGCGAAGGAGCGCGGATGACCGCCGTACCGCGGCTGGTCGAGCAGTTCGAGCGGGGTCTCGACGCGCCGATCTGTCTGACGTGGGAGTTGACCTACGCCTGCAACCTTGCGTGTGTGCACTGCCTGTCGTCCTCCGGCAAGCGCGATCCCCGCGAGCTGACCACCCGTCAGTGCATGGACGTAATCGACGAGCTCAAACGCATGCAGGTGTTCTATGTCAACATCGGCGGCGGTGAACCCACTGTGCGGCCGGACTTTTGGGACCTTGTGGACTACGCGACCGCGCACCAGGTCGGCGTGAAGTTCTCCACTAACGGCGTGCGCATCACCCCGCGAATCGCCGAGCGGCTGGCCGCCAGCGATTACGTCGATGTGCAGGTCTCGCTGGACGGCGCAACCGCTGAGGTGAACGACGCGGTACGGGGCCGGGGCTCTTTCGAGATGGCACTGCGGGCGTTGGACAACCTGGCCGCCGCCGGCTTCAAGGATGCCAAGATCTCGGTGGTGGTGACTCGCCACAACGTCGATCAACTCAACGACTTCGCTCTGCTGGCAACGCATTACGGGGCCACGCTGCGAATCACCCGACTCCGTCCATCGGGGCGGGGCGCCGACGTGTGGGATGACCTCCACCCGACCGACCGACAGCAAGTTCAGCTGTACAACTGGCTGGTCGAGCGCGGGGAGCGGGTGCTCACCGGGGACTCGTTCTTCCACCTGTCGCCACTGGGCCAGCCGGGGGCGTTGGCGGGACTCAACCTCTGCGGTGCGGGCCGGGTGGTGTGCCTGATCGATCCGGTCGGTGACGTGTACGCCTGCCCGTTCGCCATCCACGACCGCTTCCGTGCTGGAAACGTGTTGACCGACGGCGGCTTTGACAGCGTGTGGAAGAAAGCTCCGCTGTTTCGTGAGTTGCGTGAGCCGCAGTCGGCCGGGGCGTGCGGCAGCTGCGGACACTACGACAGCTGCCGTGGCGGATGTATGGCGGCGAAGTTCTTCACCGGCCTGCCGATCGACGGCCCCGACCCAGAGTGTGTACGGGGATTCGGCGCGCAGGCCCTCGCCGGGACGCGAGAGGTGCCAAGGCCAAGCGGTGACCACTCCCGCCGGGTTTCCCTGACGCTCACCACCCGGCCGCCGGCCCGGCTGTGCAACGAAAGCCCGGTGTAGCCGTGGCACGGGACACCTGGTTCGAGACCGTGGCGTTCGCCCAGGAGAAGGCCAAGAGGCGATTGCCCAAGCCGGCATACTCGGCGCTGCTCGCGGCCTGTGAAAAGGGTGTGACCGTCACCGACAACGTCGAGGCCTTCTGTGAGCTGGGCTTCGCCCCGCACGTGATCGGTGCGACCGAGAAGCGCGACATGTCGACCACCGTTCTCGGGCAAGAGATTCCGCTGCCCGTGGTGATGTCGCCGACCGGTGTGCAGGCCGTTCATCCGGACGGCGAGGTGGCCGTGGCGCGGGCCGCGGCAGCCCGCGGCACGGCGATGGGATTGTCGTCGTTCGCCAGCAAGCCGATCGAAGAGGTGGCCGCCGTCAACGACAAGATCTTCTTCCAGATCTACTGGCTCGGCGACCGCGAGGCGATCGCGCAGCGGGTGCAGCGGGCCCGCGAGGCGGGCGCGGTTGGGCTGATCTTGACCACCGACTGGAGCTTCTCGCATGGCCGCGACTGGGGCAGCCCGAAAATCCCCGAGCAGATGAATCTGCGTACCGCTGTGCGGATGCTGCCGACGGGGCTCAGCAGGCCGGCCTGGCTCTGGCAGTGGGCGAAGACGCTCCGCCCGCCGGAGCTGACGGTGCCCAATCAGGTGCCCCGCGGCCAGCCGGCCCCGCCGTTCTTCGTCGTCTACGGGGAATGGATGAACACGCCGCCACCCACCTGGGACGATGTCGCGTGGCTGCGTGAACTGTGGGGCGGCCCATTCATGCTCAAAGGCGTGATGCGCGTGGACGACGCGAAACAGGCCGTCGACGTTGGGGTTTCGGCCATCTCGGTGTCCAACCACGGCGGAAACAATCTCGACTGCACGCCGGCCACCATCCGGGCATTGCCGGCGATCGCCGACGCGGTCGGCGACGACATCGAGGTGTTGCTCGACGGCGGTATCCGCCGCGGCAGCGATGTGGTCAAGGCCCTGGCACTCGGCGCCCGCGCTGTGATGATCGGCCGGGCCTACCTGTGGGGCCTCGCGGCGAACGGTCAGGCCGGCGTCGAGAACGTGCTCGACATCCTCCATGGCGGTATCGACTCCGCGCTGCGCGGTCTCGGCAAGGCGTCGATCCATGACCTGGGGCCCGACGACATCGTGGTGCCGCCCGGCTTCGCGCGCCCGCTCGGCGTGGCGCCGGACCGGAGCCGGTGAGCCCCACCCGCCTGTACGTGGTGCCCGCGTGGCAGGCGGTGCTGACGTGAATCTTGGGAGCGGTGCCGGGAAAAAAATTGTGGAACGGACCTTACTCGTTTCCCAACATCTAGTGTATCCCAGATGAATTCGGCTTACGATCGCTCCGTGGTCTTCCCGACGGAGTTAGGGAAGTCGACGTCGAAGCAGCTTGTAGGTACCTCGCCAACGGTGGTGGCTCCGATCGGCGCCACCGAGCAGCACGGCCCTCACCTGCCACTGGACACCGACACCCGTATCGCCACGGCAGTCGCCCATGCTTTCGTCGCCACGCTCAGAGGTACCGGGTACCCCGCATCCCTCGTCGTTGCTCCTGCGATCGCCTACGGGGCCAGTGGGGAGCACCAGGCGTTCCCCGGCACCGTGTCGATCGGTACCGGCGCCCTCGAGCAGCTGCTTCTGGAGTTCGGGCGCTCGGCGTGCGAATGGGCCGAGCGGCTGGTCTTCGTCAACGGCCACGGCGGAAACGTCGAGGCCGTGGTGGCTGCGGTGCGCCGGCTGCGGGATGAAGGCCGGGATGCGGGATGGTGCCCGTGTTCGGTATCCTGCGGTGACGCGCACGCAGGGCACACCGAAACGTCTATACTGCTGCATCTTTCACCAGAGACTGTCTGTATTGATGAGCGCCGTGCGGGTAACGTGACTCCGCTAGCGGAATTAATGCCGACCATGCGCCGCGGAGGGATCGCGGCAGTGAGCGAGGTAGGAGTGCTGGGTGACCCGACCACCGCGACGGCGGCGGCGGGCGCGCGTCTGTTTTCCGAGATGGTCGAAGCCTGCGTCAACCGGGTACGGCGCTGGACCCCCGGCGGCGACGGGATGCTGCAATGACACAGCCGAGGCTGCCGGACGGATTTGCTGTTCAGGTTGATCGCCGTGTCCGCGTGCTGGGCGACGGCGGTGCGTTGCTGGGCGGCTCGCCCACCCGGTTGCTCCGACTGGCCCCATCAGCCCGGACGCTGCTGGACAACGGCCGGCTGGAGGTGAACGACGCCGTCACCGCCCAGCTCGCGAGGACGCTGCTGGATGCCACCGTCGCGCACCCACGCCCCTCGGGAGGACCGTCGCATCGCGATGTGACAGTAGTTATTCCCGTGTACGACAATATTTTCGGTCTTCAACGATTGATGTCTGCGCTGCGCGGACTACGGGTGGTGGTGGTAGACGACGGCTCGGTGATCCCGGTCCGCCAGCAGGAGCTCCAGCGCGCGAGCTGTCAGGTCGAGGTGATCCGGCACGCGCGACGCAAAGGCGCCGCCGCCGCCCGGAACACCGGCCTGGCGGCGTGCACGACCGACTTCGTCGCGTTCCTGGACGCCGATGTCGTGCCGCGGCGCGGCTGGCTCGAGGCGCTGCTTGGCCATTTTGCAGACCCGGCGGTGGCGCTCGTCGCACCACGGATCATCGGACTTTCCCACAGCAACAACATGATTGCGCGATACGAGGCGGTGCGGTCGTCGCTCGATCTGGGCCGTCGCGAGGCCCCGGTCGTTCCGTACGGAACGGTGTCCTACGTGCCCAGTGCGGCGATCATCTGCCGTCGGTCGGCGCTGACCGCCGCGGGCGGGTTCGACGAGACGTTGCGTTGTGGAGAGGACGTCGACCTGTGCTGGCGGCTGGTCGAATCGGGTGACCGGCTTCGGTACGAGCCGATCGCGCTGGTAGCACATGATCACCGTGTCGGCGTACGAGAATGGTTGGCGCGCAAGGCGTTTTACGGCAAATCCGCGGCACCGTTGTCCATCCGTCATCCCGACAAGACCGCCCCACTGGTGATCTCCGGGTGGACGCTTCTGCTGTGGCTGCTGATGGTGGTGGGTTCGTTCATCGGTTACCTGGCGTCGGGGGTGATTGCTGCGGTGACAGCACGGCGCATCGCCAGGTCGCTCAGTGGCGTCGAATCCAAGCCTCGAGACGTCGTGATGCTTGCGGTGCGCGGATTGGGTTCGGCCGCCCTGCAATTGGCTTCGGCGATTTGTCGGCACTATTGGCCAATCGCCCTGCTGCTCGCGATCGTCTTCCGGCGGTTCCGGCACATCGTGCTCATCGCCGCCGTGGTGGATGGCGTGGCGGACTGGCTGAGCAGACACAACAACGCTGAGGTGGAGGACAAACAGCTGGGGGTCGTGCCGTACCTGGTACTCAAGCGGTTGGATGATCTCGCGTACGGCGCCGGGATGTGGACCGGAATGGTTCAGGAACGGCATCCCGGGCCGCTGAAGCCACAGATCCGAACTTAACCATCCATTGCACAGCGACGTCCTGATCATTGGCGCCGGCAGCGCCGGATGCGTAGTGGCCGAACGGTTGTCTGCTGACGAACGGTGCCTTGTGGTGGTGGTCGAAGCCGGTCCTGTCGCGTCGGATCGGAACGTGCGCGCGATGATCTCCGACGGGTCGGTGCTGCCTATCGGGGCGGCAAGTCCGCTGGTGCGGCGGTTTGAGACCGCGCTGACCGACCGGCCCCGCCGAGTCGCCCAGATCGTCCGCGGCGCGGTGGCGGGAGGGTCCGGCGCAGTGAACGGCGGCTACTTCTGCCGTGGTTTGCCGCGCGACTTCGATGGCTGGGGGCTGCCAGGCTGGGGATGGGCGGAGGTGTTGGGCCACTTCCGCGACATCGAAACGGACCTGGACTTCGACGGACCCCTGCACGGGCAGGACGGGCCGATTCCTGTTCAGCGTGTCCAGGGAATGGCTGGCAGTACAGGCGATTTCATCGCCCGCGCCAGTGACTCGGGTTATCAGTGGATAGCCGACCTGAACGGCGCAGAGGACTCGACGAGCACGGTGACCGGGGTCGGCGCTGTGCCGCTGAACATCGCCGACGGGGCCCGGGTGGGGCCCGGCTCTGCGTTCCTGGACCCCGCGCTGGACCGGCCGAACCTGACGCTGGTCGACGGCACATCGATGTGGCGGCTACAGATCGAGTCGGGCCGAGCGACCGGGGCGGAGGGGCAAGGACCCGATGGCCCGGTCACATTGTCGGCCGATCGAATTGTATTGTGCGCGGGCGCGATCCGAACGGCACAGATTCTGATGCTGTCCGGCATCGGTGATGAGGCCGTGCTGCGAGACGCCGGAATACCGGTGCGGGTCGGCGCGCCGGTGGGCATGCATTGCGTCGACCACCCAGAGTGGGTGATGCCAGCGACCTGGGTGACAGCCCCCGGGAAGCCGGTCCTCGAAGCGATTCTCTTTACTGAAGAAGGCGTCGAAATACGCCCGTACACCGGCGGTTTCGTTGCCATGGTGGGCGACGGGTCCACCGGCCGGCCGGACTGGCCGCACGTCGGGGTCGCGTTGATGCAGCCGCGGTCGCGAGGCCGCGTGGCGGTGGTATCGGCCGACCCGCGGGTGCCCCTGCGCATCGAACACCGGTATGACAGCTCGCCAGCGGATGCTGCTGCGCTGCGGCGAGGCAGCGATCTGGCGCGCGAGCTGTGCCCGGTGGCCGAACCGCCGGCCGAGCCGCTCTGGTCGACATCGCAGCACCTTTGCGCGACCGCGCCGATGGGTGGCGACTCTGACGAGCGAGCGGTGCTCGATCCGCGGTGCCGGGTTCGCGGGGTGGACGGCCTTTGGGTGATCGACGGCGCCGCGCTACCGGCGATCACCAGTCGGGGACCACACGCCACCATCGTGATGCTCGCCCACCGGGCCGCCGGGTTCGTCGCCGCGGGGTGACGGCCGACCGTTCAGCGCATGGAATACCGGACCGGCAGGTGCTTGAGTCCGCCGACGAACGTGGTGGCGGCCAGCTTCGGCGACCCCGCGAGCTCGATCGAGTCCACGCGCGCGATCAGCTCGTTGAACAGGCTGGTCATCTCCATTCGGGCCAGCGCGGCACCCAAACAGAAGTGCACACCGTAGCCGAACGCCAAGTGTTTGTTGGGCTCCCGGGTGATGTCGAAACGGAACGGCTCCTCGAACACCTCCTCGTCGCGGTTGCCCGAAACGTAGGCCAGATAGACCGATTCACCCGCCGAGATCGGCACGCCCCGTACGGCGGTGTCGGCCGTGGCGGTGCGCATGAATTCCTTGACGGGCGTCGTCCACCGGATCATCTCTTCGACGGCGGTGGGCATGAGCTCGGGCTGATCCCGAAGGCGTGCCAGCTGGGCCGGGTTTTCGATCAGCGCATGCAGCCCACCCGATATCGCGTCCTTGGTGGTGTCGTGGCCAGCGCTGGCGACGATGACGTAGTAGGACACGGTGTCCAGGTCGGACAGCGGCTCGCCGTTGATGCGGGCATTGGCGATCGCTGAAGCCAGATCCTCGGTGGGGTTTTCGCGCCGCGACGCGGTCAACGCGTTGAAGTAGTTGAAGAAGTCCAGTAAGACCTCGAGCAGGTCCTCTGGTGAAGTACCGCGCTGAAGTTCGGTGTCGTCGCCACCGAACATCTCCTGGGTGAGCTTGAGCATCCGCGGGAAATCGTCCTCCGGGATGCCGAGCAGCGACAAGATGACATACAGCGGGAAGTCCATCGCGATGTCGGCGACGAAGTCGCATTCGGAACCGAGCTCGCACATCTTGTCGACCGTGCGCTTGGACAGTTCGTCGACCCGAACCTTCAAGTCACGCATCGCCTTCGGACGGAACCAGTCCGCACCGATCTTGCGCACGTCGCGGTGGTGGGGGTCGTCCATGTGGATCAGCGTGCGCAGGCCCATTCCGGCGTCGAGTTGCGCGCGCAGCATGTCATCGCGTTCGGCCGTCTGCAGCAGCGCGCGCGGTTCGCTGATCCACAGGTCGTTCGCGCGCTCGATCTCCATGATGTCGGCATGCTTGGTGATCGCCCAGAACGGCCGGTAGGGCGGGTTGTCGACGTAGGCGACAGGTGCGTGGGCACGCAGATGCGTCAGCGCGGTGTGGAGTCGGTCCTCGTCGGCGTAGGCGGTCGGATCGGCGAGCACCTTCGCGGCATCGTCCATCGTCGGCGTGCTCATTGAATGCTCCTCCTCTGCGCGTCCCCCGGTTAGGAGTCTCGACGATCAATGGCCGCTCTGGGAACCCCCTCGGGGGTAGGCTCCTGCGACGTGCGGCGTCTGCGCATGATGGCCCTGTTCGCGGCGGCTCTGATGCTGGCATCGTGTGGGCACGGTGCGACTCCGTCGCCGGCGGCGAACGCCACGCTGGTGCAGACGGCATCAGGAGCGGTACGTGGCGCGTTCGCCGACGATCACCTGCTGTTCGCCGGGATACCCTACGCCGCGCCGCCGGTGGGCCCGCTGCGGTGGCGGGCTCCGCAACCGCCGGCCCGATGGCAGGGGGTGCGCGACGCGTCGAAATTCGGCGCGCGGTGCACGCAGGACACGACAAACGATCCAGACTTCGGCCGATCAGTCAGCGAGGACTGCCTGACCTTGAACGTGTGGACCCCGAATTCATCTGCCGGCAGGCCGGTTCCGGTGATGGTGTGGATTCACGGCGGGGGGTTCGCCAACGGCAGTGGCGACATCTACGACTCGCGATGGATGGTCGCACAGGGCGACATCATCGTCGTCACCCTCAACTACCGGCTTGGCGCGCTGGGCTTTCTCGCGCATCCGGCACTGGGCGCCAACGATGATGTCGGCAATTACGGCTTCGCGGATCAACAGGCGGCGCTGCGTTGGGTGCGCGACAACATCGCGAACTTCGGCGGTGATCCGAAGAAGGTGACCATTGCAGGTGAATCTGCGGGGGCGATGTCGGTCTGCGACCATCTCGTCGCCCCGGGGTCAGCGGGTTTGTTCCGGGCCGCGATCCTGCAAAGCGGTCCGTGCGGGGCCGAGGCCGACCGGGCCACCGCCGAGCAGGTCAGCGTGGCCTATGCGGCCGCTGCGGGGTGTGCCGACCCGGCCACGGCCGCCGACTGCCTGCGGGCCCTGCCGGTGGCCAAGCTGAGCCAACTGCCGGTGTACTTCCACCTCAGCAGCGACGGGCTGACGGGCCCGATCAGCGGTACCGCCGTGTTACCGACCGATGCGATGACCGCCATCGCCGCGGGGAACGCCGCGCGAGTGCCTGTTTTGATCGGCACCAACCACGACGAGTACACGCTGCTCGCCGCGATCCACTTTCTGCAGCGCGGCGAAATGCCGGACTACCCGCAAGCGCTCGCCGACTTGTTCGGCGCCGGCAGCAGTCAAGTCGCGCAGCAGTATCCGCTGAATCGGTACGGCAATTCGGCGTTGGCCTTTTCGGCTGTGGTGACCGACCACTTTTTCGCCTGCAGCGCAGACCAAATGGAGTCAGGCCTCACGCGGGATGCGCCGGTGTACGCCTACGAGTTCAACGACCGCGACGCCCCTGCGCCTGCGCCGTTGCGTACCGTCCCGTTTGCGGTGGGCGCCGGGCATTCGCTGGAGTTGCGCTACCTGTTCGATATCAGGGGAGCGCCGCCGCTCAGCGCGGCGCAGCAGGAACTGTCCAATCGGATGATCGGCTACTGGAGCGGGTTCGTCAGGACCGGCGTACCGCACGCCGACGGCGCGCCGGACTGGCCCCCGTTCGACGGAACGGGTCCGTGGATGTCACTGCAGACACCGGAAGTTCGCACGTTCACCGATTTCGCCGACGACCACCACTGCGCGTTCTGGGCGAGCCGTTAGGTTTGCGTCGCGCGAGCGCGGGCCGCGGCGACCCGCCGGACGATGCCGGCGTCGCAGTCTGCCGCAGTTTTTCGGTGTCAGCCGGACTGTGGTGGTCGCCTTCGTACTCGACGGCGACCAGGATGTCTTCCCATCCCATATCGAGGCAGGCGATCAGCTGGCCGAATTCGTCGTAGACAGCGATCTGCGTCTGCGGTCTGGGAAATCCGGCACGCGTGAGCAGCAGCCGCAACCATGTCTCGCGGGGCGACTCGGCACCCGAATCGACGAGGTGCAACGCAACGCGGGCGCGCTTCATCCCCCTGCGGCCGGGGTAGCGGCGGGCGAGCAACTCGACGTCGGCTGGTTTCACATCGGTCGAGCGCGCTAACGAGTCGATGGCGTGTAACCGCTACGTCGACGGGATAACGGCATGCGAGGTCGAGCGCGGTTCGGGCCGGCGTCGTCAGGGAGATTCCGTCGATCACATCGACCTCGTCTTCGGCGATGGAGGCGGCCCAGGTCCGCAGGCCGGACGGGGGATGGCGGTTGCCGTAGACGATCTCGGCCGGTCGTGTCGCGCTGATCCACTTAGCACCGTGCAAGGCCGAAGCGGAGAAACCCGCCACCACGCCGCGTCGCCGCGACCAGAGGAAACCTGCTTCTGCCCGGACGGCGGCGGTGATGTCGGCATCTTTGGCGAGGTAAACACCGGGATAGATCGCCACGAACCTCGTTCTGACCATGTGCGGTGTCAGCCGGCCGGCGGCGACGGCCTCGCCGGCGATGAACGGCTGCCCCACGGCACACACGGGGTCCACGGGGAAAGTGTGCCGATCACCACCGACAGCAGCGCGAATGTGAAAATTCGGCGACGCGCCTCGGCGTGTCCTCCCGCAGGGTTCACTCTCGCGGCGGTGCGGCAGCGGTGGCCAGCCGAAATGGGGGCGCGGGGAATTTGGCGGCAACCCCGATCTAGGGCATACTGTTCAGGTTGCCTTGCGCCGGCTGGACCCCTCGGGGTGCGCCCGGCCTGGCATACGACCGGCGCCCGACGGGCGCCTCCGGTCCCACCCTTCGATCGCGACGGATTTTCTACGCGGTTGAGGCTGCGTGCGGGCGACACACCCGAGCGCGGGGACCGGTGCACCAGGACAGGTGAACAGAGGCGGCGACGCGGCGCGACGTCGAAAGACGAGGCGCCGGAGACGGCCGGGCGAGCAGGAGTGAGGAAGAAGCGTGGCGGGACAGAAGATCCGCATCAGGCTCAAGGCCTATGACCACGAGGCGATCGACGCTTCGGCGCGCAAGATCGTCGAGACGGTCACCCGCACAGGCGCCAGCGTGGTCGGCCCGGTGCCGCTGCCTACCGAGAAGAACGTGTATTGCGTCATCCGGTCCCCGCACAAGTACAAGGACTCGCGGGAACACTTCGAGATGCGCACCCACAAGCGGTTGATCGACATCCTCGACCCGACGCCCAAGACTGTCGACGCGCTGATGCGCATCGATCTGCCGGCCAGCGTCGATGTGAACATTCAGTAGGAGCCTGCGAAGACCATGGCAAGGAAGGGAATCCTGGGCACCAAGCTGGGCATGACGCAGGTGTTCGACGAGAACAACCGCGTTGTGCCGGTGACGGTGGTCAAGGCGGGACCGAACGTCGTCACGCGCATCCGCACCCCGGAGCGCGACGGCTACAGCGCTGTGCAGCTGGCCTACGGCGAAATCAGCCCGCGCAAGGTGAACAAGCCGGTGTCGGGTCAGTATGCGGCAGCCAAAGTTAACCCGCGCCGGCACTTGGCCGAACTGCGGCTCGACGATCCCGAGGCCGCCGCGGAGTACGAGATCGGCCAAGAGGTGACCGCCGAGATCTTCACCGACGGCAGCTACGTCGACGTCACCGGCACCTCGAAGGGAAAAGGCACCGCGGGCACCATGAAGCGGCACGGGTTCCGCGGCCAAGGAGCCAGCCACGGCGCGCAGGCGGTGCACCGCCGCCCGGGCTCCATCGGCGGATGTGCAACCCCCGCGCGGGTGTTCAAGGGCACCCGGATGGCGGGCCGGATGGGCAACGAACGCGTCACCACCCAGAACCTGATCGTGCACAAGGTGGACGCCGAGAACGGCGTGCTGCTGATCAAGGGCGCCATCCCCGGGCGCAAAGGGGGACTGGTGATGGTCCGCAGTGCCATTAAACGAGGTGAGAACTGATGGCGGCCAAGGCAATCAAGGTTGACGTCCGCAGCCCGGACGGCAAGAAGGGTGGCACTGTCGAGTTGCCGGCCGAGCTGTTCGACGCGCCGGCCAACATCGCGTTGATGCATCAGGTGGTGACGGCTCAGCGGGCGGCGGCCCGCCAGGGCACGCATTCGACCAAAACCCGCGGAGAGACCCGCGGCGGCGGCAGGAAGCCGTATCGCCAGAAGGGCACCGGCCGCGCCCGCCAGGGCTCGACCCGTGCGCCGCAGTTCACCGGCGGCGGGGTCGTTCATGGCCCGAAGCCGCGCGACTACGCCCAGCGGACGCCGAAGAAGATGATCGCCGCGGCGCTGCGCGGCGCGTTGTCAGACCGCGCACGCAACGAGCGCATCCACGCGGTGACCGAACTCGTTGCGGGCCAGACGCCGTCGACGAAGAGCGCGAGAGCCTTCCTCGGCGAGCTGACCGAGCGCAAGCGGGTACTGGTCGTGATCGGCCGCACCGATGAGACCGGGGCCAGGAGCGTGCGCAACCTGCCGGGCGTTCATGTGCTTTCGCCGGACCAGCTCAACACGTATGACGTGCTGCTGGCCGATGACGTGGTGTTCAGCGTCGAGGCGCTGAGCGCGTTCATCGAGGCCAATACCAAATCGACAGAGGAGGTCTCGGCCTGATGGCGCCGGTCAGCGACCCCCGCGACATCATCTTGTCGCCGGTCATCTCAGAGAAGTCGTACGCGCTGATCGAGGACAACGTGTACACGTTCATCGTGCATCCCGACTCCAACAAGACGCAGATCAAGATCGCAGTCGAGCGGATCTTCAACGTCAAGGTGGCGTCGGTGAACACCGCCAACCGGCAGGGCAAGCGCAAGCGCACCGGCACCGGCTTCGGCAAGCGCAAGGGCACCAAGCGCGCGATCGTGACGCTGGCCCCCGGCAGCAAGCCGATCGACCTGTTCGGAGCACCGGCGTAGCCCGGACGAAACTGAGAGATAGCAGAGATGGCAATTCGCAAGTACAAGCCCACGACGCCCGGTCGTCGTGGTGCCAGCGTCTCGGATTTCGCTGAGATCACCCGGTCGCAGCCGGAGAAGTCGCTGGTGCGTCCCCTGCACGGGCGTGGCGGGCGGAATGCGCACGGCCGCATCACCACTCGGCACCAGGGTGGCGGCCACAAGCGCGCATACCGAATCATCGACTTCCGCAGGCACGACAAGGACGGTGTCAACGCGAAGGTCGCTCACATCGAGTACGACCCGAACAGAACAGCGCGCATTGCCCTGCTGCACTACCTGGACGGCGAGAAGCGCTACATCATCGCGCCGCAGGGGCTGGGTCAGGGCGACGTTGTCGAGTCGGGGCCGAACGCCGACATCAAGCCGGGCAACAACTTGCCGTTGCGCAACATCCCCGCGGGCACGTTGATCCACGCGGTCGAGCTGCGGCCCGGCGGCGGCGCGAAGCTCGCCCGGTCGGCCGGGTCGAGCATCCAGTTGCTCGGCAAGGAGGGCGCCTACGCGTCGCTGCGCATGCCCAGCGGCGAGATTCGTCGGGTCGACGTGCGTTGCCGCGCCACGGTCGGCGAGGTCGGCAATGCCGAGCAGGCCAACATCAACTGGGGCAAGGCCGGACGCATGCGCTGGAAAGGCAAGCGTCCCACCGTCCGCGGTGTCGTGATGAACCCGGTCGACCACCCGCACGGCGGTGGTGAGGGTAAGACCTCCGGCGGCCGCCACCCGGTCAGCCCGTGGGGCCAGCTCGAGGGCCGCACCCGTAAGCCGAAAAAGCAGAGCGACAAGCTCATCGTCCGACGCCGGCGGACCGGCAAGAAGCACCACCGGTAGACGAGCCAGGAGTTAGGGAATGCCACGCAGCCTCAAGAAGGGCCCGTTCGTCGACGACCATCTGCTCAAGAAGGTCGACGCGCAGAACGAGAAGAACACGAAGCAGGTCATCAAGACCTGGTCGCGCCGCTCGACGATCATCCCCGACATGATCGGGCACACATTCGCGGTGCACGACGGGCGTAAGCATGTCCCGGTGTTCGTCACCGAGGCGATGGTCGGGCACAAGCTCGGTGAGTTCGCGCCGACCCGGACGTTCAAGGGCCACATCAAGGACGACCGGAAGGCCAAGAGGCGATGACGACCACTGAGTTTCCGTCAGCGGTTGCCAAGGCCCGCTTCGTGCGCGTGTCGGCGAGCAAGGCGCGCCGCGTGATCGACCTGGTGCGCGGCAAGCCCGTTGCCGAGGCGTTGGACATTCTGCGGTGGGCGCCGCAATCGGCCAGTGAGCCGGTGGCCAAGGTGATCGCGAGTGCTGCGGCGAACGCGCAGAACAACAACGGCCTCGATCCGTCGACACTCGTCGTCGCGACGCTGACCGCTGACGAGGGGCCAACGGCCAAGCGCATCCGGCCGCGCGCGCAGGGTCGCGCGTTCCGAATCCGCAGGCGCACAAGCCACATCACCGTGATTGTGGAGAGCCGCCCCAGCCGCGACGAGCGGGGTTCCCGGTCGGCAAGCGCCACCCGCGCGCGCCGCGCTCAGGCGAGCAAGGCGGCGGCCACGAAGGCGCCTGCCGAGAAGGCGGCGCCGGCCAAGAAGGCTGCGCCGGCCAAGAAGGCTGCGCCGGCCAAGAAGGCTGCGCCGGCCAAGAAGGCGGCCACCAAGAAGGCGCCTGCCAAGAAGGCACCCGCGAAGGCTTCAGAAGAAGCGAAGGGAGGCTCGCAGTAGTGGGCCAAAAGATCAACCCGCACGGCTTCCGGCTCGGTATCACCACCGACTGGAAGTCCCGCTGGTACGCCGACAAGCAGTACGCCGACTACGTCAAGGAGGATGTGGCGATTCGGCGGCTGCTGGCCACCGGTCTGGAACGCGCCGGCATCGCCGACGTGGAGATCGAAAGAACGCGCGACAGGGTCCGCGTCGATATCCACACCGCGCGTCCCGGCATCGTGATCGGCCGCCGCGGCACCGAGGCCGACCGCATCCGCGCAGACCTGGAGAAGCTCACCAGCAAGCAGGTGCAGCTGAACATCCTCGAGGTGAAAAACCCTGAGTCGCAGGCACAGTTGGTCGCGCAGGGTGTCGCCGAGCAGTTGTCCAACCGGGTGGCTTTCCGCCGCGCCATGCGCAAGGCGATCCAGTCGGCGATGCGTCAGCCCAACGTCAAGGGCATCCGCGTGCAGTGCTCGGGCCGTCTCGGCGGCGCTGAGATGAGCCGCTCGGAGTTCTACCGCGAGGGCCGCGTTCCGCTGCACACGCTGCGGGCGGACATCGACTACGGGCTGTACGAGGCGAAGACGACGTTCGGCCGGATCGGCGTGAAGGTGTGGATCTACAAGGGCGACATCGTCGGTGGTAAGCGGGAATTGACCGCTGCCGCGCCGGCAGGTGCCGACCGTCCGCGTCGGGAGCGCCCGTCGGGCGCCCGTCCCCGCCGCAGCGGGGCGTCGGGCACGACCGCTACCGGCACCGACGTGAGCCGGGCCGCCGAGGAGGCGCCGGCCGCGGAGGCGCCCGCCGAGCCGGCCCCGGCGGAGGCACCCGCTGCCGAAGCCGAGAGCACGGAGAGCTGAATCATGTTGATTCCCCGCAAGGTCAAGCACCGCAAGCAACATCACCCGAGGCAGCGCGGCATCGCCAGTGGCGGCACCGCGGTCACTTTCGGCGACTACGGCATCCAAGCGCTGCAGCACGCGTACCTGTCCAACCGGCAGATCGAGTCCGCGCGTATCGCGATCAACCGGCACATCAAGCGCGGTGGCAAGGTCTGGATCAACATCTTCCCGGACCGTCCGCTGACCAAGAAGCCTGCCGAAACCCGAATGGGCTCGGGCAAGGGCTCACCCGAGTGGTGGGTGGCCAACGTGAAGCCCGGACGAATCCTGTTCGAGCTGAGCTACCCCGATGAGGAAACCGCCAGGGCCGCGTTGACACGTGCGATCCACAAGTTGCCGATCAAGGCCCGCATCGTGACCCGAGAGGAGCAGTTCTGATGGCCACCGGAGTGTCCACGGGCGATCTGCGCGAGCTCACCGAAGAAGAGCTGATCGAGCGAGTGCGGGAGTCCAAGGAAGAGCTGTTCAACCTTCGCTTCCAGATGGCCACCGGCCAGCTGTCCAACAACCGTCGGCTGCGCCTCGTCCGCCACGAGATTGCGCGGGTGTACACGATATTGCGCGAACGTGAGCTGGGGCTGGCGGCCAGTCCGGGCAGTGAGGAATCGTAATGGCAGGAGAATCGTCAGTCGGTGCGGGCACTGGTGCTGTTCGTAAGGCCAAGGGGCCCAAGCACACCCCGCGTGCTGAGAAGCCACGCGGCCGTCGCAAGACCGCGATCGGCTATGTGGTGTCCGACAAGATGCAGAAGACGATCGTCGTCGAGCTGGAAGACCGGGCGAGGCACCCGTTGTACGGCAAGATCATCCGGACCACCAAGAAGGTCAAGGCACACGACGAGAACGGTGATGCCGGCATCGGCGACCGTGTCTCGTTGATGGAGACCCGCCCGCTGTCGGCGACCAAGCACTGGCGGCTCGTCGAGATCCTCGAGCGCGCCAAGTAGGTTCGCGGAAGCGGCAAACGCTTAATGCCGCGGTCGTGAATTCTTCAGTTCTCCGCCAGTCCGCCGGTGTAGTGTCCGGGCCACGTCGGGACGAGCGCGGATGAGAACGGAGCCGGAGATGGCGGCGGAGTTTCAGGGCAAGATCGAGTTGGACATCAGGGATTCCGAGCCGGACTGGGGACCGTACGCCGCGCCGACCGCCCCCGACGGCGCACCCAACGTGCTGTACATCGTCTGGGACGACACCGGCATCGCCACCTGGGACTGCTTCGGCGGCCTGGTCGACATGCCCGCCATGAGCCGGATCGCGGAGCGCGGCGTGCGGCTGTCGCAGTTCCACACCACCGCGCTGTGCTCGCCCACCCGGGCCTCGCTGCTGACGGGCCGCAACGCCACCACCGTCGGGATGGCGATCATCGAGGAGTTCACCGAGGGGTTCCCGGGATTCAACGGGCGAATTCCCGCCGACACGGCGCTGCTGTCCGAGGCGCTCGCCGCGCGGGGGTGGAACACCTACTGCGTCGGCAAGTGGCACCTCACGCCGCTGGAGGAATCGAACCTGGCCGCCACCAGGCGGCACTGGCCGCTGTCCCGGGGCTTCGAACGCTTCTACGGCTTCATGGGTGGCGAGACCGACCAGTGGTATCCCGACCTCGTCTACGACAACCACCCCGTCGCGCCGCCCGCGACGCCAGAAGAGGGCTATCACCTTTCAAAGGACATCGCCGACAAGACGATCGAGTTCATCCGGGACGCGAAGGTGATCGCGCCCGACAAACCATGGTTCTCCTACGTCTGTCCCGGCGCCGGCCACGCGCCGCACCACGTGTTCAAGGAGTGGGCCGACAAGTACGCGGGCACGTTCGACATGGGGTACGAAAAGTATCGAGAGATCGTCATCGAGAACCAGAAAAAGATGGGCATTGTCCCGGCCGACACCGAGTTGTCGCCGATCAATCCGTATCTCGACGTGAAGGGGCCCAACGGTGAGCCGTGGCCGCCGCAGGACACCGTGCGGCCGTGGGACTCGCTGAACGACGAAGAGAAGAAGCTGTTCTGCCGGATGGCCGAGGTGTTCGCCGGTTTCCTGAGCTACACCGACGCCCAGCTCGGCCGCGTCCTCGACTACCTCGAGGAATCCGGCCAGCTCGACAACACGATCATCGTGGTGATCTCCGACAACGGGGCCAGTGGCGAGGGCGGACCCAACGGCTCGGTCAACGAGGTCAAGTTCTTCAACGGCTACATCGACACCGTCGAGGAGAACATGCGGTTCTACGACAACCTCGGCGGCACCGATACCTACAACCACTACCCGATCGGGTGGGCGATGGCGTTCAACACGCCCTACAAGCTGTACAAGCGCTACGCCTCGCATGAGGGCGGCATTGCCGACACCGCTATCATCAGCTGGCCCAACGGGATTACCGCGCACGGCGAAGTGCGCGACAACTACGTCAGCGTCTGCGACATCACACCCACCGTCTACGACCTGCTGGGCGTCACCCCGCCTGACACGGTCGGCGGTGTCGCCCAGAAGCCGCTCGACGGTGTGAGTTTCAAAGCGGCGCTTGAGGATTCCAAGGCCAACACCGGCAAGGAAACCCAGTTCTACACGATGCTGGGTACCCGCGGCATCTGGCACGACGGCTGGTTCGCCAACACCGTCCACGCCGCGACGCCGTCGGGGTGGTCGCACTTCGACAAGGACCGCTGGGAGCTGTACCACATCGAGGCCGACCGCAGTCAGTGCCACGATCTGGCCGGCAAGGAGCCGGACAAGCTCGACGAAATGAAGAAGCTGTGGTTCGCCGAAGCGGCCAAGTACAACGGTCTGCCGCTGGCCGACCTGAACATCCTCGAGACCTTGATGCGGCCGCGCCCGTACCTCGTCGGCGATCGAACCACGTTCACGTACTACCCGAACACCGCCGAGGTCGGGATCGGTGCCGCGGTGGAGATCCGGGGCCAGTCGTTCTCGGTGCTCGCCGAGGTGACCGTTGACACCGCCGGCGCCGAAGGGGTGATCTTCAAGCAGGGCGGCGCGCACGGTGGGCACGTGTTGTTCATGCAGGACGGCCGGCTGCACTACATCTTCAACTTCATGGGCGAGGACGAGCAGAAAGTCTCGTCCGCCGGCGCGGTGCCGACGGGCAAGCACGTCTTGGGCGTCCGCTACGTGCGCGGCGGGACCGTTGAGGGCAGCCACACCCCGCTCGGGGAGGCCACGCTGTTCATCGACGACGCGGCCGTCGGATCGATGGCGGACATGAAGGTCCACCCCGGCACGTTCGGGCTGGCCGGCGCGGGCCTGTCGGTCGGGCGCAACAGCGGATCGGCGGTTTCGGGTTCGTACAAGGCGCCGTATGCGTTCTCCGGCGGCACGATCCGGCAGGTGGTCGTTGACGTCTCCGGAAAGCCGTACGAGGATGTCGAGAAGGAGTTGGCGCTGGCCTTCGCGAAGGATTAGCCGTGCTGACCGAGCTTGTCGAGCTGCCCGGTGGATCCTTCCGCATGGGCTCGACGAGCTTCTATCCGGAAGAGGCGCCGATCCACACGGCCGAAGTGGCCGGGTTCGCCGTCGAGCGTCATCCGGTGACAAACGCGCAGTTCGCCGAATTCATCGCTGCCACAGGCTATGTCACCGTTGCCGAACAGCCGCTGGACCCGAAGCTGTACCCGGGAGTGGCGGTCGCCGACCTCGTTGCCGGCGCGATGGTGTTCCGGCCCAGCACCGGACCGATCGACTTGCGCGACTGGCGGCAGTGGTGGGACTGGGCGCCGGGCGCGAGCTGGCGACACCCGTTCGGACCGGGCAGCGGCGTAGAGGACAAGCCCGACCATCCCGTCGTCCAGATCTGCTATCCCGACGCGTGGGCATACGCCCGGTGGGCCGGCCGTCGGCTGCCGACAGAGGCCGAGTGGGAGTACGCCGCGCGGGCCGGCTCGACGTCGGTGTACGCCTGGGGTGACGACCCGATGCCGGGTGGCCGGCTGATGGCCAACACCTGGCAGGGCAGGTTCCCCTACCGCAACGACGGCGCCGCCGGCTGGCACGGCACCTCGCCGGTGGGCACGTTCCCGGCGAACGCGCTCGGGCTCGTCGACATGATCGGCAACGTATGGGAATGGACGGCGACGGAATTCGGGCCGCATCACCGGGTGGGCGAGGCACCCATGTCGCCGTGCTGCGCGCCGCAGCCGCCGTCGGCCGACCCGAGGGTAAGCCAGACGCTCAAGGGCGGGTCGCATCTGTGCGCACCGGAGTATTGCCATCGGTACCGGCCCTCGGCACGCTCGCCGCAGTCCCGCGACACCGCCACGACGCACATCGGGTTCCGGTGCGTCGCCGATCGGGGCTAGCGCAGCCGGACGGGTTCGCCAAACCGGGTCGCGAGTCGCCGAAACGCCACCGGAGCGATTGCGCGAACGGTGGGCGCGACCCGCAACCATCGGGGAACCCACACCTCCGGGCGGCCGCTGACCGCTTCGAGCACGGCATCGGCCACCGCCTCGGGCGACACCGGCTTCGGCCGGGCACGGTCGTACGGGCGGCCGCGCTTTTCGAAGAATCCGGTGTCGACGACGCCCGGTACCACAGCGGCGATGTGCACGCCCGTTCCCGTGGCTTCGAAGCGAAGGCTGTCGGCGAGCGCGTCGAGCCCGGCCTTGGCGGCCGAGTACACCGCCTCGCCCGGGACGCCGGTCCGGCCGGCGATCGACGTGACGAAGCACACCGCGCCCCGCCGCCGCCGCACCATGCCGGGCAGGACCGAGTGGGTGAGTTCCACCGCGGCGAGCAGATCCACCTCGATCACCCGCCGGATCTCGTTGACCGTCATCTGCGTGAAAGGGCCCGCCCAACCGATCCCGGCGTTGTTGACCAGGACATCTATCCGGCCGAAGATCCGCTCTGCCTGGGCGATGAGTTCGCCTCGATCGTCGGGGGAGGCCAGATCGGCCAATACGGCCCGGCCGTTGACAGACCGGGCAACGGCCCGGGTCCGGTCGGGATCGCGGCCATGTACCAGGACCCGGGCGCCCGCTGCGGCGAATCGCATCGCGACGCACCGGCCGATTCCGTCGGAGGCGCCGGTAATCAACGTGACTGTGCCGTCCAACTGCATGGTCGCTCCTCCCGCTGACCAGCGGCGATTTGGTTCCTCGCAGGTCCTCCCCTAGAATCTAGGGGTTGCCTTGGGCAGACCTCGGCCGGCGCGCGTTAACCGGCCCCGCGTGCCCTTCGGTAAAACGCAAGACCGCACGTCCTGGTCGCCCTTGGCGTGCACACACCACTTGTCAGGAGATCTTGTGATTCAGCAGGAATCGCGGCTCAAGGTCGCCGATAACACGGGCGCCAAGGAGATCTTGTGCATCCGCGTGCTCGGCGGGTCGGGGCGGCGTTACGCCGGCATCGGCGACGTGATCGTCGCGACGGTCAAGGACGCCATCCCGGGCGGCAACGTCAAGCGCGGGGAAGTGGTGCGGGCGGTGGTTGTGCGCACGACCAAGGAGCGCAGGCGGCCCGACGGCAGCTACATCAAGTTCGACGAGAACGCCGCGGTGATCATCAAGCCCGACAACGATCCGCGCGGCACCCGCATCTTCGGGCCCGTCGGTCGTGAGCTGCGCGAGAAGCGGTTCATGAAGATCGTGTCGCTGGCCCCGGAGGTGCTGTAGATGAAGATTCACAAGGGCGACACCGTGCTCGTCGTCTCCGGTAAGGACAAGGGCGCCAAGGGCAAGGTGCTCAAGGCGTACCCCGAGGCCAACAAGGTGCTCGTCGAGGGCGTCAACCGGATCAAGAAGCACACCCCGATCTCGACCAACCAGCGCGGCTCGCAGTCGGGCGGCATCGTCACGCAGGAAGCGCCGATCCACGTCAGCAACGTGATGATCGTTGACTCGGACGGCAAGCCGGCCCGCGTCGGCTACCGCGTCGACGGCGAGACCGGCAAGAGGGTCCGAATTTCCCGCCGCAACGGCAAGGACATCTGATGACCACTGATACCCATCCCGGCGCTTCGCTTGCCCAGGAAGAAAAAGTTCTGCCCCGCCTGAAGAAGCGCTACCGCGAAGAGATCCGCGATTCGCTGCAGTCGCAGTTCGGCTACCCGAACGTGATGCAGATTCCCGGTGTGGTCAAGGTCGTGGTGAACATGGGCGTCGGGGACGCGGCGCGGGACGCGAAGCTGATCAACGGCGCGGTCACCGACCTGTCGCTGATCACCGGGCAGAAGCCGGAGATCAGGCGCGCCCGCAAGTCCATCGCGCAGTTCAAGTTGCGCGACGGCATGCCGATCGGCGCGCGGGTGACGCTGCGCGGCGACCGGATGTGGGAGTTCCTCGATCGCCTGATCACGATCGCGCTGCCGCGTATCCGCGACTTCCGCGGGTTGTCGGCCAAGCAGTTCGACGGCAACGGCAACTACACCTTCGGGCTGACCGAGCAGTCGGTGTTCCACGAGATCGACGTGGACTCCATCGATCGGCCTCGCGGCATGGACATCACCGTCGTCACCTCGGCGACGACCGACGATGAAGGCAGAGCGCTGCTGCGGGCGCTGGGCTTTCCGTTCAAGGAGAATTGATGGCGAAGAAGGCACTAGTCAACAAGGCCAACCGCAAGCCGAAGTTCGCGGTGCGGGCGTACACGCGGTGCAACCGGTGCGGACGTCCGCGCGCGGTGTACCGCAAGTTCGGCCTGTGCCGGATCTGCCTGCGGGAGTTGGCGCACGCCGGCCAGTTGCCGGGCGTGCAGAAGAGCAGCTGGTAGAGGACGACGCATGACGATGACCGACCCGATCGCCGACTTCTTGACACGTCTGCGCAACGCCAATTCGGCGTATCACGACGAAGTGACCCTGCCGCACAGCAAGATCAAGGCGAACATCGCCCAGATCCTCAAGAGCGAGGGGTACATCTCCGACTACCGCACCGAGGACGCCCGGGTGGGCAAGTCGCTGGTGGTGCAACTGAAGTACGGGCCGAGCCGCGAGCGCAGCATTTCCGGCCTGCGCCGGATTTCCAAGCCCGGCCTGCGCGTGTACGCCAAGTCGACCAACCTGCCGCGAGTGCTCGGCGGGTTGGGTGTCGCGATCATCTCCACCTCGACCGGTCTGCTGACCGACCGCCAGGCCGCCCGGCAGGGCGTCGGCGGCGAAGTCCTCGCGTACGTGTGGTGAGGGAGTACTAGACATGTCGCGTATTGGTAAGCAGCCGATTCCCGTTCCATCGGGTGTCGACGTCACGATCGACGGCCAGAACGTGTCGGTCAAGGGCCCCAAGGGCGCCCTGCAACTCCAGGTTGCAGAGCCGATCACGGTGTCCCGCAACGACGATGGCGAGCTCGTGGTCAGCAGGCCCGACGACGAACGGCACAATCGCTCGCTGCACGGGTTGTCCCGCACGCTGGTGTCGAACCTGGTCACCGGCGTCACCGAGGGCTACACCACCAAGATGGAGATCTTCGGCGTCGGCTACCGCGTGCAGCTGCGGGGCGCCAACCTCGAGTTCGCGCTCGGCTACAGCCATCCGGTGGTGATCGAGGCGCCAGCGGGCATCACGTTCGCGGTGGAAAGCGCGACGAAGTTCTCGGTCTCGGGCATCGACAAGCAGCAGGTCGGCCAGATTTCGGCGAACATCCGCCGGCTGCGGCGCCCGGACCCGTACAAGGGCAAGGGCGTGCGCTACGAGGGTGAGCAGGTTCGCCGCAAGGTCGGAAAGACAGGCAAGTAGAAATGGCTAGCACTGAACGCAATTCGAAGAAGCCGGTGGACAAGTCGAAGAAGCCGGTCGGGCAGAGCGTGGCGGAAGCGCGGCGGACCGCGCGGCTGCGTCGGCACGCCCGGCTGCGCAAGAAGGTGTCCGGCACGCCGGATCGGCCGCGGCTGGTGGTCAACCGGTCGTCGCGCCACATTCACGTTCAGCTGGTCAACGATCTCAACGGCACCACCGTGGCGGCCGCGTCGTCCATCGAACCGGACGTCCGCGCCGTCGAAGGTGACAAGAAGGCCCACAGCGTGCGGGTCGGCCAGTTGATCGCCGAGCGGGCCAAGGCCGCCGGCGTCGACACCGTGGTGTTCGATCGCGGTGGCTACACCTACGGCGGACGCATTGCGGCGCTGGCCGACGCTGCGCGGGAGAGCGGGCTGAAGTTCTGATGACTTACAACGGAAGGATCGCACGATGACCGAGCAGGCGACATCTAGTGACGCCGGGCCGGGGGCATCCGAGACACGGGAGCCCCGGGGCTCCCGGGATGGGCGCGATTCCCGCGGCGGGCGGGACCGCCGGGACGGCCGTGGCCGCGACAGCGGAGAGAAGTCCAACTTCATCGAGCGGGTCGTCACCATCAACCGTGTTTCCAAGGTGGTCAAGGGTGGCCGTCGGTTCAGTTTCACCGCGCTGGTGATCGTCGGCGACGGCAACGGGATGGTCGGCGTCGGATACGGCAAGGCGAAAGAGGTGCCTGCCGCGATCGCCAAAGGTGTGGAGGAAGCGCGCAAGAACTTCTTCCGCGTCCCGCTGATCGGCAAAACGATCACCCACCCGGTGCAGGGCGAGGCGGCTGCGGGAGTGGTGATGCTGCGCCCGGCCAGCCCCGGTACCGGTGTGATCGCCGGCGGGGCCGCACGTGCGGTGCTGGAATGCGCCGGCGTGCATGACATCTTGGCCAAGTCGCTGGGCAGCGACAACGCGATCAACGTTGTGCACGCCACCGTCGCCGCGCTCAAGATGCTGCAGCGCCCGGAGGAAGTCGCGGCTCGCCGCGGCCTGCCGATCGAGGACGTCGCTCCGGCGGGCATGTTGCGGGCGCGCCGTGCCGCGCTGGCCGCCGCCACTGCGCGTGAAGGAACGGCATGACCATGGCAGAGCTTCGAATCACCCAGGTGCGCAGCACCATCGGCGCGCGGTGGCGGCAGCGCGAGAGCCTGCGGACGTTGGGGCTCAAACGGATCCGCCACTCGGTGGTTCGTGAGGACAGCCCGCAGACCCGCGGCTTGATTGCGACGGTGCACCACCTCGTTGAAGTAGAAGCGGTGGAGGGGAACACATGACGATCAAACTGCACGACCTGCGGCCCGCGCCGGGAACGAAAACCAAGCGCACTCGCGTCGGTCGCGGTGAAGGCTCGAAGGGCAAGACCGCGGGCCGCGGCACCAAGGGCACCAAGGCGCGCAAGAACGTGCCGGCGACCTTCGAGGGCGGTCAGATGCCGATCCACATGCGGCTGCCCAAGTTGAAGGGCTTCCGCAACCGGTTCCGCACCGAGTACGCCGTCGTCAACGTCGGTGACATCAACCGGTTGTTCGCCAAGGGCGGAGACGTCGGTGTCGACGAGCTGGTGGCCAAGGGAGCGGTGCGCAAGAACATGCTCGTCAAGGTGCTCGGCGAGGGCAAGCTGACCGTGAAGGTCGCGGTGAGCGCGCACAAGTTCAGCGGTAGCGCACGCGAAAAGATCACCGCCGCAGGCGGATCGGTTATCGAGTTATAGGTCAGGCCAGCCGGGGGATGACCTCGGCGGCCAACCGCTCCATCTGATCGAGGTTCTCGGGGACGTCTGCGCCCACCGGGTTGAGCAGGATCATCTCGGCGCCGGCATCGATGACTTCACGAACGCCACGCACGACGTCATCGGGAGTGCCCGACACCGGCACGTTTTCGATGCCGGGCATCTGCCCGTAGATCCGGTGCAGCCCGGCGAGGACGCGCCGGCGGGCGCGGGCGGCGTCGTCGTCGACCGTCAAGTAGACCCGCTTGCCGATGGTGAAGTGCTCCTTGGATTGGGCGGCCAGTTCGCGCCGCACGATGTGCACTGCGCTGACGAAACTCTCGGTGGTGGAGGATCCCGCGCCGAGGAAGCCATCGCCGAGCCGCACGGCGCGGGCCAGCGCGGCGGGCGCGTTGCCGCCGAACCAAATCGGAGGGTGCGGACGCTGCACCGGTTTGGGTTGGATCGGCAGGTTGTCGACGTCGCGGAAGCGACCGTGGAACGTGACGTTCGGCTCGTCGGACCACGCCGCCTTCATCAGCTCCAGGCCTTCGGTGAAACTCCGGATGAAGGTCGCCTTCTCGACGCCGAAGGCGGCGAACGGCCGGAAGCCGCCGCCCGGTGCGACACCGAGGTCGAGCCGTCCGTCGCTGAGTTGGTCGACGGCGGTCGCCGTCGCGGCCAGCTGCAGCGGATCGTGCAGCGACGTGATCAGCACTGCCACCCCCAGCCGCAGCCGGGTGGTGCAGGCGGCCGCGTAGGCCAAAAGCTCCATCGGTGCGACAAGGGGCGCCGCGCCGACGGTCTGCTCGAGCGTCCAACCGCCTTCGAAGCCGAGCACTTCGGCCCGCTCGAGAAAACGCCGGGTGCCCGCCGCGTCGAAGCCGTCGATGACCAACTGGGGAATCGCGATCGAGAACCGCACGCCACCACCGTAGGCGGTAAGGCCGTAGCCTCGGTGGGATGGCTGACATACCGAACTCCGCGGACGAGGCGATCGGGCGCCTGGACATGCCGCTTGTCGACGCGATGATGACCCAGCGAGCGGTGCGGCGCGTTCTTCCCGACCCGGTCGACGACGCGATCGTGTTGAAGTGCATCGAATTGGCGCTGCGGGCACCCACCGGGTCGAACGGGCAGAACTGGGAGTTCGTCGTGGTCAAAGACCGCCGCGTCAAGGAGCAGCTGGGCAGGCGCTACCGCCAGGGGTGGTCGCTGTACGGCAGGATCGGCCGCCGGGTGTCCGCCGGCGACGAGTCGATGCAGAAGATTCTGCGGGCCGTGCAATGGCAGGTCGACCACTTCAGCGAGATCCCGGTGCTGGTGGTGGCCTGCCTGCGCGGCGGTACGCGGTTGCCGTACCTGCCGACACCGTTCGTCGGCGAGTCGTCCTACTTCGGATCGATCTACCCGAGTGCGCAGAACCTGCTGCTGGCTGCGCGCGCGATGGGGCTTGGTGCGTCTCTGATCACGATGCCGCTGTGGAGCGTGACCTCAGCGCGCAGGATCTTGGACCTGCCGTTATCGGTCACGCCCTGCTGCATCGTCCCGCTGGGCTGGCCGCGTGGGCGATACGGGCCGACGACCCGCAAACCGGTCGACGAGGTGGTTCACCTCGATACCTACGGCAACCGCGCCTGGCTGGGCACCTGACACGGGAGCTTGAGCCGGACCCCCGGTCGGTACCCTCGAGCCATGTTGGATTTCCTGCCAGGTGTGCCCGGCCTCGACAACCTGCGCTCACTGGGCCGCAAGGTCGACACCGCCCGCCACCACGGCGTGCCGAACGGTTGCGTGCTGGAACTGGACCTGCTGCAGGTGCCGCCCGAGACCGGAGGTTTCGACCCGGTCGCGCTGATCACCGGCAGCGGTCGTCCGCTGCTGTTGCGCGAGGCCATCGCCGCGATCCACCGCGCAGCCGAGGACCCGCGGGTGGAGGGTCTGATCGCCCGCGTGCAGATCCCGGCCGGACCGGCGGGCTCGGTGCAGGAGCTTCGCGAGGCGATCGCGGCGTTCAGCGCTGCCAAGCCGTCGCTGGCGTGGGCGGAAACCTATCCCGGCACGCTGGCCTATTACCTCGCGTCGGCCTTCGGCGAGGTATGGCTGCAGCCGTCGGGCACCGTCGGGCTGGTCGGCTTTGCGACCAATGCGCTGTTCCTGCGCGGGGCGCTGGACAAGGCCGGTGTCGAGGCACAGTTCGTCGCCCGGGGCGAATACAAGTCCGCCGCAAACCTTTTCACCGAGGAGAGCTACACCGACGCGCATCGCGAGGCCGACACACGACTGTTGGACAGCCTGCACGGTCAGGTGGTGGCTGCGGTCGCCGAATCCCGCCGGCTCGAGCCGAAGGCGGTGGACGCGCTGGCCGACCGGGCTCCGCTGCTGCGCGACGCCGCACTGGCAGGCGGGTTGATCGACCGGGTCGGCTTCCGCGACGAGGCCTACCAGCGCATCGCCGAACTGGTCGGCGCGCCACCGTCGGATGACGCAGACGACGAGCCGCCGCGGCTTTACCTCGCCCGCTATGCGCGGGCGACCGCGTCGCGGCCGAGCCTGCCTGCTCCAAAAGTGCCCGGCCGCAAGGCCAAACCCACCATCGCCGTGGTCACGTTGGCCGGTCCGATCGTCAGCGGACGCGGCGGCCCGCAGGTGTTGCCGTTCGGCAACGGCAGCGTCGGCGGTGACACCATCGCGGCGGCGCTGCGCGAGGCCGGCGCCGACGACCGTGTGTCAGCGGTCGTGTTGCGCGTCGACAGCCCGGGCGGTTCGGTGACCGGATCGGAGACGATCTGGCGCGAGGTCGCCCGGGTCCGCGACGACGGCAAGCCGGTGGTCGCGTCGATGGGCGCCGTCGCCGCGTCCGGCGGCTACTACGTGTCGATGGGCGCCGACGCGATCGTCGCCAACGCCGGAACGATCACCGGGTCGATCGGCGTTGTCACCGGCAAGCTGGTGGCGCGCGACCTCAAAAAGCGACTTGGTGTCGGATCAGACGCGGTGCGCACCAACGCCAACGCCGACGCGTGGTCGGTGAACGCGCCATTCACCGACGAGCAGCGTGCCCAGGTGGAGGCCGAAGCCGACCTGTTTTACGACGACTTCGTAAAGCGAGTGGCCGAGGGCCGCAACATTTCCGTCGAGGACGTCGACGCGGTCGCGCGCGGCCGGGTGTGGACCGGCGCCGACGCGCTCGAGCACGGACTGGTCGACGAGATCGGCGGGCTGCGCACCGCGATCGCGCGCGCGAAGATACTCGCCGGGCTTGACGTCGACGAGGATGCGCGCATCGTCGGCTACCCGGGATCGTCGCTGATCGAATTGCTGCGGCCGAGGCCCTCGTCGCAGCCGGCGGCCGCGTCGCTGCCCGAGGCGGTCGGCGCGTTGTTGGGCCGGTCGGTGGCAGAGCTGGTGAGTCACGCGCAGCAGAGCTTCACCGGGACGACGGCGCTGCTGCTCGGCGACTACCGCTTCTAGCCGGCGGCGATGGCGTTTTCGGCGGCAGACAGCCGGGTGCTGATCACCGGCGCCTCGTCCGGTGTCGGGGCCGCGCTGGCCCGCCAGCCGGCGGCCCAGGGAGCAATCGTCGGGCTCATTGCGCGACGGCGCGACCGTCTCGGGAAGGTCCTGGCCGACTGCCGCAAGACGTCGCCTGCCTCGGCGATGTGGGTGGCCGACCTGGCCGAAACGTCGGCGCTCGACCAATTGGCGCTGGACGCCTGGGACGCCCTGGGCGGTATCGATGTGCTCGTCAACAACGCCGCAATCCCGAAGCGCCGCCCGGTAACTGAGGTGACCGCGGCCGAGGTGGAGGCCGTCATGCGGGTCAACTTCTTCGGCCCGATGCATCTCACCCTGGCCGTGCTGCCACGCATGCTGGCGCGCGATGCGGGCATGATCGTCAACGTCTCCAGCGTCGGCGGGCGGCTCGGGATCATCCACGAAGCCGCGTACTCGGCGAGCAAATTCGCGCTGTGCGGCTGGAGCGAATCTATGGCGGTGGACCTTCAGCGCACCGGCATATCGGTCAAACTGATCGAGCCGGGACCCGTCGACACCGAGATCTGGGATCAGCCGGACAACGAGGAACCCCTTTATGACGGCCCGAAGTTCGCGCCGGACGAGGTGGCTGCGGGCATCATCGCGGCACTGGCCAGCGACCGCTTCGAGCACTACGTGCCGGACATGAAGGCGGTCGTCGACGTCAAGAACGCCGACATTGACACCTACATCTCGGGTGCGGCGAAAATGGCGAGAGCCACCCCGCCGTGAGAGCGCTCGTCTTCGGCGTGCCGCCTGAGCCCTTCGATGTGCCCGGCGACGCGAACCTGCTGACGAGGAACCTGGCCCGATCGCCCGTCGGACTGCGGGAGGTACCGGATCCTCTACCGCTGCACGATGATTGGGTGGTCACCCGGCCCCGGCTGACAGGCATCTGTGGGTCGGACTCCAAGCAGATCCTGCTCGACTTCGGCGAGGGTGACACCGACAACGCGATGGCCGCTTTCTGTTCCTTCCCTCAGGTGATGGGCCACGAGGTGGTGGCGGACGTTGTTGCGCTGGGCCCGGCGGCCCGTGGGCTGGAAGTCGGCCAGCGGGTGGTGCTCAATCCGTGGTTGTCGTGCCGGCCGCGCGGCATCGAACCGCCTTGTCCCGCATGTGAAAGCGGCGATTACAGCCTGTGCTGGAGCTTCTGTGACGGCGATATCAAGCCCGGCATCCACACCGGGGTGTCGGCCGACGTCACCGGCGGCTACGCGGAGGTGATGGCGGCCCACGACACGATGCTGTTTGCAGTTCCCGAGACTGTGCCGGATGAGGTGGCGATGTTCGCCGACCCGTTCTCGGTATCCCTGCACGCCGTCACCCGCCACCCGCCGCCCCCGTCGGGTCGGGTGCTGGTGTACGGGGCGGGGTCGCTCGGGTTGTGCGCCGTCGCCGCGCTGCGGGCCCTTTACCCGGACGTCGAGGTGGCGGTGGTGGCGCGCTTCGACGCGCAGGCGGAGCTCGCGCGCCGGTTCGGCGCCGCCAAGGTACTGGCCCATGAGCCCCGGCTGGCCGTCATCGAGGAGCTGGTGGCCTGGGGCGGCGGCCGGCTGCGGCAGCCGCTGCAGGGCCTGCCGATGGCCCACCCCGGGCCGATCGACGTCGTCTACGACACCGTGGGGAAGCCGGAAACGTTCGAAGTCGGCGTCCGGGTCCTGACGTCGCGAGGGACCCTGGTGAAGGCCGGCGTGCACGCGCCGGGCCGGTGGGAGTGGAGTCCGCTGTACTTCAAGGAGATCAACTGGGTGGGCTCCAACGCGTTCGGGGTCGAGGAGGTGGAGGGGCAGCGCAAGCACGCGATCGCCCACTACCTCGACCTGGTCGTCGGCGGGCGGGTGGATCTGAGCCCGATGCTGACGCATACGTTCCGCCTCGAGCAGTGGCGCGACGCGTTCCTCGCGATTGCGAACCAGGCAGAGAGCGGCGCGGTGAAGGTCGCGATCGACCAGCGGTAGGGCGACTACGACATCGGGTTCGTGCGCAGGTAGCTGTAGACGCCTGCGAAGTTCTTGTTGACGTCGTCGGGGATCGGCACCGGTCCGCCGAGAGCCCGTGCACCCCAGGCGATTTGGGCAGTGCGCTCGACCAGTGCGGTGACGTGCAGAACCTTGTCGGGTCGCGGGCCGACAGCCACGAGGCCGTGATTGGCGATCAGGGCCGCCGCCCGGCCCGCCAAGGCCGTCACCGCGTTCGCGCCGACGTCGGGCGTGCCCGAAGCCGCGTATTCCGTGCACAGCACGTCCCCGCCGCAGTAGACGGCGAACTCGTCGATACAGGCGGGAATCGGCTGATGTGCGATCGCGAACATGGTGGCCCACACCGGATGGCTGTGGATGACGCTGCCGATGTCGTCGAACGCCCGGTAGCACGCCAGATGCAACTGCATCTCGGTCGACGGGGAGCGGCCGTCCTTAGCGGACAGCACCGCCCCGTCCGGGCCGACCAGCACGAGGTCGTCGAGCGCCATTTCTGCGTAGTCCACCGACGACGGCGTGACGACAAGGTTGCCATCGGACCGGCGGGCCGAGATGTTGCCCGCCGTCCCTTCCACCAGGCCGCGCCGCAGCATGTCCTTCGCGGCCGCCAGTACCGCCGCCTCCGGGTCGTCGACGAATCTCACGAGCCGAGCACCTCCGGGTTGACGATGTGCGCTGGCGCAGCTCCGGACAGGAGCGCCTCGAGGCCGTCGGCGACCATCTGCGCCTGCCGGGCCTCAGTGTTCCACGTGGCCCCGCCGATGTGGGGCGTCAGGACCACGTTCGGCAGCGCCGTCAGCGGATGACCGACCGGAAGCCATTCCCCGACGAAATGGTCGAGGCCCGCGAAGGCCACCTTGCCGGTGCGCAGCGCCGCCACGAGCGCGTCGGTGTCGTGCAGCTGAGCCCGGGCGGTGTTCAGGAACACCACCCCGTCGCGCATGGCCGCGAACTGTTCGGCGCCGATCATCCCGACGGTGTCGTCGGTGACCGGCGCATGCATGGAGACGATGTCGGCATCGGCCAGCAGTTCGTCCAGACCGTGACGGGCCTCGTCGTTGAAGGGGTCGTGGGCGATGACCGAAAGACCCAGCCCGGACAGCCGCCAGCTCAGCGCCCTGCCGACGGCACCGAGACCGACCAGCCCGGCCGTGCGCCCGGCGAGTTCGGCACCCCGGAACCGCTGATAGGGGATGGTGCCGTCGCGAAACACCTCGCCGGCCCGGACGTCGGCGTCCGCGGGCAGCAGGTGACGGGTGGCGGCGAACAGCAGGGCGAGCGCCATCTCGGCGACCGCGTCGGCGTTGCGGCCCGGCGTGTACAGCACCGGGATCCCCGCGCGCGTCGCGCCCGCGACGTCGACGTTGTTCGGGTCGCCGCGGGTGGAGGCGACGGCCCGCAGTCCGAGTTCGAACACCGGACCACCTACCGAATCACTCTCCACGACAACAACATCAGCTGAATGCGAGCTGATCTGCTCGGCCAGTTGCCCGGCGCTGTAGATCCGCAGCGGGGTCTGCTCGATCCACGGGTCGTAGACCACGTCGACGAGCTGTCGCAGCTTGTCAAGGCCGGGGCCCCGCAAGGGGGCAGTCACGAGGGCACGAAGTCCGGTCACGTCTGCTCATGCTGGCGTACGGTGACGCGCGTGTCACCCGAACCGGTCACGATCGGCATCGACATTGGCACCACCGCGGTCAAGGCGGTGGCCGCCGACGGCGACGGTCGGGTGGTGGCCAGGACGCGCATTCCGCACCAGTTGCGGATACCGGCGCCGGACCGCCTCGAGCATGACGCCGACGAAGCGTGGCGGCTCGGCCCGCTGGCGGCGATGCGGGAACTGGCCCGGACCGGCGCGAAGGCGGTGGCCGTTTCGGCGATGGTGCCCTCACTGACCGCCGTCGACTCCGGCGGAAGGCCGATCACGCCGGGGCTGCTGTACGGAGACAGCCGGGGTCGCACCGCCGCGGCGGGCGGTGAATTCCTGACCGGTGAGGCGGCAGAGTTCCTGCGGTGGACGGCCCGGGAGGCGCCCGATGCGGCGGGATACTGGCCGGCGCCCGCGGTGGCCAACCAGGCGCTGGGCGGCGAGCCGGTGGTCGACATCGCCACCGCCAGCACGGCGTACCCGGTGTTCGACGGCACCAGCTGGAGCCAGGCCGGCTGCGCGGACTGCGGAGTGTCGATCGACCGGATGCCCAGGGTCGAGATGATCGGGACGCCGGTCGGCGAGGTGTGCGGCACCGACGCGGCGCTGGCTGCCGGTGCGATCGACGCCCTGTGCGAGCAGCTGGTGGCCGGCGCGGACCAGGACGGCGACGTGCTGGTGATGTGCGGGACGACGCTGATCGTGTGGGCAACCATTCCCGAGGCCAACCGGGTCCCGGGACTGTGGACGATTCCGCACATCGCCGGGAAGAGCCAGATCGGCGGCGCGAGCAACGCCGGCGGGTTGTTCCTCGGCTGGGTGGACCGCCTTGTGGGACAGGGCAACTCGGGCCCCGTCGATCCTCGGCGGGTGCCGGTGTGGTCGCCGTACGTGCGCGGCGAGCGCGCCCCGTTCCACGACCCGGACCGGCGCGGCGTTCTCGACGGGTTGGACCTCACGCACGATGCGGCGTCGGTGCGGCGCGCTGCGTACGAGGCGTCGGGCTTTGTTGTCCGCCATCTCATCGAGCTGAGCGGGGTAACCGTGTCGCGCATCGTCGCGACGGGCGGGGGAACCCGGGTCGAGCCGTGGATGCAGGCCATCGCCGACGCGACGGGGCGCCCGGTGGAGGTGTCCAGCGTGGCCGAGGGGGCGGCGCTGGGCGCCGCTTTTCTCGGCCGGATGGCTGTCGGTCTGGAGTCGTCGTTGACGGACGCCGCCCGATGGGCCGCAACCGAGCGGGTCGTTGCCCCCAATCCGGCTTGGGTTTCTGCGACCCAGGACCGCTTCGGCCGGTTTCTGGAGCTGGCCGCCCAGCCGTCTAGGAGCCCAAGACCGCGCTGACGTAGCTGAGGTTGGAGAACGGCGTCATCGTCTCGTCGTCGGGATAGGTGAACCCGTTCGCCGCGTACGCCTCGGTGATTTTCTTCGCGGACACCTGCCAACCGAGTGCGGTCAGGTATTCGATGACGTGACTGCGCTCGCCGTGGTAGACGAGGTCGGCGAACTGGATGTTGTGCCCGTACTGCTTCAACCGCTCCATGACGCGTTGCGACCGCTCGTCGGAGAACACGTCGAAGTCGGGTATGTGTTCGGTGGCAAGCCGACTGCCCGCAGCGCTGAGTTCGGTGATGTTGTCGAACAGCAGGTCCTGCGCCTGTGGCGGCAAGTACATCAGCAGGCCCTCTGCACTCCACGCGGTCGGGGAGGTCGGGTCAAACCCGTTGTCCAGCAAGGCTTGTGGCCAGTCGTCGCGAAGATCGATCGCGACGGTTCGCCGGGTCGCGGTCGGCTCAGCGCCCAGGTCGGTCAACGTTTTGGTCTTGAACTCGATGACCTCGGGCTGATCGACCTCGTAGACGACGGTCCCGGCCGGCCACGGCAGCCGGTACGCGCGCGCATCGAGCCCGGCTGCCAAGATCACGGCCTGACGCACGCCCGCCGCGGTCGCGTCGGTGAACATCCCGTCGAAGTGCCGGGTGCGCACCGCCATTCCCTCGGCCGAGCGGCGAACATTGAACGCCGGATCCACGCCGGAGAGGTCGATGTCGCCATCGAGGACCCGAGTGAAGAAGTCAAGGCCGACGGCGCGAACCAGCGGCTCGGCGAACGGGTCGTCGATGAGCTTCTCCCGGTTGGCCAGCACGCGCTGGCCGGCAACCATTGTCGCCGTTGCTCCCACGCTGGACGCCAGGTCCCAGGTGTCGTTGTCGGTTCGGGCCATCGGTGCTCCTTCAGTCTCGAATTGCCGTGATGGCAATCATGTTTCGCTGTGCGGCGGTCGCCTCGTCGTCGACCCACTCGCGCCCGTACGCCGCGAACACTTCCGCTCTCGTCCGGGTGGAGAGACGCCAACCGTGGGCGGCCAGGTAGTCGGTCGCCGGGGTGCGCTCGTCGTGATACATCAGGGCGGACAGGTCGAGGTCCAGGCCCCGCTCTTTCCACTGGCCGGTCATCACCTTCTGGCGCTCGGCGAGCGCCGCGGGGCCGTCGGGGTTGAACTCGGTGGCCAGCCGGCTGCCGCCTGCGCTCAACGCCGTGATGTGGTCGAACAGTCGATCCTGTGCGTCCGGCGGCAAATACCGGAGCAGGCCCTCGGCGCTCCAGGCCGTGGGCTGCGACGCGTCAAATCCATTGGCCCGCAATGCTGCCGGCCAGTCATCGCGGAGATCGACAGCTACCGGACGGTGCTCGGCGGCGGGCTTGGCACCGAGCGCGGACAGCGTGCCGGTCTTGAAGTCGATCACTGCCTGCTGGTCGATTTCGAACACGACGGTGCCCGGGGGCCACGGCAGCCGGTAGGCACGCGAGTCCAGCCCGGACGCGAGGATGACCGCCTGCCGGATGCCCGCGGCAGTGGAGTCTGCGAAGAAATCGTCGAAGAACTTGGTGCGCACGGCCATCACGTCGATCACGTGCACGGGATTGAAGTTCGGATTGTCAGATTCCGTCGCCGAGACCTCGCCGTCGAGCACCTTGACGAAGAACTCGAGGCCGGTCGCCCGTACCAGTGGTTCGGCGAACGGATCGTCGATCAGCGGATCGGGCGCCCGGCTGGCCATCGCCCGCGCCGCGGCGACCATCGTTGCCGTCGCGCCCACGCTGGAGACAAGATCCCAGGTGTCGTTCTCGGTGCGTGCCATCCCACACTCCTACGTCAAGATTCCGCTGACATACACGGCGTCACCGAACGGGTGGTCGGTCTCGAGTGGTTCGAGGCCGTAGTCGGCGAACAGCTCTCTGATGGTGCGGCCGATGACCCGCCAGCCGAGGGACTTCAGATACCCGGCGGCTTCGTTGCGGTCGCCGAAATAGATCAACTCGGTCATGTCCAGATCGAACCCGTGCTCGCGCCACCGGGCCGAAACCGCCTTCATGCGCTCCTTGATGGCTTCCTCGCCGAGGTCGGCGCGGCCGGCGATGCTCTCGGTGGCGAATCGGCTGCCCTCCGCTGACAGCGCGGTGACGTTGTCGAGCAGACGGTCCTGCGCCTCGGGTGGCAGATAGCCGAGCAGCCCCTCGGCGATCCACGCGGTGGGTTGATCCGGGTCGAATCCGGCCTCACGCAAGGCCGTCGGCCAGTCATGGCGAAGGTCGATCGCGACCGTCCGGCGGTCGGCGGTCGGTTCGGCGCCCAACCCGGCCAACGTCGTGGTCTTGAACGCGATCACCTCCGGCTGGTCGACCTCGTATACGACGGTGCCCGCCGGCCAGGGCAGCCGGTACGCGCGGGCATCCAAGCCTGCGGCCAGGATCACCGCCTGCCGGATGCCCGCGGCGGTCGCTTCTGCTGAATTGCCACCTCCGGTGGCGTCCAGCAAGAACTCGTCGAAGAACTTGGTGCGGGCCACAATGTTGTCGGTCATCCGCCGAACCCCGGGGGTCTGCTCGTCGTCGAGGGCGGCTGGGGTCACCTCGCCACGCACCACCCGGGTCAACGCGTCGATGCCGACCGCCTCCACGAGCGGCCGGGCGAACGGATCGTTGATCAGCGGCTTGGGGTCGTTCGTGGCCTGCGCACGGGCGACCGCCACCATCGTCGCGGTGGCTCCCACACTGGAGGCCAGATCCCAGGTGTCGTTGTCCGTGCGCGCCATCATCTCCCCCTTCGTCCGGGCGATTACTTAGCCCACATAACTGTACGCTGCGATTCTGGGAGGGCGCACCGGCGCTCCGGCACCCTGCAAGCGGGGACCCCAGGCCTGCATCTGCTGTTACTCTCGTAGACTGATTGTCGCCTGACATCAGCCCCGGACAAGCTCTTGCCTGCGGCGGGTCGGCACGAAATCAGGACTAACCCGACGCGCTGGTCAGACCAGCCCCATTGCATGCCGTAAATGTCCGGCTGCGCAGGAGGAAGAGTGCTCTCGGCTTTCATCTCGTCGCTGCGGACAGCCGACCTGCGAAGCAAGATCCTGTTCACGCTCGGGATCGTGATCCTGTACCGGGCGGGCGCGACGCTGCCGTCGCCGGGGATCAACTACGTCAACGTCGACAAGTGCATCACCGAGCTCAGCGGCGGTGACAACGCGCAGATCTACTCGCTGATCAACCTGTTCTCCGGCGGTGCGCTGCTGCAGCTGACGGTGTTCGCGGTCGGCGTGATGCCCTACATCACCGCGAGCATCATCGTGCAGCTGCTCACCGTCGTGATCCCGCGGTTCGAGCAACTGCGCAAGGAGGGTCAGTCCGGCCAGGCCAAGATGACGCAGTACACCCGCTACCTGGCGATCGCACTGGCCATCCTGCAGGCAACCAGCATCGTCGCGCTGGCGGCCAACGGCGGACTGCTGCAGGGCTGCTCGGTCGGCCACGAGATCATCTCGGACGCGTCGATCTTCACGCTGGTGGTCATCGTGCTGGTGATGACGGCCGGCGCCGCGCTGGTGATGTGGATGGGCGAGTTGGTCACCGAGCGGGGCATCGGCAACGGCATGTCGCTGCTGATCTTCGCCGGTATCGCCGCGCGCATCCCGTCGGAGGGCAAGCAAATCCTGGACACCCGCGGCCCGGTGACCTTCGCTGCCGTCTGCGTCGCCGCGCTGATCATCATCATCGGCGTCGTGTTCGTCGAACAGGGCCAGCGCCGCATCCCGGTGCAGTACGCCAAGCGCATGGTGGGCCGGCGCATGTACGGCGGCACGTCCACGTACCTGCCGTTGAAGGTGAACCAGGCCGGCGTCATTCCGGTGATCTTCGCGTCGTCACTGATCTACATCCCGCACCTGATCACCCAGTTGGTGCGCAGCGGCAACCCGGCGGGGGGCAACACCTGGTGGGACAAGTTCGTCGGCACCTACCTGACGGACCCCAGCAGCCCGGTCTACATCTCCATCTACTTCGCCTTGATCGTCTTCTTCACGTACTTCTACGTCTCGATCACCTTCAACCCGGACGAGCGAGCCGACGAGATGAAGAAGTTCGGCGGCTTCATCCCCGGCATCCGGCCCGGCCGGCCGACCGCCGACTATCTGCGCTACGTGCTGAACCGAATCACTCTGCCCGGCTCGATCTACCTCGGCGTCATCGCGGTGCTGCCCAATCTCTTCCTTCAGATCGGCAACTCCGGCGGCGTTCAGAATTTGCCGTTCGGCGGTACTGCGGTTCTGATCATGATCGGCGTTGGATTGGATACGGTCAAACAGATCGAGAGCCAGCTCATGCAGCGAAACTATGAAGGGTTCCTGAAGTGAGGATCGTTTTGCTCGGCCCGCCGGGGGCCGGTAAGGGCACACAGGCGCTGAAGCTGGCCGAGAAGCTCGGCGTTCCGCAGATCTCCACCGGCGACCTGTTCCGCAGCAACATCACGCGTGGCACCGAGCTCGGCCTGGAGGCCAAGCGCTACCTCGACGCCGGCGACCTGGTGCCGTCGGATCTGACCAATGCACTGGTGAACAAGCGGCTCGATGAGCCCGATGCCGCTGACGGCTTCATCCTCGACGGCTATCCCCGCTCGGTCGACCAGGCTGAGGTGCTGACGCGCATGCTGGCCGCGCGCAACACCGAACTCGACGCGGTGCTGGAATTTCGGGTGTGCGAAGAGGAGTTGCTGACGCGCCTCAAGGACCGCGGCCGCGCCGACGACACCGAAGAGGTCATCCGCAACCGGATGAAGGTGTACCGCGACGAGACGGCTCCGCTGCTGGAGTACTACGGCGACGCGGTGAAGACCGTCGACGCGGTCGGCTCGCCGGACGAGGTCTTCGCCCGCGCGCTGCACGCACTTGGCCGGTAACGCCGCCGTGATCGCGGTGCCCGGGCTGCGCAGCCGCAAGGTGGTCGCGCAGCGCAGCGCGGGTGAACTCGACGCAATGGCCGCCGCCGGGGCATTGGTGGCGGCCGCGTTGCGCGCCGTGGGCGAGGCCGCCAAGCCCGGGGTTTCCACGCTCGCACTCGACGGGATCGCCGAGTCGGTGATCCGTGCCGGCGGGGGCACACCGTCGTTCCTCGGCTACCACGGCTATCCGGCGACTATCTGCGCGTCCGTCAATGACCGGGTCGTGCACGGCATCCCGTCGGGGGGCGAGGTCCTCACGTCGGGGGACCTGGTGTCCATCGACTGCGGCGCGATCGTCGACGGCTGGCACGGCGATGCCGCCGTCACGCTGGGTGTCGACGAGCTGGACGGGGTCGACGAAGCGCTGTCGCAGGCCACCAGGGCGTCGATGGAAGCGGGCATCGCGGCGATGGTGCCCGGTAACCGGCTCACCGATGTCTCGCACGCCATCGAGCAGGCGACCCACGCGGCCGAGGCCCGCTTCGGCAGGTCGTTCGGGATCGTCGAGGGATACGGCGGCCACGGCATCGGCCGGCGGATGCACATGGATCCGTTCCTGCCGAACGAGGGTGCGCCAGGTCGAGGACCGTTTCTGGCGGCGGGCTCGGTGCTGGCCATCGAACCGATGCTCACGCTGGGCACGACGAAGACCGCCGTCCTCGATGATCAGTGGACCGTCGTCACCGCTGACGGGTCCCGCGCGGCACACTGGGAGCACACGGTGGCGGCGACCGACAACGGACCCCGAATCCTGACAATCGGCTGACGCTCCGGTTGAACCGGACTGTCGATGATTTCGTGTCATCTCCGGGAGGTCGGTGATGGAGGCTCAGGAGACGGCGCTCATGCGGGTGCTGTTCGACGAGCACGGCGCGGCGCTGTGGCGCTATGCGATGAGGCTGACCGGCGATCGGGCGCGGTCCGAGGACGTCGTCCAGGAGACGCTGCTGCGGGCGTGGCAGCACCCAGAGGTGATGGATGACACCGAGCGCTCGGCGCGGGCCTGGCTGTTCACGGTCGCCCGCAACATGATCATCGATGAACGACGCAGCGCGCGATTCCGCAAAGAGACCGGCACGCTGGAGACCGCCCCCGAAGAACACTCACCCGACGAGGTCGACTCGGCGCTGGACCGGCTGCTGATCGGCGACGCGATGGCTCAGCTGTCCGCCGATCACCGCGCGGTGATCCGCCGCTCGTACTATCTAGGATGGTCAACTGCGCAGATCGCTGCGGATCTCGACATCGCCGAGGGTACCGTCAAGTCCAGGCTGCACTATGCAATTCGTGCGCTTCGGCTGACATTGCAAGAGATGGGGGTGACGCGATGAGCCAGCCCGGTGACGCAATCCCCTTCGGCCGCAAGCAATCTCCAGCGGACGACAGCCATGAGTACGCGATGTGGGATGCCGCGTACGTGCTCGGCTCGCTGTCATCGGCGGAGCGGCGCGAGTTCGAAGTGCACATGCGCACGTGCAAGGAGTGCCGACAGGCGGTCGCCGAGATCAGCGGCATGCCGGCTTTGATGTCCCGGCTCGACAGCGACGATGTCGAGGCCATCGACGAACGCGGGCAGTCCGAGGACGCGTTCCCACCGATGCGCCCCGAGGTGTTGACGTCGCTGCTGAAGAAGGTGACGTGGCGTCGGCGACGGTCGCGGGTGGCGGCGTGGACGACGGCTGCCGCTGCGGCCGTGGTGCTCGTGATGGGTTTATTCGTTGCGCTGCAGTCCAATTCGGTCATCCCGACCCCGGTTCCCCCGGCGCAGGCAAGTGCGGCGGCGCTGCCGATGACCCGGGTGACTCCGACATCGATGAGCGCCACGGTCGCTCTCGACCCGCACGAGTGGGGTACGCAGATCGCAATGACCTGCACGTACGGAGTATGGGCCGAAACCGCCGACGACAAAGACGACGAGGAGGCCGGCGACAAGCTGGCGATGGTGGTCGTCGGCCATGACGGCAGCGAGACGCGGCTGGCCACCTGGGTGGCGTTGACCGGCGTCACCGCGCAGCCCGGCGGCAGTACATCCATGCCCATCGAGCAGATCGCGGCAGTGCAAGTGGTTTCCGTGGACAACGGGAACGTCCTGCTGCAGACCACTCTGTAATCCCACTCTGTAATCCCACTCTGTAATCCCACTCTGTAATTCGAATCACTCCTCCAGATCGCCCCGCGGTGAACCGAACTCATTCGGGTGTCGTGTCCTTTGCAGATACGGACACGAGGCAGGTGAATCCATGGCACGGCAATACCGGGTGGTCGACCACATCGTCGAGCATCTAGCCGCCATCGACGTCACCCACATCTTCGGCGTGGACGGCGCCAACATCGAAGACCTCTACGACGCCGCGCATTTCCATCCGGACATCAGCGCTGTGCTGGCCAAGCACGAGTTCTCCGCAGCCACCATGGCGGACGGCTACAGCCGCAGCGGCGCGGGACTGGGCGTGGTCGCGGCCACCGCGGGCGGCGGCGCGCTGAACGTGGTGGCGGGGCTCGGCGAGGCGCTGGCCAGCCGGGTGCCGGTGCTGGCGTTGGTCGGACAGCCGTCCACTGCGCTCGACGGCCTTGGAAGTTTTCAGGATCTCAGCGGCCTTAACGGCGCGCTGAACGCCGAGGCGCTGTTCTCTGCGGTCTCGGTGTGTTGCGAGCGCGTTACCGAGCCCGCCGGCATCGTGCCCGCACTGTCGCGAGCCATCGCGGCCGCTCGGTCCGGTGGCCCGGCGGTGCTGTTGCTGCCCAAAAACATTCAGCAAGCCAAGATCGACTGCACCGCTGGGTCAGACGAACTTCGGTCGCGCCACCAGATCGCCGATCCGCGTCCGATCGCACGGGCGCTGCAGCGCGCGGTCGGGCCGATCACGATCATCGCAGGCGAGCAGGTCGCCCGCGACGACGCGCGCGCCGAGCTCGAACAGCTGCGCGCGACGTTGCGCGCCCGGGTCGCCACCGTGCCCGACGCGAAGGACGTGGCGGGCACGCCGGGCCTCGGTTCGTCGTCGGCGCTGGGCGTGACGGGCGTGATGGGTCACCCCGGGGTGGCCGAAGCGGTGGCCGGCAGCGGCCTGTGCCTCATTGTCGGCACCCGGCTGCCGGTGACCGCGCGGGCGGGGCTGGAGGCGGCGCTCGCCTCGGTGCCCACCGTGTCGCTGGGCTCGGCGGCGCCCTACATTCCGTGCACGCACATCCATACTGACGACCTTCGCGGGTCGTTGGCCCTGCTCACGGTCGCGCTTTCCGGGGCGGGCCGGCCGACCGGAATCCGGGTCCCCGATACGGTGCGGCAGAGCGAATTGACGCCGCCGCCGTTCGAGGGGTCCGGCGTGCGCTACCGCGACGCGATGACGGTGCTGGACCAGGTGCTGCCCGACGGGGCCGACATCGTCGTGGACGCCGGCAACACCGGCGCAGCCGCGATCCACTATCTGCCGGTGCGCCGCGGCGGCCGGTTCGTCGTCGCGCTGGGCATGGGCGGCATGGGGTTCAGCTTCGGCGCGGGCATCGGGATGACCTTCGCCGCGATGAATCGTCGCGCGAAGAGCAATGGGCAGCGGCCAAGGCGCACGGTGGTGATCGCAGGCGACGGCGCATTCTTCATGCACGGCATGGAGATTCACACTGCGGTGCAATACCGGCTGCCGATGACGTTCGTGTTGTTCAACAACAATGCGCATGCCATGTGCGTGACGCGCGAGCAGCTGTTCTACGACGATCTGTACAGCTACAACCGGTTCGAACCCGCCAACCTGGGTGCGGGGCTGGCCGCGATGTTCCCGGGATTGCAATCGGTCGACGTGCTCGACGCCGAGGGGTTGGCCGACCGACTGCGGATGGCGCTGGATACCGATGGCCCGTCGGTGGTGAGTGTCGAATGCGCGGCAGACGAGATGCCGCCGTTCGCGCCGTTCCTCGCCGCGGCCGCACCGAAATCAGAAGTTGTGAACAATCATTCGATTGCAAAGGAGAACCCGAGCGATGTCGTTACCCGCGCTTGAGGACATCAACACGCACCGGCTCGACGAGGCCGGGAGCGCAGAGCCCATCGAGGGCCTGATCCGGATCGAGACAACCTCGAAGGAGAAGGCCACCCCGATCATCATGGAGGGGATGCGGTCGGTATACCCGCACGACGAGGTGTTCGGCGAATATTGCACCGTCAACGATTACATCGACTGCCCGCCCGATGAGCTGTTCGACTACCTGGCCGACACCCGCAGCCTCGAGGAGTGGACCTACAGCCTGCGAGACTTCGCGCAGACCGAGGAGCCGGGCCTGTGGATCGCGCACGACAAGCTCGGCGCTGGTAACGAAAAGCAACCGGGCAGCCCGATTTTCACGCGAACTGTCTCCAATCGCGAGGCCAGGACCGTCGACTACCACTGCGCGTGGGACCAGGGCAAGCATCTGTGGATGATCTACCTGATGCGGGTTGTGGACGCGCAGGTGGTCTTCGACAAGCCCGGGTCGGTGGTGCTGTGGACGAACTGCCACCACCCGTTCTACGACAAGAACCCCTATCCGGAGACCGCGCCGCCCAAGCGGCCGGTGTGGGTGGGCGACTTCTGGGACATGTTCGGCCCCGGCCACCTGCTGGAACTGAAGAACCTCAAGGCGATCGCCGAGTACCGCCACCACAACGGACTTCCGGTGACCCCGGACTGGATGAGATGAGAAACGCATGAGCACACCCACGGTCAGCCTGATCGACGTCTCCACCTATCTTCCCGGCGAGCCGATACCCGCCGAGTTCTACGCGCAGTTCGCCGAATCCGATGACCTGCGCGAAAACCTGATGTTCCGGGCCCCGAAGTTCCGGCATCACGTGGCTGAGGATGAGTCAGCGATCGACATGATCGAGCGGGCTGCCGAGGGGTTGGTGGCGCGGCACGGGCACGACACCCTGGCCAACGTCGACGTGCTGATCACGCACGCGCAAATGCCCGACATGCCGTTCTACGGCGGCGGCGGCGGAATCGCGCACCGGCTCGGCATGAAGCCGAACTGGGTGCTCGATCTGCACAACGGCGGCTGCGCGGCGTTTGTACTGGGCATGAAGGTGGCGCGCCAGTTGCTGGCCGCCGGCGAGGGACAGACCGCTCTGATCGCCATCGCGCAGAACGCGGCCGGACAGGTTTTCGACCAGCCGGGCGTGCGGCGTAAGGCGCAGTCCGCCGTTCCCGGTGACGGGTCCGCGGTCGGCCTGGTGACGGTGTCGGACAAATCGCCGATCCTGGACATCGAGTGCCGCACTTTCGGCGAGTATGCCGGTGACATGACGCTCGCGATCGACCCGCCGCGCAAGTGGTGGCAGGCCGGCCCCGGGGAGGCCGCCATCGCCTTCACCGAAAGCAAGATCACCAAGGTGCTGGCCCGCGGTAACCGGCAGGTGCCCGAGGCGGCCTACGCCGTGTGTGACCGGATCGGCATGAAGCCCAAGGACCTTGACATGCTGGTGACGAATCAGCCGAACCGGGTGTTCCTGCGGAACTGGCGTGAGGCGCTGGAACTGCCCGCGGAGCGGCACTGCGACACGTTCGAGGAGTGCGGCAACCTGTTCGGGGCCGGCATTCCGATCAATTTCGACCGGGCGGTCTCCGATGGTCGAGTCAAGCCGGGCGACGTGGTGATGATGGCTGCGTTTGCGCACGCCGGCGATTTCGCCGGGGCGGCCGCGGTGCGCTGGGGTGGCCGGGACTGACGGCGCACGCGGAACAGGAGTCGGCGGCGGTCGAGGTGGTCGCAGCACTGCCCGAGGCGGTCGACGCGTTTGCGTTGTCGCTCAACGAAAACCCGTTCCCGCCGCTGCCGGCCGTCCGCTCCGCGCTGATCAAGGCGATCGACACGGCGAACCGGTATCCGGAATTCCTGCCGCATCGGCTGCGCGGCCTGGTCGCCGATCGGATCGGGGTGTGCGAGGAGCAGGTGGTGCTCGGTGCCGGTGCGACGGGCGTGGCGCTGCAGGTACTGCACACGGTGACCAGCGCCGGGGATCGGATCGTGTTGACGTCGCCGACGTTCGACGGCTACCCGATCCTGGCTGAGATGGCCCGGCTGGCATCGGTCAGCGTGCCGCTGGACGAGCACGGCCACCACGACCTGGATGCGCTCGCCGACGCCGCGTCTGACGCCAAGGTGGTGGTGCTGTGCAGGCCGCACAATCCGACCGGAACTCTGGAGTCGGCAGCCGACGTGGAACGGTTTCTGCGGCGAGTGCCGTCGGACACCATCGTGCTTCTGGACGAGGCCTACATCGAGTTCGTTGCTCCCGAGCACCGGCTAGACGCGCCCGGTCTGGTGCAACGATTCCCGAATGTCGTGGTGCTGCGGACGTTCTCGAAGGCCTACGGGCTGGCCGGCCTGCGCATCGGGTACGGTTTCGGGGCCCCCGAGTCGGCCAGGACGCTGTGGACGATGCAGCTGCCGTTCGGGATCGGCATCACCAGCGCCGTCGCGGTGGCCGCCAGCTACGACGCGGAAAGCCAACTGCAGCAGCGCATTCGATTCGTTTCCGCGGAGCGGCGATACCTGCAGCGGCGGTTGCGGTCGATGGGCATCTACAGCACCGATGCGCACGCGAACTTTCTGTATCTGCCCGCCGCCGGCCGCAGCTGGCGTCACGAATTTGACGCGGCCGGCGTGCGGGCCCGGCATTTCGCGGACGGAGGAGTCCGCGTGACGGTGGGCGGCAGGGCATCGACGCGCGCGGTGCTCGCCGCGCTGGCGTAGGGCAACGAAGGCGCCTAGCGCCGTGCGGTGGGGTATGAAGAGGCGTGGCCCCGGAGTCGTCGCGACACAGGCGTGACCCGATCGCGCAGGCCCGCGAAAACTGGCAACGGTCAGGGTGGGGTGACGTCGCGGACGCGATGGTCGTCGTCACGTCGGTGATGCGGGCACATCAGATCCTGCTGGCCCGGGTGGAGAACGCGCTGCGGCCCTACGACCTGAGCTTCTCCCGGTTCGAGCTGCTGCGCCTGCTCGCTTTCAGCCGCACCGGCGCGTTGCCGATCGGCAAGGCGTCCGACCGGCTGCAGGTGCACGTCACCAGCGTCACGCACGCGATCCGGCTGCTGGAGGCCGCCGGGCTGGTCGAGCGCGTCCCGCATCCGAGCGACGGGCGCACCACCCTGGTGCAGATCACCGACCTCGGGCGTTCGACCGTCGAGGACGCGACGATCACGTTGAACGACGAGGTGTTCTCCGACGTCGGGATGTCGGCGGAGGAGTCGGGTGCGCTGGTCGCGTCGATCTCCGCGCTGCGCCGCTCCGCAGGCGATTTCTAGGTCTATTTGCGGTATTAGTCCGGGAGGCTCGGCAGCGGGATCGTCGCGGTGACCGCGGTCCCCGCCCCCGGCCGCGACCTGATGTTGAGCCGGCCGCCGACGATCTCGGCGCGCTCTGCCATCGACAGCAGGCCGTACCCGCCCATCTCATCGCTGCCCACCGGATGCTCAAACGTGTCGAAACCCACTCCGTCGTCGATGATTTCGAGCCGCGCGCCGGCGCCGTCCACCGCGAACGTGAGCCTGGCAGTGCTGGCACCTGCGTGCTTCACGACGTTCTGCAGGCATTCCTGGGCGATGCGGTACAACGCGAGCTCGATGTGATCGGGCAGTCGGGTGTCGGCGAGCTGCACGTCGATGTCGATCTGGGGGATCGAGCGGGCAAGGCTGGCCAGCCCGCCGGCCAGCCCCAGATCGTCGAGCACCGGCGGTCGCAGACCGCCGATCGCCGCGCGCGCCTCCTGCAGCGTCAGCTGCACCAGCTCGCGGGCCTTCTCCAGCTGCCCGGTGACCGCGGTCGGGTCCGCGCCTGCCGACCGCCGTGCCGCGTCGAGCCAATACGACAGCGTGATCAGTCGCTGCGAGATGCCGTCGTGGATGTCGCCCGCGAGCCGACGGCGCTCGAGCTCCTGGGCCTCGATCACCTGCTCGACGAAGTTCTCGTGTGCGCGTTCTCGGGCCACCAGCTGGCGGTGCAGCCGCGCCTGATGCATCGCGCCCGCGATCAGCCGCCCGATGACCAGCAAGAGCTGCACGTCGCGGTCGGTGAAGTCGCGCCGCTCGACGGTGTGCACGTTCAAGACCCCGACCAAGCCGCCCGGATCGGTCTCCATCGGCACCGACACCATCGAGGTGAAGTCCCGTCCGCGCAGCGAATCGAACGGCAGATAGCGCGGATCGGACTCCTTGTCGTCGCCGATCACCACGGGTTCACCATGGCTGGCCACCCACCCCGAAATCCCCGAGCCCAGCGGCAGCCGGATCTTGCCCGCCTCGCTGTCGAATGGCGGCGTCGCACCGGTGAGCGTCAACGACCGGTTGGTGTCGTCGAGGACATGCACGAAGCAGACATCGGTGCCGGTGGCCGCGGTGATCATCCGCGCCGCGGCCGCGGCCAGCGGTTCCACCCCGGGTCCGCTCGAGGCGGCCTGGATCAACTCGCGCAGCAGCGCCAGTTCCGACTCGGCGTCGACCAGGTCGCGCACCGCGTGCGTGCCCGGGTTCGGTTCGCTGCCCGGCGTCTTGGGCGTCATTGGTAGATGCCCTCCCGGAGTGCGGTCGCGACCGCGCCGGTGCGGTCACTGACACCGAGCTTGCGGTAGATGGAGCGCAGATGACTCTTCACGGTCTCGTCGCCGATCACCAGCTTGGTCGCGATACCGCGGTTCGACAGCCCGCTGACGACGTAGGACAGGATCTCGCTTTCCCGCTGGGACAGCCCGTGGCGGGCGCCCGGCCAGAACTCGTCGCGCTGGATGCGCGCGGCGGTGTCGACGGCGCGGGCCGCCATGCCGGGGTCGATCGCGGTTTCACCGCGGTGAACGAACTCGAGCTGACGGACGAGCTCGTCGCTGCCGATGCTCTTCAACAGATAACCCGAGGCGCCGACCCGCATCGCCTGAAAGAGGTACTGCTCATCGTCGTACACCGACAGCATGACGACCTTCCGGTCCGCGTCACGTTCACGCAGTGCCTGGCACAGATCCAGGCCGCTGCTGCCCTGCATGCGCACGTCGCAGAGCACGATGTCCGGGTTCAGATCCTCGATCACCTGGAGCGCGCGCTCGGCGCCCACTGCCTGGCCGACAACGCACACCTGGTCGGAGAACGCGGTCAGCATTGCCTTGAGGCCCTCGATCACCATCTCGTGGTCGTCGACCAGCACGATTCGCACTGGTCGGGCACCCGTAGTCATGCGATCACCATAGAACCGACTCCCGCACTGGCCTGCCCAATCCCCCCTGCGGGGGATGCCGCGCCGGGCGGATCGTCAGATGCTCACTACATGCGGGGGCAGGCAATTGCGACGCGCAGGTTCTGGTGGGACCGGTCCGGGCCCGCAGACGCCGGCGTCCGCCCGCTGCGCGCGGTGATCTTCGACCTCGACGGCGCGATGGCCGACATCGAGCGCGAGGGCAACCGCGAGGCGTTCAACGCCGCGTTCGCCGCGCACGCGCTCGACCTCAGGTGGGACGAAGACGACTACGCCGACCTGCTGTTGATCGGCGACGAGCGGCAGCGCATCGCGACAGACCTGCGCCGGCGGGGTTTCGGCGCGGCCGCCGATGAGATCGCGGACGACGTACTGCACACCAAGGACGCGCTGTTCGCCGACTGCGTGCTCGACGGTGACGTCGCGGCGCGCTCGGGGCTGATCGACGCGGTGATGAACTGTTTCGTCGCCGGCGTCTGGGTCGCGGTGGTCAGCACCGGCCGGCGGGCCTGGGTGCAGCCGCTGGTGCGCCAGTTGGTCGGCGACGGGCTCGTCGAGACGATCGTGACCGCCGACGACGTCACCGGTGCCGATGCGGACACCGGCGTGTACGAATTGGCGCTGTGGGAGCTGGGAGTGTCCCCGGAATGCGCGCTGGCGATGGTGGGCTCGGGCAAGAGCATGCTCGCGGCGTCCACCGTCGGGCTCGCCGCGGTCGCGGTGCCGACGCGGTACACCGCGTCCGAGGACTTCACCGCGGCGGTAGCAGTGCGGTGGCACTACGACGGCGCCGAACCCCTTCTCGCCTCGGATTGCCAACGCCTGCACCGCCGCTGGTGGACGGCGCGCAAGCGCGCGGCGGCCTAGCCTGCGAGAAGAGATTCCATTCCGGCGGCCGATCGCGCCGTGACAGCACGAAACGTCAGCTGTCGCGCAGCATCTCGATGACAGCGCTGAAGTCCTTTTCGGCGTGATCGGTGGCGAACTTCGCGTAGATCTCGGCCGCGTGGCTGCCCAGCGGGGCGGCCGATCCCGTCGAGGAGACCGCGTCCATGGCCAGCCCGAGGTCCTTGTTCATCAGCGCGGTCGCGAACCCTGGTTTGAAGTCGTTGTTGGCCGGCGACGTCGGAACCGGCCCGGGCACGGGGCAGTTCGTGTGCACCGCCCAGCAGTTGCCGGTCGCGCCGGTGATCACGTCGAACAGCGACTGGGCGGACAAGCCGAGCCGGTCGGCCAGCAGGAAGGCTTCGCCCACGGCAATCTGCTGCACGGCCAGCACCATGTTGTTACACAGCTTCGCGGTCTGGCCTGCGCCGGACGCGCCGCAGTGAATGATCTTGCCCGCCATGGGTTCCAGCACGGGCCGGCCCCGCTCCACGGCGGTCTGGTCGCCGCCGACCATGAAGGCCAGCGTGCCGGCGACCGCGCCCTTGACCCCGCCCGACACCGGTGCGTCGAGTTGGGCGAAACCGTGTTCGGCGGCTTGCGCGTTGACGGTCCGGGCGTCGCCGACCGAAATCGTCGAGCTATCGATGAACAGCGCACCGGCAGCCGCGGCGGGCAGGATCTCGGCGTAGCACCGCTTCACCAGATCGCCGTTGGGCAGCATGGTGATCACCACGTCGCCGTCCGCCACCGCCTCGGCGCCGCTGCCGAAGACCTGCACCCCGTTGTCGGCGGCGGCAGCCGCGGCCGCGGGCACAGGGTCGAAGCCGCGCACGGTGTGCCCGGCCGCCACCAGGTTCGTCGCCATCGGCCCGCCCATGTTGCCCAGACCCAGGAATGCGATCGTCGTCATCCAGATTCCTTACCTTCGGTCCTTCACCCGGGCGGCCTCGGCGCGGCCGATCACCACCCGCATGATCTCGTTGGTGCCCTCGAGAATTCGGTGCACCCGCAGGTCGCGGACAATCTTCTCCAGCCCGTACTCTCGCAGATAGCCGTACCCGCCGTGCAGTTGCAGCGCGCGGTCGGCGACGTCATAGCACGAGTCGGTGACATAGCGTTTGGCCATCGCGCACAGTTCGACCTTGTCCGGATCGTCGTCATCGAGGGCGGTTGCCGCTCGCCACAACAACAGTCGGGACGCTACCAGCGCCGTCGCCATGTCAGCGAGAGTGAACCGGATTGTGGGCTCGTCGATCAGGCTGCCGCCGAACGCCTCCCGGTCACGCAGGTAAGCGGCGGCCTTGTCATATGCGGCCTGTGCGCCACCCAGCGAGCACGCTGCGATGTTGATCCGCCCACCGTTGAGCCCGTTCATCGCGATCCCGAATCCGGACCCCTCACCGTCGGCGCCGCCCAGCACCGCGTCCGCGGGCACCCGGACCCCGTCGAGGATCACCTGCGCGGTCGGCTGGGCGTGCCAACCCATCTTGTGCTCCTGCGCACCGAAACTCAGCCCGGGTGAACCGTTTTCGACGACAAACGCAGAGATGCCGCGCGGACCATCGGCGCCGGTTCGGGCCAGAACGACGTAGACGTCCGACGAGCCGGCGCCGGAGATGAACTGCTTGACGCCGTCGAGCACGTAATCGGTCCCGTCGCGCACCGCCCTGGTACGCAGCGCCGCCGCATCGGATCCCGCGGACGGCTCGGTGAGACAGTAGCTGGCCCGGGCTTCCATCGACGCCAGCCGCGGCACCCACGCCTTGCGCTGCTCGATGGTGCCGTACCGGTCCACCATCCACGCGCACATGTTGTGGATCGACAGGAATGCGGCTGTCGTCGGATCCCCGGCAGCCAGCTGTTCGAAGATGCGCACCGCGTCCAACCTGCGCAGCCCGCTGCCGCCGACATCCTCGCTGCAGTAGATCGCCGCCATCCCCAAGCTGGCGGCCTCGTGCAGGACGTCGACGGGAAAGTGGTTGGTGGTATCCCATTCCAACGCGTGCGGCGCAAGCCGCTTCGCGGCGAACGCCGCCGCCGTCTCGGTGATGACGCGTTCGTGGTCGTCGAGTGCAAACATGTTACGGCCGGGTCTATTTCATCGTCGGGATGACGAACTCGGCGCCGTGGCTGCCCGCGGGCCACCGCTGGGTCACGGTCTTGACCTTGGTGTAGAACTGGATCGACGCTGGGCCGTGCTGATTGAGGTCGCCGAAGCCCGATCGCTTCCAACCGCCGAACGTGTGGTAGGCCACCGGCACCGGGATCGGCACGTTGACACCCACCATGCCGACCTGCACGCGCGACACGAAGTCGCGGGCGGTGTCGCCGTCGCGGGTGAAAATCGCCACACCGTTTCCGTATTCGTGTTCGCTGGGCAGTCGCAACGCCTCTTCGTAGTCATCGGCGCGCACGATGCACAGCACCGGCCCGAAGATCTCGTCGGTGTAGATCGACATGTCCGGGGTGACGTGGTCGAACAGGGTGGGGCCGATGAAGTAGCCCTCTTCCAAATTGGCGTCGCCGAATTGCAGATCGTCGCTGGTCCGTTCGCGGCCGTCGATGACGGCTTCGGCACCGGCGTCGACGCCCTGCTGGATGTAGTCCTTCACCCGGGCCAGCGCCGCCTCGGTGACCAGCGGACCGTAGTCGGCCTTCGGGTCAAGACTGTGGCCGACACGCAGGTTGTCGATTCTGTCGATCAGCCTGGCGCGCAGCCGTTCTGCCGTCTGCTCGCCAACCGGAACCGCCACCGAGATGGCCATGCACCGCTCACCGGCGCTGCCGTAGCCGGCACCGATGAGCGCATCGACCGCCTGATCGAGGTCGGCGTCGGGCATCACGACCATGTGGTTCTTGGCACCGCCGAAGCACTGCGCGCGCTTCCCGTTGGCGGCGGCAGTGGAGTAGATGTAGTGCGCGATGTCGGAGCTGCCGACGAAGCCAACCGCCATGATGGCCGGATGCGCCAGGATCGCGTCCACCGCTTCCTTGTCGCCGTGCACCACCTGGAACACACCCTTGGGCAGGCCGGCGTCGGCGAACAGCTCGGCGAGCCGGACCGGCACCGACGGGTCCCGCTCGCTGGGCTTCAGGATGAACGCATTGCCGCACGCCAGCGCCGGACCTGCCTTCCACAGCGGAATCATCGCGGGAAAGTTGAACGGCGTGATACCCGCGACCACCCCGAGCGGCTGGCGCAGCGAGTACACGTCGATGCCTCCGCCGGCGCCCTCGGTGTACTCGCCCTTGAGCAGATGCGGGATCCCGATCGCGAACTCGATGACCTCGATGCCGCGCTGAATATCACCGCGCGAGTCGGCAAGAGTCTTACCGTGCTCGAGAGAAAGAAGCTCGGCCAACTCATCCATGTTCTGGTTCACCAGCTCGACGAACTTCATCATCACCCGGGCCCGCCGCTGCGGGTTCCACGCCGCCCACTCCTTTTGCGCCTCGACCGCCACCGCGACGGCCGCATCGATGTCGGCCGCCGAGCCCATCGGCACCTGCGCCTGCACCCGGCCGGTGTTCGGGTCGTACACATCGGCGGTGCGCTTTGACCGGCCGGCTGCGCGCCGGCCGTCGATGAAATGCGGAATATGAGTCGTCATGAGCAGTCCCGGGAATCGGTGAGCGAGCGATACTAGGATATCCTAGTAAATGATCGGCGGTAGCGCAAAACAGCAGATGGGGCGCGACTGGCGCAATCGGGCGCGCCGTCGTGTAACCCGCGCGACTATGAACAAGTGAGGCGGCGGGCGCCGTGCCGTGCCGACTCACCCCCGAACAGGCAGGCCACCCCCGTGACGGCAGAGAGCGAACCCGCCCGCCGGCGACCTTTGCGGGTCGTCGGCGGCGACCGCTACCCGAACTGGGAGGCCGTCTACCAGGACAACGCCGGCTGGGTGTACCGGACGATCTTCGCCCGCGTCGGCAACCGCGCCGATGCCGAAGACCTCACCGCTGAGGTCTTTCTCGCGGCCCTGCGGCCGCTGCGGCTCACCGCCAGCATCGGCGAGGTCCGCGGCTACCTGCGCGCGACGGCGCGCACGGTTCTCGCCGCGCACTGGCGCGCGACGCTCGGGCACGAGATCACCTCGATCGACGACATCGAAGCGCCGCCGGAAAGCGAGGAGGCGGTCAGCACCGCGCCGCAACGCGTCGCCGAGCTGCTCGACGCGCTGCCCGACCAGTACCGTCGGATTCTGGAACTGCGGTTCCTGCAAAGCCGGTCGATCAAGGAGTCCGCTGCCGACATGGGGGTCAGCGTCACCAACGCCAAGGTGCTGCAGCACCGTGCGCTGCGGCTTGCGGCACAGGTTAACGATGGGGACACGCCATGAACCCGCGCGGACTGCGCAGGTATATCCAGGACCTGCTTCGGGGCCGGCGACCGCGGGCGTTCCGGCCGGATGACTTCGAGGCCGCGCAGATCCGCACCGCGATCGACCTGCAGGCCGCCAGGCCGGGCGCCGACGCGCCGCGCCCGGAGTTCCTCGCCGATCTGCATCGCCGACTCGCAGACCAGCTCGACGACGCGTCACCGAAGGCATCGGTGCGACCGTCCGCCACCCGCAGGCAGGTCATCGTCGGCACGTCCGCGGCGGCCGCTGCCACGGTTGCGGCCGTGTCGGTCGACAGGTTCGTGATGCGCGGCGAGAACCGCACCGGCGAGCAGAACGGCGGCGGTGAGCTCACCCCCAACGCCGGGAGCTGGCAGAGGGTCGCCGCCAGCTCGGACGTTCCCGACGGTGCGATGCATCCGTTCGACCTCGGATCCGTGATCGGTTTCGTCCGCCGAGTCGACGGCAAGCCGGAGGCCGTCTCCGGGGTGTGCACTCACCAGGGCTGCCGGCTGTGGTTCGACGCACCCGACGACCGGCTGCGCTGCCCGTGCCATTCGACGTCGTTCGCGCCCACCGGCCAGGTGCTGACCCATCAGCTGCCGATCTCGCCGAAACCGCTGCCCGCTCTGCAGGTTCGCGAGGTCAACGGGGTGATCGAAGTGCTCGCGCCGCAACCCGACGAGCCGGCCTGACCCGTGTAACCCGCCCGGCTATGGGTAGGTGTGAATACCCGACCCTGGCGTGGCGTCACGGTGGCTGCGGCCGCTGTCCTGCTGCTCGCCTCTTGCTCCTCACCTGCGCCCGATACCCATCCGACCGTGAGCTTCGGCTCGGGGGTGAGCGTCACTCCCGGGATGCCGGGCGCGAGCGCGATGCCGGGCATGAGCGGGATGCCGTCGGCCCCGGCGTCCCCGGCGGACACCTCCTCGTCGACGGAACCCGCCGGGCCGGTGGCCGGCAACGCGGTGAACATCGACAACTTCGCGTTCGCTCCGGCCACGCTGACCGTTCCGGTGGGCACCACCGTCACCTGGACGAACCACGACGAGGAGCCGCACACCGTCGTCGCCAACGACGGGTCGTTCCGGTCGCCGGGACTGGACGGTAAGACAACGTTCAGTTTCACGTTCACCAAGGCGGGCACGTACGACTACATCTGCTCGATTCACCCGTTCATGCACGGCACCGTGGTGGTGACGGGATGACTAGCTCTGAGCACGGGATGACCCGTCGCCAGCTCATTCGTCACAGCGCGTGGTTCGGGGCGGCGGTCGGTCTGGCCGTCGTGGGCGGAGAGGTCATCTCGCATGTCGCCGGCGGCGCAGGGGCGGCGAGCAATTCGGCCCAGCCGGCGTTGCGGTTCGCTCAGGTCAGCGACAGTCATATCGGGTTCAACGGAACGGCCAACCCTGACGTTGTGGGCTCATTCACGCGCGCGATCGATCAGATCAACGGCCTGGGCTACACGCCCGACTTCGTCATCCACACCGGCGATCTCACCCATCTGGCGACGCCCGACCACTTCGACCAGGTGAAGCAGATGCTGACCGGTCTGCGGACACCGCACATCTTCACGGTGCCCGGTGAGCACGACTCCGTCGACGACGGCGGGCAGAAGTACCTGCAGGCGTTCGGTGCGGGTACCCGCGGCAGCGGCTGGTACAGCTTCGACATCGCGGGGGTGCACGTCATCGCGTTGGTGAACACCCTCAACCTGAAGAAGCTGGGCCACCTGGGTGCCGACCAACTCGAGTTCATCGAGAAGGACGTTGCGGGTCTGTCCAGCGACACACCGATCATCGTGTTCAGCCACATCCCGCTGTTCGCGATGTATCCGAACTGGGGTTGGGGCACCGACGACGCGACGCAGGCGCTGAGCTACCTCAAGCGATTCTCGTCGGTCACCTGCCTCAACGGGCATGTGCACCAACTTTTCTCGAAAACAGAGGGAAATGTGACGTTCTACAGCGGGACGACCACCGCCTATCCGCTGCCACATCCCGGCGACGGGCCGGCGCCGAAGCCGGTCACGGTGCCTGCGGGGCAGCTTCACGAAGCGCTCGGCATCCGGGAGGTCACCTACACGAAGGGCCAGCAGGCGCTTGCACTGAAAGAGCTGAAGCTGCAATGAAACTCACCGACATCGGGCTGAGACTGGGGATCGCCGCGGCGCTGGCGGTCACCGGCATCAGCCACGCCTACCTGTACATCCACGGCTATCGCTACATTCCGAACATCGGCACGGCGTTTCTGGTTGCAGGCGAGCGTCAGCGTGGCGGTCGCTGTGCTGCTGGTCGTCGGTGGTCCCGGCTGGCTGCGGTGGGCCGCGGCGGCGCTGGCCGGCGGATCGCTTGTGGCGTTTGCGTTGTCGCGGACAATCGGCGTGCTCGGCTTCACCGAGCGCGGATGGCAACCGTCGCCTCATGCGGCGGTCGATGCGGTGGCCGAGGTGCTGACGGTGGTGTTGTTTGCGGTGTGGCTGCTTATGAGTCGCCGCGCCGCAGTCGCTCGATGAAATCTCGGGTGTCGTCCCAGGTCGGCAACAGGCCCGCTGTCCGAACGTCTTCCAGGGTCGGCGCACCGAGGTCCCGGGCGGACATCAGCGGAGCTGCGCCGCCGACCGTCGGCCAGTCGATCGCCAGCTGCGGGTCCGTCGCCAGAATAGTGTGCTCGCGGTCAGGGGCGTAGGGGGCGGAACACAAGTACAGGACCGTTGACTCATCCTCCAAGGCAAGAAATCCATGGCCCAGCCCCTCCGACACGTACACCGATCTTTGGCCGTCGAGCCGCACGCAGTCCCAGTGGCCGTAGGTCGGTGAACCGACCCGGATGTCGACGACGACGTCGAACACCGAGCCGCGCAGGCACGTCACGAATTTCGCCTGGCTCGGGGGCAGCTGCGCAAAGTGCAGCCCGCGCAGAACCCCGGCCGCCGACACAGAGCAGTTGGCCTGGTGCAGATCGAAACGGTGTCCGGTCAGAGCCGTGAACTCCTGCTGGGTGAACCATTCGTAGAACAGCCCGCGGTCGTCCCGGTGCGCGGTGTGGACGATCTCCCACGCGCCGGGGATTGCCAGCTCGCGCACCGTCATGTCACTGACCGCGCTCGGCGTATCGCTGTTCCACGCCGTCCTTCAGGGGTCGCCACCAGGATTCGTTGTCGCGGTACCAGCCGATGGTGGCGCGCAATCCCTCGGTGAAATCGGAATGCACCGGTTTCCACGACAATTCGTCCTGCAGCGCGCTCGGGTCGATGGCATATCGGAGATCGTGGCCGGCACGGTCGGGAACGTGGTCGAAAGCCTCTGGGTCGCAGCCCATCTCACGCAGAATCAGCCGGAGCACCGACAGGTTGTCGCGCTCGCCGTCCGCGCCGATCAGATACGTCCGTCCCGGCCGGCCGTCGTCGATGATGCGCCACACCGCAGCGTTGTGATCGTCGACGTGGATCCAGTCGCGAACGTTGGCGCCGTTTCCGTACAGTTTGGGCCGCCGCCCGGTCAGCACGTTGGTGATCTGGCGCGGGATGAATTTCTCGACGTGCTGAAACGGCCCATAGTTGTTGGAGCAGTTCGAGATCGTCGCCGCCACACCGTAGGACCTCACCCACGCGCGCACCAGCATGTCGGCAGCGGCCTTCGTCGACGAGTACGGGCTGGACGGGTTGTAGGGGGTGTCCGCGGTGAACCTGCGCGGGTCGTCGAGCGTCAACTCGCCGTATACCTCGTCGGTGGAGACATGGTGCAGCCGAACCCCGTGCCGGCGCACGGCCTCCAGCACTGTAAACGTGCCGAGCACGTTGCTGTGCAGGAACGGTGCGGGGTCGGCCAGCGCGTTGTCGACGTGCGTCTCGGCGGCGAAGTGCGCGACGACGTCGGAATCCGCGACCAGTCCCGACACCACGTTCGCGTCGGCGACGTCGCCGTCAACCACGCGGATGGCGTCGTCGAGCCCGGCCAGCGATTCGCGGCTGCCGGCATACGTGAACGCGTCGAGCACCGTCACCGACACATCGGGACGCTCACGCAGCGTGCTGCGGACGAAGTTGGCGCCGATGAAACCGGCGCCGCCCGTCACCAACAACCGCATGGGCAAACACTAACGGGAGTTCATTCTGTGGACTTCAGGCCCAACGGTTCTGCCAGCTCCGACAGCGTCGGGATCAGGGGGTCCCAGCCACCGAGCACCTGGATCGCGACATGGTCGGCCCCGGCCTGCAGGTGCTGGTCGAGGCCTGCGGCGATCTGGCCGGCGCTGCCGTGCGCCACCACCGCGTCGATCAGCTTGTCGCTGCCCGGCCTGGTGAGGTCCTCGTCGGTAAATCCGAGCCGCTTCCAGTTGTTCAGGTAGTTGCTCAGGCCGAGGTAGAAATCCACTGCTTTGCGGCCGATCTCGCGGGCCTCGTTCGCTTTGTCTTCCTGGCTTTCGTTATTGCTGCTGCTGGTCAGCACCACCTTGTGCTCGGGCGCCAGCAGCACGGACCCGCCGACCAGCTCGCGCGCCTGTGCAGTGTGTTGGGGCGTGGTGAGGTACGGGTGCGCGCCTGCGCTTCGCTGCGCGGCGAGCTTTAAGACCTTGGGCCCGAGGGCGGCGACCACCCGGCGGCTGGTGGGCACGCACAACTCGTCGAGGACGTCCAGGTATTCCACCAGCGCTTCGTAGGGCTTGCGGTACTCCTCGGTGTGCTCGCGATGGCCGACGCCAACGCCGAGCAGAAACCTTCCGGGATAAGCCTTTTCGAGGCGGTGGTAGGACTCGGCGACTTGCTGTGCGGGCGCCGCCCAGATGTTGACGATGCCGGTGGCGAGCGTGATCGACTGGGTGGCTGCCAGGATCGGCTCCGCGAACGCCAGCTCGGCGGCCGGCGACATGCCGACCCAGATCGCGCCGTAGCCGAGCTTCTCGATCTCGACCGCCTGTTCGGGTTTCGGTGGTCCGCCGGTCCACACCCCGTAACGCCCGATGTCAGGCTTAAGCCAGGTGGGCCCGGTCATGGTGCTCCTCTGTTGAGCGGTCGGGGTGCGGTCGGGACTTAGCTGGTCTCAGGCGGTCAAGCCCAACGGCCCGGCCAACTCGGTGAGCGTCGGAATCAATCGGTCCGGCCTGCCGAGCACCTGGATCGCCACATGGTCCGCGCCCGCATCGAGGTGCTGGGTCACGCGACGGGCGATGTCGTCGGTGGTGCCATATGCGACGAACGCGTCGACGAGCTTGTCGCTGCCCGGGCGGCGGACATCGTCGTCGGTGAACCCGAGCCGTTTCCAGTTGCTGACGTAGTTGGTCAGGTTCAGGTAGATGTCCAGTGCCTTGCGGCCGATGGCACGCGCCTGCTCCGCGTCGGTGGTCAGCACCACCTTGTGCTCGGGCGCAAGGAACGCCGACGGCCCGATCAGTTCTCGAGCCTGGGCGGTGTGCTCGGGGGTGGTCAGGTACGGATGGGCACCGGCGCTGCGCTGTGCGGAGAGCTTCAGCACCCGTGGCCCCAGGGCCGCGACGACCCGGCGCTCTTTCGGGACGCCGTACTCGTCGAGCTGGTCCAGATAGTCGTTGAGGGCTTCGATGGGCTTGCGGTATTCGGTGTGTGCTTCGGGATGCCCGACGCCGATGCCGAGCAGAAATCGTCCGGGGTAAGCCTTGTCGATGCGGTGGAATGATTCCGCGACCGGCCTGGCCGCCGCGGTCCAGATGTTGACGATGCCGGTGGCCACCTGCAGCGTGGTGGTCTTCTCCAGAATCGGCTCGACCCAGTCGAGTTCGGCCGGTGGAGAACCGCCAACCCAGACGGCGCCGTAGCCGAGGGCCTCGATCTGTCGGGCCTCGTCCGGGGTGACTCCGCGGCCGAAGGATCCAAAGCGTCCGAGATTGGGTCGTGTGTCAGTCATGACAGCTGCAACTTCCTGATCGTCGGCGGCTATTCCGCTTCTGGCGAAATCTCCACGGGTGTGGGTAGTTCGGGTGCGGGTGCGGCCAGCGGCAGCACGATGATGAACCGGGTGTTTCCCGGCTCGGACTCGACCCCCAGGTTGCCGTGGTGCTTCTCCACGACGATGCGCCAGGCCAGATCCAGGCCGAGCCCGGTGCCCTCGCCGAACGGCTTGGTGGTGAAGAACGGAGTGAAGATGCGGTCCACGACGTCTGCGGGGATACCCGGTCCGTCATCGCAGATCTCCACCCGGATCATCTCGTCGCTGAAACGCATCGTCCGGACCGTCAACGTGCCGCTGCCGCCCATTGCCTGGATCGCATTGTCAATGATATTCGTCCAGACCTGGTTCAGATCGCCCGGGTAGCAGAGCAATTCGGGCAATGACTTGTCGTATTCCTTGACGAGTTTGACTTTGCCATCTTTGCCGACCCGGTCGCCGAACATCATCAGAGTGCTGTGCAGCAACTCGTGGATGTCGGCGGCCTGGTACGGCGCCCGGTCCATCTGCGAGTACTGCCTGGCGCCGGCCAGCAGCGCCGAGATCCGCTTGCTCGCTTCGAGGATCTCCTTCATCAGCTCTTCGGTTTCGATGGTGTATTTGAGCCAGCCGATCGCGCTCGGCAACTGGAACGTTGCGTCGGCCTCCTCGGCCGTTGCAGCAACGCGCTCCAACCACGCGACGTCCAGACCGGCTTCGACGAAGGTCGGCGCGTAATCCCAGGCGCTGGCGATTCCGTGATCCTCGAGCCAGTCGCCGATCTGGTCCTCGCGGTCCGACGTCTCCAGCGCGGTGAGCTCCAGCGGCTTGGCCTTGGCGACCTGCTCGGCCACCTCATCCTGAATGCTCACCAGGGCTCGCATCGCCTTGGGCGTGAACTTACCGTCGGCCAGCATCGCGAGCTTGTTGCGCATCTTGCTGACCCGGTCACGCAGATCGGCGGCGGCGCGCGCGGTCGCGGCGGCCGGGTTGTTGAGCTGATGGGTGAGCCCCGCCGAGAGCTGCCCGAGCGCCAGCAGCTTCTCCCGCTGACCGATGATCTGGCGCTGGCGCAGGCCGCCGACCTTGTGGCCCTCGACCAGATGCACGGCCATCGGGAACTCGCTCTTCATGAAGTTCGCGAACGCCGTCGCGTCCAGCACGAAAAACCGGGACGGTTTGGTCACGCGCACCGACGCTTCGTAGACATGCTCCTCTTCGGGCACATACGCCGACCACGCCCCGCAGTACACGCCCCGCTGGGAGGTGCGGTTGGTCTCGATGTCTATGCCTGCCGACCGCTTCGACATCACCAGCTCGCCGTCGATGAGCACGTAGAAGCAGGACGCCGGCTCACCCTCGACGCAGACGGGCCCCGGCTCGAACGTGGCGATGTGGCCGTTCTGGCACAGCGTCTCGAGCTGTTCGTGTGACAGCGCCTCGAACAAGAACAGCGTCCGCAGCTCGTCGGGTAGGCAGGTCTCACCGGCTGTCGTTGGCTCTTCGCCCATCGCTGTCGTTGGCTCTTCGCCCGAGTGGCTCATCGCTGTCGTTGGCTCTTCGCCCGAGTGGCTCATCGCTTCCGTCAATCCTTTCCTAGGACTCCGCCAGGTAGCGGTGCACGAGCATCACGGCCATCGACCCTTCGCCGACGGCAGCCGCCACGCGTTTGGCGGAGTCGGCACGCACATCTCCTGCAACAAACACACCAGGCACACTTGTTTCCAGGTGATGGGGAGGTCGGTCGAGAGTCCAGCCGACCACGTTCTTCAGATCCGGTCCGGAGAGCACGAACCCGTGGTCGTCACGTGCGACCACGCCATCCAACCAGTCGGTGCGCGGTTCGGCGCCGATGAAGATGAACATCCGGGCGCACGTGACGTCCTCGGTCGCGCCCGTTCGCTGATCCTCGAGAATCAGCTTCTCGAGATGGTCGTTGCCGCTCACCTCCCTGACCACCGTGCAGGTCCGAACGGTGATGTTGTCGATGGCCTCGACCTGCTGGATCAGGTAGTAGGACATCGACGCCTCCAACGACGGGCCGCGAACGGCCAGGGTCACCCTCTTGGCGTACTGCGACAGATTCACCGCGCACTGTCCGGCCGAATTGGCGCCGCCGACGATGAAAACCTCTTCGTCTCCGCATTCGGTTGCCACATAGGAGGCTGCGCCGTAATGCACACCGGCGCCGGTGAGCCGTTCACATCCCTCCGCGGGCAGCTGCCGGTACGACACGCCGGTGGCCAATATCACCGCGTGGGAGTCGATGGAGCTGCCGTCGTCGAATCGCACCGTTCGCGCCGACCCGTTGACTTCAAGAGCGACAGCCTTGCGCGCGGTGATGAGCTCGGCGCCGAATTTCTCGGCCTGCCTGCGCGCTCGGTCCGCGAGCTGGTTGCCCGAGACGCCGTCGGGGAAACCCAGGTAGTTCTCGATGCGGGAACTCTGGCCGGCCTGACCGCCGGTGGCGGTGCGCTCGATCAGCACGGTCTTGAGTCCCTCCGAGGCGCCGTAGACCGCGGCGGCCAGCCCCGCCGGTCCGCCGCCGACCACGACGAGGTCGTAGAAGGCCTTCGACGGCATCGTGGTCAGGCCCAACGTCGAAGCGATATCGGTGTTCGGCGGATCCACCAGGGTCTGACCCTGCTCGGTGATGACCACCGGCAGCGTCAGGCCGTCCTCGCCTGCCGCTTCGAGCAGTCGCTGGCCCTCGGGCTCGTCTGCGCGAAACCAGGTGTAGTACAACTGGTTTCGGGCCAGGAATTCGCGAACCTCTGACGATCTCGGGTTCCAGGGATGGCCGATGATCTTCGTGTGCGGGATGGCCCGGTCGCCGGCGCCATGCCACGCCTCGAGCAACCCGTCGATCACCGGGTACAGCTTCTCTTCCGGTGGGTCCCATGGTTTGAGGAGGTAATGGTCCAGGTCGACGACGTTGATGGCCTCGATCGCGGCATGGGTGTCGGCGTAGGCGGTCAGCAGCACCCGGCGGGCGACGGGATAGATGTCCATCGCCTCTTCGAGGAAGTCGATACCGCTCATCTCGGGCATCCGGTAGTCCGCGACGAACACCGCCACGGTGTCGCCGCGCAGCTTGAGTTCGTTGAGGGTTTCCAGCGCATCGGGGCCCGATTCCGCGCGGACGATTCGGTATCTCTCGCCGTAGTGGCGGCGAAGGTCGCGGGCGACCGCGCGTGACACGGCTGGATCATCGTCGACGGTGAGGATCACGGGTTTGCGGGGCTGGGGGGCGGGTCCACTCATCGCTGTCAAGTATGCGCCAACAGCGCACGGCCGCGGAATTCACCGAGACGGTAATCACGCAGGTCAGCACTTGCGCTTTCGCTGCCAGAAGGCAGTCTCGGCGATTTTGGCTTGCGCCCGTCAAACGGGTATCGTGGAACAACGGTGCGGCACCCGCGCCGGCTGTTGCGTGCCCCGAGTCGTGGAATCTCCGGAATTTCCTACGTCGTGCTCACGTTTTGTAGCCGGGGCAGATGCTGCCCGCGAGGTGCTTGTGGCTCTTCGCGCAAGCGCTCATCGCCGGTAAAGCAAGGATTGCGGAGGTTATGGCAAAGAAGGACGGCGCCATAGAGGTCGAGGGCCGAGTGGTCGAGCCGCTGCCCAATGCGATGTTCCGCATTGAGCTGGAGAACGGTCACAAGGTGCTCGCTCACATCAGCGGCAAGATGCGGCAGCACTACATCCGCATCCTGCCCGAGGACCGGGTGGTCGTGGAGTTGTCGCCATACGACCTGTCCCGGGGCCGCATCGTGTACCGGTACAAGTAATCAACCAACCAGACGAGAACAGGATCGAAGACAGCCGTGAAGGTCAACCCGAGCGTGAAGCCGATTTGCGACAAGTGCAGGGTGATCCGTCGGCATGGGCGGGTCATGGTGATCTGCTCCGATCCGCGCCACAAGCAGCGCCAAGGCTAGCTGCGGCAGACAACCGAATGCAGACCTCCCAGCACCAGTGAGCGCTCGCGCGAAGAGCATCATGCACGCCCGGAACGGAGGCCGGGCCCCTGTGAAGCCGTGCGGCTTTCAGGGACGGGCTGGGATCAGACCTCCGCATGAGAAGAAGGACACCGCCTGATGGCACGTCTCGTGGGCGTCGATCTGCCGCGCGATAAGCGCATGGAGGTCGCGCTGACCTACATCTACGGCATCGGCCGTACCCGCGCCAACGAAATACTGACCGCCACCGGCATCGACCGGGAGATGCGCACCAAGGACCTGACCGAAGATCAGGTGACACATCTTCGTGACTACATCGAGGGCAACCTCAAGGTGGAGGGCGATCTGCGCCGTGAGGTGCAGGCCGACATCCGCCGCAAGATCGAGATCGGCTGCTACCAGGGGCTGCGGCATCGTCGCGGCCTCCCGGTGCGCGGCCAGCGGACCAAGACCAACGCGCGCACCCGCAAGGGGCCCAAGCGCACCATCGCGGGCAAGAAGAAGGCCAGGTAACCGATGCCACCGAAGAAAGCCGCCGGCGCCGCCCCGAAGAAGGCACAGAAGGGCCGCCGCCGGGAAAAGAAGAACGTCCCGCACGGCGCTGCTCACATCAAGAGCACGTTCAACAACACGATCGTGTCCATCACCGACCCGCAGGGCAACGTGATCGCCTGGGCGTCGTCCGGCCACGTCGGCTTCAAGGGCTCGCGCAAGTCGACGCCGTTCGCTGCGCAGTTGGCCGCCGAGAGCGCGGCGCGCAAGGCCCAGGAGCACGGTGTGCGCAAGGTCGACGTGTTCGTGAAAGGTCCAGGCTCCGGTCGCGAGACCGCGATCCGCTCGCTGCAGGCCGCCGGCCTGGAGGTCGGGGCGATCGCCGATGTCACCCCGCAGCCGCACAACGGCTGCCGTCCGCCCAAGCGGCGTCGGGTCTAGGAGGAAGACTGATGGCTCGTTACACCGGATCTGCGACCCGGAAGTCGCGCCGCCTGGGCGTCGACCTGGTCGGCGGTGATGCGGCGTTCGAGAAGCGTCCGTATCCGCCCGGCCAGCACGGTCGTGCGCGAATCAAAGACAGTGAGTATCGCCAGCAGCTGCAGGAGAAGCAGAAGGCCCGCTTCACCTACGGCATCATGGAAAAGCAGTTCCGCCGCTACTACGAAGAGGCGAACCGCTCCGCCGGCAAGACCGGTGAGGCGCTGCTGCAAATCCTGGAGAGCCGGTTGGACAACGTCGTGTACCGCGCCGGGTTGGCGCGCACCCGCCGGATGGCGCGCCAGCTCGTCAGCCACGGCCATTTCACGGTCAACGGCGTCAAGGTGAACGTGCCCAGCTACCGGGTGGCGCAGTACGACATCGTCGATGTGCGCGATACGTCGGTGAACACGGTTCCGTTCCAGATTTCGCGGGAGACCGCGGGGGACAGGCCGATTCCCGCCTGGCTGCAGGTGATCGGGGAACGTCAGCGCATCCTGGTGCACCAGCTACCTGAGCGCGCGCAAATCGATGTGCCGCTCAGCGAGCAGCTCATCGTCGAGTTCTACTCGAAGTAAGGCTTCCTGCGCCGTCCCGATGACGGCAGGAAGATCTCCCGCTCGCGGGAGGTGGAAGATCTCCCGCTCGCGGGAGGTGAAACTCGGCATCAAATAGCGGGTGCCGTGAAGGAGGAAAGAAACACATGCTGATTTCTCAGCGACCCACATTGAGCGAAGAGCCGATGGCCGACGACCGGTCGCAGTTCATCATCGAGCCGCTGGAACCGGGATTCGGTTACACCCTCGGCAATTCGCTGCGCCGCACGCTGCTGTCGTCGATTCCCGGCGCCGCGGTCACCAGCATCCGGATCGACGGGGTGCTGCACGAGTTCACCACTGTGCCCGGTGTCAAGGAAGACGTCACCGACATCATCCTGAACCTCAAGGGCCTGGTCGTGTCCTCGGAGGAGGACGAGCCGGTGACCATGTACCTGCGCAAGCAGGGCCCGGGTGCCGTCACCGCCGGTGACATCGTGCCGCCTGCCGGTGTCACGGTGCACAACCCCGAGATGCACATCGCGACCCTCAACGACAAGGGCAAGCTCGAGGTGGAGCTTGTCGTCGAACGCGGCCGCGGTTATGTGCCTGCCGTGCAGAACAAGGCGTCGGGCGCCGAGATCGGCCGGATCCCGGTCGACTCGATCTACTCGCCGGTGCTGAAGGTCACCTACAAGGTCGAGGCCACCCGTGTTGAGCAGCGCACCGACTTCGACAAGTTGATCCTCGACGTCGAGACCAAGAATTCGATCACCCCCCGCGACGCGCTGGCGTCGGCGGGCAAGACACTGGTCGAGTTGTTCGGTCTGGCGCGCGAGCTCAACGTGGAGGCGGAGGGCATTGAGATCGGGCCGTCGCCCGCCGAAGCCGACCACATCGCGTCGTTCGCGCTGCCGATCGACGACCTGGACCTGACGGTGCGGTCGTACAACTGCCTCAAGCGCGAGGGCATCCACACGGTTGGCGAGCTGGTGGCCCGCACCGAGTCCGACCTGCTGGACATCCGCAACTTCGGTCAGAAGTCGATCGACGAGGTCAAGGTCAAGCTCCACCAGCTGGGTCTGTCGCTCAAGGACAGCCCGGCCGGCTTCGACCCGTCCGAGGTCGCCGGGTACGACGCCGCCACCGGAACGTGGCACGGCGACTCGGCGTACGACATGGACAACGACCAGGACTTCGCCGAAACTGAACAGCTGTAATTCTCTGCGTAACAAGGAGATTGACAAATGCCCAAGCCCACCAAGGGCCCTCGCCTCGGCGGGTCGTCCTCGCACCAGATGGCGATGCTGGCCAACCTGGCCACCTCGCTGTTCGAGCATGGCCGAATCAAGACCACCGAGACGAAGGCCCGGGCGCTACGGCCGTACGCGGAGAAGCTGATCACCCACGCCAAGAAGGGCACGCTGCACAACCGGCGCGAGGTGCTCAAGAAAATCCGCGACAAGGACATCGTGCACATGCTGTTCGCGGAGATCGGGCCGTTCTTCGCCGACCGTAACGGCGGCTACACCCGCATCATCAAAGTCGAGGCACGCCAAGGTGATAACGCACCGATGGCGGTGATCGAATTGGTGCAGGAGAAGACCGTCACCGACGAGGCCAACCGCGCCCGTCGTGCCGCGGCGTCGAAGGCCGCTGCGGCGTCGAAGACCGCTCCGGCGTCGAAGGCCGCTCCGGCCGAGCCGGCACCGGTCGAGGAGGCCGCCACCGACGCCGCCGAAGAGACGGTCGAAGCCATCAAGGCCGAGGACGCAGCCATCGAGGAGGCGCAGGAGGCCGAGGCCGAGGCTGAGGCTGAGGCCGGGGCCGAGGTGGAGGCCACCGGCGAGGGCGACGACGCCGACAAGTCATAGCGTCATGAACGACGAGCCCGCCATCGGACACGATGGCGGGCTCGTTCGTCTTCGCCTCGACATCGCCTATGACGGAACGAGTTTCGCGGGCTGGGCCGTGCAGGGCGAACAGCGGACGGTGGCCGGTGTGCTCGACGACGCGCTGTCGACGGTGTTCCGCACGCCGGTGCGGCTGTTCGCGGCGGGCCGGACCGATACCGGCGTGCATGCGACGGGTCAAGTGGCGCACGTCGACGTGCCGGTCGGCGCCGTCGTCCATGCTCGGCCGCGGAGGCATCAACCGACCGAACCTGAGTTCCGGCCGCTGGTGCGACGCCTGGCCCGCTTCCTGCCCGAGGATGTCAGGGTGCGTGAAATCATCCGCGCGCCCGCCGGATTCGATGCGAGGTTCTCGGCGCTTCGCCGCCACTATGTGTACCGGGTGTCGACCGCGCCGTACGGCGTCGAGCCGCAGCTGTCGCGCTACGTGACCGCTTGGCCACGTCCGCTCGACGTCGCCGCGATGGCGAGCGCGTCGAAAGACATCGTCGGATTGCATGATTTCGCTGCTTTTTGCCGAAAGCGTGTCGGCGCGACGACGATTCGTGACCTGCAGCGCCTGGATTGGGACCGCGACGGAGATCTGGTCACCGGGCACGTCAGCGCCGACGCGTTCTGTTGGTCGATGGTGCGATCACTGGTGGGTGCGCTGCTGGCTGTCGGCGACAGGCGCCGCAGCGCCGAATGGTGTTCGGAACTACTCACTCTGACCAAGCGCTCCAGTGCGTTCGCGGCCGCTCCGGCCCGCGGCCTCACGCTCGTCGGTGTCGACTATCCGCCCGACGACCAGTTGGCGGCGCGCATCGCCGTCACACGCGATCTGCGAATGATCGACTAGAGATGGGCCGCGACGAAGTCGGCGGCCTGATTGGGCATGCCCGCTTGGATGTAGCCATTGGCGAGATGCTGGGGCCAGTTGTTTTGCCAGGTGTTCGGGTCGGCCGGGTTGCAGATCGGATCGTCGCCGTGGCACAGGTCGATCGTCCTGTCGTTGTAGGTCGGATTGAAATTTGTGATCGGCCCCACCCATTGGGATCCGTTGCCGAACAGCGCGACCGCGGCGATGTGCTGATCCATTCCGGCGGGCAACGGGTTGGTGAAACCGAACGCCGCGATGGGGGCAGCCAGCACCACATCGGTGACCGCTGCGCCGAGCGAGTAACCGCCCAGCACCAGCCGGGTGTCCGGGCAATTGGCGGCCATGGACTGGACGTGTGCGCTCATGTCGTTGGCACCGATGTCGACCTCAGAGTCAGCGGGGTAGTTCACCGAGTAGACACCGATGTTCTTGTTGGTCTTGGAGCGCAGCGCGCTGATAAACGCGTTGCCGACCAAGCCCGGACCCGGTGATTCGAAACGCCCGCGTGCGAATACGACTTGCACGTCGGGGCACGCCGCAGCGGCCGGCGGTGCTGAGCCTGGAATGCGCGACGGCAGCACAGCTGGCGTCAACACAAATGTTGCGGCGGTCAAGACCGCCGCGACACCAACACTGAACCATCGACGTGGATGTATGTCGCTCACATAGCGATGTTAGCGATCATGAAGCGTGTCGGCTGGTCATCGAGTTTGTCGGCCGTTGCCGACGTATCAAGCTGGCGGGCCGGCTGCGTCTGGCGGGCTGGCTGCGTCTGGCGGGCTGGCTGAGTTTGGCGGGCTGGCCGAGACTGGCGGGCTGGCTGGGAGCAGGCCGGCGACAAACTCGGCGGCCTGAGGAATGAAGGGCGAGGTCTCGTAACCGTCGTGGGCGAACGGATTGCGACCGCGTGAGCAGATCGGGTCGCCGTCTTTGCAGAGGTCGATCGCGCGTGCACCATAGGGCGCAGCGGCCGTGGTCGCCGGGTTGCTGAACTTGGTCGCCGGGTTGCCGAACACCGCGATGGCGGCCACGTTGCCGGCCAGGTCGCCGGCCAGAGGCGCCGCCGTCCCGACGCCGCCGAACTTGTCGCCGAGCGTGGCGAGCTTGTCGCCGAGCGGTGGAAGGCCGATCAGCATGTCGACGACCGCCGCGCCCTGCGAGTACCCGCCGAGCACGATGTGGACGTTTGGGCACTGCTGGACCATGTTGCGGATGTGCTGGCTGGCGTCGACCGCGCCGTCTTGCGCCGTGAGGAAGTCGTAGCTGGCGGGATAGTTCACCGCGTAGGTGGTCATCGTCCTGCCCGGGATCTGTGGCTGCAGGGCGTCGGCGAGCGCCTGGCCCACGCGCCCGATGCCGACGGGTTCGCCGGTACCACGGCCGAACACGAGGTCGACATCGGGACAGCTCGCAGCCGTCGCCGACGGGGCGGGCACGGTGATGAGGACGGCCGCCGTGGACAGAAGGGCTGTGGCGATCGCGGCCAGCCGGGCCGCCATCCTGGGAAACGTCACGCGGCCCATTTTCACACGGTCGGGCTAGCGAATGCCAATTGCTTGCTTGGAGTGCGGGCGCTGGCGCCCGGCAGGTCCGGCGTCCGGCCAGCTGGCATGCCCGACGACGTCCGCAGGCCCGCGGGTCTCGCGACCCGCCAGCGCCAGTCCCAGCAACACCAGACCGCCGCCGATGGCTTGGGCAGGCGTGATCGCCTCGCCCAGCAGCAGCCACGCGGCGACGACCGCGCACAGCACCTCGCCCAGCCCCATCAGGGAGGCGTAGCTGGGCCGCAGACGGGCGACGCCGCTGATCCCGAGCGGGTACGCGATCGCGGTACAGACGACGCCGAGCACCACCACGGGCACGAGGTACGACGTCCGGTCGGGAGAGTTGCGCCGCCTCAAGATCTGCGCGGCCCCGGACTGCGACGCGATGGTTATGGACCTGTCGCGCAACCGATCACGGATTTTCTGCGACACCGGAAACTGCGCCAACCGTCAGCACGTGGCGGCCTACCGCGAGCGGCATTGATGAGCGTGTGCGGCTGCGCACACTCGATTGCGCTCACCCCGCGCACACCGTTTTGACCTGCGACAACGCGCACCGGTAAGCTGCTCGGTTGGCGTGCGGTATGCCAACGGACTCGGGTCAACGTCGGTCGCCGAGAACACCCCGCCGTCGACGCCTGACCGGCACCCGGGTCACACCGGGATCCGAACCCCCACGGGGACCCGTAAAGAGAGGTAAGCGCTGTGCCCACGTACACGCCGAAGGCGGGTGACACCACGCACGCGTGGTATGTCATCGACGCCACGGACGTCGTGCTCGGCCGGCTTGCCGTCGCGGCTGCCACACTGCTGCGCGGTAAGCACAAGCCGACGTTCACACCCAATGTCGACGGTGGTGACTTCGTCATCGTCGTGAACGCCGACAAGGTCGCCATCAGCGGCGACAAGCTGAACAAGAAGTTCTCCTACACCCACTCGGGGTTCCCCGGTGGCCTGCGGGCCCGCTCCATCGGTGACTTGATGCAGAAGCACCCCGACCGCGTTGTCGAGAAGGCGATCGTCGGCATGCTGCCCAAGAACCGCCTGGGCCGCCAGATCAAGCGCAAGCTGCGCGTCTACGCCGGGTCCGAGCATCCGCACAAGGCCCAGCAGCCGGTTCCGTACGAGATCAAGCAGGTCAGCCAGTGAGCGAAAACACCGAAAACACCGAAAACACCGAGACCGCTGAGACCGCTGAGACGGCTGGCGAGACCGCTGAGGAGAGCAGCCAGGCCGCCGAGGCGACCGAGGCGCCGGCGGCGCCTGCGGCGTCTGCGCCGGCCCGTCCGCCTGTCGTCCTCGACCAGCCGATCCAGACCGTCGGTCGCCGCAAGGAGGCCGTGGTCCGGGTGCGCCTGGTGCCCGGCACCGGCAAGTTCGACCTGGACGGGCGCACGCTCGAGGCCTACTTCCCGAACAAAGTCCACCAGCAGCTGATCAAGGCACCGCTGGTGACCGTGGACCGGGTGGACAGCGTCGACATCTACGCGCACCTTCACGGCGGCGGGCCGTCGGGCCAGGCCGGTGCACTGCGTCTGGGGATCGCCCGGGCGTTGATCCTGGTTCAGCCGGAGGACCGGCCCGCGCTGAAGAAGTCCGGCTTCCTCACCCGCGACCCGCGTGCGACCGAGCGCAAGAAGTACGGCTTGAAGAAGGCGCGCAAGGCGCCGCAGTACTCCAAGCGCTGAGCCGACGTCGGCGACTGGTTTTCGGCCGCCATACGCTGGGAATTGCCAACATTCGGTGAGTCCGGGTTTGAGTTCTGTGCGGATCGTCAAACCCATGAGCAGGGCGCAGGGGCCTGCGCCAACTGGCTAACTTGATGATGGATAGTCACCGCCCGCATCCGGCCCGGGGTGCGGGCGGTGGCTCATCATTGGGTCTCGCGCGGGTCGCGATTAGGCCGCAAGACTGCTGGTGACCTCGTAGGTTGTGCCTTCCGCGGGCGACTGTGAGAAGTTTGTCGGCATGGGGCGACTGTTCGGGACCGACGGCGTCCGCGGGGTCGCGAACCGCGAGCTCACGGCGGAGCTGGCGCTGGCTGTCGGCTCCGCGTCCGCGCGCAGGCTCGGCACCACCTCCCGGTCCGGTCGCCGTGTCGCGGTGATCGGCCGTGACCCGAGGGCCAGCGGCGAGATGCTCGAGGCCGCCGTGATCGCCGGGATCACCAGCGAGGGCGTGGACGCGCTACGGGTCGGCGTGCTGCCGACGCCGGCGGTGGCGTACCTGACCAGCGCGTACGACGCGGACTTCGGGGTGATGATGTCCGCGTCGCACAACCCGATGCCCGACAACGGCATCAAGGTTTTCGGGCCCGGCGGCCACAAACTCGACGATGCGACCGAGGACGACATCGAGCAGCTGGTGTCGACTGATCCCGCTGAACGGCCCGTCGGCGCGGGGATCGGACGGATCGTGGACGCGGAGGACGCCCTCGAGCGGTACCTCCGCCACGTCGGCAAGGCCGTCACCACCCGCCTCGACGGTCTCACCGTGGTTGTGGACTGCGCACATGGCGCCGCGTTCGCCGCCGCGCCACGCGCCTATCAGGCCGCGGGTGCTCGCGTCATTGCGATCAACGCCGCCCCCAACGGGCTGAACATCAACGACGGTTGCGGATCGACACACATCGACCCGGTGCGCAATGCCGTCGTCGCGCACGGCGCAGACGTGGGCTTGGCCCACGACGGGGACGCCGACCGGTGCCTCGCCGTCGACGCGAACGGCGATGTCGTCGACGGCGACGCGATCATGGTGATCCTTGCGCTGGCGATGCGCGAGGCCGGCGAGCTGGCGGCGGACACGCTGGTCGCCACGGTGATGAGCAACATGGGCCTGCATCTGGCGATGCGTGCGACCGGCATCGAGGTGCGCACCACCGCGGTCGGCGATCGCTATGTGCTCGAGGAACTGCGCGCGGGCGGCTTCGCGCTGGGCGGCGAGCAATCCGGCCACATTGTCATGCCCGCGCTGGGGACCACCGGCGACGGCATCGTGACCGGCCTTCGGCTGATGTCGCGGATGGCGCAGACGCGCAGGCCGCTGCGTGAGCTGGCATCGGCGATGCACACGCTGCCCCAGGTGCTGATCAACGTCGAGGTCGCTGACAAGTCCACCGTCGCGACGGCGCCGTCGGTGCAGGCCGCGGTCGCCGATGCGGAAGCCGAGCTCGGCGACACGGGTCGAATCTTGCTGCGGCCCTCGGGAACTGAGCAGATGGTGCGGGTCATGGTCGAGGCGCCCGACGAAGACACCGCCAAGCAGGTCGCGCTGCGGGTCGCATCGTGCGTCAGCGAACAGCGGTGATGCTCCCTAGGACTTGAGCAGGGCGATGACCTTGTCTTCAAGGTGCACCGGGTCGGCATCTGGATCGAGAAGCGCTGTCTTCGGCGGCTGCGTGTCGGGGTCGGCGAAGTCGCGGTACGTCTTGTCGCCGGCCAGCACGTTGAGCAGATATCCGGTCAGCAGCGCCCGAACGTTCTTCTGCGTCTTCTTGTCGGCGCCGGGCAACCCGACCAGGCCGGCCAAGCGACGTCCCTCGATCAGCCCGGCCGGCTTCGCCTTGCTCACAACCCGCAACACCGCGCCGTCCCAGGCGCGGTCCAGTTCGACGGCGTTGGACCGAAGCGTCAGCGGATCGCCCGGCGCAGTCAGCAAAAGACCGGGGACCGTGAGGCCGTAGGCCGCCTGCTCGGCCGGCGGGCTGGAGACTGTCGGGAACAGCGCGGCCACCGTCTTCGGGACAAACCGCACGTTGCTCCCCAGGCGTGCCGCCGCGGCGAGCACCGCGGCGGATGCACCGAAGCCGTGCCCCGCCAGACCGAGTTTGGCAGGGTGCACGCTGATCTGCCCGGGACCCAGACGCACCCCGGCGACGATGTCCAGCGCCGTGCCCAGGTCGTAGGCCAGGTTCTGCGCGGACGGCGCCACCCCGCGCTCGGTATCGGGGCCGGCCGCGACGATGCCCCACGACGCCAGATGCTCGAGCGTGCGCCGGTAGCGGTCGACCCCGGTGAGCCAGTCGTGACCGAACACCACAGCGGGCAGATTGAAGCCCGAATCGGGGGTGTACACCACCCCGGGCATGCCCGCAAAGGCCAGGTCACCGCGTAGAACGCGGTGCGGACCGCGGCGGGTCAGCGCGGAGAACAGCTTGCGTGTGCCGGCCATGGGTGAACCGTAGCTGAGCGGCTGCACCCTGGGTGCTGCACTACCCTGTTGACCTATGTGCGGCATTGTCGGCTACGTCGGGCAGCGTCCTGCCTGCGACGTCGTGCTGCAGGCACTTCGCCGGATGGAGTACCGAGGCTACGACTCGGCGGGCATCGCCGTGCTCGACGGCAACGGCGGGATGACTGTTCACCGCCGCGCCGGCAGGCTGGCGAACCTCGACGACGCGCTCGCCTCCGCGGACCCGTCGTCGCTGCAGGGCCAGTCCGGGCTGGGCCACACCCGCTGGGCCACGCACGGCCGTCCCACCGACCGCAACGCCCACCCGCACCAGGACGGCACCGGAAAGATCGCGGTGGTCCACAACGGCATCATCGAGAACTACGCGGCCCTGCGGCACGAACTCGAGGCGGCTGGCGTCGAGTTCCACAGCGACACCGACACCGAGGTCGCCGTGCACCTCGTCGGTCTGCAATACCGCTCGGGTGAAACGGCCGGCGACTTCGTCGCATCGGTGCTGGCCGTGGTCCGCCGGCTGGAGGGTCACTTCACGCTGGTGTTCGCCAACGCCGACGATCCGGGCACCATCATCGCGGCGAGACGGTCGACGCCGTTGGTGATCGGTGTCGGTGACGGTGAGATGTTCGTCGCTTCCGACGTGGCCGCGTTCATCGAGTACACCCGCGAAGCGGTGGAGCTCGGTCAGGACCAGGCCGTGGTGATCACCGCCGACGGCTACCGGATCACCGACTTCTTAGGGCAAGACATGACCGCCATTGCTCGTGCTTTTCACATCGACTGGGATATGTCCGCCGCGGAAAAGGGCGGCTACGAGTTCTTCATGCTCAAGGAGATCGCTGAGCAGCCCGCCGCGGTCGCCGACACGCTGCTCGGGCACTTCCGCGACGGGCGCATCGTGCTCGACGAGCAGCGCCTGAGCGACCAGGAGCTGCGCGAGGTCGACAAGGTCTTCGTCGTCGCGTGCGGCACCGCGTATCACTCCGGGTTGTTGGCCAAGTATGCGATCGAGCACTGGACGCGGCTGCCCGTGGAAGTGGAGCTCGCCAGCGAATTTCGGTACCGCGATCCCGTGCTTGACCGCAGCACGCTCGTCGTCGCGATCTCGCAGTCCGGCGAGACGGCCGACACGCTGGAGGCGGTGCGGCACGCCAAGGAGCAGAAGGCCAAGGTGCTGGCGATCTGCAACACCAACGGCAGCCAGATCCCGCGCGAGTGCGACGCGGTGCTCTACACCCGCGCCGGGCCGGAGATCGGCGTCGCGTCGACGAAGACCTTCCTGGCTCAGATCGCGGCCAACTACCTCGTCGGGCTGGCGCTCGCGCAGGCACGCGGCACCAAGTATCCCGACGAGGTGGCACGCGAGTACAGCGAGCTCGAAGCGATGCCGGCGCTGGTGTCGCGGGTACTTGGCGAGATCGAACCGTTCGCCGCGGTGGCGCGCCGGTTCGCGACGTCGTCGACCGTGCTGTTCCTCGGCAGGCACGTCGGCTACCCGGTTGCGCTCGAGGGGGCGTTGAAGCTCAAGGAGCTGGCGTACATGCACGCCGAGGGCTTCGCCGCCGGTGAGCTCAAGCACGGACCGATCGCGCTGATCGAGGACGGTCTGCCGGTGATCGTGGTGATGCCGTCGCCGAAGGGCTCGGCGGTGCTGCACGCCAAGCTGCTGTCCAACATCCGCGAGATCCAGGCGCGCGGCGCGATCACCATCGTGATCGCTGAGGAAGGTGACGACACCGTGCGTCCCTACGCCGACCATCTGTTCGAAATCCCGGCGGTGTCAACGCTTTTTCAGCCGCTGCTGTCGACGATTCCGCTGCAGGTGTTCGCCGCGTCGGTGGCGCGGGCCCGAGGCTACGACGTCGACAAGCCGCGCAACCTGGCCAAGTCCGTCACGGTCGAGTAGGCACGATTTCGCCCAATTTTCGCCCAGACTGAAGCTGTGGCGGTGTTTTTCGGCGTGTCGTGTGCGTAGTTTCAGTGTCGGCGACAAACACGCGAAGGACGGAGATTGAACATGACCACTGACAGACCCATGCAGCTCGGCATGGTCGGGCTGGGCCGGATGGGGGCGAACCTTGTCCGGCGACTCATGCGAGACGGACATCGGTGCGTGGTCTATGACGTGAACGCGGCCGCGGTCAACGATCTCGCGGGAGAAGGGGCGACCGGGGCCACGTCGCTGGAGGACCTGGTGGCGAAGCTGGACAAGCCCCGTGCGGTGTGGCTGATGCTGCCGGCGGCGATTGTCGACGCGACACTGGATGCGCTCGTCCCGCTGCTGGCGCCCGGTGACGCGGTGATCGACGGCGGGAACTCCTATTACCGCGACGACATCACCCGGGCAAAGCGCCTTGTCGCCCAGAACATCCACTACGTGGACTGCGGGACCAGCGGCGGGGTGTGGGGACTCGAGCGCGGTTACTGCCTGATGATCGGCGGGGAGACCGAGGTGGTGAGTCGGCTCGACCCGATCTTCAAGACGATCGCCCCCGGCAGCCTGTGTGCCGAGCCCACCCCGGGCCGGACCCGCGGCGGCACCGCGGCCGAGGGGTACCTGCACTGCGGCCCGAGTGGCGCGGGGCACTTCGTGAAGATGGTCCACAACGGGATCGAGTACGGGATGATGGCCGCGATCGCCGAGGGACTGAGCATCATCAAGCACGCCAACGCCGGCAAGGTGAGCCGGACCGTGGACGCCGAAACCGCCCCGCTTCGCGATCCTTGGGCCTACCAATACGACATCGATGTGTGCGAGGTCGCCGAGGTCTGGCGGCGGGGATCGGTGGTTTCGTCGTGGCTGGTCGACTTGACTGCGGGCGCGCTCGCCCTGTCGCCCGAGCTCGAGGACTTCAGCGGGCGGGTCTCTGACTCCGGGGAGGGCCGATGGACCGTGCTGGCCGCCGTTGATGAAGGGGTTCCGGCCTCCGTCATCACAACGTCGCTCTACGAGCGGTTCGAGTCGCGAGACCTCGGAGACTTCACCGGCAAGATCTTGTCGGCGATGCGCAGCCAGTTCGGCGGCCACGCCGAGCAGAAATAGATCTCGCCCATGGACTCACCTGCGACCGCGGCGGCGGATGTCCTGGTGATCTTCGGCATCACCGGCGATCTGGCGAAGAAGATGACCTTTCGGTCTCTGTACCGGCTGGACCGCCGCGGGATGCTGGACTGCCCGATCGTCGGCGTTGCCCTCGACGAGTGGTCGGTGGTGATGTTGCGGGAGCACGCGCGCCGCGCCATCGAAGACAGCGGCGAGGACATCGACGAGGACGTGTTCCAGAGGTTCGCGGCGCGGTTGTCGATGGTGTCCGGCGACTTCGCGGACCCCAAGACCTACGACCACCTGGCCAAGGCGATCGAAGGGCGCCACACTCCGGTTTTCTACCTTGAGATTCCGCCGTCTCTGTTCGGTCGCGTCGTTCAGGGGCTGGCCAATGCCAACCTCACCGACCGGGCCCGGGTCATGGTGGAGAAGCCGTTCGGCCACGACCTGGCGTCGGCCCGGGCGCTCAACGATCAGCTGCGCGGGTTGTTGGAGGAGTGGCAGATCCTGCGCATCGACCACTTTCTCGGCAAGGAACCGGCCATGGACATCTTGTTCCTCCGGTTCACGAACTCCATCTTCGAGCCGTTGTGGAACCGCGACCGAATCCAGTGCGTGCAGCTCACCATGGCCGAGAACTTCGGCGTGGAGGACCGTGGCGGCTTCTACGACCCGGTAGGGGCACTGCGCGACGTTGTGCAGAACCACCTGCTGCAACTCATCGGGCTGTTCGCGTCGGAGCCGCCGAGCACCGCGGACGCCGACGGGCAGCGCGACAAGCGGGTGGAGGTGTTCCGGGCCATGCCGTCGGTGGAGCCAAAGCACTACGTCCGCGGACAGTACGACGGGTATCAAGCGGTATCCGGGGTGAAGCCGGGCTCGCAGACCGAGACATTCGCCGCGCTGCGCCTGGAAATCGACAACTGGCGCTGGGCGGGAGTTCCGTTCTACATCCGGGCCGGCAAAGCGCTTCCGGTGCGCGCCACCGAAATCCGCGTCATCTTCAAACGGCCGCCCAAGCTGGCGTTTACGTCACTCACGCCGGATCCCGACGAACTCATCCTGCGGATCGATCCCAGCCCGGGCGCGGACCTGGTCATCCAGGCGAAGCAGCCGGGCGCGAACGCCATCAGGACCGTTGACCTCTCGCTCATCTTCTCCGAGGAACTCGGGGACGCGCCCGAACCCTATGAGCGGCTGCTCCGCGACGCGATGCACGGCGACTCCAGCTGCTTCACCCGGGAGGACAGCGTCGAGGAGACCTGGCGCATCGTCCAGCCGCTGCTGGACGCGCCACCCCCGGTGCAGTCCTACCAGCCCGGTTCGTGGGGTCCGCCCGGCGCCGACAAACTCCTCGCCGGGCACCCCGGCTGGCGCGAGCCCTGGCTGGGCGCGGACGGTTCGCCTCACTAACCAGGCAGCCCGGGGATCTGGAACGGGAGGCCAGGGATGCCGCCGATGCCAGGTATGCCGCCGTTGCCGGGCGTGCCGACGTTGTTGAGCCAGCTGCCGTTGGCGAACGAGGCCATCATCTGCGGGCAGTACATCGATATCGCGATGTTGGTGAACAGCGACGCCATGCCCGGCGGGATGCCGTTGTTGGCGACCTGGGACGCAACACCGGCGAAGTTCCCACCCGGCTGCGCCAGCATCGGACAGATCGCCTGGCCCAGTGAAGCGGCGCTGGAAGGATCGCCGTAGCCGACGCCCGCGTTGCTCAGCGCCGAGAGGAATGCGTCGGTCCCACCATCCGCGCGAGCGGGCGCCGCGGACACTGCCGCGCCGGTGGTCACCCCGACCAACACCGCGGCCGCTCCAACGGCTTTTGCCCAGTTCCGACGATTCGGTAGCACGGTCATATCTGATCCCCCACGGTTTACGAAGAACGCTTGTTGCGCTCAAGTCACTTTGAGAACACTGCTTTACAACAGTCACATTTGCAACACGATGGCGTAACTCTTCGAACACTTTGCGCGCCCTGATCGCCCTCTGTGCGGTCAGGGTGCGATCATCGCCCGCCGCTCGCCGCCAAACTGTAGGTCCTCATTTCAAGTGGCGGAATTCCCCATCTTGTTGGCGGATGATGGCGGATCCGCCATTTGGATGAGAAAGTGCATAGGTCAACTAGGCAAAAAGTTGACCGTCGCTTCCCAGGCCGACGTGCTCAAGCAGCGAGGTCTTTGTCAGCATTGGTGCCCGTGGCGCTGCTTCACGCGTAGACGGCATGCGACAGAGCTAATTGCGGATGGCTTCTCGCGTCCAGGTTGGCAGGATCGGTGCTCGCGTGAGGAAGTGGTCGGCTTGACCATTGCTGCGCAGCAGAAACTGCGTGCGCAGAATGCAGCATCCCATCCGCACCATCGCGAAAATCTCGTACCAATCAAAGTTCTCGAGTGAGCGACCGATCATGGCCTCGTAGCGGCGGATCACCTCGTCGCGACTGTCGAAGCCCGGCAGTTCCGGGTCGAGGTTGAGGCTGTTGACCTCCAGCATCTGTCGACGCGTCGCGAGCCACCATGCGAAGTCCGTTTCGGGTGGGCACACGCAGGCCTGTTCCCAGTCCAATGCGCCGACGATGTCGCCCGAGTCGTCGAAGATTGTGTTGGACAGCCGCGCGTCACCCCAGCAGACTGTCAACGCGCCTGTTTCCTCCGGTCGCTGACGGAGCAGCCAGGTGAACGCTTCCGTCATCACATCGGGTACCTGGTTGTCAGTTCCCCACCGCACGTATTCGTGCCACCACGCCAGCTCGGCGGAAAGCCCGACACCGGCGGGGCGTTCGAGCCAGGGCGCCTGGCTGACCGGAACGCGCTGAAGCTCCGCCAAGGTTTCGAGGAACGAGTCGTGTGCGCGCCGCTGGACCGCTGGGCCCGCATCGTGCAACCACCCTCGGGTCGCGTAGGAGGTGTCCGACGGCGTGTGACCGATAATCCGTGGCATCACAAGAAATTTCGAGCCGATCCACCTACGGTCGGGCTCATACAGGATCGGCGACGGGGTAGCGATCCCGTACTCGTGTAGCAGTTCCTGGGTCAGGGTTTGCGCGCCCAGATCGTAGTCGCGGAAGATGCCTCCACCCGCCGGCGGAATCCGTATCACGTACTCATTGGTGTGCCCGTCGAGATCCACTGTGAACACCAGGCTCTCGCTGGACCACCCCGCGGCGCGATTCGCTGCCCGTAGTTCAGATACCGCCGCTTCACCGTGGAATCTGTGCTCAAACCACGCCTGGAGTTGCGCTCGGGTGGCGGCCAGGTCGCGTTGAGCGAGCGTGATTCCTGCCATGCGAACAGATTTACATACGTCTCATTGGATGTAAAGCAACATGTATTTACGTTTGCCGGTATCGATGTAATACGCTCGACAGGTGACCCGGCCCCGACCGCTGACGTTCGGACATATCGACAACGCAGCGCTTCCGCTCGCTGTCCTCGTCCACGGCTTTCCGGACACCCCGCATACTTGGAGGCACCTGGGCCCCGTTCTCGTCGAGCGTGGTTACCGGGTGGTGGCACCGTGGCTCCCCGGATATGACGCACCCGTGGGCAAGCCGGTCAGCGCCGGCACCTACGTGCGCTACCTCCTCGACGTCCGCCGTCAATACCGGGCCGACGAGAGGTCGGTGCTCGTCGCCCACGACTGGGGCGCGAACGCGGGATTCGGGGTGGTGTCCGTCGATCCCAGCGCGTTCGGTCGATTCGTCGCATTGGCGGCGCCCCCGGTCGCCGCGCTTGGCGCGGCCATATTCACTTACCGCCAGCTCAAGCGGTCGTTCTACATCTGGTTCATCCAGCAGGTCGGCCTCGCCGAGGCCGCACTGATTAAGCCCGGCTTCTGGGAGTCGCTGTGGTCAGACTGGTCCCCGGGTTACGACCCGCGCGACGATGTCGCAGAACTGCGTCGGTACGTGACGGCAGACAACATCGCGGATGTCATTTGTCCTTACCGTGCATCCTTCAATCCCCAGTTCGCCGATGCCGATGCCGCGGTTGAAGGAGGCGCCACGATGCAACAGCCGCCGGTGCCGACGCTGTATCTGCACGGCGCCGACGACGGCGCGATCGGCGCCGATCTGCTGGGTGATCTGGGCCAACATCTGCCGGCCGCCGGGTCGGCCTTCGAGATTGTCGACGGTGTCGGTCATTTCCTGCATCTGGAACAGCCCGAGCTGATTGCCGCGAAAATCTGCACCTGGCTCGACGTTTAGCCGGCCGCCTTGGTGGGCCGTGGCAGACGTCGCCGGGACGGGTCGAGGCCGGCGGCGTGGCGCAGTTCGGCCAGGAACTCCTCGGGGCTACCGCCCCCGATCATGTAGTGGCAGACGGCGATACGGACAACCGCGGCGGCCGCGATGTCGCTGTTCTCGCCGGGAATGATCCGGGCAATGCGTTCGTGCATGATGGGCAACGCGCGCTTCATTTGATGGATCACGTGCTCGGGCTCGATGTCGGTCAGCGAGCCGAGCGAGTACGAACTCTGGAAGTCGACGACGAATCGCAGTGCGGCATCGAGCCGGTCAGGTCCGCTCAATCCCGCCATGGCGGAGGTGATGCCTGCGTCGAAATTGTCCTGTTCGTACAGACCGAACGCTTCCAGTAGTCCTTCCTTCGAGCCGAAGTACCGATAGAGGGTCGGCCGAGAGACGTTGGCCTCGGCGGCAACGTCGGACAGTTGCAGCTTCCGCCGTCCGTCGCGCGAGAGCACGACGAACGTGGCTGCGAGGATCCGTCGTCGCGTGGATTGTTCGGCGTCGACGGGCGGGCGAGAAGCCACCGTTCCATCCTTTACATATGGGGGCCTAAATGTCACACTGACCCTAGTCTAGGCCCCGGCGTCCGGACCGGCACACGACACACCGCCGGATGCCAATGTTAAGTCTTGCAATGGGGAGGTGACGACCGATGACAAAGCTCATCGTCCGCAAGATCCCCTGGGAGTTCGATGAGACTGTGCCATTCATGTGGCAACCCGCCAACCCAAACTTCGGCCTGTTCTGCAATGCCTTCACGTTCATCGCGGTGCCGTTCGAGCGCTACATCGTCAGCGCGGTCCGAAAGGCCGCGGATCGCCTCAACGAGGACCCGGAAATCGCCGCCGAAGCCGATGCGTTCCTGCGCCAGGAAGCGCAGCACGCCGCGGCGCATCGCAAACACATGATCGCCCTCGTGGCGCGCTACCCCGAGCTGGAGCAGTGCTACGAGGATGCCTGCAAGGCCTACGACGAGCTGATCGACGAGCAACCGATCGAATTCCATGCCGCCTACATCGCCAACCTCGAGGCGACGTTCACACCGCTGTTTAAAGTCATTCTGGACAACCGCGATTCATTGTTCGGCGGGGGAGATCAGCGGGTCGCATCGCTGATGATGTGGCACTTCGTGGAAGAGATCGAGCACCGCAGCTCGGGGCTGATCCTGTGCCGGCACATCAATCCCGATCCTTGGTACCGCGTCAAACACGTTCGGTCTACGTTCGCCCACGTCGGCGAGCTGTCCGAGCGGGTTGCCAAGACGTTCGATGCGGTCGTACCGCACGAAGATCGTGGGGCGTCTGCTCAAGAGCTGATGTCGAATCTGCTGTTCGACGAGTTCAAATACCGCGCTCCCGGGGGTGGACGTCGACGCGCCCGGCGCGATGGGCCGCCAACGTTGTTCCATGCAGTGCCGACAACCCAGTTGGTCAAGATGGTGTGGCGACTGACGATGTCGCAGACCCCAAAACACGATCCCGCCGACCAACCGCTGCCCGACTGGGCAGGGGAGTGGATGCGTCAATACGATCGTGGCACAGACATGACGACCTTCTTCGGCTCCCCACCCATCAACACCGCAGGAGAGTAATCGCTTTGCTGTCAACAAATTACGGCGGTTTGGTCCCCGAAGATGAACTGCTCACCCACCAGATCGTCGACACGTTCGCCACCGTCGCCCAGTCCGATCCATCGTGGACGGAGAAGATCTGGACAATCGCGCATGCGCGCGACAACTCGCTGCAGGTCGTCCTCGGTATCGGCAAGTACACTAACCGCGGAGTTTTCGACGGAGCGGCCGGTGTGTGTCGCGGCACCGAGCAATGGACGGTGAGGGCCGGGCGGCGGTTGTCATCCGACCCGGCGGCCACTCACGTCGGGCCGATTCACTACCGCGTGGTCGAACCGCTGTGTGCCATCCAGGTGAGCCTCGACGCGACCGAACATGCCCCGATCGCATTCGACGTCGAGCTGCGCGGCGGCTTCCATGCGGCACTGGAGGATCCGTGGCCTGATCGCAGTCCCGACGGGTACCGCGTCACCCATAACGTGCTGCGGTATCACCAGATAGGTGTGGCCTCGGGCTGGGTCGACGTGGAGGGCGACCGCACCGAAATTGCTGCTGACAAATGGATCTCGATTCGCGACCACTCGTGGGGACTACGCCCAGGTGTAGGCAAGCCGATACCCGGCCTGCCGCGTGGCGGTCGCAAGATCAAACAGATGTTCATGACCTGGCTGCCGATGACACTGCTCCGCCAAGATGGATCTGCCTACTCGCTGTTTGTGATGTACCAGGAGGAGCGCGGCGACGGTTACCTCGAGATCCGCTGTCAGGCAGAGCAACAGAACGCCGACGGCACCGCCCACCGCTTCGCGTCCGTCGAGCAGGATCTGCACTTCCAGGACGACAACCGCCGGTTCACCCACGGAACTATCACCCTGATCGACACCGACGGCGCGAAGCGCCCGCTGACGCTCACCGCGGCAGGCCCGACGGGCTTCCACCTTGGCACCGCCGGTTACTACGGCTGGAACGACTGGGTGTACGGCGAGTGGGTCGGCGATCTCAAAGTCGAGGGCAACCACGTGACCGACTGCGACAAGCCGGAGAACGCGCGCGAACTACACCAGCTGCGGGACCTGCTCGTGCGCGTAGAGGATCCGGTCGGCGGCGGAGTCGGGTTGGGCAATGCCGAGACGTTCGCGCTTGGCGCGTTCCCCGAGCGAGGCCTGACCGCGGAGAACTCGTTCCTCTAATCGCCCCCCGGCGCCATTCGCCCGCCGCCGCCGTCGTCAGTGCCCTGCGTGCCCCCCTTGCGCCGCATACTCGTTGAGAAAATCCGCGGCTGAACCGCTGTCCGGCAGATCCCACCAGCATCGGACCGACACGACGCCGTCATCGAATTTCCAAGTCTCGATATCGCGAAACTCGGCGATCCCATCTGCGGTGTTCATTTCGTGATGGAACACGATCGCAGCTTCGTTGCCGCGGACAAAGATGAGCTCAGCGCGCTGCTTGAGTTTCAATGGGCAGAACTGATCCCACATGTCCGACCACTGATCCCAACCGACCTTCGGCGGCGTACCGACGGGGTCCTCAAAGATGATTTCCTTGGTGGCGAAGCTTTTCCACAGATCGGTGTAGCCAGCCTTGTCCTGCGCGTTCCACAGCACGCACTGGTTGACGATGAAGTCTTTGATCTCCTGGCTGCTGGGGTTTGCCACGGACTTCTCTCCTGTCGATGCTGGCCGGTAGTTCATGCCCGAAGGATCTTGGTTAGGCGTATTGGTAGCGACTCGTAGACGGTCATGTTGGAGACCAGGCTGGGATGCCAGATCGTGGGCTGATCCAGCTCAATGTCGTTGCTGTGCAATAGCAGTTCATCGAGGGCCGCACGCACTTCCGCGCGGGCGAGCATCGCACCCAGGCAGTGGTGAGCGCCTCCACCGCCGAAGGAAACGTGGGGATTCGGGTCGCGGCCGATGTCGAAGGACTGCGCGTCGTCTCCGAAGACGTCCTCGTCACGGTTGGCCGAGCGCAGCATGGTCACCACGCGGGCGCCCTTGGGGATGGTGTGACCGCCCACTTCGACGTCCGTGGTGGCGCCGCGCACCCAGAAGATGATGGGCGTGGAGTATCGGATGACCTCGTCGACGGCGGTTGCGCGCATCGCCGGATCGCGGCGGTATCGCTCGATTTGGCCGGGGTTGGCAACGAACGCGCTGATCCCATCGCATAGAGCGTTTTTGGTGGTGTCGCTGCCGGCTAGGCTGAGGATGAAGAAGAATATCTCTAATTCGTTGAGCGGTAACTGAAACGATGTGCCGTCTTCTCCTTCGAGTTGGGCCGTGCACAGGGTGCTCCAGATGTCGTCAACAGGATTATGCCGTTTGTGGGCGGTCAGGTCGCTGGCGTATTGGAAGAGTTCGAGGAAGGGCGAAATGTCTTCGCCCTGGGGCGTGGATAGTCCTGCCCCGCCTAGTTTGAGGATTCGCTCGATGAGCGCGAACACGTGCGGTCGGTCGCCTTCGGGGATACCGACGATGTCGCCGATGACCGACATGGGCAGCCCGCCGGCGAATTCGACGAAGTCTCCGCCGCCGGTTTCCAGTAGCGCGGCGGCCATGTTGTGGGCGCGTGTGCGGATGCCTTCTTCGAGCTTGGCGATGGCGCGTGGGGTGAATGCGCGTGAGATGATTCTGCGGCGTTTCGTATGGTCGGGGGGATCGAGGCTGACGATCGCGGGGTAGGAGGCGAACAGGTCGACTTGTTGGATGAGCGGACCGTCGGTGGCGGTGAACGTTTCGTGGTCGCGGTGTACCCGCGTGACGTCGGCGTGTTTGGTGCACACCCAGAATTCGCGCTCGACTTGGTCACGCACGCGTGGGGTGAGTTCCTGGTGGTAGACCGGCGCTGTCTGGCGGAGTTCGGCGAAGATGTCATCAGGAAAGCCGCAGTCCCACAGCGACGGGTCGGCCAGGTCCAGCGAGGTGTCTGTCACGAGTCGTTCTCCTTGTTAGATCGCAGTAGTCTGGGCGACACCTGAAGCAGGCCGGCCAGGATCACGCGTAGCCCGTAGGTGAATACCCGCTCCATGTCGCGCCGCCGGGTCTGTCCGGGTCGCGCCTGCGTCCGGTGCTGCAGTTCCACCGAGCCCAACAGGTGGATGTAGAGCACCGCATGCGCCGCGGCGAAATCGTCAGCAGCCAAACCCGATTCGTAAAGAATCTTGCGGGTTTCGCGGTCCATGTTTGCCGCTGCGCGGGTGTGAGGGCGTTGCTGAAGCAGCGCGGCGATGCCCGGCACCGTGCTCAGGACCGTCCAGGCGTTGGTGTAGAGCGCAACGAGCCGCTGTTGCCAGTCGCCTTCGGTCGGGACCGTGATGCGGTCGATCACTGCGTCGATGAGCAGGTCGAGCATCGCGCTTTTGTCTTTGACGTGGTAGTAGACCGATGAGGTGGAGGTGCCGGCCTCTGCGGCAAGGGCGCGCATCGTGATGTTGTCGACGCCGACGCGCTGGGCAAGGGCAACCAGGTGACGGGTCAGATGGTGTTCGTCGAGTTCGCCGTAGCGCAGAACCGGGGCTCCGGGAAGCCGTTGAACCACGATGAACACGCTTTCGAACGGTGGTCAGATTCGAACCTTGTTCAGATTGAAGCAGTCGCGTCGTGCTGCGTCAAGATTCTGGGGAAAGCTGTCGAAATATGTCCATGAGGGCCGTGTCAGGTGGCCTCGACGACCGCCTTGATCCGTTCGAGTGTCTTGGTCATGTCACGAATGTTGCGCCGCCTCCGGGGCTCGCCGAGGAACCTAAAGATTCGCGGCATCGCTGAGTCGTTCAACCAGAATGACTCCGTCACGTCCGTTCCGTTTGTCGTGGAAGTGAGCTGGTAGCGCCAATTATTGACCGGCCGGCCCCCGAGGAGCACCTGGAAGGCGAACTCATGGCCCGGTTCACACGCGGTCACGCGGCAGGTTGTCCAATACACAGGGCCGATTTCGTTGCGCTTCACGTGGCCACGGAACCGCGCGCCGACAGCCGGACCGGTGTTGGCGTCCAGCCACTCGGCCTCAAATGTCTCGGGCGAGAACCGTCCGATGTTGCGGACATCGGCGACGAGATTCCAGATGTCCTCCGCCGGCGCCGACATGTGTACGGTCACCGATTCATGCATGCGACGAGCATAGCCAGACGGTTCTGCCAGCCTTGGTTTCGACGAGCCGCCACCGCGAACGCCCCGGCGACGCATAATGGCCGCCGCCACAAAGCACACACCCGCGTAGAACAGGTTTCCGATGGGAGTGTCGACTTCGTGGAGGCATACCTGGCCGCCTGCGCCGAGAACACCAGTGTCGGCAAGATCGGCTCCTTCGACCAATCGCTTGATCGGGTCAATACGATCGAGCGAGTTGAGCCGCCCATACTCGCGTAAAGCAGCTCCATGTCTCGGCCCCAAAACCCTAAGCTGCGATGCGCGCATTCTCGATGCCTGGTCGTGCGCACTCAGTTCTAGGATCCGCCACGAAGATGAGAAACCGCATCCGCCATTTTGATGAGAATTCCGCAAATGCGCAGGTAGGGGAGTCGGCATCCGCCACGCAGGATGAGAACCTACAGCCCGCCGCCGCCGCGCCGTTCCGGGTGGTTGACTGGGTGAGCGACGCTCACTATCCGGGAGAGTTCCGGCGTTGGAGGGTGATAGCTGGTGCCACCCAGTCGTGTAAGTAGTCGCGCAGCGCGGTACCGCGCCGCGGGGGACGGCCGGGGTCGACAATAAATGACTGTAGGACCCGCAACATGTGCTCGACGAGAGCGTCTCTTCTGTCGTCGGTGATACCGGCGCTGTCCCAGTCGACGTTGAAGCGGTCAATGATGGAGCGTCCCAGCACGCGGGCGACATCGGAGGTCACGCTCGCCGAGTAGGAAGCCGCACGCCCGGGCGTGAGCAGAAGCCGGAGGTATTTCTCCTCAGGGAGCCGCTCCAAGGTGTGGGCGATCCCTTCGACGACGGCTTCGGCTGGGTCGCTGATCGGGTGCAGATGTGCGGCCAGCCGGTCGAGGAACGGACCGACCTCCGACAATGCTGTCGCGGCCAGCAGCGCTTGGGTACTGGGAAAGTACCGGTAGACGGTTTGGCGGGTGACCCCAAGTTTGCGGGCGACATCAGTGATGCGCACCTCAGGGCCGGCTTCGTCGATGGCCCGACGGGCGACCTCCACGATGCGCTGGATGGCTTCTTCATCGCTGGCCGGCAGAGCGCCCGACCAGCCGTGTCGGCGCATCAGCACCGACCTGCGTCGCGAGATTCCCTGTGCACGACCAGTGAGGCTATCCGTCTGGCAGCCACGCCGTAGCTCCTGCTGATCGGCATCGGTTTTTCAGTTCAGCGCAACGCCCAGTTCGTTGGCGAGGACTTTGATCATGTGCTGCACGCCAATCTCGTTGCGGCCGATGATCATGTGGTCGTGCTGGCCCTGTCGCACCCCTTGGCCGCATTGAGGCAGCATCGCGAAATCCTCGTCGCGAACTGCGGCATGCACGGCCTCGTAGATCTGGTCGTAGAGGCTGCGTTGTTCGTCCGACGTTGCCGGGACACGGGCCAGCCAGCTGTGGCGCACTGTGCAGCGGGTGGGGGCCCCGGCGGGCAGGATGTCGATGACCTCCACACCCACGTTGCTGTTGGCCAGGATCAGGTTGGGGTAGATCCAATAGATCAGGCCCATGTTGTCGCGGACGTCCCACGAGCCGCTGGGTTCGGTCTCCAAGTTGGTGATCCAGTTGAACGGAAAACCCAGGCGGTGATGTCGACCGTACTCGTCATAGATCGCGACGTTGGGTAGGGCGTTTTGCCCAATCAGACTCTGGCCGTGCACGAACGGGAAGTGGTAGCCCTCGGCGAATGCTTCCAAGGCACCCTTCCACGACACGTCGGACTCGAACTGCCGACACGTGTGATAGCCGAACGATCCGTAGTCCAGCTCGGCCAGCTGCGGCCCGAGCGCCCCCAGGTGGGCATCGACGTCGATCGAGCCGTCGGCGCTTAGCACCGCCCAGATGAAGCCGTAGGCCTCTTGACTGGGCAACTCCACCAGCCCGTAGTCGTTGGTGTCCATCCCAGTGAAACCGGATTTGCCCGGGACAGTGAATAATTCACCGGTGTTCTTGTAGGTCCACGCGTGATATGGGCAGGTGAACCGCGAAGCGTTGCCCGCCCCGCAGGCCGGCATCGCCCCCCGGTGCCGACAGTAATTCAGGAGCACATGACTGGCGCCCGACCCATCCCGTGTCACCAGCAGTGAACTGCCCAACACCGACCGGACCGCGAAGTCGTTTGGATCCGCGATCTGCACGCTGGGCAGGATCGCCAGCGGCGTTCGCCGCAGGATCTGTGACTCCTCAACCTCGGTCAGTTTGGCGTCGCGGTAGTAGTGCAACGGCACCCGCAACACTTCATCGGCCAAATCGGTGGTCTTGCCCAGCGCCAGCTGCAACGCGCGCCGAGTCAGTTCCTCGTTGATCTCAGTGGTTTTAACGCTGTTGATCCTCAAGGGTGCGTCCCTTCCTGCCCGGCCACTTCTCAGAACATACACGACCCAACATATGCATGGTCAAGAGTCCGAGGGTTGACCAGTACGACAACCTAAGGACCGACGGGTTGGTTGGTGCGACGCTGGCCGGTGCTGAAGAATCTGGCTGCCTTGCGGATGGATTCTTCGACAGGTTCGGGGTTCCAACCGAGTTCGCGGGTGGCCTTGCTGCGGTCGAGCGGTGACATTAATTCGGCCATGCGCAGGCCGACCACGGCGAACGGCAGGTCGCGGTGCAGGATTCGGGCGGCGAGGTCGTTGAGGTGCGCGGCGGCATAGAGGAGCGCCAGCGGAAGTTTTATGCGCGGGGGTCGCCGGCCCACGGCGGTGGCGGCGATGCGGTGTACCTCTCGGGTGCTCAGATAGCGATCGGAGATGATGTAGCGTTGGCCGACGCGGCCGCGCTCGGCGGCCAAGAGCATGGCGCGAGCGGCGTCTTCGATGCCGACCGCTTCTGAGGAAAAGTCAAGGTAGAACGGGAACTTGCCGTGGGCCACCCGTGCGATAAGCGACCCGTGGGGTGTGGGTTGCCAGTCGCCGGGTCCATAGGTGGTGGAGATGCATAGCGCAACCGCTGGTAGGGCTTTTTCGCGCGCATATTGCATGACCAGGTTTTCCGCGGCGACACGTGAGGTGATGTAGGCGCCGCCTTGCGTCCAGTTGTGGGGGTCGTCTTCGGTGACTAGGGTGCTGTCGCTGATGGCCAGCGTGCCGGTGGTGCTGGTAAAGACGAACCGCCGCAGTCGTGCATCGACGGCGGCATCGAGGACGTGTCGTAGGCCTTCGACGTTGGTGCGGAACAGTGGCGCGGGGTCACGCAGCCACATCCGCGCATCCACGACGCAGTAGTACACGACATCGCAGCCGGTCATCGCCGCCCGCAGCGCGATGTCGTCGAAGACGTCGCCGTAGCAGCGCTCGACGTCGAGGTCGTCGATGCCCCTGGTGGAGCTGGTGCGGCGCATCATTACCCGCACCTCGTCGCCCTGGGCGACGAGTTGGCGGGTGACGTGGGATCCGAGAAACCCGCTGGCGCCGATCACGAGTTTCATCGCAACCGCCGACGTGCCATCGGTGCTGCGGCGGCACGCATACGTGGCGAGATGCGCACGGAGAACAGGGGATTGAACAGATCTTCACGTAACCGGGTGAGCTTGGAGGTTTTGATGCGCCACTGGCCGGCGGTCTTTTCGTAGGTCTCGTGGTAGTGGCCGTAGCCCTGCAGGTTCACTCCGGGACCGAGCCTGACTACATCGTTGAGCGCCCACACACCGGTTGCGGTGGACGGTGAGGTCAGCTCGATCTCCGGCGCGTGCACCTGATGCACCGTGGGTTGCGAGGGTTTACCCAAAGTCTTGCGGATGAAGGCGACGAACTCGTCGGCGCCGGCGATGACCAGGCCGCCGGCCTCGGCGGTGTCGCTGACGAAATCGTCGGCGAAGACACCGCGCCACGCCGACCAGTCCTTTGAATCCAAGTGCCGGCAGTAACGGGCCTTCAGCCGTTTGATCGCCTCAATCTCCACCAGCGCGACGGCGTCGTCCACCGCGGCTCCCTTCGACGTGAGAAGAGGAATTTGGCACCCGCTCAGCATACGGAGACGACAGTTCACCACAGACAGACTCGTTGCGATCCGTCAATTACTCGCGCCGTAGGTGTCAGCGCAGCAACGCGTCCAGGCCTCCACACCTGTTGTCCATGCTCGGAACGATTCGGGTTCGTCTGGGACGCAACGGGGCGGCCCTTTCGGTATCGCGGCAGTCGTCGCCGAGCGAAATTCCTAAACACCCATACGGTTCTAGGATCCGCCACGAAGATTGGAAATACGCGTCCGCCATTTTGATGAGAATTCTGCAAACCCGCAGGTAGTAAGACCGCCGTCCGCCACGCGGATTTGGAACCTACCCTGTCGCCCCGCCGCCGCCGGTGGTCCGCCCGTGCCGCTGCCGCCGCCCTCATCATTCAGGCTCCCTGTCGGCGCCCCACGGCGCTGAGCGTATTCGGTCGCGTTGAGGCAGGTGTCACTGCGAGTGGTGAGCCGAAGCGAACGCGCGAAGCTCACGAGCGATATCGGGGCCTGAAGGGTTGTACATGACTTCCCGAAAGCCGGCGTCGCCGAGCTGGGTGAGCTCATGCGAGATGCTCGCGGAATCGCCGATCTTTGTCATGCGCGCCGCCCCAGAGCAGCCATCGATGTGCTCGAGGAGCGGGAGATCACGCTTCGGAAGGTGGGTGACGTGACCTTCGAATGTGAGCAGGTGGCGTTCCTCTTGAGGTGCGAGGGCCTCGAGGGCCGCTCGCCAAGCTGTCCCGCCGGGCATGGCGTCGACCGCCGACGCGCCGCCATGTGCGTAGGCGGTATGCCATGAGACAACCGCCCATGGCCCGACAGCCCGCAGCACCCGGCTCGAATGCGGGTCCTCGCCGGGGTCGAGGACGGTGCCAGACAGCATCGTCGCGGTGGGCAGCGTGGGATGCAGTGGGCCGATGATTCCGTCAGCTACCTCGGGCGCCCGCGCGTTGCCACGTGGCCCCATGACGCTGAGCCATAAAGGCACGTTCACTGGTCTCGAGGCCGTCATCCCTGGCCAGTGAAGCATCCGAGCCGCCTTACCAGCGATGGGGACGGTCTCCCCGGCGAGCAGTCGGCGGAGCGTACCGACGTAGTCGAACAGCGCGTTCAGCGGCATCGGGGGCTGGCCGACGGTCGTGCGAGCCGTGTAGCCGGTGCCGAAGCAGGCTCTGAAACGGCCGCTTGACAGTCGGGCGATCGTGGCGATGCCCGACGCCATCGTCATTACCGAACGTTGTGACGGAATCAGGACAGCCGTAGCCAAGCCGATCCGCGATGTCCGAACAGCAGCAAGCGCGAGGTGGACGAATGGGTCCTCCCAAAGCGGGGCCGAGTCAAAGATCCAGACGCGGGCGTAACCCAACTCCTCAGCCAGCACGGCCAGATCAGCGAAGTCAGGGCGAGGAGGCAGTCCACATGAGAGCTCAACATCAACCATGTCCGAAGTGTCTAACAGAATCTGAGGAAGAAAGGGCCTAACTGGACCAAAGGGGCTCTGAGCATGCTGGATGTCATCGTTGAAAATGCGGGCACCGGCAACGGTGGCGAAACCTCAACCGAGACAAGCGAAACGACCAGAACCTATTTGATCGAGGTCGGACGTCTGCTCTTCGCCACCTCCGCCACCGACGCAGTTCGCACCTCCGCGGCCAGGGCCTTATCGCCGTCCGCCGGTGCCGGACCATCCGTTGGCGAATTGCTCACCCAAACCCATCTTCCACTGTCACCGACGACCGCCGTCCAGATTCACCAGCAGCGCCCGTGGACCTGACTCAAACCGTCGTGATGGTCCTCAATCGAGTTGACATACGCATCCCCAATTCGCCGGTAGCCCGCCTGTCCGAGGATGCCTCTGATCCCGGCTGCCGGTTGCCTGACCGCAAAACGGGCAATCCGGAGCCGGGTCGGCTCCGAACAACACGCAACGGGGTCAACGGATGGAGACTTGGTGTCGGTGGGCGAGATTCGCTGCTTGGTGACAGGCGCGACGGGCTATGTCGGAGGCCGGCTGGTGCCGCGCCTAATTGACGCCGGGTACCGGGTTCGGGCGATGGCTCGGACTCCCGCCAAGCTGTCGGACGTGCCATGGCGCGCCGACGCCGAGGTGGTGGCTGGCGATCTCGGCGATCTGGACTCACTCATCGCCGCTTTCGACGATGTCGATGTCGTCTACTACCTGGTGCATTCGATGGGCACGTCGAAGGACTTCGCGGCAGAAGAAGGCCGCGCTGCGGTCAATGTCGCCAAGGCGGCGCGGCGGGCCGGGGTGCGGCGGCTGGTGTATCTGGGCGGCCTGCACCCGTCGGGTGTTCAGTTGTCGCCGCACCTGCAGTCACGCACGGCCGTCAGCGACATTCTTATCGCGTCCGGCATCGAAACCCTCGTGCTGCAGGCTGGGGTGGTGATCGGTTCAGGGTCGGCCTCGTTCGAAATGGTCCGCTATCTGACGGATCGCCTCCCGGTGATGACGACCCCCAGGTGGGTGCATAACAAGATTCAGCCGATCGCGATTGGCGACGTGCTGCATTATCTGGTGGCCGCCGCTTCGGCCGACGTTCCGATCTCGCGTACATGGGATATCGGTGGTCCTGACGTTCTCGAATACGGCGACATGATGCGGACCTACGCCGAGATTGCGGGGCTCCGTAAGCGGTACATCGTTGTCCTGCCATTGTTGACCCCGAAGATCGCCAGTTGGTGGGTGGGTCTGGTCACGCCGATTCCGGCGGGCCTGGCCCGGCCGCTGGTCGAGTCGTTGCACTGCGACGCCGTGATGAACAATCACGACGTCGACACCATCATCGCTCGGCCGCCGGGGGGACTGACCCCGTACCGCCGGGCGGTCGCCCTCGCCGTGAGCCATGTCGTGCGGGGACAGGTTGAGACGTCATGGTCGGACGCCGCACCGACGACTCCGCCCTCAGAACCCCTACCGACCGATCCCGGCTGGGCCGGCGGAGTCGTCTTCACCGACACGCGGTCGACAGTGACGACAGCAGGCCCTGAGCAGCTCTGGAAAGTCGTCGAAGCCACGGGTGTCGGCCGCGCATGGTGTTCATTTCCGCTAGCTTGGACGTCCAGGCTCCGGGTGCAACGCGACAGCTGGAATATCGAGGCGCTTGAGCCCGGCACCCTGGTGCGGTCGCGGGCTCACACGCGCGCCCCCGGCGGCGCGTGGCTGGAGATGCGGGTGACGCCGGCCGCCGGATCGGGAAGCCGATACGACCAGCGGGCCATCTTCTTTCCCCGCGGCCTCGTGGGCTGGCTGTACTGGTACGCGCTGCTGCCGGCGCACACGCTCGCGCTCCGCCGGGTGATGAACGACGTCGTCAGCCAAGTCGGATAGCTACGCGCCGCTGACTCTTCGTTAACGCTGGCCCGAAGGCGCCGCGGGCGCGGTGCTCGGCCGTGCGGTATCACTGCGTCAGTTAGCGTAACTTCGGCGTGCCGCTCTGGAGCGTCCGGGGCGGTCGGTCGATTCACGACGAGGCGAGCATTTACAGAGGAGCAACGACATTGGACAAGGAACGATTCTTGAGCTGCTCAACGAAGATCTCAGCAGCGAGTATCAGTCCGTCGTCCAATACGTACAGCACACCGCCACGGTAAAAGGTGCGCAGTACCACAGCATCGTTGAAGAGTTGACCACTCATCTGAGCCAGGAACTACAGCACGCGCTCACGCTGGCACAGCAGATCGATTTCCTTGGGGGCTACGCCCACCGTGGCCGTCCCCGACGTGCCCGACGTTGCCGATGGCGCGGCTGCACTACGCGCAGACCTTGAGTTGGAACAGCGCCAGCTCGACCGGTCGGCAACGGGTTGCTGACGCGGGGGAGCTGGGATTGCCCGACGTGGCTGAGGCGCTGAAACCCTTACTCACCCAGACGCAGGACCACGTCGCCGACCTTCGTGATGCACTCGGCGCCGAATAGCTGGCCAACGAGATCACCATGGCGGTGGGCTCCGGTCCCCAGACGGCTGTTCCCTGATCTCGCACCGTCGACGTCCCGCGCGTTGGGATGTCTACAGGAAACACAAACAGCAGTCAGCCCGCCACCCAATGATGACGGGTCGACTGGTCGTGGGCTGAAGTTCAGCCGTTCGATACGCAGTGAGGTCATTCAGCTGGGTCCACGTAGCCTCTGCGCTGAAAGCCTTCGCCGTGTCAGCCCCGACAGAACACGGCCAGTCGGGCCGTCGCCAGGGAGACCCGGATATCTTCGACACTTGTGCAACGTCTCCCGCTCGCGGTGTTAGCCGCTGCGCTGCTCGCCGGCTGCGGGAGCCACGGTTTGGAGAACGTAGCCTTGGCGGACCCTCCGTCGGTAACCGTCACCGAGTCCGTGCAGCCGCCGCCGGCGACCGGGTTTGTGTTCACCGACAACCCCGCGATTGTCGACAGCAAGCCGCTGCACCCCGACTCGTGGAGCCGCGCAGCTGTCGAGGACGCGGTGACCCTGCATTTCACCATCGCGTCACCGGACTGCACTGGTGTACACGCGACAGTCCAGGAAACGCCCACGACCCTGACAGTGGCGTTACGCAGCGGCACGCTGCCCGCCGCCGTCGGGCGGATGTGCACCATGATCGCCGGTCCTGGCACGCTCGACGTGCCGTTGCAGAGCCCGCTCGACGATCGGACAGTGCTCAGTAGCTACTAAACGCCTCACTGCTGAACACTTGTGCCCACTAGCGGGATTGAACCAGTCGGCGCTTGCACCCAGCTGAGTTTTCTGGGGACTAGCTGTGCACGGGTAAATCAACAGGTTGATTTCCGTCGGGAAGGGGTAGTCGATCCCCAAGCGAAGGAATGTCAGGTGAACGGTCGACGTGCAACTGCTGGCCCGATGGGCGGCGCTTCCATCTGTAACGCGTGCGGATACCCCTACTCTGGTCCGGGGCTATGTTTCTGGTGCCGATCCGTGCAAGTGCTCACTTATGATGATGCAGTTCGAGTTGATCGTTTGAGCGGGGAACGATTACCACGGCACGCCGCCGCGACCAGCCCTGCGCCTGACACCGAAACAGCTGCCTTAGCGGTGCCTACGTGACGCTCTAGAGTCGAGTGACGCACAACCGTACGGTTATAGGATCCGCCACGCTGTCGCCGCGTCGTTGCGGGCATCCGGCCGAACGGAAGCCGCACGCGCCTGCGACGCCCTGATCGCCCCCAAACTTACGAACGTCCCACACTCCGATCACAGCGGCAAATAACTTGGCCGTGCCGCCATGCGGAACCATCGTCGCGAGGCATAGACAGGAAGGGACGATGAATGGCGCCGACGATGACCCAACACCCGCGCCCGAACCGCCCCGTGCACACCGGAGGGTGGGTGCCGGTGACGGTGGTGCCGGCGGTGTGTCTCCTGGTCGGGCGACGCTGCCGCCGAATGTCTTCGCACTCGATCGGCGTGGGTCAGGAGCCCGGGCAGGTGAGTGATACACGCAGGATGACGCTGTCGGACGTCAGCAGGCTGGTCTCCACGTCGCCGTAGAACCAGCTTGAGTCTGGGCTCCAGTTGGCGGTCTGCACTACGGTAGCCCAGACCTGCTTGCCGCCAAAGCCTCGCGCATTGCCGTTGGTATTGAAATCGCTGAGGCGCTGCGGATTTGAGCCGTCGGGACTCATCGTCCACCAGTCGGTCCCGCGCGAGGGGTTCTCGGCGTTAGTCATCCACACGACCTGGCCGTCGGGGGTGTAGCGGGGATGCTCGTTGTAGCTGTTGCCCCGGGTCAGCCGCGTGATGGCCCCCGAGCCGAGGTCGAGACGGTAGATCTGGCTGCTCCAGAAGTTGCGTGTTTCGAAGTCGCTGGTGAACACGAGCGACGAGGAATCCGGCGAGAACCCGCCGGTCTCGTTGAATGCGTCACCGGCCGGTGAGACGGTGCGAATGTTGGCCAGCGACGGTGTGCCATCGGAACCGACGTTGAAGTCGGCCACCTTGATCACCCAGAACCCGGCGAACCGATCGGGGTTGAGCAGTTGGCCGGCGCCGGTGCGCTCGGTCCATTCCAGCTGTCGGCCGTCGGGCGAGAACTCTGGGATGATCGTGCCGTGGTCCTTGTCGGCCGGCACGTTGGTGAGCTGCCAGGCGCGCGAACCGTCCGCGGTGGCTACCCAAAGGTCGGAGTAGCTGCCCCACCCGGGGGTGGCGCCTACCGAATTGCCTGGGTGAGTGGACTTCTCGGCCACAAACACGACGAACTGACCCGACGGACTCCACACGGGTGATCCCGTGGTGCGCTGCGGAAAGCTGGCGGAGCCCACGCCGATCTGCTGGCGGCCGGTGCCATCGGGCTTGACCGTGTAAATGTGGTACAGACCGTCACTGCCCTTGGCGTTGAACGCCACCAGACCGTCGGCCTTCGACCAGTCCGCCCCAAACCCGTTTTGCTGGAATACCTGGTAGCCGATCGGCGCGCCGCAGCCGTTGGCCATCAGAGACTGCGCTGGCGTCGGCGCAGACCCCGACCTCGCGACCGGCAGGCCGCGGGCGCATCCACAGCACAGGAACATCATCAACAGCACCACCGCGGGCAGAGCTTGCGCGCGGCTCCGCGCCAGCGTGGGCGACGCCGACCTCGACCGCCGTCGGTGGCCGAAGGTGGCGGCCGGGGTGTCGCCCCGGGCGGCATACATGAAATTGATATTATGTTTTTGATATGAGTACTTCAAGTCCCGTGTCGGCGTCCTCCGGGCGGGTGGCGCGGCGGCGGGCGGCCACCCGCGCCCGGCTGCTGCAGGCCGCGCAGCGCCTGGCCGGCGACGACGCGTCGGTCACCGTAGCGCAGATCGCCGCTGAAGCCGATGTCGCTTTGGCCAGCTTCTACACCCACTTCGAGTCCAAGGAGGCGTTGTTCGCCGAGCTGATCCGCGACACGATGGCCGGGCTGGCCACACGCTTAGCCACGTTGTCCGCCGCCGACGACCCGGCGCTGGCTTTCGCTGCGGCGCTGCGAGCGTTTTGGGCGTGGTTCACCGAAGATGCCGATCGCGGTCGCTATGTGCTGCGGGCGGCGCACGCCAACGACGTCCTGGCCAGCACCGTCGGTGTGACGTTGGCCGAGCTGATCGAGCGGGGTCGTCAAGCGGGCCGGTTCCACGTGGGCAGCACGCAGATCGCGGCGTTTCTCATCGGTGGCGGAATCATCGGCGCCACCAGCGGTCACCTGTCGGGCCGCCTCACCGCATCCGACCTCGATGTTGAACTGACCACCCAGGCGCTGCAACTCCTCGGCCTGCCGCCACGGGCCGCCCAGCGCGCTGCCACCTATCCGCGTGCCCAGCCCGGTCAACGCGATGGCTGACTCGCGCCGTATGCGGCATCTGCTGCCCCACCTGTGCCGTCGCCTGGGCGTAACGTATTGCCGCGCGGGCGACTCGGGAATGGGGGCTAATGCGGCACTATTACACCGCCGACGCGATCCGCGCCGCCGAGGCACCGCTGCTGGCAAGCCTGCCCGATGGTGCGCTGATGCGCCGGGCGGCATACCCGCTGTCCGTCGCTGTCGCGCGCGAACTGATGGCCCGAACCGGCGGGGTGGCCGGCCGGCGCATCTGCGCGGTGGTCGGATCCGGTGACAACGGCGGCGACGCGCTGTGGGCGTCGACATTTCTGTGCCGCCGCGGCGCGGCGGTGGCCGCGGTACTGGTCAACCCGGAGAAAGCGCACAAGAAAGGGCTGGCGGCATTCATGCGCGCCGGTGGCCGCGTGGTGCAATCCGTCCCCGCCGCAACCGATCTGGCGATCGACGGGGTCGTCGGGATCTCCGGCTCCGGACCACTGCGGCCGGCGGCCGCGGAGGTGTTCGCCGCCGTTGAGTCGGCCGGCATCCCCGTCGTCGCGGTCGACATCCCCAGCGGCATCGACGTGCACACCGGCGTGGCCAGCGGCCCGCACGTGCACGCGGCGTTGACGGTCACGTTCGGCGGCCTCAAACCGGTGCATGGGCTCGGCGACTGCGGACGGGTCGAGCTCGTCGACATCGGGCTGGACCTGCCGCCGACCGACATGGTCGGCTTCGAGGCCGCTGACGTCGTGGCCCGCTGGCCGGTGCCGGGTCCGCACGACGACAAGTACACCCAGGGCGTCAAGGGCATCCTGGCCGGGTCGGCGACCTACCCCGGTGCCGCGGTGCTGTGCACGGGCGCTGCGGTCGCGGCCACCTCCGGCATGGTGAGGTATGCGGGAAGCGCTGCCGGACAGGTACTTTCGTACTGGCCGGAGGTGATCGCATCCGCAACCGCCGAGTCGGCGGGGAAGGTGCAGGCCTGGGTAATCGGGCCGGGGATCGGCACCGACGCAGCAGGCGCGAGCGCACTGTGGTTCGCGCTGGACACCGACCTTCCGGTGATCGTCGACGCCGACGCGCTGACCATCCTTGCCGCCCACCCAAACGCGATCGCGTCGCGGTCGGCGCCGACGGTGCTGACCCCGCACGCCGGGGAGTTCGCCCGGTTGGCCGGCTCCCCGCCGGGCGACGACCGGGTCGGCGCCACCCGGCAACTGGCCGACACGTTCGGCGCGACCGTTCTGCTGAAGGGCAACGTCACCGTGATCGCGGACCCCGGCGGGCCGGTGTATCTGAACCGGGCGGGCGGATCGTGGGCGGCCACCGCCGGATCCGGCGATGTGCTGTCCGGCATGATCGGCGCGCTGCTGGCCGCCGGACTGCCCGCCGCGGAGGCAGCCGCCGCGGCCGCGTTCGTCCATGCCCGCGCCGCCAACCTCTCGGCCGCCGACCCCGGTCCGACACCGGTGCCGACGTCCGCGTCGCGCATCCTCGCTCACATCCGCCCGGCCCTCGCCCTCTTGTAAGAGCCTTGTAAGAGCCCCAACGAAAGGATCCCGTCATGCCCCGCGTTGCATACCTGTCACCCTCGATCACCCCGGCCTACACCGGACGGATGGCGTGCGGGCCCATCCCGTCGTTGCGGCTGCCCGACGAGCCGATGGAGCCCGAGGCTGCCTACCGGTTCATCCACGACGAGCTGATGCTTGACGGCAGCTCACGGCTGAACCTCGCGACGTTCGTCACCACCTGGATGGAGCCACAGGCGGAGAAGCTGATGGCCGAGACATTCGACAAGAACATGATCGACAAGGACGAATACCCCGCCACCGCGGCGATCGAGCAGCGCTGTGTGTCCATGGTCGCCGACCTGTTTCATGCCGAGCGGCTGCGTGACGACGACCCCAGCAGCGCAATCGGAGTGTCCACGATCGGGTCGAGCGAGGCGGTCATGCTGGGCGGGCTGGCGCTGAAGTGGCGGTGGAAGGAGCGTGTCGGTGACGGGTGGAAGACCCGCACACCGAATCTGGTGATGGGCTCCAACGTCCAGGTGGTGTGGGAGAAGTTCTGCCGCTACTTCGAGGTCGAGCCGCGGTACCTGCCGATGGCCGAGGGCCGCTACATCATCACACCCGAGCAGGTGCTCGACGCCGTCGACGAGGACACCATCGGTGTTGTCGCGATCCTCGGCACCACGTACACCGGTGAACTCGAGCCGATCGCGGAAATCTGCGCGGCGCTGGACAAGTTGGCCGCGCAGCGCGGAAAACCGGATGTCCCGGTGCACGTGGACGCGGCCAGCGGCGGGTTCGTCGTACCGTTTCTGCACCCGGACATCGAGTGGGACTTCCGGCTGCCGCGGGTGGTGTCGATCAACGTCAGCGGCCACAAGTACGGGCTGACCTACCCGGGAATCGGCTTCGTGGTGTGGCGCAACAGCGACTGGCTGCCCGAAGACCTGGTGTTCCGCGTCAATTACCTCGGCGGGGACATGCCGACGTTCACGCTGAACTTCTCCAAGTCCGGCAACCAGGTCATCGGCCAGTACTACAACTTTCTGCGGTTGGGCCGTTCCGGCTACGTGCAGGTGATGGAGTGTCTGTCGAGCACCGCGCGCTGGGTGGCCGATCAGCTGGAGAAGAGCAGACACTTCGAGGTGATCTCGGACGGGTCGGCGATCCCGGTGATCGCGTTCCGGTTGGCCGGTGATTTCGGTTACACCGAGTTCGACGTGTCGGCGGGCCTGCGGTCCTACGGCTGGCAGGTGCCTGCCTACACCATGCCCGAGGGTGCCGAAAACGTGTCTGTGCTGCGCATTGTGGTGCGGGAAGGGTTCTCCGCCGACCTGGGCAGGTCGCTGTACGAGGACATGGCGTTGGTGGTGCAACACATGGACGAGCTGAAGCCAGGCGGTCAATTCAACGCGCAGCAACACTTCGCGCATTGACCGATGCGGGCGGCCACCTGCCGTGTTCTGGGACAATCAGCAGCGGTGAAAAGCATGCGCACAGTCCCACTGACTACCCAGGTGACGCCCAACGTGGCTGAGGCCGTGATCGACCTCGACGCGATCGCCAACAACATCCGCGTGCTGCGCGATCACGCAGGGTCCGCGGCGGTGATGGCCGTGGTCAAGGCCGACGGCTACGGGCACGGCGCCACACCGGTGTCGCGGGCGGCGCTGGCCGCCGGCGCGACCGAACTCGGGGTGGCCACCATCGCCGAGGCGCTCGCGTTGCGCGGCGACGGCATCACCGCGCCGATCCTGGCGTGGCTGCACCCGCCCGGCACCGACTTCGCGCCCGCGCTGCGCGCCGATGTCCAGATCGCGGTGTCGTCGGTGCGTCAGCTGTCCGAAGTCCTCGACGCGGCCGCACGCACCGGCGTGACCGCGGCCGTGACGGTGAAGATCGACACCGGGCTGAACCGCAACGGGGTCAGCGCGGCCGACTACCCGGCAATGCTCGAGGCGCTGCTGCGCGCCCAGTCCGACGAGGCCCTGCGCGTGCGCGGATTGATGTCGCATATGGTCTATGCCGACGATCCCGATCATCCGACCAACATCCTTCAGGCGCAACGGTTTACGGAGATGCTCGGACAAGCACAATCCAGTGGTGTGCGCTACGAGGTCGCACATATATCCAATTCGTCGTCGGCGATGTCCCGGCCCGACCTGGCCTACGACATGATCAGGCCGGGCATCGCGGTGTACGGTCTGAGCCCGATCCCGGACCGCGGGCAGATGGGTCTGGTCCCGGCGATGACGTTGAGATGCCCTGTGGCGCTGATAAAATCGGTGCACGCGGGCGATGGCGTGTCGTACGGGCACATGTGGGTCGCCGATCGGGACACGACGCTGGCGCTGATGCCGATCGGGTACGCCGACGGGGTGTACCGGGGACTGAGCGGCCGCTTCGACGTGCTGATCAACGGCCGTCGGCGGCCCAACGTCGGCCGGGTCTGCATGGACCAGTTCGTCGTCGACCTCGGAAAAGGCCAGACCGACGTGCGCGAGGGCGATACTGCCGTCCTGTTCGGCCCCGGTAGTGACGGCGAGCCGACGGCTCAGGACTGGGCGGACGCGCTCGACACCATCCACTACGAGGTGGTCACCAGCCCGCGCGGCCGGGTCACCCGCGTCTACCGTGAGGGCGGAACCATTGAGTGACAAGGCATCGCGACGATCGAGGCGCGCGCAGCGTATCGACGATCGCCTCGCCCGCTCGGCGGTGAAGAACGCCGCGAAGCTGGCCAGGTTGGCCAATGGCGAGCAGCCGCGGCGCGGGCGCTTCAAGGATGCACGCTGGATGGCGGGCGTCGCCGGACTCGGCGCGGTCGGCACCCTGGCAGGTGTGTCCGTCGCGCGCTCGATGCGCAAGCAGGATTCCGTCCACGACCCGCATGCGACGGAGGATTTCACGCTCCTCGACTTCGACCGCGCCAGCGTGGTCACCACCGCCGACGGGGTGCCGTTGGCGGTTCGGGAGGTGGGACCGTCCGACGCGCCGCTGACGGTCGTGTTCGCGCACGGCTTCTGTATGTGCATGGGCGCATACCACTTTCAACGTTCCCGCCTCGAAGCGGAGTGGGGCGACCAGGTCCGGATGGTGTTCTACGACCAACGGGGCCACGGCCAGTCCGGGCGGGCGCCGATCGAGACGTACACCGTCGAGCAGCTCGGCCGCGACCTGGAAAGCGTTCTGGAGGTGATGGTTGCGCGCGGACCGGTCGTACTGGTCGGCCACTCGATGGGCGGCATGACCGTCCTGTCGCACGCACGGCAGTTCCCGCAGCACTACGGTTCTCGCGTGGTCGGCGCTGCGCTGATTTCGTCGGCTGCCGAGGGGGTAGCGCGGTCGCCGCTCGGGGAGATTTTGAAAAACCCCGCGCTGCAGGCCGTGCGATTCGCCGCTCGCTATTCGCCGGGACTCGTCCATCGCGCCCGTGGCTCAGCGCGATCGCTGATCGCGCCGGTGCTGCGTGCGGCGGCGTACGGCGACGAGGACGTCAGTCCCGCGGTGGTGGCCTTTTCGGAGAAGATGATTCATGAAACGCCGATCGAGACGATGGTCGAGTTCCTGCACGCGCTCGAGGTACACGACGAAAGCGCCGGTGTGATGACGCTCGCGAAGATTCCGACGATGATCGCCTGCGGAGACCGGGATCTGCTGGTATTGGTGGCCAGTTCGCACGCAATGGCGGCGGCGATGCCGAAGTGCGAGCTGGTGATCGTTCCCGGTGCCGGGCATCTCGTGGAGCTGGAGTGCCCCGAGATCATCGACGACGCGCTCGTGCGGCTGGTTGAGCGCGCGACGCCGTCCAAACTCATCACGCTGACGCGGCGGTTGCGAGACAAGGTCCGCCGTAGTGGGTGATGAGACGGCGACGCTGCCCACCGCCGAAGACACGTTCACGTTGGGTGCCCGCCTCGGCGCAGACCTGCGGGCGGGCGATGTTGTGGTGCTGTCGGGTCCGCTCGGCGCCGGAAAGACCGTGCTGGCCAAGGGGATTGCGCATGCGATGGACGTTGACGGCGCAGTGATCTCGCCGACGTTCGTGTTGGCGCGGGTTCATCCGGCCCGGCGGACGGGTGCGCCTGCGATGGTGCACGTGGACATGTATCGGCTGCTGGAACACACGGGCGCCGATCTGCTCGCCGAGCTCGACTCGCTGGACCTGGACACCGATCTGGCCGACGCGGTCGTCGTCGTCGAGTGGGGCGAGGGACTCGCCGAGCGGCTGTCCGAACGCCACCTCGACGTGCGGCTGGGCTATGGCGACGACTCTGACGTGCGGACGGCAACCTGGCAGTGGACCCGGCAATGATCGTGTTGGCGCTGGACACCGCGACCCCGGCGGTGACGGCGGGAGTGGTGCGCCGCGATGCCGGCGAGCATCTGCTGGCAGAGCACGTGACCGTTGACGGCCGCGCACATGCGGAGGCTCTCACCCCGAATATGCTTGCCGCGCTTGCTGATTCTGGGCAGGCGATGGCCGACCTGGATGCTGTCGCGGTGGGCTGCGGGCCGGGCCCGTTCACTGGACTGCGGGTCGGGATGGCCACCGCGGCCGCAGTCGGTCACGCCCTCGACATTCCGGTGTACAGCGCCTGCAGCCTCGACGCAATCGGCGTGCGCACCAGTGGAGACGTCCTGGTGGTCACCGACGCACGCCGCCGCGAGCTGTACTGGGCGCGCTACCGCGATGGCGTTCGGACCCGCGGCCCGGAGGTTGACGCACCCGCGGACGTCCGGTGGGACGGCGCAAACGCCGTGGCCGGATCCGCGGACCACGCAGCGATGTTCCCGCTGCCCCGTCTCGACGCGGAACACCCGACACCGGTCGGGCTGGTGCGTGCCGTTGACTGGACCGCCGACCCCGGCCCGCTGGTGCCGCTGTATCTGAGGCGGCCGGACGCAAAAACCCTGGCCGAACGGCAGGCGGTCACCCGGTCGGCCGTCACCATCGACACGTTGGACCGCGCCGACGTCGCCCGATGCGCGGAATTGGAAGCGCAGCTCTTCGACGGCGACGACCCGTGGCCCGCCTCGGCGTTCACGGCCGAGTTGGGCAGCAGGCACAACCACTACGTGGCCGCCCGCACCGCCGACAAGTTGGTCGGCTACGCAGGCATCACCCGGCTCGGGCTGCTGGCGCCGCACGAATACGAGATCCACACCATCGGAGTCGACCCGGCGTTTCAGGGCCAGGGCATCGGGCGAAGGCTGCTCGACACGCTGATGGACTTCGCTGAAGGCGAAACCGTGTTCCTGGAGGTCCGCACCGACAACGCCGCGGCGATTGCGCTGTACCGCGGTGCTGGGTTCGTCGAGGTCGGGGTGCGCAAGAGGTACTACCGGGCCAGCGGCGCCGACGCCTACACGATGCGGCGGGAGCGCCGGCGCTCGGGACGGAGACGGGGCCGTGAGCATGGCTGATGCTCTGCCGGTGCTGACGGTGCTGGCGATCGAGAGCTCGTGCGACGAGACCGGCGTCGGCATCGCCGAGGTCGGCCCGTCGGGTGAGGTGAGGATGCTGGCCGACGAGGTGGCTTCCAGCGTCGACGAGCACGCCCGATTCGGCGGCGTGGTTCCGGAGATCGCGTCGCGCGCCCATCTGGAGGCGCTCGGCCCGACGATGCGGCGCGCCCTGGCCGCAGCCGGCATCGAGCGGCCGGACTCGGTCGCGGCGACCATCGGGCCGGGGCTAGCCGGTGCGCTCTTAGTCGGCGTCGCCGCGGCAAAGGCGTACGCGGCGGCGTGGGATGTGCCGTTCTACGCGGTCAACCACCTCGCCGGCCACCTCGCCGCCGACGTGTACGACCACGGGCCGCTGCCCGAGTGCGTCGGACTGCTGGTGTCCGGCGGACACACCAACCTGCTCCATCTGCGATCGCTCGCCGAGCCCGTCATCGAACTGGGCGGCACAGTGGACGATGCCGCCGGCGAGGCCTACGACAAGGTCGCGCGGCTGCTTGGGCTGGGCTATCCCGGCGGCAGGCTGCTCGACGAGCTCGCCCGCACCGGCGACCGCGACGCCGTGGTGTTTCCCCGCGGCATGACGGGCCCCCGGGACGACCCCTACTCGTTCAGCTTCTCCGGGTTGAAGACCGCGGTGGCCCGGTACGTTCAGCGCCACCCGGACGACTCGCCTGCCGATGTCGCGGCGGGCTTCCAGGAGGCGGTCGCCGACGTACTGACCGCGAAGGCGGTGCGGGCGGCCGAAAACCTCGGTGTGGGCACGCTGCTCATTGCCGGCGGGGTGGCGGCGAACTCACGGCTGCGCGAGCTCGCCGAACAGCGCTGCGCCGCGGCCGGGCTGACGCTGCGGGTGCCCAGGCCGCGGCTGTGCACCGACAACGGGGCGATGATCGCGTCGCTCGCCGCACATCTGATCGCCGCAGGCGCACGCCCGTCCGCGCTTTCCGCCGCCGCCGATCCCGGGCTAGGCGTGGCGACGCCGCAGGTGTTCTAGCCGGTGCTTGAGTGCTAGCACTCGCATGTATAGAGTGCTAGGTGGCAGGCGCGCTGCCTCTTGGGTCGGCACCCGCGACGACGGCGCAAAGGCGGTGGCGCATGCCGAAACCTGTAATGCCGAACAGGCCCGGGGACTGCCCCGGGCCAGCACACTCCGGCCCGGGACGGACCCGGGCCCCACAGATAGTGGAGGGCTCACACCGTGGCGAAGGTAAAAATCAAGCCACTCGAGGACAAGATCCTCGTCCAGGCCAACGAGGCCGAGACCACGACCGCATCCGGTCTGGTCATTCCTGACACCGCCAAGGAAAAGCCACAGGAAGGCACCGTCGTGGCCGTTGGCCCCGGCCGCTGGGATGACGACGGCGAGAAGCGTATTCCGCTGGACGTGTCCGAAGGTGACACCGTGATCTACAGCAAGTACGGCGGGACCGAGATCAAGTACAACGGCGAAGAGTACTTGATCTTGTCGGCCCGCGATGTGCTGGCGATCGTCAATAAATAAGCACCCGTGTTCCCGCCCCGGCGATCCACCGCGTACGCAGTGGATCGCCGGGGCGGTGCGCGTACTAGGGACGGGAATCTTCGATGAGTAAGCAGATTGAATACAGCGAAACCGCACGCCGCGCGATGGAGGCAGGCGTCGACAAGCTCGCTGACACCGTGCGGGTCACGCTCGGTCCGCGCGGCCGGCATGTGGTTCTGGCCAAGGCGTTCGGCGGGCCGACGGTCACCAATGACGGGGTGACCATCGCCCGCGAGATCGACCTGGAGGACCCGTTCGAGAATCTCGGCGCACAGTTGGTGAAGTCGGTGGCGACCAAGACCAACGACGTCGCAGGCGACGGCACCACCACCGCCACCGTGCTGGCGCAGGCGCTGGTGAAGGGCGGGCTGCGACTCGTAGCGGCCGGCGCGAATCCGATTGCGCTCGGGCATGGAATCGGCAAGGCAGCCGACGCGGTGTCGGAAGCGCTGCTGGCATCGGCCATTCCGATCAGCGACAAGAAGGCGATCGCGCAGGTCGCCACTGTGTCGTCACGCGACGAGCAGATCGGCGAGATGGTCGCCGAGGCGATGACGAAGGTGGGCCACGACGGCGTCGTCACGGTCGAGGAATCATCGGGGATGAACAACGAGCTGGAGATCACCGACGGTGTCCAGTTCGACAAGGGTTTCCTGTCGGCGTACTTCATCACCGACTTCGACGCGATGGAAGCCGTTCTCGAGGACGCGTACGTGCTGCTGCACCGCGACAAGATCAGCTCGCTGCCCGACTTCCTGCCACTGCTGGAGAAGGTTGCGGCGGCCGGCAAGCCGCTGTTGATCATCGCCGAGGACGTCGAGGGTGAAGCGCTGTCGACGCTCGTGGTCAACGCGATCCGCAAGACGCTCAAGGTCGTCGCGGTGAAGGCGCCGTTCTTCGGCGACCGGCGCAAGGCGTTCCTCGAGGACCTCGCCGTGGTCACGGGCGCACAGGTGGTCAACCCGGACGTGGGCCTGCTGCTGCGTGAGGTCGGGCTCGAGGTGCTGGGCAGCGCCCGGCGCATCGTGGCCACCAAGGACACCACCACGATCGTCGACGGCGGCGGCAGCAAGAAAGACGTCGCGGCGCGGACCAAGCAGCTGCGCGCCGAGATCGAGACCACCGACTCCGACTGGGACCGGGAGAAGCTCGAGGAGCGACTGGCCAAGCTTTCCGGCGGCGTGGCGGTGATCAAGGTCGGCGCCGCGACCGAGACCGCGCTGAAGGAACGCAAGGAAAGCGTCGAGGACGCGGTTGCGGCGGCGAAAGCCGGTGTGGAAGAGGGCATCGTCGCCGGCGGCGGATCTGCGCTGATCCAGGCGAAGGGTCGGCTCGACAAGTTGCGGAAGAGCCTGTCTGGTGATGAGGCACTCGGCGTTGACGTGTTCGCCGGTGCCCTCAGCTCGCCGCTGTACTGGATCGCGGTGAATGCGGGCCTGGACGGCGCGGTGGCGGTGAACAAGGTCGCCGGGCTGCCTAAGGGCCACGGGCTGAACGCGGCGACGCTGGAATACGGCGACCTGGTGGCCGACGGTGTGATCGACCCCGTCAAGGTCACCCGGTCCGCGGTGCTCAACGCGGCGTCGGTGGCACGGATGATCCTCACCACGGAGACGGCGATTGTCGAGAAGCCGGCCGAGGAGGAAGAGCACGACCACCACCACGGCCACGCTCACTAAAGGCCACGCTCACTAATTAGAGGGTTGAGTGGGTGCGTCGAGCTTGGCGCACCCACTAACCGCGCCGGTCCAGTGAGTTCCCGTTAACGTGACAGGCCAAGCGGCCCAGCGAGTTCCGACAGGGTCGGCAACACCTTCTCCGGGCCGCCAAGCACAAGGATCGCGACATGGTTGGCGCCGGCGCTCAGATATTCGCGCAACCGCGTGGCGATGTCTTCAGGCGTGCCGTGGGCGACCACGGCGTCGACGAGTTTGTCACTGCCGGGCCGGGTCACGTCGGCGTCGGTGAAACCCAGCCGCTTCCAATTGCTCACGTAGTTCGTCAGGTTGAAGTAGCGGTCTAACGCCGTGCGGCCGATCGCGCGGGCTTCCTCGGCGTCGGAGCTCAGCACCACGTTATGCACGGGCGCCAGCAGCGCGTTCGGCCCGATGATCGCGCGGGCCTGTGCGGCGTGTTCCGGCGTGGCGTTGGCCGGGTGCGCCCCTGCGCTGCGATCGGCCGACAGCCTCAGCACGCGCGGCCCGAGCGCGGCGAGCACACGTCGATTCACCGGTACGCCGTATTCGTCGAGCTCGTCGAGGTACGACTCCAGTGCTTCGTACGGCTTGCGGTATTGCGCCTGGGCCTCGGGATGGCCGACCCCGACGCCGAGCACGAAGCGGCCCGGGTAGGCGGTGTTGATGCGGTGGAACGACTCGGCGACGGGCTTGGCGGCGGCCGTCCAGATGTTGACGATGCCGGTAGCCACCTTCAGCGCGGTAGTCGACTCCAAAAGTGGCTCGACGAACGACAGCTCGGCCGGCGGCGAACCGCCGACCCAAATCGTGCCGTAGCCCAGCCGTTCGATTTCCTGAGCCTGGTCGGGGGTGGCGCCGAGTCCGAAGAAGCCGAATCGGCCAAGGTCGCTTGGGGCGGTGTCTGGTGCGGTCATTGCGACTGCAACCCTCGCATCCCGCTCACCTATTCCGCTGCCGGCGAAACCACTGCGGGGTGTTCTCGGCGTGTCGCCGCAGCGATTGACGTGTCGCGGTGGGGGCTTGCGCGTTAGTTCAGCCGACTAGGCGGTACGGCGGATGCCCCGCTTCAGCAGCAGCTCCCGCTCGGCCTCGCTGAGTCCGCCCCAGATGCCGTACGGCTCGCCGACGGCCAGCGCATGAGCGCGGCACTGGGCGATCACCGGGCAGCGGCGGCACAGCTCCTTGGCACGCAGCTCGCGCGCCGCCCGGGCCCGACCGCGTTCGCCATCGGGATGGAAGAACATCGACGAATCAACCCCCCGGCACAGGCCCTGCATCTGCCAATCCCAGATATCTGCGTTCGGTCCGGGTAGCTGCTGCGGGTGTGGCATGGAGAACCCCTCTCGCCGAGTCCAATTGGGTAAACCCGCACTGGACGGTGAGTTGTGGAACGATCCGAGGAAACATGTCGCCGATGACTACTCGTGCAGACAAAGTAGGGGTGCTTACGAAAGCCAGTCAATAGCCACGGCGTGTGCTGAACCACATAACGGCAGCGTCAGAATTTACGTCACGTTCATCATTGGGGTCTGTTGGCAACGCTCGAACTGGTATCGGCAACCCGCAAAGATGGCGTGCAACGGGTTTCCGCAGTTCGGCCAAGGATGTGTCGTGAACAAATTCTTTAGACCCAGTAGGCAGTTGACATGGCGTTAACATCGACACCACAAACTGTTAACCGCGAATGAGCGCCTGGGCGGAGAGAGAACGGCGATGAGCGAAGCATCGCTGCTCGCCGCGGCGTTCGGCGACGATCCCGGACGATGGCCACTGCCGGTGGCGACCACGCCCTACCACCGATGGCTGCGGGCCGTTGCGGCCGGCGGACAGGGCCGTTACGGCATCGCGGCCGCGGAGCTGACGACACTGCGACGCGATGCACGTGCGGGCCCTCTGGCATCGCTGGCGCACAGCACGCAGGCGTCGTTCATTCGGCAGCTCGGTGGTCACCGGGAGGCGCGCCGCTGGGACGGCCGGGCGGTGGCGCTGGCCGCGTCGGACCCCGAGGCCGCCGTCGACGCCCTGCTCGGGCTGGCGGCCGACGCGCTGGGGATCGGTCGGTTCGCGGCCTCGCAGGCACTGCTCGCCCGCGCCGAAACAACACTCAACGCGTCATCGACGCATAGCCGGTTGTCGCTGCGCAGGCAATGGGTGGCGGCCGAGCTGGCGATGGCACGCGGCGACGGCGCCGCGGCGGTCCGGCATGCGGAGCTGGCCGTTGAGCTGGCGGGCAGTCAACCGTCGTTGCGGCATCGGGTGAAGACGCAGGTTATCTACGCGGCCGCGCTGTGCAGCGCCGGGCGGGCCGGCGACGCCCGCGCCACCGCCGACGAAGCACTGTCGGTGACCGGCGCCCTCGGCCTCATTCCGTTGCAATGGGCCGTAGCCAGTTTGCTCGTTGACATCGGCAGCGGCGGCGGGCCAACACATCACGTGATCGCGATCCGCGACGCGAGCGACGAGGCCGTCCGCCGCGCCGGAGGCGTCTGGCGCCGCTGAGCCGCGGTGACCGTTGTCGGATCGTTATTGTCGGTAAGTCGCCGGGAAGCGCTCGGCCGTAACGTTTAGGACGCCGTCGTCGATGACAGATTCGGGAGATCGTCTCGATTCTGTCGTTGCTGACGCGGTGGCGGGGGATCGCGGCGCGCTCCGCGAAGTGCTGGAGATCGTTCGTCCGATCGTGGTTCGGTACTGCCGCGCACGATTGGGGACGGCGGAACGGAGCGGTCTATCAGCCGACGATGTGGCTCAGGAGGTGTGCTTGGCCGCCATCACGGCGATGCCTCGCTACAGGGACCAGGGGAGGCCCTTCTTGGCATTCGTGTACGGCATCGCGGCCCACAAGGTGGCAGACGCCCACCGTGCGGCCGCGCGCAACCGTGCCGAGCCCACCGATGAGCTTCCAGAGCGCCCCACCTTCGATGCCGGCCCCGAGCAGATTGCTCTGAACGTCGAGTCGTCGGCGCAGATGAACGCCCTGCTTCAGGTGCTGCCGGAAAAGCAGCGCGAGATCCTGATCTTGCGCGTCGTCGTGGGGCTCAGCGCAGAGGAGACGGCCGCGGCCGTCGGCAGTTCTCCAGGCGCCGTGCGGGTTGCGCAACATCGAGCGCTGAGTCGGTTGCGCGACGAGATCATCGGGGCGAGGCGAGACTATGTCTGACCGCGACCCCGGCCTCGACGCGATCATGCGCACCGACCGCTTCGTCGATGCGTTGGCCTCCGGCGCCCGGATGTCGTCGGTGGACCCGTTGTCCGCGATGCTTGGCGAGTGGCGAGACGATGTGCGCCGCCGACCGGATGCCCGGGTGGTGACGATGGCGCAGGCGTCGGCGGCGTTGGCCCGATTGCAGAAACCGCCGCGCCGCAACCGTTTTGCGTTGACTGTCGTCGGGGGGCTGGCGGCCGCGGTGTTGTGTCTCGGCGGTTTCGGCGCGGTCGTCCTCGACGCCAGGCCAGGTGATGCGCTCTACGGGCTGCGAAGCACGGTGTTCGGTGAGCGGACGGAGACCCGCAACGAGGCGGTGACGCTTGCCGCGCAAGAGCTCGACCAGGTGCAGCAGTTGGTCAACCAGGGCAACTGGGACGAGGCGCAGCAGAAGCTGGTCACGCTTGGTCCCACCGTGCAGAGCGTCAGCGACGCGCAAAGCAAGCAGCAATTGGTTGAGCAGTATAATTCGTTGACTGCCAAGGTAATTCAGCGAGATCCCCAGGCTTCGCCGCCGCCCCCGGGGGTGCCGCCGCCGGTGAATCCGTCCTCGCCGTTGACGTTCTTGCAGGTTCCTGTAATCGTCGAGACCACGACAACGACGCCATCGATCCCGGACCTGGCCACGACCAGTGGACCGACCACGGCGTTGCCGACACCTACCACGGAGCTGCCGTCCCCGACCCCGACCACGGCGTTGCCGATGCCTGCGTCGACCACGGAGTTGCCGAGCTACACCACGACGTTGCCGACCACGACGTTGCCGACCACGGCGTTGCCGACGCCCACCACGACGTTGGAGAGCTCTACCAGGGCGACGCCGTCGCCGACATCTACCACCGAGCCGCCGACGAGGTTGCGAACCACACCGCCCACCACCGTGCCCACGGCGCCGACCACTGCGCAGGAACCGCCGTCGCTACCGGTGACCGTGACGACGCCGCCTGCGGAATCGACGGTGGCCCCGCCGCTGGAGACAACCAGGGTGGCCCCGCCGCCCGAGACACCCAGGGGCGCCCCTCCGGAGATGCCCAGGGGGCCGCAGCGGCCGCCTGGGGTGATGACGACTCCCGCGCAGGCACCGTGGGGCCTGGGACCTCACTAGAGGCTGACGGTCAGCGGTATCCGTCGGATTCCGATGTGGCCTCGTTCAGCGAGGCATCGGCGTAGCCACGGCAATAGTCCCAGGTCACGTACGCGTCAGGCTCTGGATCGTAGGCCGGCTCGTGCGGACGAACCGTGCCGTCGACCAGCAGCTGCAACAGGTTGGCGCGCAGCATGTCCCAGTCGTGGTAGTGATCCTGCTGACACTCGTCGCACGACACCACGAGGCCGCGAATCCCCTTCTGCCCCAACAGCGTCTCGTACACCGCGAGGTCGGCCAGGTCGGCTTCTACCGCGGCGCGCTCCTGCGGATCCAGCGGCTGGCCCGGCTCAATAGCGTCCAGCGCCGCTGACGGGTCCAGAGGATCGTCGGCGAACGGGTCGGGCGGCAAACCCGGAGGGAGTTGGTCGCGCACATCTCCACCCTACGCAGCCGGTCCGACATTTCGCCAGCCGCTTAAAGGCTGCCAGCACGGTGTCGTCGGCCATGGCCACACCGTCGATGCCGATAGGATAGGCACCTAGCCACGTACCGATGGAGGCCTCACGATGTCGATTACGGACGGCCGTACCACGGTGAATCCGGCTGCTCCCGTCCTGGTTGGGACGCCCGTCCCGACCGGCGGCGATGACCCGAACAAGGTGGCGATGCTGGGGCTGACCTTCGACGATGTGCTGCTGCTGCCCGCTGCTTCCGATGTGGTGCCCGCCGCCGCCGACACCTCGAGTCAGCTGACCAAGAAGATCCGGCTGAAGGTGCCGTTGGTCAGCTCGGCAATGGACACCGTGACCGAGGCGCGGATGGCGATCGCGATGGCCAGAGCGGGTGGCATGGGGGTGCTGCACCGCAACCTGTCGGCCGTCGAACAGGCCGGCCAGGTCGAGATGGTCAAGCGGTCGGAGGCCGGCATGGTGACCGACCCGGTGACGTGCTCGCCGGACAACACGCTGGCCGAGGTCGACGCGATGTGCGCGCGGTTCCGGATCTCGGGCCTGCCCGTGGTCGACGACAACGGTTCACTGGTCGGCATCATCACCAACCGGGACATGCGCTTCGAGGTGGACCAGGAAAAGCGGGTGTCCGAGGTGATGACAAAGGCGCCGCTGATCACCGCGCGTGAAGGCGTCACCGCGGACGCTGCGTTGGGATTGTTGCGGCGCAACAAGATTGAGAAGCTGCCCATCGTCGACGGGCACGGGCGGCTCACCGGCCTCATCACGGTCAAGGACTTCGTCAAGACCGAACAGCATCCGTTGGCCACCAAGGACAGCGACGGGCGGTTGCTTGTCGGCGCGGCCGTGGGCACCGGTGACGACGCGTGGGTGCGCGCGATGACTCTGGTGGACGCGGGCGTCGACGTGCTGATTGTTGACACCGCGCACGCGCACAATCGGCTGGTGCTGGAGATGGTCGGCAAGCTCAAGGCCGAAGCCGGTGACCGGGTGGAGGTGATCGGCGGCAACGTCGCCACCCGCAGCGGGGCGGTGGCGCTGGTGGATGCGGGCGCCGACGCAGTGAAGGTCGGCGTCGGGCCCGGCTCGATCTGCACCACCCGCGTGGTGGCCGGCGTCGGTGCGCCGCAGATCACCGCGATCCTCGAGGCGGTGGCTGCGTGCGGGCCGGCAGGTGTGCCGGTGATCGCCGACGGCGGGCTGCAGTACTCCGGCGATATCGCCAAGGCGCTGGCCGCGGGCGCATCGACGGCGATGCTCGGCTCGCTGCTTGCCGGCACCGCGGAGGCGCCCGGCGAGCTGATCTTCGTCAACGGCAAGCAGTTCAAGAGCTACCGGGGCATGGGATCGCTTGGCGCGATGCGCGGCCGCGGCGAGAACAAGTCATTCTCCAAGGACCGCTATTTCCAGGACGACGTGCTCTCCGAGGACAAGCTGGTGCCCGAGGGCATCGAGGGCAGAGTGCCGTTCCGCGGCCCGCTGGCCACCGTCATCCACCAGCTCACCGGCGGCCTGCGGGCGGCCATGGGCTACACCGGATCGCCCACCATCGAGGATCTGCAGCGAGCGCGGTTCGTCAGAATCACCGCGGCCGGGCTGAACGAAAGCCATCCGCACGACATCACGATGACGGTCGAAGCGCCGAACTACTACACGCACTAGAGCAGAGACCGATGAGCCGCTTGCGCGAAGAGGAAAAGGCACCGATGAGCCGCTTGCGCGAAGAGGATCAGGCCGAGCATCATGCGTGACGTGGTCGAGATCGGCATGGGCCGGACCGCCCGCCGCACCTATGAGCTCGACGACATCAACATCGTGCCGTCGCGGCGGACAAGATCGTCGAAAGATGTGTCCACGGCGTGGCAGCTCGACGCCTACCGGTTCGAGATCCCGGTGGTGTCGCACCCCACCGACGCACTGGCGTCACCGGAGTTCGCGATCGAGCTGGGCAGGCAGGGCGGATTGGGAATCCTCAACGGAGAGGGCCTGATTGGCAGGCACGCCGACGTCGAGGCGAAGATCGCGCAGGTCATCGAGGCAGCCGAGAAGGAGCCCGAGCCGTCCGCGGCGATCCGGCTGCTGCAGCAGCTGCACGCCGCGCCGCTTGTTCCGGACCTGCTCGGTAGTGCGATCGCCCGTGTGCGCGACGCGGGCGTGATCACCGCGGTGCGGGTCAGCCCGCAGAACGCGCGCTCGCTGACGCCTGTGCTCGTCCAGGCCGGCATCGACTTGCTGGTGATCCAGGGCACGATCGTGTCCGCGGAACACGTCGCCCGCGACGGTGAACCTCTCAACCTCAAGACGTTCATCGCCGAACTCGACGTGCCGGTGGTGGCCGGCGGCGTGGCCGACCATCGGACCGCGCTGCATCTGATGCGCACCGGCGCGGCGGGCGTCATCGTCGGCTACGGCTCCACCAGCGGGGTCACCAGCAGCGACGAGGTGCTGGGCATCAGCGTGCCGATGGCCACCGCGATCGCCGACGCCGCTGCGGCGCGCCGCGAGTATCTCGACGAGACCGGCGGGCGCTACGTGCACGTGCTGGCCGACGGCGACATCCACACGTCCGGCGACCTCGCGAAGGCGATCGCGTGTGGCGCCGACGCGGTGGTGCTCGGCACGCCGCTGGCCGCCTCGGCAGAGGCACTCGGCGACGGGTGGTTCTGGCCTGCCGCTGCCGCACACCCGTCGCTGCCGCGCGGTGCGTTGTTGCAGGTCACGGTCGGCGAACGGCCGCCGCTGCGGCAGGTGCTCGGTGGGCCCTCCGACGACCCGTTCGGGTCGCTCAACCTCGTCGGCGGACTGCGCCGGGCGATGGCCAAGGCCGGCTACTGCGATCTCAAGGAGTTCCAGAAGGTCGTCCTGACGGTCGGTAGTTGACTCCGGGTTGCGGCGGCTCATACTTGCCGGATGAAGCCTGATTTCGACGTCCTCATCATCGGTTCGGGATTCGGTGGCAGTGTCACGGCGCTGCGCCTGACGGAAAAGGGTTACCGCGTCGGCGTGCTGGAGGCCGGCCGACGTTTCGCCGACCACGAGTTCGCCAAAACGTCGTGGGACCTGCGCAAATTCCTGTGGATGCCGAGACTGGGCATGTACGGGATCCAGCGCATTCACCTGCTCCGCAACGTGATGATCCTCGGCGGGGCCGGTGTCGGTGGCGGCTCGCTGAACTACGCGAACACCCTGTACGTGCCGCCCGAGCCGTTCTTCGCCGACAAGCAGTGGGCACACATCACGGACTGGCGCGCCGAGTTGATGCCGCACTACGAACAGGCGCAACGGATGCTGGGCGTGGTCAAGAATCCGACGTTCACCGACGCTGATCGCATTCTGAAGGAGGTTGCCGACGACATGGGGGCCGGCGACACCTTTGTGGCAACCCCGGTCGGGGTGTTCTTCGGACCGGACGGAGAGATGACGCCCGGCAAGACGGTGGCCGATCCCTACTTCGGCGGGGCGGGCCCCGACCGGACCGGCTGCATCGAATGCGGGTCCTGCATGACCGGTTGCCGCTACGGTGCGAAGAACACCCTGGTTAAGAACTACCTTGGACTTGCGGAAAACGCCGGGGCGCAAGTCTTTCCGATGAGGACGGTGACGGGGTTCGAGCAGCGCTCCGACGGCACGTGGCGCGTCGACACCGTCATCACCGGACGGTGGCTGCGCAGGAAGAAGAAGTCGTTCACCGCTTCCTACCTGACGCTGGCCGCCGGCACCTACAACACGCAGAAGCTGCTGTTCAAGATGCACGACAAGGGCAAACTGCCCAAGATTTCCGACAAGCTCGGCGTGCTCACCCGGACCAACTCCGAATCCATCGTCGGCGCCGGACGGTTCAAGGTCACCCCCGATCTGGACCTGACACATGGCGTGGCGATCACGTCGTCGATCCATCCGACTCCGGACACGCACATCGAGCCGGTTCGGTACGGCAAGGGCTCCAATGCGATGGGTCTGCTGCAGACGCTGATGACCGACGGGGCGGGACCGCAGGGCACCGATGTGCCGCGCTGGAAGCAGTTCTTCCAAACGGCAGGCAAGGATCCGCGCGGAACGCTTCGGATGCTCAATGCCCGGAACTGGAGCGAACGCACGATCATCGCGCTGGTGATGCAGCACCTGGACAACTCCATCACGACGTTCACCAGGCGGACGAGACTTGGCTTCCGGCAGTTGACCAGCAAGCAGGGTCACGGCGAGCCGAACCCGACGTGGATTCCGGTGGGCAACGAGGTGACGAGGCGGCTTGCGGCCAAGATCGACGGTGTCGCGGGCGGCACCTGGGGTGAGCTGTTCAACATCCCGTTGACCGCACACTTCCTCGGCGGGGCAGCGATTGGCGACAGCCCGGAAAGCGGCGTCATCGACCCCTATCAGCGCGTGTACGGCTACCCGACGCTGTCGGTGGTCGACGGCGCGGCGGTCTCGGCGAATCTCGGTGTCAATCCGTCGCTTTCGATTACCGCGCAGGCGGAGCGAGCGGCGTCGCTGTGGCCCAACAAGGGGGAGGCCGATCTGCGTCCCGGCCAGGGCGAGGCTTACCGGCGCCTCGATCCGATTCCGCCGCAGCATCCCGTCGTGCCTGCCGACGCCCCCGCGGCCCTGAAGCACCTGCCGGTCGAGCCGGTCAGCTCCGCCGGCTGAGGCTGTTCTCGACCCACTGTTCGAACGTATGATCGAACAGTGGGTGATCTGCAGGGGATCAGCTACAGCGGCCAGCCGGTGCCTGAGCCGTTCCGCGCGGTCGAGCCGCCCGTCCCGGTGCTGATCGACCTGGCCTCGTTGTTTCCGCGCGAGCCACACCGCCGCGGTGGCTATCACCCGGCCGGTCTGCAGATGCACAAGGTCGTCGAGGGCCGGCTGTGCTGCTGGGGTCTGTGCGAGCAAGGCAACTGGTGGGGCCTGGTGACCTATCCGGTCAGCTACGGCGCCAACAGCCGACCGGTGACGCATTGGGTGCCGGCCTGGATGCTGCGCCGCAAGGGCTGACGCGCAGTAGGTTCGGGGCCCGGCAGGGTGCGCACCTAGACTGGTGCCGTGACGGAACGGGCACCCGTGCGACCGGTATTGGTGGTCGACTTCGGCGCCCAGTACGCGCAGTTGATCGCCCGGCGGGTGCGGGAGGCGCGGGTCTATTCGGAGGTCATCCCGCACACGGCCAGCGTCGAGGATGTCAAGGCGAAGGATCCTGTCGCGATCGTGCTGTCGGGCGGGCCGGCGAGCGTGTACGAAGAGGGTGCCCCGCAGCTGGATCCGGCGCTGTTCGACCTCGGTGTGCCGGTGTTCGGGATCTGCTACGGGTTTCAGGCGATGGCCCAGGCCCTGGGTGGGACGGTGGCTCGCACCGGCACCAGTGAGTACGGTCGCACCGAGCTCAAAGTCATTGACGGAGAACTTCATTCAGGATTGCCGGACACTCAGCCGGTGTGGATGAGCCACGGTGACGCGGTCACCTCGGCGCCACAGGGTTTCGACGTGGTGGCAACCAGCGCCGGAGCCCCGGTGGCGGCGTTCGAGAACAGGGCCCGCGCGCTGGCCGGTGTGCAGTACCACCCGGAGGTCATGCACACCCCGCATGGCCAGCAGGTGCTGAGCCGGTTCCTGCACGAGTTCGCGGGCATCGATTCGACCTGGACAGCGGCGAACATCGCCGACACTCTGACCGCGCAGGTCCGCGAACGGATCGGTGACGGGCGGGCCATCTGCGGGCTGTCCGGCGGTGTCGACTCGGCAGTGGCGGCCGCGTTGGTGCAGAGGGCAATTGGGGACCGGTTGACCTGTGTGTTCGTCGACCACGGTCTGCTGCGTGCCGGCGAACGCGCTCAGGTGGAGCGGGATTTCGTGGCGGCCACCGGTGCCCGGCTGGTGACCATCGACGCCAAGGACCGGTTCTTGGAAGCGTTGTCCGGAGTGAGCGACCCGGAGGGTAAGCGCAAGATCATTGGGCGCGAGTTCATCCGCGCGTTCGAGGGCGCAGTGCGAGACGCGCTGGGAGACAGTGACTCTGAGGTGAGGTTCCTGGTGCAGGGCACGCTGTATCCGGACGTGGTGGAGTCTGGTGGGGGCAGTGGCACCGCGAACATCAAGAGCCACCACAACGTTGGTGGACTGCCGGCCGACCTGAATTTCACACTGGTCGAGCCGCTGCGGCTGCTGTTCAAGGATGAGGTTCGCGCGGTCGGCCGGGAGCTGGGCTTGCCGGAGGAAATCGTCGCTCGGCAACCCTTTCCGGGTCCGGGCCTAGGAATCCGGATCGTCGGTGAGGTGACCGCGAAGCGGCTGGACACCCTGCGGCGGGCCGATGCGATCGCGCGTGAGGAACTGACCGCCGCCGGGCTGGACGTCCTGATCTGGCAGTGCCCGGTGGTGTTGTTGGCCGATATCCGGTCGGTGGGCGTGCAGGGCGACGGGCGCACCTACGGGCATCCGATTGTGCTGCGGCCGGTGTCGAGTGAGGACGCGATGACCGCCGACTGGACGCGGGTCCCGTACGAGACGCTGGAGCGCATCTCGACGCGGATCACCAACGAGGTGCCGGAGGTGAACCGGGTGGTGCTCGATGTCACCAGCAAGCCGCCGGGCACCATCGAGTGGGAGTAGGCAGCACCTTGACGATGTCGGTGGGTGGGTGTTTACTCGGGGTGTCGAACATACTTTCGAATACCGGCGAAATCGGATGGTGCAGGAGGTGCTGCTGTGACGGCAGCGCTCACGGTCGAGAAGTCTCGGCCCGACCGTGCTGAACAGGTAGAACACCTGCGGCGCAAGATCGCCGCGGTATCGGGAAAGGCCAGCCGCGGCCACTCGGGCCCGTCTCGGGTCGAGGACCTCCTCCCCGACTCCCAAAGTTTGCTGCCGATGCCCGAATCGCTGGCCGACCGGATCCCTGCGGCGTTGCCGCGCGGCTCGGTGGTGGTGGCTTCGGGTGCTCGGTCGCTGATGCTGAAAGTGGTGGCGGCGGTGACGGCGGCGGGCGGTCATGCCGCCGTCGTCGGGCAGCCCGACGTCGGCCTGCTGGCCGCGGTGGAGATGGGCGCGGACCTGACCCGGCTCGCGCTGGTGCCCGATCCCGGCACCGATCCGGTCGAGGTGGCAGCGGTGCTGCTGGACGGGATGGATCTGGTGGTGCTCGGCCTGGCCGGTCGGTCGGTGCCGCTGTCCCGGGCGCGGGCCGTGACCGCGCGGGCCCGCAACAAGGGCTGCACGCTTCTGGTCACCGGCGGTGACTGGCAGGGGGCCAGGATGCGGCTGGAGGCCAGGGTCAGTGGCTACGAAATCACCGGCTCCCCGGGTCTCGGCCGAATCAGCAAGGTGCAGCTGCAGATTGCGCAGGGCCGAGCGTCGACTTATGGCACACATCCGCGGGAAAAGCGTGCAGTAAGCGGACGTTCGCGGCGCGAGTAGCGCGATGGCTTCCCGGGTGCTGGCCATCTGGTGCATGGACTGGCCTGCGGTCGCGGCTGCAACCGCCGGGGGCCTGCCCGCCACAGCGCCGGTGGCGGTCACGCTGGCCAACCGCGTGGTCGCCTGTTCCGCGGCGGCACGGGCGGCCGGGGTACGACGCGGCCTGCGCCGTCGCGAATCGCAGGCCCGCTGCCCGAACCTTCACGTCGCCACCGCAGACCCGGGACGCGATGCCCGATTCTTCGAACAGGTGACGGCCGCCGTGGACGACCTGGTGCCGCGCGCCGAGGTGTTGCGTCCCGGCCTGCTGGTGCTGTCGGTGCGCGGCGCGGCCCGCTACTTCGGCTCTGAATCCGCTGCTGCCGAGAAGCTGGTCGACACGGTGTCGGCGGCGGGCGCGGAATGCCAGGCCGGTATCGCCGACCAATTGCCAACAGCCGTGTTCGCTGCACGGGCCGGCCGCATCGTCGAGCCCGGCGGGGATGCCGCGTTCCTGGCGGACCTTTCCATCCGGGAGCTGGCCACCGAGCCCAGCCTATCCGGAGAAGGCCGCGCTGATCTGGCAGATCTGCTGTGGAGGTTGGGAATTCGCACCATCGGGCAGTTCGCGGCGCTATCGCGCACAGATATCGCATCCCGGTTCGGCGCCGACGCTGTGGTGGCGCATCGTTTTGCGCGTGGGGAGCCGGAGCGTGGCCCGTCGGGGCGCGAACCAGAACGGGAACTCGACGCCGAGATGCGGTGCGACCCGCCGATCGACCGGGTCGACGCCGCGGCATTCGCGGGCCGTTCGCTGGCCAGCCAGCTGCACCAGACGCTGATGTCGGCCGGTGTCGGATGCACCCGGCTGGCCATCCACGCCGTCACCGCCAACGGGGAAGAGCTGAGCCGGGTATGGCGCTGCGCGGAGCCGTTGACGGAGGACGCCACCGCCGACCGCGTGCGCTGGCAACTGGACGGCTGGCTCAACAAACGGGTCGTCGCTGCCGTCTGCTCTTCGCGCAAGCGGCTCATCGCGGACCGGCCAACCGCACCGGTGACGATGCTGCGGCTGCAGCCGGTCGAGGTCGTCTCGGCCGAGGCGCTGCAGCTGCCGCTGTGGGGTGGGCTCGGTGAGGAGGACAGGCTGCGGGCGCGACGGGCGCTGGTGCGGGTGCAGGGGCTCCTGGGTCCGGAGGCGGTCCAGGTTCCGGTGCTGTCCGGTGGCCGCGGGCCGGCCGAGCGGATCACACTGGTACCGCTTGGTGACGAAACCGTTTTGCGGGCCGATCCGCGGCAGCCGTGGCCGGGGCGATTGCCGGAGCCGTCGCCGGCGGTGCTGCTCGATGATCCGGTGGAACTCCTTGATTCACAGGGCAATCCGGTGCGAGTGACCAGCAGGGGAGTGTTCTCCGCCGACCCGGTGCGGCTCGAAGCGCCCGACCGCGACGGCCCACTGCGCTGGTGGGCCGGGCCGTGGCCGGTCGACGAACGCTGGTGGGATCCAGAGCGGGCCAAGACGGGGCGCACCGCGCGCGCGCAGGTGCTGGTTGACTGCGGACGCGAGGAGCAAAACAGGGGAAGCGGACGCGAGGAGCAAAACGGGGGAAGCGGACGCGAGGCGGCGTTCCTGCTGTGCTACCGCCAGCGGCGCTGGTACCTCGAGGGCAGCTACGAATAGACCGCGACAGTGAAAACAGCGACGCGACACGCCGTGACTGCGTCGTCAAAATTCACACTCGGCGCAGTTCACGTCAATCGCTGCGCGAACGCACCCACCCGCTCGATGAAGCGGTCAAAGAACGCTTGAGGATCGACGCCCACTCCGACCTGCGCGTTCGGTGGGCGGCCCCAGCGCCCCGACCAGTCAGCGATCGTCATGCCCCGCGTCAGCGTGCCCGTCAGCTCCACATCCACGGTCGCCGTGCGGGTTTGCGCGAGCGACAGATCCAGCGCAACCGCGGCGGCAAGCGGGTCGTGCAGGTGGGCCAGGTACCCCTCGCCCTCGTCGAAGTGGAACTCGAAGTAGAACCGCATCGCGTCCTCGAGCACCCGTATCACCGGATTGGACGCCACCGACCTGGTGCCGCGCGCGTCGAGCACGCTCATCGCGACCGTCGACGAGCCGGCGGCCGCGGCCAGCCGGGTGAGGATCGCCGGCGTCATCACGATGTTCTCGGTCAGGTTGAGCCCCAAGATAATTGGCAAAGTATCCTGGCCGGTCCAGGCCGCGAACACCTCGGCGGCCGCCTCCGGGTCGACGCTGATGTTCCACTCCGCCACCACATCGGTGTTGCCGCGATACTCGAACGAGCCGCCCATGATCACCAGCCGGCGCAGCAGGGCCGGCAGTGCCGGCTCGACCCGAAGCGCCAGTGCCAGATTGGTCATCGGCCCGGTCACCAGCCCGATCAGCTCGCCCGGGTGGGCGCGCGCCGCGCGCACCCAGGCCTCGGTGGCGTTGTACGCGGTCACCCGCCGGTGGTTCGGCGGTAGCTGCGCATAGCCGAGTCCTTGCGGTCCGTGCGTGTCCTCCGCGGTGCGCAACGGGGAACTCAGCGGCTCGTCGGCCCCCTTGGACACGGGGATGTCGTCGGCCCCGCACAGTTCCAGCAGCCCGAGGTTGTTGATGCAGACCTGTTGCGCCGCGACGTTTCCGCTCGTCGACGCGATGCCGATCAGTTCGGTGTCAGCGCTGGCGAGCAGGTACACCAACGCCATTGCGTCGTCGACGCCGGTGTCCACGTCGGCGAAGACGGGCGCCGTCACGGGTCACCAATGTACGCCGGGGATCACCCGCAGGGCGCGCTTCACGGGACGCGGCACCCTGACCTTCCGAACCGCACGGGTCGGCCGCTTTGGTTGCCGTGGCGCCTGTCGCGGGGGCGAATCCGGCTCGGCCGGCGTGATTCCCCGGGCTGCAGCGGAGTCGGGATAGCCGAGGTAGATCTGGTGCAGTATTCGGCGCGCAAGCTTCGGCGTGAAGTAATTTCCCGCCTCGGCGATCGTGCCGACCGGAGTGTCGATCCGCGTCGGCTTCTCCACCAGTGCGCGTACCACCATCGCCGCGGCATGCTCGGCGCTGATCGGCGGCATCGGGTTGAGCTGACGCGACGGCGTGATCATCGGCGTGCGGACCAACGGCATGTGGACGTTCGTGAATGTGATGTGGTCGGAGAGTGTTTCGGTGCCGACGACGTCGGCGAACGCGTCCAGCGCCGCCTTGCTCGGGATGTAGGAGCTGTACTTCGGGCTGCGGGCCTGCGCGCCTGCGCTGGAGACGTTGACGACGTGCCCGAACCGCCGCTCCCGCCAGTGCGGCAGCAACGCGAGCACCATGCGCACCGCGCCGAAGTAGTTGACGGCCATCACGCGTTCGTAGTCGTGCAGGCGCTCGGTGGAGTTGACCACCGAGCGTCGTATCGAGCGTCCGGCGCTGTTCACCAGGTAGTCGACGTGGCCGAACCGGCCGAGGATGTCCTTAACGGTGTGCTCCACCGACGATGAATCGGTGACGTCGCAGGTGAAGGCGTACGCCTGACCGCCGGATTCGCGGATCTCGTCGACCAGATGGTCGAGCGCCTGCCCGTTGCGCGCCAACGCGAACACCTTCGCGCCCCGCTCCGCGACGGCGATCGCCGACGCGCGGCCGATCCCGCTGGACGCGCCGGTGATGATGACGTGCCTGCCCACCAGCGGTCCGTCCGGGTTGTCGCGTCGGGCGCGATCGGGGTCCAGCTGCCCGGCCCAGAACCGCCACAGCTGTGGGGCGTACGAGGCGAAGCCGGGAACGGCGATCCCGCTGCCGTGCAGGGCCTCCCGCGTCGCATCCGAATTGAAGGTAGTGGGCAGGTCGGCGACGTCGAGAAGCTCTGCAGGAATGCCGAGTTGAGTGGCGACGGCGTTGCGTACCACCTTCGCGCGGCCGCGGACTTTGAGCGCGGGCATGGCGACGGCACGCGGCAGGGATCCGCGAAGCGGGGGGAGGCCCGCGGTTTTTGCGACGCCACGGTAAATACCTTGCAAGCCAATCGGTTCCGTTGACGTCAAATGAAACGTCTGTCCGTCCCGGTCGGGCACGTGCATCAGGAACACCATCGCGTCGACCACATAGTCGACCGGAACGATGTTGGTACGCCCGCTGTCGGGCAACATGATCGGCGTGAACGACGGCAGCCTGGAAAGTTTGGCGAGCACCCCGAACAAGTAGTACGGCCCGTCGATCTTGTCCATCTCGCCGGTGTGCGAATCGCCGACGACAGCGCCCGGTCGGTAAATGCGATAGCGCAGGCCGGGCTCGGTGCGCACCAGCTGTTCGGCCTCGAACTTCGTGCGGTGATACGGAGTCGGCAGGTTCTGATCGACGTCGAAGTCGGCCTCGGTGTAGTCGCCGTGGAAGTCACCCGCGACGGCGATCGACGACACATGGTGCAACGTCGCGGTCAGGCGCCGGGCGAACGCGATCACCGCCCGGGTGCCGTCGACGTTGGCGGCGCGCTGGGCGGGCTCGGCCAACGTGATGTCGTAGATCGCGCCGCAGTGCACAACATGTTCGACGCCCGCGAGGCCAGCCACCGTCTCATCGGTGAGGCCGAGATCCGGTGCGGTCAGGTCGCCCACCACTGCCTTCACCCGCTCGCCCCAATCGGAGGCGAGGCGCTCGAAGCGGGACAGGGAGCTGCGACGGACCAGGACGCCGACCTCGTCGTCGGGGTGAGTTTCCAGGAGTTTCGACACGACACGGCGACCAATAAACCCGGTACCGCCGGTAACGACATAGCGCATGGCAGCCATGGTGGTCCGGGTTCCGCAAAACGTCAATGCGGTGTGACGTGGTCCTCAACCACGTTCCCAGGGTTACCGGACGGTAGCCCCGACCAGGTGGCCGATGCCGAAGGTGATCGCCATGGCCAGCGCGCCGCCGACGGTGACACGCAGGGTGGGGCGAAGGGGGTTCGCGCCGCCGAGCAGAGCGCTGACCCAGCCGGTGATCGCCAGCGCGATCAGCACGGTGACGACCGTCACGAGAACCCGCACGGATGGTGGCGGAACAAGGATCGCGAGCAGGGGCAGCAACGCGCCTAGGGTGAACGACACCGCCGAGGAGATCGCCGCCTGCCAGGGATTCGTCAGCTCCTCGGGATCGATGTGGAGCTCGGCCTCGGCGTGGGCGGCAAGCGGATCGTGCGCGCTGAGTTCCTCGGCCACCTTGAGCGCGGTCTCGTGGGTGAGGCCTCGTTTTTCGTAAAGTCCGGCCAGCTCGTCCAGCTCGACCTCGGGTTGCAGCTTCAGTTCTTGGCGTTCCCTCCGGAGCATCGCCCGCTCGGTGTCGCGCTGTGTGCTGACCGATACGTATTCACCGACCGCCATCGACAGCGCGCCCGCAACCAGCCCGGCGATGCCTGCGGTGAATACCGGCCCGCGTGCGGCCGCGGCCGCGGCGACGCCGACCACGATGCCGGCGACCGAGACGATCCCGTCGTTGGCGCCCAGCACGCCGGCACGCAGCCAGTTGAGCTTGTTGGCGGCCGAACCGTGGTGCGGCTCGACATGATGATGCGGCGCGTGGCCGCCCGAATCGGGTATCGATGTCACGGGTTGAGGCTAGTGGGATAGCGATCTGGCAGAGTTGACCATCGTCGAGAGGGGTACGCCATGCCAGCACCATCAGCCGAGGTCTTCGATCGCCTACGCGGCCTGGCCGCAATCGAGGACACCAGCGCCCGTCCGGCCAGGACGATCGACGAGGTCTTCACCGGCAAGCCGCTGACGACGATCCCCGTCGGCACCGCCGCCGACGTTGAGGCGGCCTTCACGAAAGCGCGTGCGGCACAGGGAGAATGGGCTAAACGTCCGGTGAAGGAGCGGGTCGGTATTGTCCGCCGGTACCGCGATCTGGTCATCCAGAACCGCCAGTTCCTGATGGACCTCCTGCAGGCCGAGGCGGGCAAGGCCCGCTGGGCCGCCCAGGAAGAAATTATCGACCTGATGGCGAACGCGAACTACTACGTGCGGGTGGCCGAAGATCTCCTGAAGCCACGCAAGGTGCCGGCGCTGTTGCCGGCGATCGGGAAGACCACGGTCGGCTACCAGCCGAAAGGCGTGGTCGGGGTGATTTCGCCGTGGAACTACCCGATGACGCTCACCGCATCGGATTCGGTGCCGGCCCTCATCGCGGGCAACGCGGTGGTGCTCAAGCCGGACAGCCAGACGCCGTACTGTGCGCTCGCGTGCGCCGAGCTGTTGTACGAGGCCGGGCTGCCGCGCGCGCTGTATGCGATCGTGCCCGGCCCCGGCTCGGTGGTGGGCACCGCGATCGCCGACAGCTGCGACTATCTGATGTTCACCGGTTCGTCGGCGACCGGCAGCCAACTCGCCGAACACGCCGGCCGTCGGCTGATCGGGTTCTCGGCCGAGCTCGGCGGAAAGAACGCGATGATCGTGACGAAAGGCGCCAACCTCGACAAGGTTGCGAAGGCGGCCACCCGCGCATGCTTCTCGAACGCAGGCCAGCTGTGCATCTCCATCGAGCGGATCTACGTCGAGAAGGACATCGCCGGCGAGTTCACACAGAAGTTCGGCGATGCCGTACGCAGCATGAAGCTGGGTACCGCCTACGACTTCTCCGTCGACATGGGGAGCTTGATCTCCGAGGGCCAGGTGAAGACCGTGTCGGGTCATGTCGACGACGCAAAGATCAAGGGCGCCAAGGTGATTGCGGGCGGCAACGCGCGACCCGACATCGGGCCGCTGTTCTACGAGCCGACCGTGCTGACCGATGTCACGGCTGAGATGGAGTGCGCCGGCAACGAGACATTCGGCCCGCTCGTCTCGATCTACCCGGTCGCCGACGTGGACGAGGCCGTCGAGAAGGCCAACGACACCGAGTACGGGCTCAACGCCAGCGTGTGGGCGGCTTCGAGCGCGGCGGGCGAGAAGATCGCCGCCCGGTTGCGGTCGGGCACAGTGAATGTCAACGAGGGGTACGCGTTCGCGTGGGGCAGCCTCAGCGCGCCGATGGGCGGGATGGGCATCTCCGGCGTGGGCCGCAGGCACGGTCCCGAGGGCCTGCTGAAATACACCGAGCCGCAGACGATCGCGGCCGCCCGGGTGTTCAACCTCGATGCGCCCTTCGGCATGCCGCCGACCCTGTGGCAGAAGTCGCTGTTGCCGATCGTTCGCAGCGTGATGAAGCTTCCCGGGCGGAACTGAGCGATGCCGATCGATCCGACCGCAATCGGCACGACCACAAAGCCCCACCTCGTCGAATGGACCGACCGCGAAACGCTGCTCTACGCGCTCGGTGTCGGCGCCGGCCTCGACGATCTGGCCTTCACCACCGAGAACAGTCACGGCATCCCGCAGCAGGTGTTGCCGACGTACGCGGTGATCGCGTGCCCGGCGTTCGGCGCGATCGGAAAGATCGGAACGTTCAACTTCGGCATGCTGCTGCACGGGTCACAACAGATCAGGCTGTTCAAGCCGCTGCCGGCGGCGGGCAAGCTGAGCGTGGTCTCCGACGTCGCCGACCTTCAGGACAAGGGTGAGGGCAAGAACGCCGTGGTCGTGCTGCGCGGGCGGGGCACCGACCCGGAGACGGGTGAACTGCTCGCGGAGACGGTGACGACGTTGGTCATCCGTGCCGAAGGCGGCTTCGGCGGGCAGCCGGGGCAACGTCCGGTGGCGCCGCAGATCCCGGACCGCGAGCCCGACGCGCGGGTCGCGTTGCCGACGCGTGCGGATCAGGCGCTGATCTACCGGCTGTCGGGCGACCGCAATCCGCTGCACAGCGATCCGTGGTTCGCCCAGAAGATGGCCGGGTTCGCCAAGCCGATCCTGCACGGGCTGTGCACATACGGGGTCGCCGGCCGGGTGCTGGTGGCAGAACTCGGCGGGGGCGACGCGTCGAAGATCACCTCGGTCGATGCGCGGTTCACCGCGGTGGTGTTCCCCGGCGACACGCTCACGACGTCGATCTGGCGGACCGAACCCGGGCACGCGGTGTTCCGCACCGAGGCGTCGAACCCGGATGGATCCGACGCCCGACTGGTGCTCGAGGACGGCGTTGCAGAATACGTCGACTAACCGGTGACGGACCGGTCGAGTGCGCCGAGCGAGTCGTCGAGGAACTGCAGTTCGAACGGCGGCGGGGTGCCGACCTCATCACGAAACTTCTGCGGTGTCGCGCTCCAGTCGTAGGTGAGAGTGACCTCGGTACCCGCCCCGTTCGGCACGAGGTCGTATCGCCACGTCCAGCCGCCGGGCCGGTGGCTGCCCGCGTCGTCGAGTCGCCCCGGAGCCCAGGCGATCGCCCGGTCCTGCTCGAATACGGTCACCAAGTTGTGCATGACGTAGGGCCCGCCGATCCGTTCCAGGAACATGTTGACCGCGAAGATCCGCCCGGTGCAGGTGATCTGCTCGGTGTCGATCGCGTCGCGGACCCAGTCGCCGGGCTCGGTGTCCTTGTGCCGCGACGGGTCGGAAAGGACCGCGAAGATCTGGGCCGGCGTCGCGGCAATGGTGCGGGTCACCACGTAGCGCTCGTCGGTGCTCACGCGTTGGACCCCTGTCCATAGATCCGGGCGATGTCAGGTGAATCCAGCCAGCCGGAATAGGTCGGCCGCGACGGCCAGCCCTCGGGTGAGTCGAGCCATTCCTCCTGGCGGCCCCACGGCAGGAGATCGATGAGCGCGAACGAGTGGCTGAGTTGTTCGGTGCCGCGGCCGTTGGTGTGCCAGGTCCGGTACACCGCGTCGCCGTCGCGCAGGAACACGTTGACGCCGAACCCTTCGCCCGGCGCTGCGTCGACGTCGGCCGCGAACGAGCTGTCCGACGACGAGTACCAGTCCATCTTGTTGCCGACTTTGTCGCGGTAGGCCAACGCCTCCTCGATCGGCCCGTTGGTGACGATCACGAAGCGGGCGTCGTAGTTGTGCAGGAATTCCAGCCGGGTGAACTGAGAGGTGAAGCCGGTGCAGCCGCCGCACTGCCACTCCGCACCGTCCTGCCACATGTGGTTGTAGACGATCAGCTGCGAACGCCCCTCGAACACGTCGACCAGCCGGACGGGCCCGTCCGCACCGATCAGCGTGTAGTCGGGCATCTCGACCATGGGGAGGCGACGGCGCTGCGCGGCGATGGCGTCGAGCTCCCGGGTAGCTGCCTTCTCCCGCAGCCGCAGCTCGTCAAGCGCGCTGCGCCAGGTCTGCTGGTCGACAACTCGGGGCTTTACGGGCGCTGATGTCGTGGACGTCTCCTGGGTCATTCCAGTCTCCTTCCGCGGTGTGCTTTGTATATGTGTAGACCCGATCGGCGCCAGATATTCATCGCTTGGGTGTCCATCGCTGTGGCGCATCGAACGTATGTTCGATAGAATGAACGCATGTTGCGTCCTGAAAGTTGGACTGGACTAGCGGGTGGAAGTCCCGTCCCGGTAGGTACCGGAGCGCCGGGTAGCAGGCCCCGGTCCGTCGTGGAGACGCGGTGGGCTGAGCGGGGTGTCGAGAGCCTCTTCGGAGGGAGCAAGTGTGCGGGCCGTAGCGTCAAGCGAACTCTGCAGCCTCGTCAAATTCACAACGGAGGAGCCGAGCCGCTGATGTCACGGCGAAGGCCATGTCCGGCGGGCCCTGGTCCGGGGTCAGTTCGTCGGGTCCTTCCGGGGTACGGGAGGCGGCACGTGCACACAGTCTGGTTCGGAACAGGAGAGACCCGTCTGCCTGGCCTTCGTCGGGCAAAGACCAAGGGTATAAGCCGATGGTGAAAGCTCTTGGAGGGCAGCGGGAGTCCGATGGGGTCGTAGTACCGCTGATCGGCGTGCAACATAACGCGCCGGGAGGAAAGGGCCCCAACTTTGATCACGCGGGCGACGTGGGTAAGTGCGAGGGCATGATCGGGATCATCCGGTCCAACCACCCCGGCAGGCCAGTGCTTGCCGTAGCCGACGATGAGCCGTTGGGTGCATCGCCGGTGAAAGTACGAGAACTTCAACGCACGCTATGGGCTGCGGCCAAGCAGTCTGAGGGTCGGCGTTTCCACGCCCTTTTTGACCGTATCCACAGGGGTGACGTCTTGTGGGAGGCGTGGGAGCGGGTGCGTAAGAACAGGGGTGCGGCCGGGGTGGATCGGATCACCCTGGTCGCGGTGGAGGACTACGGCGTGGACCGCATGTTGCGTGAGTTGCGTGGTGACCTTCGCCGAGGTGTGTACCGCCCGGCGCCGGCGCGTCGGGTGGAGATCCCGAAACCACGAGGTGGTAAGCGGCCGTTGGGGATTCCGACGGTGCGGGACAGGGTGGCCCAGGCGGCGGCCAAGATCGTGCTGGAACCGATTTTCGAGGCGGACTTCATGTCGTGCTCGTATGGGTTTCGGCCGAAACGGTCGGCCACACAGGCGATGGAGCGGTTGCGTACCGGATTCATCGCGGGTCACACGTTTGTGGTGGAGTTTGACATCGCCAATTTCTTCGGCGAGATCGACCACGAACGGCTGCTCACGGAGGTGAGTCGGCGGGTCTCGGATCGGCGGGTGCTCAAACTGCTGCGGTTGTGGCTGCAAGCAGGGGTGATGGTCGACGGGGTGGTGACGCGGACGGTCGCGGGCACCCCGCAGGGCGGGGTGATCTCGCCGTTGTTGGCCAACATCTACCTGCACGTGCTCGACACCGAGCTGACCCGACGCGATGTGGGTGAGTTGGTGCGCTACGCCGATGATGGTGTGGTGTTGTGCCGCTCGGCGGCACAAGCAGAGCACGCTTTGGCGGCAGTGGGAGAAATCCTGGCGTCGTTGGGGTTGCGGCTGCATCCGGATAAGACGAAGGTGCTCGACCTGCGGGACGGTCGCGACGGCCTGGATTTCCTGGGCTGTCATTTCCGGGCCCGTATGTCGGGGCGGCTGTGGGAGCAGAAGCGGATCGTGCGCTACTACCTGCATCGCTGGCCCAGCCAGGCGGCGGTGAAACGGTTACGGGACAAGGTCCGTGACCGCACCGGCCGCAACCGTGTCGGAACGGATATCCGTGAGGTGATCGCGGAGCTCAATCCGGTCCTGCGCGGCTGGGGTAACTACTTTCGCACCGGCAACGCTGCCGACAAGTTCCGCCAGATCGACTGGTACGTGACGTGGCGGCTGTTCCGCTTGATGGTCAAAAAGCGGGGCCGCAACCTACGTGCCGGGCAAACCGATCAGTGGACCGAGGCGTGGTTCAACGGGCACGGCCTGCACCGGCTTCGCGGCACCATCTGCTACCCGAAGGCTGCGTAACCATGCACAGAAGATCATCGGTAAGCCGTGTGCGGGAAAACCGCACGCACGGATTGAAAGGGGGATGGGGAAACGGACCCGCACTGCGGACACCGCGCCCCTGACTACCAATGGGCTGGTTCACTGGGCCGAGTTGGGCAGAGATCGAGCGGGTGCTCAACAGCAAGCCCCGCCGAGCCGGCATGCCGTTGGAGCCGCCCGTCGACGGCGGCGACAGCCCGGCCTGGTCTCGCAAGCGGGGCGCCTACCTGCGTCCCGACGATGTCCGGCGCGGCGAATCGACTCCCTACGCCGAGCTCCACTCCCACTCCGCCTACAGCTTCCTCGACGGTGCCAGCACCCCGGAGGAACTCATCGAGGAAGCCGTCCGGCTGGACCTGCGTGCGATCGCGCTGACCGATCACGACGGCCTCTACGGCGTCGTGCGCTTCGCGGAGGCCGCAAAGGAACTGAACATGCGCACGGTGTTCGGCGCGGAACTCTCGCTTGGCAACAACGCCCGCACCGAGGACCCCGATCCCCCCGGGCCCCACCTGCTGGTGCTTGCCCGCGGGCCCGAAGGCTACCGGCGGCTGTCGCGTCAGTTGGCCGTCGCACACCTGGCCGGCGGCGAAAAAGGCAAGCCGCTCTACGACTTCGACACGCTCACCGAGGCCGCCGGCGGTCACTGGCACATCTTGACCGGCTGCCGCAAAGGCCATGTGCGGGACGCGGTTATCAGGCACGGGCCGGAAGCCGCCGAGAAAGCGCTGGCCGACCTCGTCGACCGATTCGGCGCCGACCGGGTCAGCATCGAGCTCACCCACCACGGCCAACCGCTTGACGACGAACGCAACGTCGCGCTGGCCGCGCTGGCGCCGAAGTTCGGTGTCAGCGTCGTCGCCACCACCGCCGCGCACTTCGCGGAGCCGTCAAGAGCCCGCCTGGCCATGGCGATGGGCGCGATCCGCGCACGGCATTCCCTGGACGAGGCCGCCGGATACCTTGCCCCGCTGGGTGGTTCGCACCTGCGGTCAGGCGCCGAGATGGCGAGGCTGTTCGCACACTGTCCGCAGGTGGTGACGGCCGCCGCCGATCTCGGTGAGCGGTGTGCGTTCGCGCTCGAATTGATCGCTCCGCAGCTGCCGCCGTTCGGCGTCCCCGACGGCCACACCGAGGACAGTTGGCTTCGGCACCTGGCCATGACCGGCGCGCACGACCGCTACGGGCCGCCAGATCGAGCTCCCCGGGCGTACGCACAGATCGAGCACGAGCTGGAAATCATCAAGAAACTTCACTTCCCGGGTTATTTCCTGGTGGTGCACGACATCACCCGGTTCTGTCGCGAGAACGGCATTTTGTGCCAGGGCAGGGGATCGGCGGCCAACTCGGCGGTCTGCTACGCGCTCGGTGTCACCGCCGTCGACCCGGTCGCGAACGAGCTGCTGTTCGAGCGCTTCCTGTCACCGGAACGCGACGGGCCACCCGACATCGACATCGACATCGAATCCGACCTGCGAGAGAACGTCATCCAGTACGTCTACCACCGGTACGGCCGGGACTACGCCGCGCAAGTCGCCAACGTCATCACCTATCGGGGTCGCAGCGCAGTGCGTGATATGGCGCGGGCCCTTGGCTTTTCGCAAGGCCAGCAGGATGCCTGGAGCAAGCAGATCAGCCAGTGGAACGGCTTGGCCGACTCCCCCGACGTGGAGGACATCCCCAAGCCGGTGATCGACTTGGCGCTGCAGATCAGTAACCTGCCGCGACACATGGGCATCCACTCAGGCGGCATGGTGATCTGCGACCGCCCCATCGCCGACGTGTGCCCGGTGGAGTGGGCGCGGATGGAAGATCGCAGCGTGCTGCAGTGGGACAAAGACGACTGCGCCGCCATCGGATTGGTGAAGTTCGACCTGCTCGGCCTGGGCATGCTGTCAGCGCTGCACTACGCCATCGACCTGGTCGCCGAGCACAAGGGCATCGAGGTGGACCTTGCCAAGCTCGACCTGTCCGAGCCCGCCGTTTACGACATGCTGCAGCGCGCCGATTCCGTCGGCGTCTTCCAGGTGGAGTCGCGCGCGCAGATGGCCACTCTGCCCCGGCTGAAACCCCGAATCTTCTACGACCTCGTCGTCGAGGTGGCGCTCATCCGGCCCGGCCCGATCCAGGGCGGCTCGGTGCACCCGTACATCCGGCGACGCAACGGCCTGGACCCGGTCACCTACGACCACCCGTCGATGGCGGCGGCGCTGCGAAAGACATTGGGCGTTCCACTTTTTCAGGAGCAACTGATGCAGCTGGCCGTCGACTGCGCCGGCTTCACCGCCGCCGAGGCCGACCAGTTGCGCCGCGCGATGGGTTCCAAACGGTCCACCGAGCGGATGCGGCGGCTGCGCGGCCGGTTCTACGACGGCATGCGCGAACGGCACGGCGTCACCGGCGAGGTGGCCGACCGGATCTACGAAAAGCTCGAAGCATTCGCCAACTTCGGCTTCCCGGAAAGCCATGCGTTGAGTTTCGCGTCGCTGGTGTTCTACTCGTCCTGGTTCAAGTTGCATCATCCGGCGGCGTTCTGCGCCGCGCTGCTGCGGGCGCAGCCGATGGGGTTCTACTCGCCGCAGTCGCTGGTCGCCGACGCCCGCCGGCACGGCGTCACCGTTTCGGTTCCCGACGTCAATGCCAGCCTTGCGCACGCCACGCTGGAGAACGACGGCGCCGAGGTGCGGCTGGGGCTGGGCTGTGTCCGCCACATCGGCGACGAGCTGGCCGAAAAGCTGGTCGATGAACGAAAGGTCCAGGGCCGCTTTGCTTCTCTGCTGGACCTTACGG